>CAVJWU010000014.1:0-32713 GCA_963653535.1 Azospirillum sp. CAG:239
CAGTTATAACTTAATAAGTTAATTGAGCCATTTAATTTTATTAACGAATCCTTATCAGGTGATGCAGAGTTTATTAATGAAACTCTAGATAAAAATCATAATGAACTAGCTACAATCTTTAATAAGAATAAAGAAGATGTATTAGGAATAATAGTTTATGTATCTTATTATTATGCTAAAAATATTATGAAATTATTAAAGAGGTTAATACTACTAAAGGAAGAACTGATTTAGTATTTAAGCCTAAAGATAGTAATCATATTCCATTTATCATAGAACTTAAAGCTGATGATACGCTAGATAATGCTATAGAACAAATAAAGAGTAAAGAATATATTGATAATTTAGGTGATTATCATGGTAAAGTAATGCTTATTGGTATTAGTTATAATTCTAAAACCCTAAAACATGAATCGAAGATAGAAATAATCGAGAAAAAGTAAATGATGAATATACATATTACCTTAGAGAGTCTGCTCATCGATATAAGCAATGATTCAAATGTCATAAAGCGACCATCATGTCCTCTTAAATAGGAGGACATTTTTTTATGGATTAACAAGAAGACATGCAGACTGAGCTTAAGAAACTGAAAATCCTGAAGCTACTCTTAGCTAGATATGAAACTGCATCCGAAAAAATACAAAATTAATCTAGGTCTTTTAGGACGTCCATAAGGCGAATTGCCGCTTACGAACATAATGATTAATCTATAAAATTAAAACAGGTACACGTAATTGTGTACCTGTTATTTTTTGCTTAAAAGCCCGTATTTTAATTATTTTTAGATAATATCTCATCATTTTCTAAAATGATATTTTGTTCTATTAAATAATTAATTACATCATAAATAACTTTATTTATTGATGGATTTGTTTTTTTATAACCAAGCGATAATAATATCATTTTAACTATTTTTTCTTTTGAGATAGTTTCTACTTTATTAACTATCGTATATATTGCGTTATATAATTCGTATTTAGAAACTGTTTCAATGTTTCTAATTTGATCAGTATTTCTTTCCACTCTTCTAAAAATAATTTTTTCATTTGGAATAAAGATAAATTCTTCTTTTTCTTCAACTAAGCCTTTTTTAATTAAGTTAGGAAGGGCTTCAATATCTTTCCTACATATATTTCTTAATTCTTTTAAGGAGATTGGGGCAACCTTTTTAATGAAAGTTAAAAGAAGTTCTTCTTTACTTAAATCCTTTTTATTAATGGAAAAATAGATTTTTTTAGGATCTTTAAAGACTGGGAATAGATAATCCATGAGTAATTCTTTTTTGACTACTTTTTCTTTTTCTAAAGTTGTTTTACTATGTGAACATATAAAGTCAATAAGATCATTATTTTCTATTTCTTCATTGTAGAAATATGCACTTGTAATAATGCGATAAGGAATAATATTTGCTTTTGTTAATAAATCATTTTCTTTTATAAAAGTCGAACTAGCTTCTTCTGGAGATAAATAAGATAAGTGATCTAAAATGATACCGATCTTATTTTGGCTTGTTGGGATATTAACTAATAAATCAACATTATAAGATTGGAAATGATAATCTTTAATAACATTAAAACTATGGTTAATTAAGAAATTATAAAGATGATCTTTAGTGTGTCTATCAAAGAAATTACCTTTTAAAGGTTCTAAGATATCTTCTTTTTGATAATAAACATTTTCTAAAGAAGAAGTTACGTTACTTAAAAGATTGTTAGATTCATTATTCGAAGATAAATAAGCATCGATATCATCTTTAGAAAGATATTTATTAGAGATAAAGATTGATGATTGACCTTTATAGATAGATGGAAGTATATCATTTATCTTCATTTCATCATCAATTAAATATAAGATACCATCATAAGAATAAAGATCATCTTTTAATAATAAACTTACCTTATTATAAGGAATGAAAACACAAGGTTTTAAGTTGTAGATAGATGTTTTTAATGAAGAATAAATAGTAGTTAAAGGAGGTACTTTTTTAGAAAGAACAATCGCTTTTTTAAAATTCATACTTTCTTCATTTAAATTAACATTATATCTTTTTACGTAAGTATAAAGATAATCTTTTAATATATCGATAATTAAATCTTTTCTCTTATTATCATCAGAATAGAACTTACTTAAACTTAGTAATAAAGAATCTTTTGAATATGCATTAAAATCATCATTACGTTCTAAAGAAAAATTAATAAAATCACAATAAAATCTCTTTAAGAAGATTTCTTTATAGTTTTTATAATTATATTTGATTAATTCATTTCCTAAAGAAGTATAAGTGTTATTTAAAGTATTTAAGAGAGAATAATACGTTGTATATTCGTTAATTGAGATAAATCTAGATGAAATAAGTTGAACTTTATTATAGAAGAGTTCTAAATCAAGTTCTTCAAAATTATAGATATCTTTCGAGAAGAATCCTTGCAGTACTTTTTCATTCTCTAAGATATTATTAAAGAGAGTCTGCAATGTTTTTCTAGTTAATTTCTTATCTTTTGATTTATCTAAATAATATTTTTCAATATCAAATGAAGCATTTATCTTCTTTAAAGTTAGTTTAAAGACGTTAATCTCATTAATGATTTCTCTTAATTCATCTAATTTATTTTCGCTTAGATATTTAATTAATGATGGATAGACATTGTTTTTATTTTCGTGATTTTTCTTTAATGTTTTATAATAATTATCCATCGAAGAAATGATATAAACAATTTCTTTTTCTTTTAAAGATGAATCACCAATGATTTTTTTAATTTTTCTATTTAATAGTTTCTTTTCACTTGCTTTATAATATTCTTCAATAATAGTTTCACTTATCAATGTAACTCTACGAGTATATTTATTAATAAAATCATCGATGAATTCTTTTAATTTATTATCCTGCGCTTTTATTTTAACTAAAGTATCATATTCTTCATCAAGATCATCTTTAGTTAAGTAAGAAATGTCGTATTTATAATTATCTAAGAAAGATAATACATTTAATAATGCTTTAAATTCTATTAAATTATTTACATTTGGGTAAGAATATTTAATAGAAGCATTAATTAACATATAAAGAGTATCATTTAAATAAGTGGTTAATTTTGTACTTGCTTTTCTTAAAGAAGAATAATCTTCTTTAACCATCTTTTTCTTATTAAAACCATAGAAAGGATGTTCATTTATTGGAGATAATAAAGACGATACGGCATTAGAAAAATCATTAACTAAATTTAAATAATAATTTAAGCTTTCTTTATTAAGTCTATAAGCATCATTAATAGAAGTATTGATTAAAGGATAATCGTCTAATTCATAATATAATTCAATCGCATTATTAATGGATAAATTTAGATTAGATTTCTTTGCTCTTAAGAAATTAACCATCGATTTAAAATTATTTTTTGATTGATAATAAGCTTTAATATCTTCAGAAATAATATCTTTTTGTTTATAAGTTGAATAAGATAGATATTTATCAAGAGAAGTGACTTCGTTAATGATTTTCTTTTTATGATTTAAGGAAGGATCATAAGGAAGAATAAAATCACTAAGAGAATTAGAATCAATTAAATCTAATAATTTATCTTTATATGAGGAAGAAGAATATACGACTAATAATTTTTGATTGTTTAATAAATAAGAAAGAATAATATCATTAACAATATGTAAAGAAGAATTTTCATCACTAGTTTGAATGAATAAATCATTCTTCGCGGCGACTTTCTTTAAAACGCTGTACTCGTTATTTGATAATTCTAAGACAGAAAGAAACTTCGATTCTAAAGGATTATTATTGCGCGAAGAGAAATTATAAAATTCTGAATTAATATAAGATAATTTCTTTATTAATTTTTTATTATTAATTTCTTCTTTGTGTTGTAAAATCACTTTATAATCATAATATTTATTTATTGGATAACTACCTACTAAGAAAGTATTACTGACATTCCAGTTTAAAGGCTTAACTTTGCCGTTAACATAATATAAATAACTAGAAATATTAAAAGAAGTATCAATTGGATACGATAAATCAATTGATCTTTCTTTTTTGATTTTATAAATTAAAGCATCGTTTAATAAGATATCATTGTAATTGACCTTTAAGAAATATTGATCATCTTTTAAATAAAATTTTTCAATTGGTAAAAATATTAAAGGTGCAGAAGAAACTTCTTTTGAAAAAGGGTTAAGCGAATACTTTAATAAACCGAAAGAAAGATATAAAGAAGTAGATGAAGTAACATCTAATTCTTTGTTATAAATTTCAATAAAGGCATCTAATAGTTTCTTTTGATCATCTTTACCTAAAGAAGTGAAAACATTATTTAAAGCATAATCTTTACTTTTACGATAAGAATTAATTGAAATATAATCAGAAGTTTCTAAAGAAACGAAAACTAAAGGATAATCTTTTTTTATGACATCAAAAAGATGAAGAAAGTCATCTTCCATGATTTTTAGGTATGAAGATGAATTTAAATCAACATTAAAAAGAGAAGATTCCTTTATTTCATTTTGAATCGTTTTTATCCAATTGTTTAATGAAGAATTTTCCATACCATCACCTTAATTAATTGTAACATAAATTATTTTAATATGAAATATAACATTATTTTTATAGTCATTATAAATTCTATTTTTATTAAATAATTGTTGTTTTAAGATAAATATTAAAGATGATGAACAAATAAAAACCTCGTACTAGAACTAGTACGAGGGGAGGGAGAACAATAATTTATATTGATTAATTAGAATTTATCATTTACATAACATGGGAGAGCTGTTCTATAGCCACCATCTTTAATTGCATATGTGAATTTTTTAACTAAGTTAGCTTCTTTTACGTTGTTATAATATACGCTTGTGTAATTACCAACTAATTCTTTTTCTCCTTCTTTAATGAAGCAGATATAATAATCTTTATCTAAATTATCAATACGGTAATTAGTTGGGTTACCAATCCAGTCATGGTATACATTTACTTTATAAATATCTTTTCTTTTCTTTTGACCTAATGTGTCGTAGTAAGCTGCACTTATTTCAGTATCGTGGTTATATAATCCACATCTATTTTGATAGATTTCGCCTCTATATAAACCTGCAGCATTTTCGAATGTTTTTTCGTCGTTCGCATAGAATCCAGCTTCTTTAAGATATTTATTGATTGTATAAGTATTGTCATTATTTTTGAATGCTTGCTTGTATTCAAGATAATCTTGGTTAACTTTATCAACTAAACCTAAATCTGGTTGATATGCATAGTCGAAATCCATATATTCATCGCCTTTTGCAACTAATGCATTTCTTCCTGTTTTATCATCTAGATCAGGAGTTAAAGTTGCAACTCTATTCGCGTATTTTTGACCTGTAGGAATATATGTCATTACATGTTTTTTAACTCTATCGTTTTCAATATCATCAAGTCTAGTTAATTCTTTCTTAAACATTTGGTTAACATCTTTTACTGCTTTAATTAAGTTATCTAAATATTTGTTATAAGTATTAACTGTTGCTTGATCAGCATTTTTCGCTCTATAGATTAAGTCATATCTAGCCATATTTGTCGCGACTAATAATGTCGTATCTAAGAAAGCAATGAAATTTCTTCTATTGATATATTCTTGATGTGTCCATTTATCATATTTACCAAGAGTTAATGCGTAATAATAGAATAATCCTTCTGTATTATTTGCATTATTTGGTTTAACGATAGCTTGAGCGAATTCAGTTACGTAAGTAGCAAGAAGGTTATTATTCTTATAAGTTTTATTCTTTAAATTTTCTTCATAGAATTTAACTCTTGCATCTTCCATTTGTTGATCATTTAATTTACCAGCTTTTTCTTCATTAACTAAAGTATAAAGACCTCCAGTAACCATTGGTTCTAAGTTATTGTTAATGAATTGAATATAATCATATACGTGATTAATAATATCTTCTGCATGATATTGATCTATTTTCTTTTGTACAACATTTAATTTTTCTTTAATTTCTTGTACTTCTTTATAGATGTTATCTAATACTGCTGCATTACCATCTCTTAAATCAATACCACATTCTAATAATAAATTTGTTGCTAGATTTTTAGCTAAGCCTCCAGTTACGCAGCTAATTGTACTTGCAATCATATCTGGACCTTTTTGTTTAAGGAAGTTTAAGAATACATTAGTTGCATTTCCTGTATCAGTAGCTTCCTCAGCTTTTACTTTATTTACGGTGTTTACATTTAATCCGTTTGTTGGATTATTAACGTTAACGCCTTGCATTGTAACCATTACACCTGTAAGAGCTAGCGTTGTAAGTAATCCATTTCTTAATAATTTGTTTCTCATATGTCTACCTCCCGTTACAAATAGTTGTCTATGTAACGTTTACACATATATAGTAACACTTTATACATATTTGTCAACACTTTAAAGTAACATTTTTAATAATTTTGTAATTTTCTTTTAAAATTGACTAATGAAAATATAAAAACTGTACAAATTTAAAGTTACACTCATAAAAATTACAACACACGATTCTTTCCGTAGATGAACAATTATTATTTATAGATATATTAATATAAGATTAAATATGTTTATAAAAATAAAAAAGAAGGTTCACACCTTCTTTTGATTTATAGTTATAAGATAATTAATATCTCTTATTTGGTTTTTTTAATAAACCGACAAGTGAAATTACTCCGCCTAAGAATGAAGTAACCATTACTAAATAAGCACCGACGAAGTTTACTGTATATGTTGCAGGTAAACGATAAATTGTAACGTTAGTTCCAACAAAGAATGTTGCTTGGAAGAAACATAAAATAAATACTGCGACATTTAAACAGAAACTGAAAAAATAAGGTGACTTATTGTTCTTACCAAATAAAGCAATTAATGGTAAAGAAGCAATAGCTAAGCAGAAAGTAGTAATACCACCTGCACTTGGATAAACATAAACTTTTGCTTGTGTTGTGGAAAAATTATAAATATGTCCTCCAAAAACTGATGTATAACCCATTACTGCTTTACTTTGTTGAGCGATATATACTGTTGGTACAACTAGTAAAAATAACGCGCTTAATAATGATAATCCCATAATCATAAGAGAAATGCGTGAATATTTTGTCTTCATCTAACTATCTCCTTTCAATTAACGGTATAATTATATATTTTTATAATAATTTTTACAACTGTATTTATTTTTAGGTGTAAAAATGTGGTGAATTTGTTATAACTATATCTAGTAAATTTCAGGAGGTAAATTATGGCGTTTGAAGATTTAAAAGTAAGTGAATATCTTTCTTTAGTAGGCAATAAAACTTCTACTCCTGGAGGTGGATCAGTTTTAGGATTAGTTCTTTCTTTAGCTTGCTCCTTAGATTTAATGGTGGTAAATTTTACTCTTGATAAAAAAGGTTATGAAAGTGTACAAAAAGAAGTTCTTGATCTAAAAGAACAAATTTCTCAAATTGAAAAAGAAGCTCAAGAACTAATGAACTTAGATTCAATTCAATTTAATGAACTTATGGATGCATATAGATCTAAAGATGAAGAAAGAATTGCTTATTCTTCTATTTTAGCCGCGGATGTACCTTATAAGTTATATATATTAACAAAAAGATTAGAAGGAATATCTTCTAGACTATGTGTTATTGGAAATAAAAATGTTATTTCTGATTCTTCGATCGCTAAAGATTTATGCTTAAGTATATATCCAGGATGTGTAGAAAACATTAAAGCTAATATTAAATTAGTTAAAGATGAAGAAGCTATCGCTAGATTAACAAGTATATTTTAGTCTATTTATTAAAAATTTATCTTATCTAAACAAGATAAAAAGTATCGATTATGACTTCAATTGAGTCATTTTTCGATACTTTTCTTTTTAATATAAATTTGTTAAAAAGTGTAATTTAATTTGTTAATTAAATATTTAACTACACCATCTTCTTCATTAGAAAATGAAGTAATATTATTAGCTTTTTCTTTTACTTCATCACGAGCGTTAATCATCGCGACTCCATCTCCAGCACATTCAATCATTTCTAAATCGTTTAGTTGATCTCCAAATGCAAAAGTATTTTCTAATGGAATTCCTAGTTCACGAGCTAAAAAGAGCATTGTTGAACCTTTATTTCCATTTTTTGATGTGAGTTCAAATGAATGAATATTATTTTCATGTACTCCCCAGTCGATGATTGAAAAATAATTTTTATATTTATCTTGGTTCAAAACTTCTAAGAAGTTATTAATATATTCTTCTTTAACGTAGTATTCACTTCTAATCGGATCATAATTTAATAAAGAAACAATATCTCCTTCAATAAACTTAACCATCTCACTTTCATGGATGACCCAGAAAGGACATTTAGAAAAATCATAACTATAAATATTAAATAAACTAGTTACTAAGGCTGTATCTAAATATTCTTTAACTTCTTTATTAAAGTCTTTGACGATTTCTTTTTCCATTGGGAATATTTTATAATTTTTTATTTTGGTATATGTGTCGTTAAAAGAAACAATCGCTCCTCCGTTAGTGACGATGACTGGCTGAACAATATCTAAATCTTTTAAAAAATTAACCGCGCTTTGAAAAGGTCGACCAGTATTAATAATAAAGTAATTACCTTGAGAAACAAAATCTTTAATAAATTTTTTAGAGAAGTCTGATATTGATTTATCATCTTTTAAAAGTGTTGCATCGAGATCAACGCTGACAAGATATTTATCTTTCTTAATCTCCATAATCGGAACCTCTAGATTTATCTTCAATAAATATTCTTAAGCGATTTAATACGTCTTGAATTGTTAGATATATGGCATTATCGACAAAAGTAATTTCATTTTCTTCATCAGCTTCAAAGACAACTAAATGATTTTCTTTTACAATTTTATTCATTTCTTTAATAACATCATCATATCTTTCTTCATAATGAAGTTTAACTCCTTGAAGTTGAAGATAAAAACTAGGCTCAATATAGAATCGATCTTTATTTTCATATTCAAAACAAGGAATAAATTTATTCTTTTCATCAACTATTCTTTTTAAGGTAGTCCATTCTATGTATTCCATAA
Organism: Azospirillum sp. CAG:239; assembly: GCA_963653535.1. Taxonomy (GTDB): domain Bacteria; phylum Bacillota_I; class Bacilli_A; order RFN20; family CAG-449; genus UBA3210. The sequence continues at coordinate 9,057 of CAVJWU010000014.1, forward strand.
ATTTGCCTCCAAACAATATAAATATAACTTAAATTATTCGATTTTTCACGATAAATATAATTAAGACTTATTCTTTTTTGAAAATGTAACAAAAATAAAGGAATTGTACTTTTTATAAAATTTTGCCATCTTGCGAAAAAAGTAGAATTGATTTATTATATAAGTGGGTAATTTCGTGTTTTTTTAAAATAATTATTAAGATAATTATGAGAAATAAAAAAAGTTATGTTCATGTAAGCGCTCTTAATTTGAGATAAAACTTACTTTGTGGCATAATATCTATGCGAAAAAATACTAAAATGGAGGTAATTGAATGAAAATCACAATTATTGGAATGGATTTTGTTGGTCTTGTTAATGCAGTTGGCTTCGCAGAAAAAGGTCATCAAGTTTTTGCACTTGACTCTGATAAGAAGAAAATCGCAGCATTAAGAAGAAACGAAGTAGTAAAGAATGAACCTAAGTTAGAAGATTATCTATCTAAAAATGATGTTAATATCCGTTTTACTTCTGAATATCGTGATTCAATTTATGATACTAATTGCTTAATGTTCTGTATTGAATTAAAAGAAAGTGAACCAGGCGTATTAGATATGGCTCCTTTATATAATGTTGTTAAAGAAACATGTAAATATATTAATCAAGATGTAACTGTTATTTTAAGAACTACAGTTCCAGTTGGAACTAATCGTGCAGTTAAAGAATACATGGAAACTTGCTTAGAACATAAATTTAAAGTTGATGTTGTTTCTAATCCTGAATTCTTATCACAAGGTAGTGCGATGAAAGAAATGTTAACACCTGCTCGTATCGTTGTTGGTGTTTCAACTAATAATGCAAAATCAGTAATGAAAGAACTTTATTCTGGCTTTGATGCTCCATTACTTGTTGTTTCTCCTGAATCAGCAGAATTAATTAAATATGCTGCGAATGCTTATCTAGCAGTTAAATTATCTTATATTAATGAAATTGCAGACTTATGTGATAAAGTTGGCGCAGATATTCAACAAGTTAGTTTCGGTATTGGTCTAGATACAAGAATTGGTAATAAATATTTTTCTTCCGGTGTAGGCTTCGGCGGACCAAGTATTCCTCAAGATACAAGAGTATTACAAGAACTCGCAAATGAAAATGATGTTTCTTTATCTATTGTATCCTCAGCTTATAAAGTAAATGATGATCGTCCAAATGCTTTAATTAAGAAGATTAATGAAGTAACAGGTGGATGTACAGGAAGAAAGTTTGCTGTCTTAGGTTTATCATATAAAGGTAATGCAGAAGATATTAGAGAATCACCAGCTTTCAAAGTAATTGAAAGATTACTTGCTGAAGAAGCTAAAGTTGTCGCTTATGATTCAGTCGCGGCAAGTGCTTCAGCATTTAGAAAGAAGATGAAATCTGATCAACATTTAACTTATGCAATTACTCTTGAAGAAGCATTAAGAACTTGTGATTATGCAATTTTCTTAAATGACTCAGAAGAATTTAGAAAATTAACAGATGCACAAATTTGTGAATATATGAAACGCCCAACTGTCTTTGATGGTAAAGCAGTATTAAATCCAAATAATTATCCTAATGTTGCGTATTACGCGATTGGTAAAAAAACTAGATAGAACATTAACTACGTCGAAAGGCGTAGTTTTTTATTGACTGAGAATTATTTTATAAAAAAACATTCATAACTTATAGTTAAGACATAAAAAAAGAAGTTCGAATTAACGAACTTCATTTTTTTTATTCATTATCTGGTCTAGAAGCTTTCATTCCTAAGAATGTTGATCTTAAGCCGATACAGAGGACGAAACCAATTTGAGCGAACATTGTCATGAAGAAACCTAATCCCATACCAATGAGTGCAGGTGATAAGCTTGAGAAACAAACAATTTTGAATGCTTGAGGGTAATTGAGTTTAACACCTTGAGAAGATTTTAATCTTGTTAAGATCATAATGAGTAATGATACCATTAATACAATACCAGCATTAATACCTGTTAAGATAGCAAGATTAATCCATAAAGTATTATATTTAACTGATAAATATTCTTTATTTAATAATTCAGTCCAATTTGCAACTGCAGTTGTATAACTTTCTCCATATAAAGTAGTAAAGTCTGTTCCTTTTGCGTCTTTATGGAAACCAGTAATAGTTGCGTTTGCAGTCGCGAGAGTTGTAACAGAAGTTTTATCTTCACTTAAAGTATTTGTCGCGGTATTTAAATATGTACCTAAGAAGAGGTTATCTTCAGTAAGAATTAAATATGAACGTGGAGTAGAAGAAACTTGACCATTGAGTTCATGACATCCATATGCATACATCTTTTGAAAGTCACTTGCGTTACTAGAGGAACAAATTCTAACTGCGAGAACTTCCTTATCAATATCAACACCATCTTTAGTTTGCTTAACATAAACGATGTATTCTTTACTTCCATCTGCAAAGTGAGAAGATTCGACATCTAATTTGCCATTTTCGTCAATCTTTAATGAAACGTTATCTTTATTATCAGATAAGTACTTAGAGAAGACTGTTAAAGAATTATCAATACCAGCATTAGTAGATGCGCTTATTAATCCACCTCCGTTAGTGTTCATAACACTTACAAAGATTGGTACTAAAGCGATTATTAAAGATATAAATAATACTATGAAAGCTGATAAGTATGAATGTTCTTCTGATTCATCAATTAATTTACGGTTAGAAAATAAACCGATACCTAGAAATTTTAGAAATTTTTTCATTGTTAAATTTTCCTTTCTTAAAAATAATATAGTATATATTATTCTTTTTCAACAAAAAAGCATTTATATCAAAGATATAAACGCTTAAAAAGGGCTAAATTTACTTATTATTTACTTTTTTGCTTGTTGAATTCGTATAAGGCTATGGCAAGAGAAGAAGGTAAATTTAATGAATCAATTTTATCACTATGTGAGATAATAATACTATTTTCATCGAGTAAAGAATGATCTAGTCCGGTGGCTTCGTTACCGAAAACTAGAGAAGTTAATTTATCTTTAGAGAAAGTTGTTTCTTGTAAAGTCTTCTTAGCTTGTAACATAAATGTTCTTTTTTCATGTTCTTTAAAAGAGGAACAATAATCTTCATAAGTTGGAAAATAACTAATATTTATTGAGAATATCGCACCCATTGAAGCACGTATTACCTTTGGATCAAAGATATCAACACCTGGTTTAATAATCGCGATATTAGTGATCCCAAATCCTAAACTAGATCTAATGATTGTTCCTAGATTTCCCATATCAGAAGGATTAACTAAGACGATGTGATCTTTATTTTCTAACAATGTATAATATTTTTTAAAGATGCCAATAACGTAACAATTTCCTTTTGGAGATAATTTATTAATTAATTTATCATTATATTCTATTTCAGTTCTTCCTCTTAAAGAATTAATTAAATTCAATACCTCTAAATTTGTAAATGAAGTATGAACAACGATTTTTAAAACATCGTTAGGTCTATTTTTTAATAATTCAATTGTAGGAAAAGCTCCTAATGCGTAAGAATAAAACGCATCTTTTTTATAAGATTTTACTTCCATTTCAATCACCTAAATTATTATACATTAATTATTACAATTTTTAATTAATAAATTGAATATCAAGTAAATTTGTGAGGAATATGGTCGTATTTTTAATTTTTAGTTTTTTATTTAAATAATCGATGCTATTAATAATACCTTCGACTTCTTTAATTTCTCCTAGAGAATAATATTTTACTTTTACAAAATCACGATTATAAGAAGTTAGTTTATAATTAATCTCTTCGATTTGTTCTTCGCTTAGAAGAGGCTTTTCTACATAAGTGGATTCTTTCATCGCTTCCATAATCATTTCATTAAAACCTTCTAATGCATCAAAAGGTTCGTACTTTTTCATCCCTCTTTGTGAAGATTGTTCTTCTTGAACTAATTTCTTTCTCATTTTGCGTGTCCTCCAATTTTGTTGTGACGATCAATGATAGTTGAATTCTCTAATAGTCCATTTCCCCTTAAAACTGCGTTCATTCCATACTTCTCTTTAATAGAGTCTAATGTATTATTTAATGTTCTTTTCTTTTCTTGTTCTTCAATATCACTAAAAATATTTGGTTGATAAAAAGTAGACGTAATTAAATCATCGAGTGATAAAGAAATTCTTCTAATCGGATAATCTTTAATGTTTTCATTAAACAAGACGAGTAAAGCATTATAGATATCATCGTTATCATCGGTATAATTAATCAACTGCTTTTTGGTGGAAAAACCACCTTGTATCTCTTTTGAATAACCGATATAAATACCTACTTTTCTTGCAAGTTTTCCTTCTTTTCTTAAACGAAAGAGAAGGTCATCACTCATCTCGCGAATTAATAAAGGCATCTCGTGATAAGAATAATCTCTCATTAAGACTTGTCCAGTTGTAATAGAATGATTAATTGGAACATATTTTTTTCTAATATCAGTTTCATCAATCCCTAATGCGTGATCGTGTAGTTCTCCTCCCTTTACACCGAATTTAGAAATAAAATATTCTTTTGGTAAATCCGCGACATCTTTTAATGTGTAGATTCCAAGCTTGTTCAACTTAGCTTCAGTAGATGGACCAATAGAAAAAATCTTATGTAAAGGAGTTATTTTTTGTAACTTCTTCTCTACGTCATCATAAGTCCATACAGCAATCCCGTCTTTAGAGTGTTTAGATTCAATATCTAAAGCAACTTTGGATAGGAACATATTTGGCGCGAGTCCGACAGTAGTTACTAAACCTAACTCTTCAAAGATCTCATCCTTTATCATCTTAACAAACTCAATGGGAGTTTTTTTACTCGCGAGAAGATAATGGGTGATATCGATAAAAGATTCATCGATGGAATAAACATGAATATCATCGTAACAGACATGTCTTAAAAAGATTTTAATCGCTTGAGAAGATACTTCCATATAACGAGACATTCTTGGTTTAGCAAATATAATATCATCCATTTTAGGAAGTTCATAAATTCTTAATCTAGAAGGCACTCCAAATGACTTTAAATAAGGAGAAACGGCAAGAATGATTGATCCTCCGCCTCTTTCTTTATCTGCGACGACTAATTTAGTAGCGAAAGGATCAAGAGAACGATCAACACATTCAACTGATGCATAGAAAGATTTAAAATCGATACACATAATATATTTGTCCATAAATCCTCCTAAAAAGCACAAAAGAAAATAACTAAAAATCTTTATTATTTGTTGTTTTTAATAGGGTCATTATAAGGACAAATTTAGGAAAAATCAAGCAAGGAATTTAATGATAATAAGAAACAATATTTCAGAAAATTTACACTCATTTTAATCTTATTGAAGTGAATATTTAAAACTTGTATAATTTATATAATTATGAGGAGATTTCTTATGAAAAAAACTAAAATGAGATTTTCATATTTTCTTATCGCAGGATTAATTGGATTTATTTTTGAGATTGCAAGTTTCTTTTCTTTTACAAGAACAGATTTAAAAAATACTTCTTTAACTACTTCTTCTGGACTAGATAATTTTTCTTCTTTCTGCACATCTAGTTATGTCTATATGATCGGTGCCTTTTTTATTCTTAGTTTCGCGCTTGGAGTTATTATATGTTCTAAGAAAAATTTTCTTTCTCGTACAGGAGGAATATTACTTTCTACTTCAAAAGGAATAAGTATCGCGAATATAATTGCATTTTTATGTTTTGGTAATATTAATAGAACTAGTTTGTATAGTAATGAACATATAAATTCAATGAATGCATTTAGTAATATTTATTTTATCAGTATTCTATTAAGTTCGTTCGCGATATTCTTAATTAGCTTAGGAATGTATAAAGAAAATAGACATGGTTCACTAACTAAATATTCTTCTTTAGTTAGTTTATTCACTAATGCTTTTATTTTCTTAGTTTTAACTTTTAGTTTAGTAACGGCATATTCTTTTAAATTATATGATATTTTAACTAAGATGATGGAACCTAATAAAGCGTTAAGAAGTCCTTTTGAACTAAGATACGCAACAATGAATACTTTTTCTCTCGGCCAATTAAAAGGTATTATTAATTTAGCTCAACAAATTTCTTCTTATGAAGGTAGTTCGTCTCTTGCTGAAGAATTTTCTTCTATTCATACTTATGCAGTAATGGCTTCAATTATCATCGTTTCGTATTTAGTTAACGCATTTACTAATTTAATTAGCTATGGCTTAATAATGGTTGAATCATTTGATTTAAAAAATGATGATAGATGTATGGAGATTTAACGATGGGAAAGTATTTTGATACTTATCGATTAACAGTTGGCAATTTTGATTGTAAAGATCATATTTTAATATCTTCTATCTTAGATTTATTTCAAGATATCGCAGGAAAACATGCGTCTAATAATGGCTATGGATACGAAGATTTAGTGAAAAAGAATAAGTTTTGGGTTGTTTTAAGAACTAAATATAAAGTGCTTAAAGATATTCCTCAATATGAAGATATTAAAGTATCAACTTGGACTAATGAACCTAGTAAAATTGATGTTTATCGTCATTATGAAATATATGATAAAGATGATAATTTATTAGTGATTGCTTCTTCTCAATGGGTGGTAGGAGATATTTCATCGAGACGATTAATTAAAATTAATGATGTAATTCAAGATAAAGCTGATGTAGAAAGTGCGATGGCTTTTAATGGAAGAATGACTAAATTAGATGATTTCTCTTTAGATAACGTCAATAAAGTAACGTGCATTACACATTATTTAGATTTAGATCATAATGGACATGTAAATAACATTAAATATGGTGATTTTATTTTGAATTATATTCCTGAATTACAAAATGTGACTATTGAAGAATTTCAAATTGATTACGTTCACGAAATGCGTAAAGATGATGAATTTAATTTATTTTACAAAGTAGAAACAAAACAGATTAATATTATAGGAAGAAATGAAGAAAAAGTCTTCTTCATCGCGAAAGTGACATTAAAATAAATATGACATTTAAAGAATTAATAAAGCAAGAAAGCGAAAAAGAATATTTTATAAAATTAATGGAGTTTGTTAAGGAAGAATATAGTTCAAGAACTTGTTATCCTCCTTATGATCTCATTTTTAATGCGTTTAATTTTAAAGATATTCCTGATATTAAAGTTGTTATTGTTGGTCAAGATCCTTATCATGAAGTTAATCAAGCACATGGATTAGCTTTTTCAACATTAGATAAAAAATTACCACGTAGTTTAATAAATATATATAAAGAATTATATGATGATCTAGGTATTACTCGTTTAGATGGTGATTTAACTTCTTGGGCCGAGCAAGGTGTATTTTTACTAAACACTTGTTTAACAGTTCGTGAAGGTGAAGCTAATTCACATAAGAATAAAGGATGGGAAAAATTCACTTTAGAAGTTATTAAAGCATTAAATGAAGATTCTTCTCCAAAAGTCTTTGTTTTATGGGGAAATGATGCGTATAAATTTAAAGAATATATTACTAATCCAAAACATGAAGTATTAACTTCGGCTCATCCTTCACCTTTATCCGCGCGAAGAGGCTTTTTTGGTAGTAAAGTATTTTCTAAAATTAATGCTTTCTTAAAGAAGAACAATCTAGAAGAGATTGATTGGAGATAATTATGTTTAAAGAAGTTAGTTATATAGTTCGAAAAGAACATGATGGATTCACTATTAAAGAAATCTTAAAAGCTTTTTATGTGGGTAAAGGTAAGATTGAGGAAATAAGAGTAAATAATCTTGCTTATTTAAATAATAAAGAAGTAAGTATAGAAACTATTGTTCATCAAGGTGATAATTTAGAATTCTATTCATTAAATAGATATGAATATGTACCGATTGTTAATGATATCGATATCCTTTATGAAGATGATTCATTGCTAGTTATTAATAAACCTAAAGGATTATTAGTTCATGATGATGGAACTGGATGCGACAATCTTTGTTCACGCATTCAATATTATTTTTTAAATAATAATATTCATCGTGAAGTTTATATTGTTCATCGTTTAGATTATTTGACGACAGGAATTATAATTTTTGCAAAAGATTTTCTTTCACAAAGTTTACTTAATCATCAATTAGATACTCATGAAATAACAAGATTATATTTAGCGATAGTCGAAGGAAAATTAACTAAAAAAGAAGGTGTAATAGACGTTCCTATAGGAAAAGACCGTCATAATGCAAAAAAATATCGCGTTAGTTATTCACCTAAAGCAAAAGAAGCAAAAACTACTTATAAAGTAGAACGAGTATTAAAAAATAAAACCTTAGTTAAATTAAAATTATTTACTGGTAGAACGCATCAAATAAGAGTTCATATGGCAAGTATTAATCACCCTTTAGCTCATGATAAATTATATAATCCACAGGCGAAGAATGATAATTTTTATTTGCATTCTTCTGAACTTATTTTAAAACATCCTTTAACTAATAAAGAGATTCATATTGAATGTGAATTACCTTCTAGTTTTAAAAAAGAAATGGAGAAATAATATGTATAAATATGTAATATTTGATTTAGATGGAACATTAATTGATACATTAGATGATTTAAAGAAGGGTATTAATTTTGCTTTAAAAGAACTTGGTTATAATATTTCATATACGAAAGAAGAAACTAAACTTCTCATTGGTGAAGGAACAAGAAATTTGTGTATTCGCGCGATAAAAAATATTCCTCACACGGAAGAAGATGAAGAAATTTTATTTAAAGAATTTACCCGTCAATATAAATTACATCAACTAGATGATACTCGACCATTTTATCACGTAGAAGAATTATTAAAATTACTGAAAGAAAGTAATATTAAGGTGGCTGTTTTATCGAATAAAGTCGAACAGAATGTTGTTGATATCTTATCATATTTAAAACTTGATTCTTATTTTGAAATAATTAGAGGTCAAAGAAAAGATATCCCTTTAAAACCTAATCCTAGTTCACTAAATAATTTAATTTTAGATTTAGGGGCGAAGAAGGAAGATGTTCTTTACGTTGGTGATTCTGATGTCGATATGATAGTTTCTCATAATGCAAGTGTTGATGTTGTCGCGGTTACTTATGGTTATCGAGATATTGAATTACTCAAAAAATATCATCCTAACTACATTATTTCTGATCCTCTTGAAATTTATAATCTTGTTAAGTAAGATAATTTATTCGTAAAATAAAACAAATTGTTTTATAATGATTAAGCAAGGAGACTTATACATATGAAAGAAGTAAAATTATATAACTCTTTATCAAATAAAATTGAAACATTTAAACCTTTAAAAGAAGGTGAAGTGAGTTGTTATGTATGTGGACCTACAGTTTATAACTATGTTCACTTTGGAAATATGCGACCAGTTGTTGTCTTTGATGTATTGAGAAGATTATTTATCGAATTAGGCTATAAAGTAACCTTTATTTCTAACTTTACTGATATTGATGATAAGATTATTAAACAAGCTATTTTAGAAGGAATTTCCGAAAAAGAAGTCGCGGAAAAATATATCGCAGCTTTTGAGGAAGACCGTGAAAATGTTCATGCTTTAAAACCTGATTATCAACCTAGAGTTACTGAAACAATGGATTTAATTATTAAATTTGTCGGTGATTTAATCGAAAAAGGCTACGCTTATGAAACTGATGGAGATGTTTATTTTAGAGTTTCTAAGATTGATGATTACGGTTGCTTATCAAAAATGAAGAAAGATGATCTATTAGTAGGAGCGAGAATTGATGAAAATTCAAAGAAAGAATCACCTTTGGATTTTGCTTTGTGGAAAAAGACTGATACAGGAATTAAATTTTCTTCCCCTTGGTCAGAAGGCCGTCCTGGCTGGCATTCTGAATGTGTCGTTATGATTAACTCAATTATTCCAGGTGGAAGAATTGATATTCATGGAGGTGGATTTGATTTAAAATTCCCACATCATGAAAACGAAATCGCTCAAGAACAAGCATTAAAAGGACATAAAATCGCGACTTATTGGATGCATAATGGTTTTATTAATATTGATAATGTTAAGATGTCTAAATCACTAGGTAATGTTAAACAAGCAAAAGAAATGATTAATCATTACGGAGGAAATGTCGTTAGATATATCTTAGTTAATTCTTATTATAGAACACCAGTTAACTTCAGTGATGATCTAGCTCTCGCAGCGAAAAAAGAATTAGATAAAATTGAACAAACATATCAAAAACTATCGATTCAAATTCAAGTTAAAGGTGGAGATATTAATTCTTTTGACGGTACTTTAGAATATGATAAATTCTTAGATGCATTATGTGATGATTTAAATACACCTAATGCTTTAACTGAATTATATGCACTTGTAAAAGAAGCAAATATCGCTTTAAGAAATCCTTCTGTTACTGTTAATGAATTAAAATCTAAGTTCTTTACATTAAAGAAAGAATTAGAAATTTTAGGTTTAGTATTTGTCACACATGTTTTAAGTGATGATGATAAAGAATTGTTTAATAAATATAATAAAGCAAGAAGTGAAAAAGATTTCGCTAATGCGGATATTTATCGTAAAGAATTAATGGAAAGAAAGATTTTATAATATGAAAGAATATATATTTGGTAAAAACACTCTTGCGAATGCTTTAAAAAATAATCAATCTATTAAAATTGTTTATATGAGCCCTTCTTTTCAAGATGATAGAATAACTAAATTATTAAAAGAAAAGAAAATTCCTTATGAAATAAGACAAAATAATGCTTTATCTTCCTTAGTCGGTAAAGATAAGAATCATCAAGGAATAGTCGCGGAAGTAGAAGAATATCATTACTTAACTTTAGAAGAAATGATTAATAACTTAAAGAATAAAGAAAACCCATTACTTGTAATGCTTGATGGACTTGAAGATCCTCATAATCTAGGTGCGATTTTAAGAAGTGTCGACGCACTTGGAGGAGATGGAGTTATTATTGGTGCGAATCGCCAAGTAAGACTTAATTCAACTGTCGCGAAAGTTTCTACTGGTGCGATAGAATACGTTCCTTGTGCGATGGTTACTAATTTAAACCAAGCAGTACAAAAATTAAAAGATGCAGGATATTGGATTGTTTGTTCTGATGGAGAAGCTAAACTTGATTATCGAGAAGTAGATTACAATATGAAGACTTGTTTAATTGTTGGTTCAGAAGGCTTCGGCGTCAGTCAATTACTTCTCAAGAATAGCGATTTTGTCGTTAAAATCCCTATGGTTGGACATGTTAATTCCTTAAATGCATCAGTTGCTTGTGCATTATTTTTATCCCAAATTTATAATTGGAGGAATCCTATAAAATGATTAAAGATGAAGAAATAATCTATAATATAAAATTAGGCGAAAGAGAAGCGTTGGAGCTTCTCTTTTTTAGTATTGAGAAAAGAATGACAAAAATATTAAATAAATATGAATATTTTTTTAAGACTTATAATTATGATCGAGATGATGTTAGACAACTCTTAAGAAATACTATTATGAATTCTATTGATTCTTATTGTGTTTCGAAAGGTAAATTCTTCCAATTCTGCGTATTTGCGTTTCAATCAGAAATTGCTAGGATCGCTCGAAGCAATTATATCGATTTTGAAAATCAAAAGATTTGTTCACTAGGTGATTCAGAAATAGAAAATTTTTCTTCTCCGACAGAATCTTCAGTAACAGAAGTAACGTATTTACATTCTACTTTAGATGAAATTAAAGATATAGGTGAAATTGAATATGATATTATTATTCTCCTTGTTAAAGGATATTCTTATGAAGAAATAAGTAATCAACTAAATCTCAACAAAAAGCAAGTGAGTAATAGAATAGAAAAAGTTAGAAGGTATATGAAGGAAAAGAATAAATAATATTTTATATTGCAACGCAAAAATAAAAAATAAAAACTTTTTATTGCGATTGTTTTTGCTTGTGCTTATAATGTTTTTAGAATTTTAAACATAGGAGGGTGAATTAGATGAGAGAAAAAGTTATTTTAATATGCTCAAAATGCCTATCAAGAAATTATACAACTACGAAGAAAAAAGACGCAGTTTCTCAAAGATTAGAACTTAAGAAATTCTGCCCTAAATGCAATGAACAAACATTACATAAGGAATCAAAATAGAAAGGATTATTTGCGATGAATAAAATCAAAAGATATTTCAAAGGTGTCGTAGAACAAGCACATATGGTTAGATGGCCATCTAAAAAAGAACTCTTTAAAGCAGTCGGCGTTGTCTTAACTGTTGTTATTATCGCGGCAATTGCTTTATCTTTAAGCGATTTGCTTATTAGTAATTTATTAAAGATGCTTGAAAATCAAAGACCAAGTAGCTCATCATCTTCCGAAGATGTTGAAGCACTTATAAACATCATCACATTATTATAGTAAAGGGAGTAAATAATTATGGAAGAAAAACAATGGTATGTCGTTAATACATATTCAGGACATGAAAACAAAGTAAAAGAAAACTTAGAAACTAGAATTAAAACTCAAGGCTTAGAAAACTATATTTTCAGAGTTGTCGTTGCAGAACATGAAGTTCCAGTTATGAGAGAAGGTAAACCAACAGGAAAAACAAAGATGAAGAATCTTTATCCAGGTTATGTCTTCGTTGAAATGATTATGACTGATGATGCATGGTTCATCGTAAGAAATACTCCAGGTGTTACTGGTTTCGTTGGATCAAGTGGTGGTCACGCAAAACCTTTCCCTGTTACAAGAGAACAAATTGAACCAGTCTTAAAGAGAATTGGTGAAGTTGATGAAGATATGTATACTGATTATGAAGTCGGTAACATGGTTAGAATTCTTTCAGGATCATTTGAAGGTGTTGAAGGACCAATCGAATCTATTAATAAAGAAACTGCAGAAGTTACAGTTATGGTTAACTTCTTTGGTAGAATGACTCCAGTTACAGTCATGTTCGCAGAAGTAGAAAAAATTTAAATATTCTTAAGACCGTTTATACGCGGTCTTTTTTTGCACACTTAAAAGTGAACTTTTTGAAAAAATTTTTAAAAAATTATTGATATTCCTTTACTATAAGTGTATGCTATTTCAGCATGGATTATTTTCGGGAGTAGAAAATTGAGCCATGAAATTGCGCAGTGGAAGGACTCTATTACTAAAGTAATAAATCCGTTTACCACAGCACGGACTAAAACTAAAATAGGAGGTATGTCGCGTGAGTAAGAAAATCGCAAAAGTTGTAAAACTTGAAATCCCAGGTGGACAAGCTAAACCTGGACCAAAACTTGCATCAGCAGGTATTATGATGCCAAAGTTCTGTACAGACTTTAATGCAAAGACTGCAGACAGACAAGGACAAACAGTCCCAGTAATCATTACAGCTTATGAAGACAAATCATTTGATTATGTCATCAAAACAACTCCAGTTGCTGAATTATTATTAAAAGAAGCTGGAATTAAAAAAGGCTCAAGTAGCTCAAAGAGCACAATTGTCGGAACAATTACAAAAGCTCAATTAACAAAGATTGCTGAATACAAAATGCCAGATTTAAATTGCTATGACGTCGAAGCAGCAGAAAAGATTGTTGCTGGTACAGCTCGTAACATGGGCATTGCAATCAAAGACTAATTAGTGGAAGGGTAAACCCGCTAGTACCACAAGGAGGAAAATTATGAAGAAAGGTAAGAAGTACGTTGCTGCTGCTACAAAAATTGATTCATCAAAATTATATTCAGTAGAAGAAGCATGTGCATTAGTCAAAGAAACTTCAACAGTTAAATTTGATGCAACTGTTGACATTTCATTCCGCCTAAACGTTGATCCAAAATATGCTGATCAACAATTAAGAGGCACAATCGTTCTCCCACACGGAAACGGAAAAACAAAGAAAATTTTAGCTATCACACATAAACAAGATGAAGCTAAAGAAGCAGGCGCTGACTTTGTTGGCGACAAGGATATGCTTGAAAAAATCCAAAAAGAAAACTGGTTCGATTTCGATGTCATCGTCGCTACTCCAGATATGATGGCTGAACTTGGTAAAATGGGTCGTATCTTAGGTCCTAAAGGTTTAATGCCAAACCCAAAGACTGGTACAGTTACAATGAACATTGGCCAAGCAATTAAAGAAATTAAAGCAGGTAAAGTTGAATACCGTGTTGATAAAGATGGTAACATCCATTTATCAGTCGCTCGTGTTTCATTCGATACAGCTACAATCGTAGACAACATCAATGCTGTTATTGATACAATCTTAAAAGTCAAACCAGCATCTGTTAAAGGCCAATATGTTAAAAACTGTGTTATCCACACAACTATGGGCCCAGCTATTAAATTAACATTTAATGGCCGTTAATTTTTAGGAAGCTCCAATATACCATAGACAGCAACGGCCAAGGGGCTTAATAAGGTTGCCGAGGTAACTATTCAATTATAATAGGAAAACTCTGTATATTGATGCCTATATACTTACAAAAAATTTAAAAGAAGGAGGTGCTACAAAATGAATCAAAACGTATTAGAACAAAAGAAGCAAGTAGTTGAAGAAGTATCTAACTTAATCAAAAATTCTGGATCAATCGTTATCGCTGAATACCGTGGTTTAAAGGTTTCTGAAATTTCTGAATTAAAGAGAACACTTTTACAATCAAATGCAAAAATGAATGTTTACAAAAATACATTAGTTGATAGAGCTGTAGATTCATTAGGCTATTCTGAAGCAAAACAATACTTAGAAGGACCTAACGCTATATTCAGTTCTGAAGATTCCATTAGTGCAGCAAAAATCGTCGCTAAGTTTGCTAAGACTCACGAAAGTTTAGTCATTAAAGCAGCAATCGTAGAAGGCAAAGTAATTTCAAAGGATGATGTTATCGCATTATCAAAACTTCCAAACAGAGAAGGTTTATTATCAATGTTACTCTCTGTATTACAAGCACCAGTCAGAAATCTTGCATGTGCAGTTAAGGCTGTTGCAGACAAACAATAACAGACCATTAGGAGGAAAAATAATATGGCAAAATTAACAAATGAAGAAATCATTGCTTCTGTCAAAGAAATGACAATTTTAGAATTAAATGATTTAGTAAAAGCAATCGAAGAAGAATTCGGTGTAACAGCAGCAGCTCCAGTTGCAGCAGCAGCACCAGTCGAAGAAGAAGCAGCTAAAGGACCAACAGAAGTTAGCTTAATCTTAAAATCATTCGGCGCTTCAAAAGTTGGCGTTATTAAAGCTGTCCAAGCTATCACAGGTTTAGGCTTAATTGACGCTAAGAAATTAGTTGATGCATGCCCATCAACAATCAAAGAACACATCTCTCCAGTCGAAGCTGAAGAACACAAGAAAGCTCTTGTTGCAGCTGGTGCTGAAGTCGAAGTTAAGTAGTTTTTTGACTTTACAATTTAACCTACCCCTTTATTTTAGGGGTGGGTTTTTATCAATTTTAAGGGGGTTATCAAATGGACCATTATTTTTCAAATAATCCGGATGTAAGTTCTAATCCTAAGAACATTTCATTTGAGCTTAACTCCAAAATTTTTAATTTTATGACCGATAATGGTGTTTTTTGCAAGGACTATTTAGATGAAGGAACACATGTTTTTCTTAAAGTTTTGCTTAAACAAGATATTACCGGCTTAAATCTCGATGTAGGATGTGGTTATGGCCCTATTGGGGGCGTTTTAGGATATTTCTACCCTACCTCAAATTTTATTTTGATAGATATTAATACGCGTGCGTGTGCGCTCGCGAAGAAAAATCTACAATCCTTAGGCTTAACAAACTTTGAAGTTAGAGAATCTGATGTTTATACAAATGTTCATGAAAAATTTGATAACATCTTCATTAACCCTCCAATTCGCGCAGGGAAAAAAGTAATCTATTCAATGTTTGAGGGAGCAAAAAAATTACTTAACTTAAATGGTTCATTGTATTTTGTTATGAGAAAGTCCCACGGGTCGGAGTCGGCTCAAAGATACGTAACATCCATATTTGGAAATTGTCAATTACTTAAGAGAGATAAGGGCTATTATATTTATCAAGCAATCAACAATGAATCACAAAATGAAAACTTATAGAAGGGAGATTTGCAATGAGCAAAAATTTACAAGCAAAAGAATATAAGTACCTTCACAATGGAAGAATCAATTTTTCTAAGATTTCTGGTACATTACCTTTACCTAACTTAGTAGAAATTCAAACTGATTCTTTCAAATGGCTTTTAGATAGCGGTATTGATGAAGTATTTAAAGATATTTATCCAATTACTGATCGTAATGATAAAATGACACTTGAATATATCTCATCACGTTTAGAAGAACCTAAATATGATCCATACGAATGTAAAACTCGTGGATTAACATATATGGCTAATTTAAAAGCTACATTAAGATTAAACGTTACAGAAACTGGTGAAATTATCCAACGTGAAGTCAATATGTGTGAATTCCCATTAATGACTGACTCTGGTACATTCATCATTAACGGCGCAGAAAGAACAATCGTTTCTCAAATCGTTCGTTCTCCAGGCGCTTACATGAAGAAAGAAAGAGAAAAAACAGGTGCTTTCACTTATAACGCTGATTTAATTCCTTCAAGAGGAACATGGTTACAATTCCAATCAGACGCAAAAGGAATCTTAAATGTTAAAATCGATAGAACTAGAAAAATGTCTGCTTTAATTTTACTTAGAGCTTTAGGTATTGGTCTAGGCGAAAATGGTTATGATGAAATCGTTTCTTTATTCGGTTCATCAACTACAGACTATGTCGAAGATGTTAGAAAAGATGACTTACTTGCAGTTTCTATTGAAAAAGAATTAGCTTCTCATGCTGGAACAAATTACGAATATACTACATCACAAGCTTTACTTGAAATCTACAGTAAATTAAGACCAGGTGAACCTGCTCCTAATGATAGCGCAGCTACTTTCTTAAAAGGTAGATTCTTCGATCATAAACATTATGACTTTGGCCGTGCTGGTAGATTTAAATACAATAAGAAATTAGGTATTTATAATCGTTTACTCGGTAGAGTTATCGCTGAACCATTAGTTTCAGTCGATGGCGAAGTCATTTATGACGAAGGAACATTAATGACAAAAGAAATCGTCGAAAAATTACAAAATGAAAAATTCTTCGAAAATGGCGCTCATGCATATGAATTACCATACAACGAAAAATTAGACGATCACAATGTCGTTAACAAATTAAAAGTCTATGTTGATGAAACATTAACAACAACTACAAATATCATTGGTACAGATTTAAATATCGATGTTCCATATGTAACTATTAGTGATATTGCTGCTTGTTTCTCATACATCATGAATATTATTTATGGATTTGGTGATCCTGATGATATCGACCATTTAGGAAACCGTAGAATTCGCTGCGTCGGTGAATTAATTCAAAATCAATTTAGAATTGGTTTATCACGTATGGAAAGAACAGTTAAAGAAAAGATGTCTATGACTCTTGCTTCAGACGGACCTATTTCTCCTGAAAAATTAACTAACACTCGTCCATTAAATTCTGCGATTAAAGAATTCTTCGCTTCATCACAATTATCACAATTCATGGATCAAGTTAATCCTCTTGCAGAACTTTCAAATAAGAGAAGAATCTCTGCTTTAGGTCCAGGCGGTTTAACTCGTGATAGAGCTAACATGGCAGTTAGAGATGTTCACACAACTCACTATGGTAGAATCTGTCCTATTGAAACACCTGAAGGTGGTAACATCGGCTTAATTAACAACTTAGCGACTTATGCTAAAATTAACGAATATGGTTTCATTGAAACTCCATATAGAAGAGTCGATAAGAAAACTTGTAAAGTATTAGAAGATTCCGATTACTTATCCGCGGATGGTGAAAAGAACTTATATATCGCTCAAGCAACAAACAGAATTATCGGAGGAGAATTCCTTGATGATGAAGTTATTGCTAGATATAACGGCGAAAACGTTATCGTTCCTAAGGAAATGATTGATTACGTTGACGTCTCTCCAAAACAAATTTTATCTGTCGCTGCAGCTTGTATTCCATTCCTTGAAAACGATGATAACCACCGTGCTTTAATGGGATCTAACATGCAACGTCAAGCACTTCCATTATTAAAACCACACGCTCCTTTTGTTGGAACTGGCATGGAGTACAATATTGCTCATGACTCTGGTGCAGCAGTTTTAGCTCAAGAAGATGGTGTTGTTACTGTAATGGATTCACGTCACATTGTCGTTAAGAATGATGAAGGAAATGAAAGACAATATACTCTTCAAAAATTCGTCAGATCTAACTCTGGAACATGTATCAACCAAACACCTATTGTACATGTTGGTGACAAAATTAAAAAAGGTGATGTTATCGCTGATGGTCCAGCTATGGATCAAGGTGATTTAGCTTTAGGACAAAATGTCACAATCGCATTTATGACTTGGGAAGGTTATAACTACGAAGATGCTGTCATTATGTCTGAAAGATTAGTAAAAGATGATGTATATACTTCTATCCATATCGAAGAATATGAATTAGAAAGACGTACAACAAAACTTGGACCTGAAGAAATTACTCGTGATATTCCTAACGTTTCTGAAGAAATGAAAGCAAACTTAGATGAAGACGGTATTATTATCCCAGGTGCTGAAGTTAAAGAAGATGACTACTTAGTTGGTAAGATTACTCCAAAAGGATTAACTGAACCTACTCCAGAAGAAAAATTATTAATGACAATCTTTGGCGAAAAGACTAAAGATGGTAAAGATACATCATTAAAAGTTCCTCATGGTGGTGCAGGTATTGTTATCGACGTAAAACGTTTCAAACGTAAAGAAGGTGCAGAACTTGCTCCAGGTGTTGAAGAAGTAGTCAAAGTATATATCGCTCAAAAGAGAAAAATCTCTGAAGGTGATAAGATGTCAGGTAGACATGGTAACAAAGGTGTTATTTCTAGAATTCTTCCAGAAGAAGATATGCCATTCTTACCAGATGGTACACCAGTTGACATCATGTTAAACCCATTAGGTGTTCCTTCACGTATGAACATCGGTCAAATCCTTGAAATTCACTTAGGTATGGCATGTAAGAAATTAGGCTTAAAGATTGCTACACCAGTATTTGATGGCATTTCAAATGAAGAAATCTTCGATTTAATGAAACAAGCTGGTTTATCAAATGATGGTAAGACTATCTTATATGATGGACGTACAGGTGAAAGATTTGATGAAAGAATCTCAGTCGGTGTCATGTACATGATTAAACTTGTTCACATGGTTGATGATAAGTTACATGCTCGTGCTACTGGACCATATTCATTAGTCACACAACAACCTTTAGGTGGTAAAGCACAAAACGGTGGTCAAAGACTTGGTGAAATGGAAGTTTGGGCTCTTGAAGCTTATGGTGCTGCACACATTTTACAAGAAATGGTTACTATCAAATCAGATGATATGGTTGGTAGAGCAAGCGCTTATGAAGCGATTATTAAAGGAAGAGATATACCACAACCAGGAATGCCAGAAGCATTCAGAGTTCTTGTTAAGGAATTACAAGCTCTCGCTATTGATGTCAAATTACTCGATAAAGAAGGTAATGAAATTGACACTTCAGCTTTAGCGGAATCTAATGAAAAAGAAACTAAGAAGATTTCAAAGGAAGTTAAAAATGCTTTCACTGATTTCCAAGTAGATTTCAATGAACAAAATGACTAGATTGGAGGAGAAAGAAAATGTTTGATGTTAAAAAATTAACTGCTATCCAAGTTGGATTAGCTTCTCCAGATAAGATCAGAGAATGGTCAAGAGGTGAAGTCACAAAGGCTGAAACTATCAACTACCGTTCACAAAAACCTGAACCAGATGGTTTATATTGTGAAAAAATCTTTGGTCCTGCAAAAGACTATGAATGTCATTGTGGTAAATATAAGAAGATTAGATTTGCAGGTGTCGTCTGCGAAAAGTGTGGCGTTGAAGTAACAACAAAAGCTGTTCGTAGAGAAAGAATGGGTCACATTGAACTTTGTTCACCATGTGCCCATATCTGGTACCTCAAAGGTGTCCCATCAAGAATGGGTTTAATCTTAGATATTTTACCTAAGCAATTAGAAGAAGTAGTTTATTTCGTTTCTCGTATTTGCTTAAATGCAGGTACAAGTAAAATCTTAAAGAAAGGTAAAGTTCTCGATGAAAGAACAGCAAGAGAAATCTTCCCTCAAGTTCTTGAAGAAATTAAATCTACTTTAGATAACGAATCTTTAGACTACCAAAGAGCGGATGAACTCTTTAATAGAATCGTCCAAAATAAAGAAACTCTCGATTTCACAGGTTGCGCAAATTTTATTTCAAAACATACCGGTGCTGAATTTGGTTCTGGTGCTGAAGCAATTCAAAGATTACTCGCTGAAACTGACTTAGATGAACTTTCAGCTGAATTAAATGAAGAAATTGCTGCTTGCCAACCAACTTCTCAAAAGAGAACAAAATTATATAAGAGATTAGAATGTGTTGAATCATTTAGAAAATCAAGTAACCGCCCTGAATGGATGGTTCTTGATGTCTTACCAGTTATTCCACCTGATTTAAGACCAATGCTTCAATTAGATGGTGGTAGATTCGCAACTTCTGACTTAAACGATTTATATAGACGTGTTATTATGCGTAACTCACGTCTTAAGAAATTAATCGATATTAAAGCTCCAGATGTCTTATTAATGAACGAAAAACGTATGCTTCAAGAAGCAGTTGACGCATTAATTGACAATGGTAGACGTACAAAACCAGTAACAGGACCTGGTGGAAGAGCATTAAAATCATTATCTTCTACATTAAAAGGTAAACAAGGTCGTTTCAGACAAAACTTACTTGGTAAACGTGTTGACTATTCAGGACGTTCTGTTATTGCAGTTGGACCATCTCTAAAGATGTACCAATGTGGTCTTCCTAGAGAAATGGCAGTCCAATTATTTAGACCATTCATCGCTTCTATCATGATTGAAAGAGGTATTGCTACAAGCCATAAACAAGCAAATAAGATGATTGATCATTACGATGAAAAAGTTTGGGATATTGTTGAAGAAGTTGTTAAAGGACATCCAGTTTTATTAAACCGTGCTCCTACACTTCACCGTTTAGGTATTCAAGCTTTCAAACCAGTATTAGTTAATGGTAGAGCTATTAGACTTCATCCATTAGTTTGTGCAGGTTTTAACGCTGACTTCGATGGTGACCAAATGGCTGTTCACGTACCTTTATCATATGCAGCTCAACAAGAAGCACTCGATTTAATGCTTGCAAGTAACAACATTCTTTCACCAGCTTCTGGTAAACCAATTTGTACTCCATCTCAAGATATGGTTTTAGGTAACTACTATCTTACAATGGAAAATACAGTTGAAGATTTCAAGAAACATGCAGAAGAATGTCGTGCTAGAGGCGACGAATCTGAAGCTGAATTATATGAAAACTATGCATTAAGTGAAGGTAAAGTATTCAAGAATATTGATGAAATCATTCTTGCATATCAAACAAAACAAATTCACTTACATAACAGAATTGCAATTAAAGGTTCTGCAGTTGGTAAATCAACATTTACTGATGAAATGAACAATTCATATTTAATTACAACTGTTGGTAAAATTATCTTCAATAGAATCTTCCCTGCAGATTTCCCATATTTAAATGCAGCAGGTGGTAAAGATTTAGCAGAAAACCAAATTTCTAACTTTGTCAAAAAAGGTACAAATATCAAAGAATACCTCGCAGAAAAAGTTGTTACACCTAGCCCTCTAGGTAAAAAACAAATTGGTGCAATCGTTTCTGCAATTTTCAAACGTTACGGCGCGAAGGTTACTTCTGAAGTCCTTGACTCATTAAAAGATCAAGGCTTCCATTATTCTACAATCGCTGGTATTACTGTTTCTATCTTCGATATTAACGTCATTCCAGGTAAACAAGAATTAATCGCAGAAGGTGATAAGAAAGTTGCTGAAATTAAAGACTTATACGATTATGGTTTCTTAACTGATGATGAAAGACATAAGAAAGTCGTCGCAGTTTGGGAAGGCGTTAAAGGCCAAATCGAAAGCAAACTTAAAGTCATTGTTGAAGAAGATAAAACTAACCCTATCTTCATGATGTCAAAATCAGGTGCTAGAGGTAATACATCTAACTTCGTTCAATTATGTGGTTTAAGAGGACTTATGGCTAAGCCAAATGGCGATACAATCGAATTACCAATTAAAACATGTTTCCGTGAAGGTCTATCTGTATCAGAGTTCTTCATTGCAACTCACGGTGCTAGAAAAGGTGGCGCGGATACTGCGTTAAAGACTGCTGACTCAGGTTACTTAACTAGAAAATTAGTTGACGTCTCTCATGATGTTATCGTTAGAGAAGAAGACTGCGGTACTGATGAAGGATTCGTAGTTGAACAAATTATCGATACAAGAGAAAATTCAAAAATTGAAGATCTTGAAGAAAGATTAACAGGTAGATATTCTCTCCATGATATTTGTGATCCAAAAACTGGTGAAGTATTAGTTCCTGGTAATACATTAATGACTGAAGAAGACGCAAGTAACATTGTTCATCACGGCATTACAAAAGTTGAAATCCGCTCTTTATTCGGATGTAAGACTAAAGATGGCGTCTGTAAACATTGTTATGGTACATGTATTGCAACAGGTAAAGAAATTGAAATTGGTGCGACAGTAGGTGTTATGGCTGCTCAATCAATTGGTGAACCTGGTACTCAATTAACTATGAGAACATTCCACACTGGTGGTGTCGCTGGTGGCGATATTACAAATGGTTTACCTAGAGTTACTGAACTTTTCGAAGCTCGTGCTCCTCGTGGTGAAGCTCTCATTGCTAAATTCGAAGGTGAAATTACAGATATCAAAGAAGAAAATGGTATCTACCACGTTACTTTAAAGAATGACCAAGAAGAAGTTACTGAAAAGACTAACTTCGGTGTTAAATTAAGAGTTAAAGTCGGTGATCATGTTCTTGCAGGACAAAAAATCACTGAAGGCGCTAAAAACTTAAAACAATTATTAGAATATTCTAATAAGACAGAAGTCGAAAGATACATTATTAAAGAAATCCAAAAGGTTTATAGAGGTAATGGTTCTGGTGTTTCTGATAAACACATTGAACTTATCATTAGACAAATGTTAAAGAAAGTCTTAGTTACTGAAGCTGGCGACACTGATTTAATTCCAGGTACCAAGGTTGATTTAACTAAAGTTAACGCTAAAAATAACGATGTCCTTATTGAAGGTAAACAACCTGCAGTATTCTCACCTGTTATCTTAGGTATTACTAAAGCAGCTCTTGATACTGAATCATTCTTATCTGCAGCATCATTCCAAGAAACTACAAGAATCTTAACAGATGCAGCAATTAAAGGTAAGACTGACTACTTACATGGCTTAAAAGAAAATGTCATGGTTGGTAAATTAATTCCAGCTGGTACAGGTTTAATTGAAGATGTTAAAGAAGAAACTAAGGAAGAAGAAGTATTCGAAACTGAAGATACAACTCAAAGTGTCGAAGCAACAACTTCTGAATTTAATGAAAATCAAAACGTCTTCGATATGAATAATCTTGACTAATTAAAAATAAAATGACTCACTCTTGTAGTGGGTCATTTTTTTTGAAAAGAGAATGATAAAATTTACAATATTTACAAATT
>CAVJWU010000015.1:0-32555 GCA_963653535.1 Azospirillum sp. CAG:239
TAGAAATTTCCTTGTACAAGATTGTTGGTAGAAATTAAAAAGAGGATTAAACTAATTTAATCCTCTTTTAAAATGTAAAGCTAAAAAATGAGTAGTTAAGTATAATTATTTACTTTTATATAAAAAACAATGTTCTTCATGAGAATAGATAAGTCCAATTGCTTGTAAATATGAATAAATTGTTGTTGGACCAACAAATTTCATACCTCGAGAAATTAAGTCTTTTGAAATTGCTTCTGAGATAGCATTAGTGGTTTTTCCTATTTCAATAATGGGATAAGTTAAAAAGAAAGAGGTTAAATAATTATAAAAAGTAACGTATTCTTTTATAATATTTTGATAGATCTTTGAATTAGCAATGCTTGCTTTAATCTTTAATTTATTTCTTACTATATCTTTGTTATTCATAAGTTCATTGATCTTTTCATCTTGATATAACGTAACTTTAGAAATATCAAAATTATCAAACGCAGCTATAAATGCATCTCTTTTATTTAAGATTATTTCCCAAGATAAACCGCAGACAAAGGTTTCAAGAATAAACATTTCATATAAATAATGTTCATCTTTAGTTTCTTTGCCCCATTCTTCATCATGGTATTTAATATATTTTATATTATTCGTTGAACACCATTTACATCTATTCATTTTGCCCTCCTATTTTATAAGCAGTCATTTAAGTGACATCTCCAAGCTTATAGTTTTTATAAGAATTATCTTTAAATATAGTTTACTTATGCACATGTAATTAAAATTCCAAAAGTGGCAAATATTAAACATATTGGAACTAAAATAAGGCCATATTTAACAAAAGAAATAAATGAAAAATCTACTTTATGTTTCTTTAAGATACTCATCCACATAATTCCAGCTAGGGCTCCTACTGGAGTTAAATAAGCACCGATATTTGATCCGATGATGGTAGAAAATAAAGCTAGCTCACTTTGTTCTTTTAATAAAGACGAATATAGTACTGACATTGGAATATTGTTAATAATATTATCAAATAGAGTTGAAGAAATAGTGTAAGTAAAGGCTTCAGATATTTTATTTACTGATAAGAAGTTTAATCCTTGTTGTAAATAAGAAATAATCCCATTTTCTTTTAAAGATAAAACTAAGATGAACATGGATAAAATAAAAGGGATGAGATTATAAGGTAATCTTTTATAAGTATCGATTAAATAAGTTTTATTCTTAGTCTTAAAGGTATATATAAGTAAAACTAAAGTTAAGATAATTAATGAACATAAACAAATTAACCACATTTCTAAATTAATATAATTTGAGATAACAAGTAAGATAGTAGTTAATCCGAGGATAACTAAATTAATAATAACTAATGGTTTATTATTAAGATGGACTTCTTCTAAAGAAATATTTTCAATCTCTTTATTTAAATCTTTTCTAAATATGATAAGAATAATAATTAAAGTAGATAAACCGCTTAAAAAGGTAGGTAAATACATTTTTGATAAATAATAAAGAAATGAAATATCTTGTGAAGAAGATAAGTAGATATTTGTTGGATTACCAATTGAAAGTAACATCGAATACGTATTTGCGTTAACAAATTCCATAATTAAATAAGGTAAAGGATCAATATTAGCTTTTTTAGAAAAAAGAATTATAAAGGGAGTAAATGTTAAGATAACTATATCGTTTGAAGTAAATATCGTTAATAAGGCAACTAATAAGTAGATCGTAAAAAATATTTTATATTGGTTACCTTTTGATTTTTCTAATGCTTTAGAGGATAAATAATTAAAGAAATTAAGTTCATCTAAAGAGATGGATATCATTGATAAAGAAATAAATAAAGTTAATATTTTTATTGGATTCATCTTTCCTGAAGTTAAGTTGATCCATAAAGAAGATAAATCAATTTGGTTAGTCAATAAGACAATTAATGCACCTAAAAAAGTAACTACCCAGAATGATTGAAAAGATAGTTTTTTAATTGTAATAGTTGGTTTAAAGATAATCATTACAATCATTAATAAGATAGTAATAATGAATGTGATTAAAGATAAAAACATAATTTCACCTTGAATATCTTAGCACTTTAAAAAAAGATATTAAATTAATAAATACCTTTAATAGCGTTTTCTGGACAAACATTAATTTCACATGTAGAAAATATTTCGTTAACAAAGTGTTCTACTTCATCTTGTTTTTCGCTTTTAAATAATTTCTTCTTTAAATCTTTAGGAACTAGAAAATAATTAATCATTAAAGCGAATATTTCTTTAACGAAGAATTTTGTATTGTTCCAACCAAACGTTTCTAAATATTCTTTATACATATCGTTATAGAAATTTATTACTTTATTTTTATCTTTACATTCTTCTAGTAAGTCAGGAATTTCTATTAATCCTCGACCAATCATTATTCCTTTAATAAAAGGAAATCTTTCTTCAATATAAGATATATCATCGAGTGATTTTATTTCGCCGTTATAAATAATATCAAATTTTGTTTTAGTAACGATATTATCTAATACTTCTAAATGTAATGGACCAGTATATTTATCTTTTTGTGTACGGGGATGAATAATTAGTTCTTTTACATCATATTTATTTAAGATATTTAATATATTATTAAATTCTTCTACATCATTTAATCCTAGTCTTAATTTAATTGAGATTGGTAAAGGTGAATGTGAAAAGACTTCATTTAAGTAAGCATCTAAATATGATAAATCTTTTAGTATCCCTGAACCTTTACCTTTCGCGACAACTGTTCCACTTGGACAACCAAAATTAAGGTTAACTTCATCATAACCTTCATTTTTAAGCTTGTTAATCATCCATAATGTTTCTTTTGCGTTTCTTGAGATAATTTGAGGAACAACTTGTTTATTTATTAGATTATTTTCTTTTTTTAGTTCACGTTCATCACGTGTTGATAAATTACATTGAGCTGGATTTAAAAAGGGAATAAAATATTTATCTACACCTTTAAAATATAAAGCATGATATTTACGATAATATAATGAAGTGATTCCTTCTAACGGAGCTAAATAGAATTTCATACTGGACCTCGATACGTTAAATTATACATTAATTAATGTGTTTATTACAATTTAACATTCGAGAAAATGTTAAATTATATTTGTTAATATCGATTGAATAAATTATATAATTTATTTAAAAATAATAAGATTTTAACGTAAAAATAAGATTTTAAGAATTAAGATTAAATTTGCACCCTAGACATAACTTTACATTTGTAGTATATTCAATTTAAGAGGGAATTATATATATGGAGAATTTTTCTAATATATTAACTAAAATTAATGACCAAGATTTATATGAACTTTTTATTGGTGAAGATAATTGTGTTATTTTAAAGGTTTCAGATAAGAATAAAGATTGCTTAAATGAAAAATGCGAATTTATTTTTAATGATTTTGAAAAATTTGGATTTGTCAATTTAAAGTCGCTTAATGATTTATTTAAAGTGGTCGATAATAAGAGTGAATTAATTGAAATTGTCGGTGTAACAAAATTCTTTGACAATTTAAGAATGGAAATTTTAAATTCTCATTCTCGCAAAGGTAATTTCTATCTACCTTTAAAAAATGATCATCGTAAAATTTGTTTAGAAGCTACGTATTTAAGAAATTTTGATAAAGAAGAAGTCTTATTCCTTTTTAAAGAAAGAGTAGAGACAGAACTTAATTTTGAAAAACTATATGCCGATTCTTATAAAGACAAATTGACTGGTTTATTTAACTTAAATTCTTTAAAGATGCATTTAGATACAATTCATGGCTCTCGTTATATTGGTTTTATGGATCTAGATGATTTTAAACTTATTAATGATACATATTCACATCGAGTTGGTGATGAACTATTAGTTAGAATTGGTTATGCCTTAATTTCAATTGCTAGTGATGATATTATATTTTATCGTCGTGGTGGTGATGAATTTGTTTTCATGGGAATTGATCTAGATGAAAAACAAATGAAAAAGATTCTCACTAAAATTAAATTAGCTCTCGATAATATTGATTTTAAAGGTAGAAAAGTTAAATTTAGTATTGGATATTCTAAATACGAAGATGGATGTGGCTTTACTGGTAGAGAACTTCTTCAAGCGGCAGATCTAGCCATGTATAAATCTAAAGCTGAACATAAAGGTAATGAATATTTTATTTCATTAGAAGAAATTCGTAATATTAATAAGACTTCATCAATTGAAAAAGAAATCCAATTACTTTCAAGCAATAGAAAAAGGAACTCAACGATTTGAGTTCCTTTTTTTAAGTAAATTATTTATTTTATATTTAAGATTGAGCAAATATCTCTAGCAATCATAATTTCTTCATCAGTAGGAATAACTACGACTGGAATTTGTGAATTAGGAGTTGAGATAATACCTTCTTTACCTAACATTGTTTCTGCATTTAATTTTTCATCAAGTTCAACATGTAATGCTTCTTTGATGTTATCAATAACTGCTTTTCTCCAGAATGGGCCATTTTCACCAACACCTGCAGAGAAGATGATTAAATCACATCCGCCGAGACGTACATAGTATTGACCAATGTAATCAGCAATTTTACGAGCGTACATTTTAACTGCAAGTTTAGCTCTTTCGTTACCTTCTTTTGAAGCTTTTTCAACATCTCTTGTATCGTTAGAAATACCAGAGATACCGAGTAAACCAGATTTCTTATTGAATTCTTGGTAGATTTCTTCACATGATTTACCTGTTTGGTTGACTAAGTAATTCATAACTGATGCATCGATATCACCAGTTCTTGTACCCATCATAACACCTGCAAGAGGAGTTAAACCCATTGAAGTAGTAACACATTTGCCATCTTTAATAGCTGCAAGAGAAGCACCTGAACCAATATGGCAAGTGATAACTTTACTTTGTCCTTCTTTTAAATAATTATTTGCTTGTTGAGATAAATATAAGTGTGATGTACCATGAGCACCATATTTTCTAACTTTATATTTTTCATAATATTCATATGGGCAAGCGTACATATAATCTTCTGGTTCCATTGTTTGATGGAATGCTGTATCAAATACTGCAACGTGTCTTACGCCTGGAAGAGCTTTTTTGAATGCACGATAACCAATTAAGTGAGCTCCGTTATGTAATGGAGCAAGTGGAATTAATTCTTCGATTAATTTTTCTGATTCATCATTTAATTCTACTGAATGAGAGAAATAAGAACCACCTTGAACAATTCTATGTCCACAACCCTTAATTTCGTCTAATGATTTAACGACTCCTTCGTCAATTAATGCTTTTAAAAGCATATCGACTGCAACTGCATGATCAAAGATTGGTAATACTGTTTTCTTTTTATCCTTGCCAGCAGGTTTAATAGCAAATTCTGCATCCTCGTGTCCAATTCTATCTGCGATACCTGAGCAAACGACTTTTTCGCTTGGCATATCGAATAATTTGAATTTTAATGAACTTGAGCCTGCATTAACTGCGATAACAATTGCCATGTTTTTTTCCTCCAAATACTATAATATAATAGTCTAAAAATTAAAAATTGTAAACATGTTAATAAAATTATTAAAATGTTGTATACAAGATTTACGAAATTCTAGGATGGTTGATATATCTCTTGTATACAAGTTTCTCGCTAAAAAATTCGATATTTTCGTTTATTTTTAAGAGTTTTAAAAGCAATAAAAGTATTTTATATCTAGTCAATATTATTTTTTTTTGCTACAATGAATATTGAAAGCGAGGACAGTTTTATGGCTTATGGATTATTGTATGACTTTCTTCTCGGACAAACAACGAAAGCATACGAATACTTTGGATGTCACTTTGCTCGACAAGGCGACACTGACGGAGCAATATTTAGAGCATACGCCCCTCAAGCAAAAGAGGTTTCTGTCGTTGGAGAATTCAATTCATGGAATCCTGGCGCAGGTAGAATGAATAAAATAGATGATTCAGGGGTCTATGAATTATTCGTTCCTTATGTTAATGAATATCAATCATATAAATATCATATTTTAGGCGCGGATAATAGATGGGTAGATAAAGCAGACCCATATGGATTTTTATCTGAATATAAACCAGGTTCATGTTCAAGAACATTCTCTTTAGAAAATTTCTTTTGGCATGATGAAGATTGGTTGAAAAAGAGAAATAGAAACTTCGATGAAGCAGTTTCTATTTATGAAATGCATTTAGGCTCATGGCTAGGTATGCAAGATGGAAGATATTTATCTTATGAAGAAATTGCCGACCATTTAATTCCTTATCTAGAACAACATGGCTATACACATGTTGAAATTATGCCTATTAATCAATATCCATTCGATGGATCTTGGGGATATCAAGCAACAGGTTTCTTCTCGGTTGATTCTCGTTATGGTAATCCTAAGCAATTAATGTCATTCGTTGATAGAATGCACCAAGCGGGATTTGGTGTAATCTTAGATTTCGTTGTCGTCCACTTTGCAACTGATGAATTTGGTCTTTGTAAATGGGATGGTACAAATTTATATGAAGGCACTGGTGATCAAGAAAAATCACAATGGGGTTCATTCCTTTTTGATTTAGGTAAAGATCCTGTTAGAAGTTTTCTTTTATCTAGCGTAAATTTCTTCATTAACTATTTCCATTTTGATGGCGTTAGATTTGACGCGATTTCAAATGTTATTTATTATCATGGTGATTCTTCAAAAGGAGAAAATTCTGGAGCGATTGAATTTATCAAACGTTTAACTGGAAAAATTCATTATGAGCATCCTTCAGTAATGTTAATCGCAGAAGATTCTTCTTCTTATGCTGGAGTTACTAAACCTCTTGAATATGGCGGATTAGGATTTGATTATAAATGGGATTTAGGATGGATGAATGATACTTTAAAATATTATGGTAAAGATCCAATTTATCGTAAATATCATCATCATCAATTAACTTTCTCAATGGCTTATTTTTATAGTGATAACTTCATGTTACCTTTATCTCATGATGAAGTAGTTCATGGCAAAGGTACTATCATTAATAAAATGTGGGGCAATTATGATCAAAAGTTCGCTCAAATAAGAAATCTTTATACTTATCAATGGGGCCATCCAGGTAAGAAATTGAACTTCATGGGTAATGAACTTGCTTCATTCGATGAATGGAATGAAACTAAATCTTTACCTTGGAATTTAAAATCATTCCCAAAACATGATTCTATTTCGAGACTAACAAGAGATTTAAATTTAATCTATAAAGCAGAAAAAGCGATGCATTTTGAGGAACATAATCCAGCTCATTTCCAATGGTTAATGGCCGATAATGCAGATCAATCAATTTATGCATTTAAAAGACAAGTTGGTGATGAAACATTAATATTTGTCTACAATATGACACCTTATTATTATGAAAATTATGATTTAGGTGTTACTGAACTTGGTGAATACGTCGAAATCTTTAATTCGGATAAAGATGTTTATGGAGGCTTTAACCAATATAATGGTTTGCCGTTACAAGCGAGTGAAGGTTGGTGCTTCAACCAAAGATATAAAATAACAATTAAGATTGCTTCTTTTGGTGCGATGATTTTTAAACACGTCACAAAGAAAGAAGAAGTAAAAGTGGAAGAAAAACCTACTGTCAAAAAGGAAGTAGAAAAAAAGCCTGTAAAGAAGGTAACAAACAAAACTAGTAAAACAAAATAATTTAGGGAGATTAAAAAAATGTTTGAAAATAAAGAAGTTTTTAAAAAAGAGTTCCAAACACGTTGTATTACTAAATATGGAAATGATATGTCAAAATGCCATATCACAGAATTATATGATGTCTTAGGAACAATGGTTCGTGATGCAATGGCAATCGACTGGAAAGCAAGTAAAGAATATGTCCAATCACATAAAGAAAAACAATTAGTTTATTTCTCAATGGAATTCTTAATTGGTAGATTACTTGTTAACAATATGCAAAACTTAGGAATCTATCAAGTCGCTAAAGAAGGTCTTGCAGATTTAGGAATTAACATTCACGATTTAGAAGAACAAGAAGCTGATGCTGGTTTAGGTAACGGTGGTTTAGGTAGACTTGCAGCTTGCTTCTTAGATTCAATTGCTTCTTTAGGTTATCCTGGTCATGGTAACTGTATTAGATATGAATATGGTTTCTTTAAACAAAAGATTGTCGATGGAAAACAAATTGAAGTCCCAGATCAATGGTTAGCGAATCCATATGTTTGGGAAATTAAAAAACCAAAACATGCAGTTGAAGTTAAATTTTACGGACAAGCAGAGACTTATCAAGATGTTGATGGCTGCGTAAGAAGTAGAACAGTAAACGCGATGGTTGTTAAAGCAGTTCCTTATGACGTTCCAGTAGTCGGCTACAAAAATAAAGTTGTTAATACTTTAAGATTATGGTCAGCAGAACCAACTGAAGATAAATTACCTTCAAATATGTCTTTTGATCAATATTTACAAGCAATTAAAGAAATTTGCCATGGTCTTTATCCAGATGATTCAACTGAACATGGTCGTATCTTAAGATTAAGACAACAATATTTCTTAGTATCAAGTGGTCTTCAATCAATGATTAGAGGCCATAAGAGAGTTTATGGTACTTTAAAGAATATGTCTGAAAAATACGTATTCCAATTAAATGATACTCACCCAATTTTAGCTATCCCAGAACTCATGAGATTATTAATGGATGAACATGGATTTGGTTGGGATGAAGCTTGGGATCAAGTTACTCATATGATGGCATATACTAACCATACAATTATGGCTGAAGCTTTAGAAAAATGGCCTGTTTCATATGTCTCTAATTTATTACCACGTGTCTATATGATCATTGAAGAAATTGATCGTCGCTTCATTCTTGAATTAAGAGCGAAAGGTTATGATGATGAATTCATTAATAAAGTAAGAATTATTCGTGATGGAATGATTAGAATGACTAACTTAGGAATTCATGCTTCTTTCAGTGTTAATGGTGTTGCAAAATTACATACTGAAATTTGCTGCCGTGATACATTCAAAGAATTCTATCAATTATATCCTCAAAAATTTAATAATAAAACAAATGGTATTACTCATAGAAGATGGTTCTTAAATTCCGATCCTAAACTTGCAGATTTAGTTACTAGCAAGATTGGTGAAGAATGGATTACTTCTCCAGATAAATTAAGCGAATTTAAAGCTTATGTTGATGATGCAAAAATTCAAAAAGACTTTTTAGCGATTAAACGTGAAAATAAAGTTGTTTTAGCGAAATATGTTAAAGAACATTTAAATATCGACCTTGATTTAGATTCAGTATTTGATGTTCAAGTTAAGAGATTACACGCTTATAAACGTCAATTAATGAACGTCTTTAGAATTATGTATTTCTACTTTAAAATGAAGGAAGATCCATCATTTAGAATTATTCCTCATACATATATCTTCGGCGCAAAAGCAGCTCCAAGTTATTATTATGCAAAGAAGATTATTCAATTAATTAATGCTGTCGCGGATAAAATTAATAATGATGAAGAAATTTCTAAATATATGAAAGTTGTCTTTATTGAAAATTACGGCGTATCTTTAGCTGAAATCATTATTCCTGCGGCAGATGTTTCTGAACAAATTTCTCTTGCAGGTAAAGAAGCTTCAGGTACATCTAATATGAAATTTATGATTAATGGGGCATTAACATTAGGTACTTTAGATGGTGCGAATGTTGAAATTGATCAATTAGTTGGTTCTGATAACGATGTTATCTTCGGCTTAAAGACTCCTGAAGTAGAAGAAATTAAACGCAATGGAACATATTCTCCTTGGGACTTATATCATTCAAAACCATATATTAAACAAATTATGGATTCATTAGTCGATGGAACATGGCATCCAAACCATGATGAATTTAGAACTATTTTCGATGAAATGATGTATCGTAATGATGAATATTTATCTTTACTTGATTTAGATAGTTATATCGAAGCTTCATTAAAGATGGATGAAAAATATGTCGATAGAGCATCATGGGCAAGATCTTGCTTAGTTAATGTCGCGAATGCTGGTTTCTTCTCATCAGATAGAACAATTCAACAATATGTTGATGATATCTGGCATTTAAATAAAATTAAATTAAAATAAGTATTTTAAAAGGCTTACGATAGTTCGTAAGCCTTTTAGTTCGCTTTTTTAAATTAGATATTTTTTATTAAATCTTTTTTGCTATTTACTAAAATTGTTGTTACGTTATTGTCTTCATTAATAATTTCTAAATAAGACATTGAATCATTATTATAATATAAATAAATATCTTTATTTACTTCATCTAAATAAGAATATAATTGATTATTATTTAAGCTATAATGAAGAACAATTTTCGTTCCAACTACTCCTTTAAGCTCTTCTTCGTTTAAAGAAGATACATTAATTTGATACATTTTAGTTCCATCATAAGAAATAGGATCTAATGAATTAATAAGATAATATGAAGAAGGAGTTATTTTATTTCCTAATGTTAAATTTAAACGATTATCATCAAAATATAAGGAAGAAGAATATTCTAAAGAATCTTTATAGAATCCTTTTTCAAACATTAAAATAGTTGCTGAATAAATAGAGGTATTTAAATTGTTGTTTTTTGCATATGAAATATAATTATCATAATCTACATAATACATTACGATATTATGTTCTTTAATATAAGAAATTAATTTAGGACGAATAATTTCACACGATGAACAACCGATTTGTCCAACTACTAATATAAAATCTTTTTTTAAAGAAAAAGTTAATGCTAAATCATTTTTATTGAGGTAAATAAAAGAATCTAAATTCTTACTTCTTTCAATCTTTAATTTATGAGTAGAAGAACAACTTAGACAAGGAAAGAGAAAAATTAAAATTAATAAAAATTTTTTAATTCGATTCATCATTTTGACCTCTTTCTTATTATAGATAAAACTAATTTAAAAGAAAAGAAAAAGGACGTTCAATTGAACGTCCTATGAAATTAAATTAATTAGTCTTCGAAACGATATTTTTTGAAAGCGTGTAAACCTTCAAATACAGCTTCTTCACCTAATTCATCTTCAATTCTTAATAATTGGTTATATTTTGCCATTCTATCAGTTCTTGAAGCTGAACCTGTTTTAATTTGTCCTGCATTAACTGCGACAGATAAATCAGCAATTGTTGTGTCTTCTGTTTCACCTGATCTATGAGATACCATACATGTATAACCATTTGTTTGAGCCATACGGATTGTATCTAATGTTTCTGTTAATGTACCGATTTGGTTAACTTTGATTAATACTGAGTTACCAACGTGGTTAACAATACCTTTTCTTAAGAAGTCTTTGTTTGTAACGAATAGGTCATCACCAACTAATTGGATCTTGTCGCCTAATTCTTTTGTTAATTTTGCCCAGCCTTCCCAGTCTGATTCTGCTAAACCATCTTCGATAGTGATGATTGGATAAGTTTCAATCATTTCTTTATACCATGCGATTAAACCATCTGCAGTATATTCGCCTTGGCCTGATTTCTTTAATGTGTATTTCTTTGTTTCTGGATCATAGAATTCACTTGAAGCAACGTCCATACCTAAGAAAATTTGTTTTCCTGGAACGTAACCAGCATTCTTAATAGCTTCCATAATTAATTCTAATGGTTCTGTGTTACCTTCTTTACAGCTTGGAGCGAAACCACCTTCGTCACCAACACCTGTTTCGTAACCTTTTTTCTTTAAGACTGATTTTAATGCGTGGAATGTTTCTACGCCAGCTCTTAAAGCTTCGTGGAATGTATCAAAGCCTGCAGGAATGATGAAGAATTCTTGGAAGTCAACTGTTGAATCTGCGTGAGCACCACCGTTAACAACGTTCATCATTGGAGTAGGTAATACCTTTGCATTCATACCGCCGATGTATTTATATAATGGAATATTGTAATAAGCTGCAGCAGCGTGTGCACATGCAAGTGAAACACCTAAAGTAGCATTTGCGCCTAAATTCTTTTTGAATGGTGTACCATCTAATGCTAATAATTTGTTATCGATACCAACTTGGTCATCTGCGTGTAAGCCAATCATTGCAGGAGCGATGATTTCATTAACATTTTTAACTGCTTTTAAGACACCTTTTCCGTTGTATCTTGCTTTGTCACCATCTCTTAATTCTAATGCTTCTGATTCACCTGTTGAAGCACCACTTGGAACAATTGCTCTACCTTTTGTACCATTTTCTAAAGTAACTTCTACTTCAACTGTAGGATTGCCTCTTGAATCTAATACTTCACGAGCATAAACTTTAACAATTTTTGTCATTTTTTTATTAATCTCCTTTGTTATTTCTAACATATGCATTTTACCATATTTTAATAAATTAATGCAATAAATTATAAATATAATAAATAATAATTTATTAATATGATTTTGACTTATTTTTGGTTAATTTTTTTATCATAAACATTTAAAAACTAAAATAAATAGATGTTCCACTTTGAGAAAAAAATGAAATAATTGTTATTCTTCTTGATGTTCTTTTTAGCGATTGTAAACACTTTTATAAGATTTATTCACCTGATTTCTTATAAATGTGAAAATAAGCACGTTAAAAGCATATAGGAGGTTATTTATGAACAAGAACACAGGTAGAGTTAAAGAGATCTGTGATAATTACAAGATGAGGTTATCGAAAATTGTAAAAGAAGGGACTTACAAAGAAATCGCGCATACGTTAAATGATTCCTCATTCGCTTCGCTTGACTCACATAAGTCGATGAACGATTATTTAGTTTCATCTTCAAAAGGTCTAGATGAAGATGCTATGTTTATTAATCACGTTGAATTCTGTTTATCTTTACTTAATAGTGAAGAAAGAATGATAATTTACAAAGATTTCATTCAATGTGAAGACGCTTTATGGTATGCCGATAAATGGTCTAGATCGACTTTTTATCGTATAAGAAGTAATGCGATTGATAAATTCACTAGATATTATGGTAAAAAAGTAAAATAAAGGGTATTGCCGTTTGGCAATACCTTTTTAAAGAATCTTTTTTAATACTACATCAACTTGAGCATGAGAATTTTCAATCGTTCCATCAGTACAAATTAAAAAATTACATTTAGAAACATTTTTATCAAATGTATTACTTAAGGCAATTAGTAAATCTTGTGAAACTGTTTTTGAACCACGTTTTTTTAGGTGCTCAATTTGATTTAGATATGAACAAGTTGTTCCTAAAATATAATCAAATAGTAAGTGAAAATTATTTTCAAACATCAGAGGTACTTCACAAACGATGATAGGAGAAGAACGATGTTTAGAAATAAAATTAACGATCGATTTTTTGACCATTGGATGAATGATATTTTCTAATTCTTTCTTTTTATTTAAATCATTAGAAATGGCATTTTTTATGAATGGTTTTGATATTGAAGTATCATCATTTAAGACTTCTTCGCCAAATAAATTAACTAATGCTAGTTTAGTTTCTTTTAATGTATATAATCTTGCAACTTCTTCATCAGAAGAAAATACTGGATAACCAAGTGATTTTAGATATTTTAATACTTCAGATTTTCCTGAAGCTATTTTACCAGTTACTCCAAGAGTAACACCGACTTTTTGGCAACGAGGACAATAAGTTGTTCCTCGACCTCCAATAACACCTTTTCTAAGTATAGTTTTGCATCGAGGACAAGGTAAACCTTTTTTTCCATATACTTGTAATTCATTTTGAAAACGTCCGTCGACTCCTTTTTCAGGATGATAACTAGATACGGTAGATCCACCTAATGAGATAGCATGAAGAAGAATTTTTTTACTTGATTCTAAAATTGAATGACATTCTTCTTTTGTTAATGTATTAGTCTTTTTAAAAGGAGAAATTGATGTGTCGAATAAAACTTCATCGGCGTAAATATTGCCTAGTCCTGTCATGATTTCTTGATCTAATAAGGCAATTTTAATTTCGACATTTTTCTTTTGATAGATGTTATATAGGTAAGTAGGATCATCAATTGAAAAAGGCTCAGGACCAAGTTTAGCAATTTCTTTTTCTAAGAGAATATCGCTAGTTTTAGTTAATTTCATGATACCAAAACTACGTGAATCATCATAACACATCTTCGTATTATCATCTAAATAGAAGATAACTCTCGTATGTGAAGTAATACTTTCTTCTTTCATTCTTCTAACATATTTACCTTCCATTCTTAAATGAGAGATGATGGTATACGAATTATCAAGATTTAAGAAAAGATATTTGCCAATACGCGTAAAAGAAGTAAAAGTCGCACCTACAACTTTTTCTTTAAATTCATTTATATCACTGAGAATCATTCTTTCTAATAAGATATCAATCGAAATGATTTTTTTATTAAGATAGAGTTTTTCTAATGATTTTCTAACTGTTTCTACTTCTGGTAATTCAGGCATAAAATCTCCTATTTTGCATCATACCAAGTTTGACCAAGGTTACCTTCACAAGTTAGTTTAACTTTTAATGATACACAATTTTCCATAATTTCTTTTATTTCATTAACGATAAAATCTTTTTCTTCAAGCGGTACTTTAAAGATTAATTCATCGTGAATTTGTAAGACCATCTTCGTTTTATAATTATTATTTTCAAGGAAGGAATTTACTTTAATCATCGCAATTTTAATGATATCGGCTCCTGTTCCTTGAATTGAAGCATTCATCGCGGCTCTTTTACCGAATTCACGCATATTGTGATTATCAGAATTAATTTCAGGGATATATCTTCTTCTTCCATAAAGCGTTTTTGAATAACCTAAGACTTTAGTTTCTTCAATAACTTTTGAAAAGAAATCCTTAATTTCTGGATATTTTAAATAAAATGTATTAATGATTTCTTTTGCTTCTTTTGGTGAAGATTCAATTTGTTCCGCGAGTCCCCAGTCAGAGATGCCGTAAATTATGCCAAAATTGATAGCTTTTGCTTTACGTCTTAAAGAAGGAGTTACTTCTTCTTTAGAAACGTTAAATACGTCCATAGCAGTTCGAGTATGAATATCTTCATTGTTATTAAATGTGGTAATTAAGGCAGAACAATTTGATAAAGACGCTAAAATTCTTAGTTCAATTTGCGAATAATCAAGCGATAAAAGTAAACTATTATCTTCATAATAGAAAGCTTTTCTAACAAGTTTACCTACTTCGTCTTTAGTGGATATATTTTGTAAATTAGGTTCAGAAGAAGATAATCGACCAGTTGTAGTTAACGCTTGATTGAAGGTTGTATGAATTTTATGATCACTTTCAATATATGACATTAATCCTTCTGTATAAGTTGAAATAATTTTTGCATATTTACGATATTCAATGATTAAAGGAATAACTTCATGAAGAGGTTTTAATTCGTTTAAGACATCAATAGAAGTCGATTCTTTTTTGTTGTGTGGTAAATTTAATTCATGGAATAGAACTTCTCCTAGTTGCTTAGGTGAAGCGATATTAAATGAGTGACCGACTAGAAGATATATTTTATTTTGAATTTCTTCTAATTTAATTTTGTATTCTTCACTCATTTTTTCTAAAATTTCTTTTGAAACTGGGAAACCTTCTATTTCCATATTCGCAAGAATATTTGAAAGAGGAAGTTCGATATCTTCATAAAGAGATAATAAGTCATTTTCTTTAAGTTTATTTAGAACTTCTTCATACAAATTTTCTAAATAATATGCCATATTGAAATAATATGAATCATTTTCAAGTAGAGATATTTCATTAGAATTTAATAAGATATTTTTATTATAAAAGGCGTAGATAGCTACTTCATCATTACTTAAAGAAGAATTGAGTAAATAACTTGCAAGAAGTAAATCGAATTTAATTCCTTCGACTGATATATTTTTTCTTCCTAGGCTTACCTTTAATTTTTTATAATCATAAGTAATTTTTTCTTTATTTTTATCACCTAAATAAGAAATAAAATCTTTATCTTTTAAAGCGTTAATATAATTTAGATGATATGTCTTTCCTTCTAAAGAAAAATGAAATCCATTTATTTGAGAAGTGTGATAAGAACCTTTTTCTTGATCAATAATAATTACTTTAGGAGTTGAAGGAATATCTTTAAAATGCTTGATTTCAATTTTTTCATAATCATCCACTTCAACTTTATTTTCTTCTTGAGAAGAAACCTTTCTTTTATCAGTTAGCTTTAATTTCTTCGTTAAAGAGAAACATTCGTATTTAGTATAAAAAGAAGATAATTCGTTATAATCATAACCAAGA
Organism: Azospirillum sp. CAG:239; assembly: GCA_963653535.1. GTDB lineage: Bacteria > Bacillota_I > Bacilli_A > RFN20 > CAG-449 > UBA3210. The sequence goes on from CAVJWU010000015.1 coordinate 16,220, forward strand.
TAACGTAAGTCTTTTAATGAGAAAGGTAAATCCATATTTGTGACTATTGTTGCCATCTTTTTACATAGAATGCCTAAATCTTTGTTTTCAATTATTTTTTGGGCGAGTTTTGATTTTTCGTTTTCCATGGCTGAAATTATATTTTCTAACGAAGAATATTGATTGATGAGTTTTAAGGCAGTTTTTTCGCCTACTCCTGGTATACCTTTTAAGTTATCACTAGGATCACCCATTAGACCTTTATAATCCTTAATTTGTTCAGGAGTTAAACCCATTTTTTCTTTTAAGGTAACTTCATTCATAATCTCAACATCCGTTAAGCCTTTTTTTAACATGTGAATTGAGATATGTTCATCAATCAGTTGAAGATAATCTTTATCAGAAGTATAAACAATAGTTTCTAGCCCTTCTTTTGATGCGATTTTTGCAACTGTACCAGCGATATCATCACCTTCAAATCCTTCAACTTCGTAATGATATATTCCCATTGCATCGAGAAGTTCACGTGCACATGGAAGTTGCATTTTTAAATCTTCTTCAATTGGTTTTCTTTGGGCTTTATAAGATTCGAGAAGTTCACTTCGGAAAGTCTTTTTACCATGATCAAAAGAAACAAAAATTAAGTCATCATCTTCTAAAGAAGAGATAATTTTTGTCATGAGGTTTGCAAAACCAAATATTGCATTAGTTGGGAAACCATCTTTTCTTCGCATAATGTTACCAGTAAAACTAGTCGCATAATATGCTCTAAAAAGTAAAGAGTTTCCATCGATTACATATAATTTCATTGTTTACTCCTATAATTTTTCTTTTAATAAGGATATTTCATCGATATTAAAGGTTATTTCATCTTCTTTTGAACGATTGTTAACTTTAATACCTTTAACTAATATTCCACGATTTTTTAATAAATACATTTTATATTTATCATATGTTGAACTAAACATTACTGCATCAATTGTTGAAGTATCATCATATAGACTAATAAATGCCATTTCTTGACCTTTTTTAGTTTTAATTATTCTTACGTTAGAAATTAAGCAAGCAATATTAGCTTTTCTATTTAATTCTAAATCTTGAATTAAAGTGATGTTTAATGAAGTTAAATCATATTTATTTAAAAATGAACCAGAAAGAAGAATACCTAATACATCTAATTCTTTTTGCAATTTTATTTCTTCATCTTCTTCATATTTTTTTATAACTGGAGCAAGTAGTAAAGCTTCTTCTTTTGAAAGTAAACTACTAGATTTAATTCCCCCTTTCGCGTATAGATAAATAAGTGGAACATTCTTTCTTAAAGTATTTCGATTTAAATTGAATTCATCTAATGCACCAGCATTAATTAAAGAAATAATATGCTCTTCTTTTACGTTATAGTCTTGTAATCGACAAATTAAGTCAGTAAAAGAGATGTATTCACCATTTATTTTTCTTTCATTAACAATATCTTCGCTTACTCGATATGGTAAACCTTTAATTAGGGTAAAAGGTAAGATTAAACTAGATTTATTAGTTACATAACTTAAGGATGATTTATTAATTGAAGGTAAAGATAAAGAAATATTGAAGTGTTTTAGTTCAAGAGTGAATTTTGCATAACTTTCATCTTGGATTGAAGTAAAATCGAATAATGATGCAAAAAAATAACTTGGATAATGAGTTTTTAAATAAGCCATTTGGTAGGCTAATATACTATAAGCGACAGAATGGGATTTATTAAAACCATAAGAAGCAAATTTATAAATTGTCTCATATATTTTTGTCGCATCATCTTTTGAATATGAATTCTTTATCGATGAAGAAATAAAGTCTTCTTTTAAAGCTAAGAGTTTACTTTCATCTTTTTTGGAAATCGCTCTTCTAAATAAATCAGCTTTACCTAAAGAATAATTCGCGACAACTTTAACAATTTGCATGATTTGTTCTTGATAAACGATAACTCCATAAGTTGGTTTTAAGATATTTTCTAAAGAAGGATGAATATAATCAATTTTAAGATTTTTATTTTTTCTTTCTGCATAAACCTTAATATATTCCATTGGACCTGGTCTAAATAAAGCGTTAGTCGCGATAATATCATTTATGGAAGTAATATCGACTTGTTTTAAAGTCGAAGTCATTCCACTTGATTCAAGTTGGAAAATTCCTTTTGTAAAACCTTGATTTAAAGTAGAGAATGTTTCTTTATCGTCGAGAGGGATGTTATTTAAAGATAATTCTATATGATCATTTTTAAGCCTATAAAGACAATCTTCAACAATTGAAAGATTTCTTAAACCGAGAACGTCCATTTTTAAAAATCCTTGTTCTTCTAGATAATCTTTTTCATATTGACAAACCGCTTCATTATTTTCGTTATATGAAACAGGGATTACTTCATTTAGTTTTTCTTTATTGAGTAAGATACCTGCCGCATGTAAACCACTTTGACGAGGCAAACCTTCAATTAATAATGCGATATCATAAAGATTTTTAAAATATTCTTCTTTTAAGAAATCGCGAAAATCTTTATTCGTATTATAAACTTCTTCTAGACTTATTTGATAATTCTTATTTAAACGTGATTGTAAAGAAATATAATTAGACATGATGTTAATGTCATTAACGTTATAATTAAGAACTCTTCCAGCATCTCTAAGCGCTTGTTTTGCTCCTATCGTTTGGAAAGTAACGATTAAAGACGTATTATCTTTAGAATATTTATTTTCAATATAATGAATTAATTCTTCTCTTTTATAATCGGCAACATCAATATCAATATCAGGCATTGAAGTTCTTTCTGGATTGAGAAATCTTTCAAAATATAAATCATATTCTAACGGATCAATATCTGTGATATTAAGTAAGTATGAAACTAATGAACCAACTGCGCTACCACGTCCTGGACCGATTGGAATATTGTGAGTCTTCGCGTAATTAACATAATCTGCGACAATTAAAAAATAGTCAAGATAACCCATCTTTTCAATTACATTTAATTCATAATTTAATCTTTCTATGTAAACTAATTTATCTTTAATATTTAAAAGATCTAATTTCTTTTTACATAATGAAAAGACGTAATCTTTTTTATTAGAAATATTTTCAAAAGAATATAACGAACCTCTTTTTTCTAAGAAGGAGAAGTTAATTTCATCTACTAGTTCATATGTTCCTTTTATTTCATTTTCAGTATATAAACTATTTATCGCTTTTTCTGATAAAAAATAATATGGACCAGTGATATCGTTTATATCACCATTAAATTTAGTATTTTCTTTTATACATTTAAGAATTTCGATAACTTTGGCATTCTTTTTTTGATAATACTGGTGACGAGGAAATGATAGAGTTTTATATGAATGACTTTTTGCAAAGTCTCTTACTTTATTAATTACACCTAAATCACTAGGAGAATAAATTTCTAAACCTAAATAGAAAGAAGAAAAGTGTTTTTGAATATTATAGATAAATAAAGATAAATCATTATCTTCATTATTAAATTTATTTTTTAGATATTGATTACTTATACAAGGTAAAACTAAGATTAAACTTTTCGAAAACTTATAAAATTCTTCTAAGGTTAATGAAACGTTATTTTTAGAAACTAACTTACAAATATTTCGATATCCATCTTCATCTTTAATATAGACAACAACATAGAAATTATTTTCTTCATGTTTTAAGTTTATGGCCATACCAAATATAGGTTTAGTAGAACTTTTAGAAAATAAATGGTAGAACTTTGGATAAGCATAAACATTATTAATATCACTTATCCCTAAGGCTGGATAAGAATTTATTGAAGCAATCTTAAAAAGATCTTCTAATTTTAAGGAAGAAGATAAAAATGTATATTCAGTATAAACGTGTAAAGGAATATAGTTCATTCTTGCCTCCTAGTCTTTCACTATTATATATTAAAATTTATAAAAAGAGTATTATAAATACTCTAGGAAAAGAAAAAACTGGGTTAAAAGATGATAAGTTTAAATAAAAGATAATACAGTCAAAATTAAATTTAAAAAAGTGAAAATAATTGTTGAATTATTATTCTTTAGCCTTTATAATCGTTTATGGTTGAAAAAAGGGGTGAAACAAATGCCAAAAACAGTCGTTAGAGAAAACGAATCATTAGATGACGCATTACGCAGATTCAAGAGACAAGTTAACAAAGCTGGAACCCTTCAAGAAGCAAGAAAACGCGAATTCTATTTAAAGCCAGGTATGAAGAGAAAACTCAAATCAGAAATGGCTCGTAGAAATCATTATTAATTCTATGAAGTAAATAAGGTGGACCTTCGGGTTCACTTTTTTTATTATTATAAAATTGTATTTATTATCTTAATTACATAAATAATGATAATGATAGTAGTAACATTTCTTCTGTGCATGAGAAATAAATATTTATTGAATAAGTTCTTGTTAATAATTACTAAACTTTTTGTTTAAAATCTTTAAATATTATAATAATTTTATTGCAACTAAAAAATCACTTGTTTATAATGCATTCGTTAGGTTTAGAAATATTAAACTTATTTGTTAAAATCTTTAAACTTTAAGAAGGTGATTTAATGAAAATAGGTAAGAAGATTAAAGAGCTTAGAACCTTATATAATTTGACGCAGGAAGAACTCGCTGATCGTACTGATTTAACTAAAGGTTACATCTCTCAACTTGAGAACGATTTAACTGAACCAAGCATTTCAACTTTAGTTGATATAGTAAATGCGCTTGGAACTAATTTGAGTGATTTCTTTTCGGAACAATCAAGCGACCAAATAGTGTTTTCAACAAATGATTATATTGAAAAAGATTATGATGGTTATAAAATCACTTGGTTAGTTAATAACGCTCAAAAGAATGAAATGGAACCGATTTTAGTTTCGATTTATCCGCATAGAGAAACAGAAAAAGATTATCCTCACGAAGGACAAGAATTTGGTTATGTTTTAGAAGGCGAGATACTTCTTTGCATCGATAGCAAGAAAATCAAAGTTAAAAAGGGTGAAACTTTCTACTTTAATAGTTCAAAGAATCATTATATTAAAAACGTTAAAGATAAAATCGCAAAAGTTATTTGGGTTTCAAGCCCACCAAACTTTTAAATTTAATTAATAAGGAGAAGCACAATGGCAAACAATGATATTATTTTAGAATTAAAAAATGTTAATAAAGTTTTCGACGATTCATATGCAGTTGAAAACTTTAATCTCTATGTTAAAAAGGGAGAATTTGTTACTTTCTTAGGCCCTTCTGGATGTGGTAAGACGACTACATTAAGAATGATTGGAGGATTTGAAGTTCCTACAAGTGGCCAAATCTTATTAAATGGTGAAGATATTGCACAACTTCCACCATATAAAAGACCATTAAATACTGTTTTCCAAAGATATGCATTATTCCCACATTTAGATGTATATGATAATATTGCATTTGGTCTTAAACTTAAGAAAATTCCTTATGAAGTAACTAATAAACGTGGTGAAAAAGTTACAAAATTTAGACGCTATACTCGTGATGAGATAGATTCAAAAGTTATTAAAGCTTTAAGGATTGTTGATCTTGAACAATTTGAAAATCGTAATGTTACTACTTTATCAGGTGGTCAACAACAAAGAGTCGCGATTGCTCGTGCGATTGTAAATGAACCAGAAATCTTACTTCTTGATGAACCTTTAGGCGCGCTTGATTTAAAGATGAGAAAAGAAATGCAACTTGAATTAAAAGAAATGCATCGTAAACTAGGCATTACTTTTATCTATGTTACTCATGACCAAGAAGAAGCTTTAACAATGTCAGATACAATCGTTGTTATGAAAGATGGTCAAATTCAACAAATCGGTACTCCAATGGATATTTATAATGAACCTAAAAATGCATTCGTCGCAGACTTTATTGGTGAATCAAATATTTATCTTGGCACGATGATTGGTAAAAAGAAGGTTAGATTCTTAGGTGCATCTTGGGATTGTATTGATGACTTCCCTAAAAATGAAAAAGTTGATGTTGTTATTAGACCAGAAGATATTAAGATGAACCCTAAAGGAGAAGGAACTATTGATGCAAAAATAGTCAATAAAATCTTTAAAGGTATCCATTATCAATTCACTGCAATGGTCGGTAATTACGAAGTAGAAATTCAATCAACTATTGATCATCCAGTCGGTGAAGAAATTTCCTTAACAATTGAACCTTCTTTAATTCAAATTATGACAAGAGAATTTGTTTCTAACGTTTATGAAGATGCTTATATTAACAAGAATAATCAAGTTGTTTTTGCTGGTGCTTCATGGGATTGTGATATAACTTCATTATTAGATGGATCTTCTTTAGATGAAGAAGGATATTTAGTTTCTAAAGATGGAACTAAGAAATATGATTTAAATGACTTAGATGTTATCGCAGAAGTTGATATGGGAGATATTGATATTTCCGATAATCTCGAAGAAGGTAATATTCAAGGTAATATTATTCAAATGGTTTGGAAAGGCGACCATTACCAATTAATTGTTAGAACAGAAGATGAAGAAGACTTTGTAGTTGACACACAATGGACATGGAATGAAAATGATACTGTCAGCGTTAAAATACCATCAGAAAAGATCAAATTAAAATTAAAGGCGGATTTATCTAAGTATGAAATTTAAGAGAAAATATTTATCAATTCCATATTTTTTATTCTTAGTTCTATTCGTTGTCGTCCCTGTTCTATTTATCGTTTATTATGCTTTCACTAATAAAGGTGGATCATTTTCATTCGATAATTTAACTAAATTCTTCTCTGATACTTCTAATATTAATGTCTTATTAATTTCTTTATCATTCGCGATTATTAATACAACTATTTGTTTAATTATCGGTTATCCACTTGCGATGATTCTCGCGAATAAAAAATACAATAAGTCGGCGGTTATCGTCATGATGTTTATTATGCCTATGTGGATTAATTTCGTCATTAGAACCTCCGCGACTAGAGATGTTTTAAACTGGATTGGTATTTCTACTGGTTCAAATTCAACATTAACAACAATTATTGGTTTAGTTTATAACTATTTACCATTTACAATTTTACCTTTATATACAACGATGTTAAAAATGGATCGTTCCCAAATTGAAGCAAGTAAAGATTTAGGGGCGAACTCATTTCAAACATTCTTTAAGGTAATTATTCCAATGACAATGCCAGGAATTGTTTCCGCGGCGACAATGGTCTTTATGCCTACTTTATCAAGCTATGTCATTTCAGATATTCTTTCTGAATATAATATCGTTTTATTTGGTAGTTATATTGACTTATATTTCAATCAAGCTGATTGGAACTTTGGATCATTTATGGCTTTAATCATGCTCTTATTAATTGGTTTAAGCGTCTTTATCCAAAGAAAATTCTCAAAAGATGAAGGAGGAAGAAGATCTATATGGTAGAAAATGTTTCTAATAAAAAGTCTAATCCATTTACTAAAATTAAAAATTTCTTCATCGATCCAAAAACTCATAAAGTATCAAAAGAGAATGTCACTAAAGTACTTGCGAAATTCTATATGTACTTTATCTTGTTATTAATGTATGCACCTATTATCATCTTGATGATTTTCTCATTTACTGAATCAAATGAATTAGGTTGGACTGGTTTTAGCTTTGGTTTATATGCAAAATTATTTCAAAATACAAAACTAATGACTGCGGTAGGAAATACTTTCTTAATCGCAGTAGTTTCTGCATTTGTTTCGACAATCTTAGGTACTTTAGGTGCGATTGGTACTTTCTACGCATCGAGAAAATATAAAAAGACCGTTGAAACAATGACTCAACTTCCTGTTGTTAACGCTGAAATTGTTATGGCTTTATCTCTTGCAGTTGTTTTTAAAACGATAAATACAAGTTATACGTTCTTTACTTTATTAGTTGGTCACGTCGTCTTAACTGTTGCTTTTGTCTATTTAAACGTCAAACCTAAACTCGCTCAAATGGATCCAAATACTTATGAAGCGGCTTTAGATTTAGGGGCAACTCCATGGCAAGGTTTATTTAAAGTAATTATTCCTGAAATTATTCCTGGTATTTTATCAGGCTTCTTAATTTCTATCACTTTATCTTTAGATGACTTTGTCATTACTCAATATTTAAAAGAACCTTCTTTTGAAACTATTTCAACTTATATTCAAAAGATTGTCGCAAAACACCCAATTCCTGCTGAAGTAAGAGCGTTAACTACCCTTATTTTCTTAGTAGTTCTTGCCTTTGTTATCGCTATTACTATATATAATAATAAAAAAGCGAATAAAATCGCTTCTAATAGGAGGAAGTTATGATGAATAAGAATTTATTAATCGCTAGTTCATTAATTTTATTATTATCATCAAGTGTTGCGATAAATTCTCGTAATGTAACTTCAGTTAAAGGTGAAGAAAGCGTAAGTGATGAATTTAAAGGTCAAACTTTAACTATTTATAACTGTGAAGATTATATTTCTCAAGGCGAAGATAATTCTCGTGATTTAATTGGCGAATTTGAAGAAATGTATGGAGTAAAAGTTAACTATTATACATACGATACAAATGAAACAATGTATAACCAATTTACTTTACAAAAAGAAGGAACATACGATTTAATTTGTACTTCTGAATATATGCTTCAAAAAATGGTTAAGAACAACTTACTTGAACCATTAGTTAATAAAGAAGAAAATATACCAAATTATTATTCTTATGTTTCACCAACTTTACAAGAAAAGCTTGAAAATATGACAGTTTCACTCAATGGAAAAGAAACTAATTTAAGTGATTATGCTGTTGGTTACATGTGGGGTACATTAGGTATTATTTATGATCCAAGCGTCAATGAAGGTAAAATTAAAGACGATGTAATGAGTTGGGATATCTTATGGAATAGTGACTATAAAGATTTAATTTCTATTAAGAATTCGATGAGAGATACCTTCGTTGTTGGCTTAATGCATTATTATTCAAAAGATGAAAATTTTAAGAAAGTGATGGATGCTTATTTATCTTCACCTAGTGAAGAAACTTTCGAAGCATATAATGCTTTAGTTCAAGATATCTTTGATTTTAAATTAGATGGAAGTACTTCAAGCGATGCTGATAATAAAGAAAAAATTGAAAATGTTAAAAATGAATTAATTACCTTAAAAAATAATATCTTTGGTTTCGAAGTAGATTCAGGTAAAAATGATATTATTACAGGTAAAATTAAATTAAATACTGCTTGGAGCGGCGATGCTGTTTATTCTATGCAAACTGCCTTAGACGAATATGGCAAAGTCTTAGAATATAAAGTACCTAATGATGGAGGTAATATCTGGTATGATGGATGGGTTACTCCTAAAGGTGCGAATAAAGAACTTGCTTATAAGTTCTTAGATTTCTTATCTGATCCTTCTTCTGCCGCGGACAATATGGATTACATTGGTTATACTCCATTTATTGTCGGTGATGATATCTATAATTTAGCTTCTTCTAATTATGGAGTGGGTTCTTTTGATCCATATACAACATATTTATATTATCCAGAAGAAGAATGCGGCGATTATGTATATTATGATAATAAATTATACATGTGTATTAAAAACACAACTGAAGGTATTTTACCAACTAATAGCGAATATTTTGAACTTGAAGAATATGATGAAGAATATGCTTATTCTGAAGGTGATATCGTTTCATTAAATGGTAAATTCTATAACTGTTTAGAAGATGAGCAAATTAATACTTTAGTAGTTGATTCTAACGGAAATTCTTTAGTTGAACAATGGGAAGAAAATGTTGGTTACGATTTAAGCCATCTATTTAAAGGTTCATTTGAAGATGAAAATAGAGAAGCAATTATCTATCCATTTTTAGGAAGTGAAAACCAACTTGAAACTCAATATCCAAGTGAAGAAATTATCGCTCGCTGCGCAATCATGAATGATTTTGGTGATTATAATGATACAGTTATTATTATGTGGGGACAAGTAAAAGCTTATACTGACATGACTCCTATTTATATCTTCTTATCAGTAGTTGCTTTAATCGGTATTGGAGGAATTTCTTATTCAATCATTAAAAGAAATTTATCCGCGCATTACAAACGTAATGTCATGAAAAAAGAACAATCTAAATAATTTTATTAATCTTAGGTTTGAAATATAACCTAAGATTTTTTATTAAAATCCCTTTGTTCTTGCTTTTATTTAATTGCAATTTTATATGTTTATTCTGTGATTAAAAATAGGATATTTTCAAAATAATAAATTTATTGTATAATTTATTAGTGGCTCAAAAGGAGATTTATTTTATGAGAATGGTCGATATTATTATTAAAAAAAGAGAAAATGAACCTTTAACTAAAGAAGAAATTGATTTTTTTATTCAAGGTTATACAAAAGGAGAAATTCCAGATTATCAAGCATCAGCTTTAGCGATGGCTATTTGCTTTAATGGTATGAATAAAAAAGAAATCGGTTATTTAACTAATGCGATGTTATATTCAGGTGATACGATTGATTTAAGTATGATTAAAGGCAAAAAGGTTGATAAACATTCAACTGGTGGAGTTGGTGATAAAACTTCTTTAGTCTTAGGACCTTTAGTTGCTTCTTGCGGCGTGAATGTTGCAAAGATGTCAGGAAGAGGACTAGGTCATACTGGAGGAACTTTAGATAAATTAGAATCTATTCCAGGAGTAACTATTGCGATAGAAAAAGATCGTTTTATTAAACAAGTTCAAGATATAGGAATCGCGATTGTTGGTCAAACTGGATCATTAGTTCCAGCTGATAAAAAGTTATATGCATTAAGAGATGTTACTGGAACTGTTGAATCGATTCCTTTAATCGCTTCATCAATTATGTCAAAAAAATTAGCTTCAGGAAGTGATACTATTCTTCTTGATGTTAAGTTTGGCTCAGGTGCGTTTATGAAAGATTTAGATTCTGCCCGTGAATTAGCGAGAACTATGGTTGATATTGGTGATGAACTTCATAGAGATACTCGCGCTATTTTAACCGATATGAGTCAACCTTTAGGTAGAGCAATTGGTAATTCATTAGAAGTAATTGAAGCGATAAATACTTTAAATGGAAATGGTCCATCAGATTTAGTTGAATTATGTATTAATGCTGGAGCGATTATGCTTATTCAAGCAGGAAGAACTTCTACTCTTGAAGAAGGTGTGTCTTTATTAAAAACAAAGATTGAATCAAAAGAAGCGCTCGATAAATTAGCTGCTTTAGTAGAAGCACAAGGTGGAGATAAGAGTTATATTTATCACCCAGAAAAGTTTGTTAAAGCAAAGCATATTGTTGAATTAAAATCTTCTAGAAACGGTTATGTAAATGAAATTAATGCTCTTGAAATTGGCGTTTCTGCGATGAAACTCGGCGCAGGAAGAGCGACTAAAGAAGATATCATTGATTTTGCTAGCGGTATTGTCTTAAATAAAAAAGTTGGAGATAGAGTTCAAATAGGCGATACTTTATGTGTCTTACATACTAATAAAGATAATTTTGATGATATTATGAAAGAAGCAGAACTTGCTTTTAAATTATCAAATAAACCTATTAAAGTTTTACCAATCATTCATGAAATAGTTCAATAATATGGATAAATATCAAGAAGTAAATAAAATTATTAAAGAAGCAAATAGCGTTGTTTTCTTTGGTGGAGCAGGTGTTTCTACTAATTCTGGAATAAGAGATTTCCGTTCTAAAGAAGGTCTTTATGAATTAAAATCGCAATATGATGAACCTTATGAAGTGATGTTATCTAGTACTTATTTTTATCAACATACAGAAACTTTTTATGATTTTTATCGTAAGTTTATGATTAATAAAGAAGCTAAACCTAATCTTGCTCATATTGTTTTAGCTAACTATGAAAAAGAACATAATTTAACGATTATTACCCAAAATATTGACTCTCTTCATCAAAAAGCATCTTCTAAAAATGTCATTGAATTACATGGATCAATTGAAAGAAATCATTGCTTAAAATGCGGTAAGTTTTATTCTTTAGATGAGATGCTTTCTTTAGGAAAAGTGCCATATTGTTCCTGCGGAGGATTAATTAAACCTGATGTTACATTGTATGAAGAAGCTTTAGATTCTGATGTTGTTCGTCAGGCGATTAATGCGATTTCTAATGCAGATGTAATGATTGTTGGAGGAACTTCTTTAGTTGTTTATCCTGCCGCGAGTTATCTAAAATATTTTCGTGGTAAAACGTTAATTGTTATTAATAAAGAAAGAACAATCGCTGATGAAAGTGCGAACTACGTTTTTCATGAAGACATTGGTTTCGTTTTAAATAAAATATTTTCTTAGAGCCTATTAGGCTCTTTTTTAGTAAAATATGTGCTTACTAAGAATAATAAAAAATGAAAATAAATAAAATCTTCTTTATAGATTATAATTTATAATTATAATATTAGAGGGAGATTTTATATGAAAGTTGTTTTACAAGTAGTCAAAAATGCATCAGTAACCATTGATGATAAACTATATTCTTCTATTGATGAAGGTCTTTTACTCTTAGTTGGTTTTACTAATGGTGATAATGAAGAAATAATTAAAAAAGTTATTGATAAAATTATTTCTTTAAGAATATTTTTAGATGATAATGGTAAAACAAATTTGGCGTTCTTAGATGGGAAAAGAGAGATTCTTTGCGTTTCTCAATTTACTTTGTACGCGGATATAAAAAAAGGCAGAAGACCTAGCTTTATTAAAGCGTTAGAACCTTCTAGCGCTTCTACTTTATATGATTTTACATTATCATATATTAGAAGTCTTGGAGTGACGTGTAAGCAAGGGGTTTTCGGGGCTGATATGAAAGTTAATTTATTAAATGATGGTCCTTTTACCTTAACCATCGATAGCGAGGATTTATAGTATGAACAAAAAGAAAGTAATGGTTGGTCTTTCCGGCGGAGTAGATTCTGCCGTCGCGGCTTATTTATTAATAAAACAAGGTTATGAAGTTTCTGGAGGTTTTATGAGAAACTGGGATGCCATCGCGAATGGTGATTTTTTAGGTAATCCAACTTTAAATGATTCTCAATGTCCTCAAGAAAAAGATTATGAAGATGCTTTAAAAGTCGCGAATAAATTAGGTATAAAATTATATCGTATCGATTTTGTAAAAGAATATTGGGATAACGTCTTTAAATATTTCTTAGATGAATATAAATTAGGTCGTACTCCTAATCCAGATATCTTCTGTAATAAATATATTAAATTTGATAAATTCTTAGATTTTGCGTTAAAAGAAGGATTTGATTTTATCGCAACTGGACATTATGCAAAAAGAGTAGATAAAGAAGATGGTCGTGTAGAAATGCATAAGTGCTTTGATTCAAATAAAGACCAAACATACTTCTTATCACAAGTTAATGAATATCAATTATCAAAATGTTTATTTCCTTTAAGCGATATTGATAAAACTGAAGTTAGAAAAATCGCGAGTGAACTAGGATTAGAGGTTGCAACTAAAAAAGATTCAACAGGAGTTTGTTTTATTGGTGAAAGAAACTTTAAACAATTTTTAAATAATTATTTACCTAGTAAAAAGGGTAATATTGTCGATATTGTTTCTAATAATATTGTTGGTCATCATGACGGTGTTTTATATTACACCTTAGGTCAAAGAAGAGGCTTAGGGATTGGAGGAATTAAAGGAATTGATCCAAAATCTTGGTTTGTCGTTGGTAAAAACGTTCAAAAGAATATTCTTTATGTCGCTCAAGGTGATGAAAATGAATACTTAAATTCTGATGAAGCAATTATTAAGATGATTAACTGGACTAAAAAAGATAGACCTCTTACAAAGATGCATGTCGGAGTTAAATTTAGATATAGACAACAAGATCAAGGTTGTACTTTAGAATTTATTGATGATGATTGCGTTAAACTTACTTATGATGAACCTTATAAAGCAGTTACTCCAGGACAAGCGGCAGTATTTTATGATGGTACTTTATGTTTAGGTGGGGGAATTATTGACAAAATCTTCTATAAAGGTAAAGAAAAGATGGTATATAATTATGAACCAAATAAAAAATAATTTAGTAGATGATCAATACCCTTTTATCGGTATTACTCATACTAGAGAAATCGCTCGTGGCATCGTTCTAGATGAAAATAATAAGGTGATCATCTTAAAAATTTATGGAGAAGATTTCTTCGGTTTAAGAGATTATATCGAAACTTCAGGAGGAGGAATTGATGAAGGCGAAACTCCTGAACAAGCCTTAATAAGAGAACTTGATGAAGAAATTGGCTATAAGTGCGAAATTATTACTAAAATTGGTATCGTAGATGATTATTATAATCTTTTAAAAAGACATAATATCAATCATTATTATTTAGTAAAAACAATTTCTAAAACACATATTCATCATGAATCAAAAGGTGATGGATATATTAATGATATCTTACATTTAGATATTGATGAAGTTATCAAGATGTATCAAGAATTGAAAGATGAAGGAATATCTAAATTAGTAAAAGAAAGAGAACTTCCAATTGCTCAGAAAGCAAAAGAAATAATGGAAGAATTAAAAATAATTTAAAGGAGTATTATGAAAGTAAGTTTAGTATCATTAGGATGTAGTAAAAACTTAGTTGATTCAGAAATGATTTTATCATTGATGAGAAGAAACAAGTTCGAAATTACTTTAGATGTTAATGAAGCAGATGTAATTATTGTTAATACATGTGGTTTTATTAATGCATCAAAACAAGAATCAATTAACAAAATTATTGAGATGGGAAAACTTAATAAGACATTAATTGTGACAGGTTGTTTAGTTAAACGTTATAAAGAAGAATTAGAAAAAGAATTACCAGAAGTAGATCTATTTATTGGTATTGATGAATATGATAAGATTGCAGAATTAATTGGTAATTTATTAAATAAGAAAGCTTTAGATGGCTATTTAGATTTATCTAAACGTGTTCTTTCCACCTCCTCTTATAGCGCTTATTTAAAAATATCTGAAGGATGTAATAATTGTTGCACCTACTGCGCAATTCCATTAATTAGAGGTAGATTTAGAAGCGTACCTTTAAATGATTTAATTTCTCAAGCAAATATGATTAAAGATCAAGGGGTAGAAGAATTAATCGTTATCTCACAAGATACTACTCGTTATGGATCAGATATTGGTCAATATGATATTGTTACTTTATTAAAAGAATTATTAAAGATTAAAGAATTTAAATATATTCGTTTATTGTATCTTTATCCAGATGAAATCTCTGATGAATTAATTGAACTTATGGGTAAAGAACCACGTTTAACACCTTATTTTGATATACCTATTCAACATGCTTCAAGTAAAGTTTTAAAAGCGATGAATAGAAGAGGAGATAAAGAACTTCTCACTAATTTATTTAATAAAATTAAAGAAACTGTTCCAAATGCAATTTTAAGAACAACTTTAATTGTTGGTTTCCCGGGTGAAACAGATGAAGATTTTAATGAATTAGTTTCCTTTGTTAAAGAAATGAAATTTGATCATTTAGGTGCATTTACTTATTCTCGTGAAGATGGAACTAAGTCTTTTGACTTCCCTAATCAAGTTGATGAAGATATTAAAATAGCGCGTTATAATGAAATAATGCGCATTCAAAAACATATATCATTAATGCAAAATAAAAAACAACTTTCGACTATTCATACAGGTATTGTCTTAAGTTACGATTATGAATCAAATACTTATTCATTAAGAAGCCATTGGAATGCACCAGATGATATCGATGGAGATATTATCTTCACTAGTGAAGAACCTTTACAAGAAGGTCAAATTGTGAATGTAAAGATTACATCATGTGATCATTATAATCTCTATGGTGAATTAGTTAAGTAATCAAAAAAATAATTGACATATTGCTTATTTATTTATATTATAAATAAGCGACTGCCCCCTTAGTTAAATGGTATAACAGATCCATGGTAAGGATCCGTCGCTAGTTCGATTCTGGCAGGGGGCACCATATATGAAGTAATGGTTTGATACAGTAGAAAATGCTGTCTCAAACCTTTTTTTGTGCTTAAATCCGTAGCTCAAATCCATACATAAGTTAATATTGATTTGATTTAAGACCTAAATTTGTGAATAGGCAAATGGAGTTATTTAGTACAATAAACTTTACTTGCATAAAAAAACTTTTTATTAACATATGAACTGATTTACTTTCACTTTTATTCAACAGGCGAAGAACTAATCAAATCGGTTTTTAAAACGTACCTGAGGTCTATTGTTTTAATCTTGAAAGGGCTGATATAGAACTTGGTGATAAAGTATGGATATTTCTAAAAAATATGAATAAAATTGTATCAACAAGAATTGT
>CAVJWU010000016.1:0-30977 GCA_963653535.1 Azospirillum sp. CAG:239
ACGAACAATACGATTATGAAGGCATTTCGATTATCGATATAGCCGATTGGTTAATTAGATAATTCCCATACTTTAACAAAAGTTTATTTTGGGAAATATACGTAGATTGATTATTAATTACAATTATGAATGGGTAAAATTTTATTCAACTTTTGAGGATAATCTATCTAGTAACGAAGTTCTATAAATGCGATAAGTTCTGCTATATCAAGTACGTTATTTTGTGAGATTTCTTTTTTCATAATGCTGAAATCTTGTGTTTCTCTTTTAATTTTCTTTAATACCTCCAATTTGTTTTCACTGTGCTATAACGAAACGACAAAAGACGATAAATCGGAGTAAGGACTGTTCATAAATACATATCATAATTTATCAATAATAGAATTAAACTTTAATCTTAATTTTTATATGCCTATAATTAATTAGGGAGTAAAGAAATATGCAAAATAATCATTATCCTAAATTTCATATATATGGCATAAAAGGATGGATAAATGATCCTAATGGTCTTATTTATTATAAAAATCAATATCATGTCTTCTATCAATATTATCCTTATGATGTTAAATGGGGACCAATGCATTGGGGACACGCGGTAAGTGAAGATTTAAGACATTGGACTTATTTACCTGTCGCTTTAAAACCTGATAGTCAAGATGATGGTTGTTTCAGCGGTTCAGCAATTGAAAAAGATGGTAACTTATATTTAATCTATACAAGTTATACGAATAGAAATGGTCTTATTAGACAACAACAAGCAATCGCTATTTCTCAAGATGGCATTCATTTTGAAAAGAAAGGTTTAATTTTAACTACTGAAAGTATTCCTGAAGGATATTCTAAAGAAGATTTTCGTGATCCAAGCGTAACAAAAATAGAAAATGATTTCTTCATGTTTGTCGCGGGAAAAAAAGAGAATGGAAAAGGAAGAATTCTTGTTTTTAAGTCAAAAGATTTATTTAATTGGACATTTGTTTGTGATCTTTTTAATAAAGATTGTATTGGGACAATGATTGAATGCCCAGATAAAAAAGATAATATTCTTATCTTCTCTGAATTAAATTTTCCTTCTAATGTCGATGGTAATAACAATATCCACGCTACTAGATATATTATAAAAAATGAAAATGGTCATTTTAATTTTGATGAAGCAAAATGTCTAGATTATGGATTTGATTTTTATGCTCCTCAGATGTTTAAAGATAAAGATATTTTAATTGGGTGGATGAGCATGTGGGATCGAAGCTATTTATCCGCGGCATATGGTTTTGCTGGTCAATTAACATATCCACGTAAAATAGAAGTTAAAAATAATGAACTTATTCAAACACCATTTTTATTAGATAACGATAAATTTGAAAAAGTTATTTTAACAAATACAAATGAATTAAAATGTAAAACTGGTATTATTCATTTAACTTTATCTTCCTTAAAGAATTTAAATATAAAATTTAACGTAAACGGAAATAAATATGCTTGTTTATTTTTAGATAAAGATAACCTTATATTTGATGTTAAAAACTGTGAACAAGTTTCTTTTAAAGAAACTGACATTAATTCTTTAAATCGAATAAGAAAGATGAATATAGATTTATCTTTACTAGTTCATCAATTTTATTTTGTGATTGATAATGGTTCTATTGAAATATTTGTCGATGGTAAAGTTATGTCTTCGCTTATTTCTACTAAAGATGAAGAAGGAATAGTTAAATTTAATATATCGGCCAATATTCATGTATTAGAAATGATGAGAATTTAATTAACATTACTATTAGAGTAAGCATTTTCTTAAAATTGATGTAGATTTATTTTTATCTTCGTGGTAGACTATGAACAGTTAAAAAAGATGTCCCTAGATTTTACATCAAGGATTTGATTCTAAGTCTAGGCTTAGAATCTTTTTTTTGGGGGAACGTTATGACAGGATTATTTAATTTGCAAAATTTAACTTGTGAACAAATTAATTCAATTCTTTCTTTAGCATTTCAATTTAAGAGTGGTTTTTCTCTTTCCTATTCAGGTAAGAGATTTGCCACTCTTTTTTTTGAAAATTCTACAAGAACTCACAATTCTTTTGTAATGGCTATGAGAAAGCTTGATATTGATGTTGATCAAATCAATGTATCAACAAGTTCAGTTAATAAAGGTGAAACTTTATATGATACGGTAAAAACATTAGAAAGCATTGGTTTTGATGGAGTTGTTATTAGACATAAAGAAAATGAATATTATAAAGAATTAGAAAATATTAATATTCCTATTTTTAATGCTGGCGATGGAAGTGGCTCTCATCCTACTCAAAGTTTACTTGATTTAATGACTATTAAAGAAGAATTTGGCCATTTTGATGGATTAAAGTGCTGTATTATTGGTGATATTAAACATTCTCGAGTTGCACATTCTAATGCAGAAGTTATGAAACGTCTCGGAATGGAAGTTTATATTGCAGGCCCTAAGAATTTCTTAGATGACTGCGCGAAAGAAATTTCTCTTGATGAAGCGTTAAAGTCTTGTGATGTAATTATGTTATTACGAGTTCAATTTGAACGTGATGCAACTTTAGGTATGACTAATGAACAATATTTTGAATCATATGGTTTAACTTTAGACCGTGTTAATAAAATGAAAGATAAGGCTATCATCATGCATCCAGCACCAGTTAATAGGGGGATTGAAATCGCAGATGACGTAGTTGAATGTTCGAAATCAAGAATCTTTAAACAAATGACTAATGGAGTTTACGTTCGTATGAGCGTTATTTCTAAAGTCTTAGATGGAGAACTTTAGATATGCTACTTAAAAACGGAAGAATAAGAATTAATGATACATTAGTAAAGAAAGATATTCTTATTGAAGGTAGTAAGATTGTTCGAATTGAAGATCATATTGAAGGTGAAGGTATTAATTTAAATAATGCTTATATTTGTCCTGGTTTAACTGATTTACATGTTCATTTTAGAGAACCTGGTAATACTGATAAAGAAACGATTAAAACAGGTTCTTTAGCTTCCGCGAAAGGTGGATATACAACAGTTTTCTTAATGCCCAATTTAAATCCTTGTCCAGATAGTGAAGAACATTTAAAAGTAGAAGAAGATATTATAAAAAAAGATTCGATTATAAAATCTATTCCTTATTGTTCAGTCTCAGTTAATGAAAAAGGTTTAGAATTATCTGATATTGAAAAACTAAGAAATCACACCAGATATTTTTCTGATGATGGGGTAGGTATTAATAATATTGAATTACTTGATAATGCGTTAAATTTAATTAAAAAATATGATTTATTTATCGCTTCTCATGCAGAAGATAACGTATATAAAACTTTACCTGAAGGAGAATTTCTTGCAGTAAAAAGAGAGATTGAAGAAGTTAAAAAATATAATTGTGCTTATCATTTTTGTCACATGTCAACAAAAGAATCTTTTGAGTATATAAAAAAAGCCCAAGAAGAAGGCTATTCAATAACTTGTGAAGTTACTCCTCATCACTTATTCTTAAATGAAAATATGATCAAAGGAAATCCTAATTACAAAATGAATCCTCCTCTTAGAAGTGAAGAAGATCGTTTAGCGACTCTTAATGCTCTTTTAAGTGGAGTCGCGAATATTGTTTCAACTGATCACGCGCCACATACTAAAGAAGAAAAAGAAAGACCTTACGATAAAGCACCAAATGGTATTATAGGTATTGAAACTAGCGCACCTTTAGTATATACAAACTTAGTTAAAACAGGTTTAATTTCATTTAAAAGATTTGAAGATATCATGTCTAATAATGCGTTAAAACTCGCTCGTTTAAAAGTAAATGAAATAAGTGTTGGTAGTGTTGCTAATCTATGTGTCTTAGATATTGATCATGAACATACATATACTGAAGAAGAGATTCTTTCTAAAGGACATAATTGTCCTTATATTGGTATGAAATTATATGGATTTAATATATTAACTATTTATCAAGGCAATATTGTTTATAAAAGATAAAGGAGAATAACTGAAAATGAAACGAAAGCTAATTCTTGAAAATGGTCGAGTTTTTCACGGTGAAGGATTTGGATCAAAAAATAAAAAGATTGCAGAAATTGTATTTAATACTTCAATGGTCGGATATCAAGAAATCTTATCTGATCCTAGTTATTGTGATCAAATCGTTGTTATGACTTATCCTTTAATAGGTAATTATGGTTTAACTAGTGAAGATTATGAATCAAAATCTATTTATATGAGCGGATTTGTCGTTCATGAATATAATGATTTACCTTCGAACTTTAGATATACAGAGACGCTTGGCGACAAGATGAATGAAAATGGCGTTCCAGGGATTTCTGGAGTTGATACTAGAGAAATAGTTAGAATAATTCGTGATTTCGGTTCGATGAAAGCGATGATTGTCGATGAGGAAGAAGATACTAACAAATGCTTAGAAGAATTAAAAGAATTTAAATATAATCACGACCAAGTAAATAAAGTTTCTAGTAAAAAGATTTGGTATTCACGTTGCCCTAATCATCTTTATACGGTTGTGGCTATCGACTGCGGATGTAAATTAAATATTATTCGTATGCTCAATAATTATAAATGTAATGTCGTTGTAGTACCATATAATACTCCTGTTTCAGAAATCTTAAAATATAAACCAGATGGCTTATTCCTTTCTAATGGCCCAGGCGACCCAGAAGATGTTACTGAAGTAATAAATACAATTAAAGAACTTAAAGGAAAAATTCCAATGCTTGGAATTTGTTTAGGACATCAAATGATTGGTTTAGCTTATGGAGCGAAGACTTATAAAATGGCATTTGGTCATCGCGGAGGAAATCATCCAGTTAAAGATTTAGTAACGGGTAAAATTGAAATTACTAGCCAAAATCATTCTTATGCGATTGATAAAGCATCTCTTAATGGAACTGGTTTAGTACTAACTCATGTAAATTTACTTGATAATGAAGCAGAAGGAATGGAAGATACAAAAAATAGAATTATCGCAGTTCAATACCACCCTGAATCTGCCGCAGGACCAGAAGATTCAAGATATATCTTTGAACGCTTCTTAAAAAATATGAAAGAAAATATTGAGGAGAAGAAACATGCCTAGACGTAACGATTTAAAGAAAATTATGATTATCGGTTCAGGACCAATTGTTATTGGCCAAGGAGCTGAATTTGATTATGCTGGTACACAAGCTTGCTTAGCCATTAAAGAAGAAGGATATGAAACTATCTTAGTTAATTCTAATCCTGCAACTATTATGACAGATACAAAAATCGCGGATAAAGTCTACATGGAACCACTTGATTTAGAAAATGTCGCGAAGATTATTAGAAAAGAAAGACCTGATGGAGTAATTTGTTCTATCGGTGGTCAAACTGGCCTTAATCTAGGAATGAAACTTTATACTAATGGAGTTTTAGAAGAATGCCAAACTGAATTATTAGGTACTAGTTACGATGCGATTGAAAAAGCTGAAAATCGAGAATTGTTTAAAGAATTATGTGAACAAATTGGTGAACCAGTTCTTCCTTCTTATAACTGCCATACTTTAGAAGAGGCTCTTGAGGCAGCTCATAAAATTGGCTATCCAGTCATTTTACGTCCAGCGTTTACTTTAGGTGGAACTGGCGGTGGGTTTGCCGATAACGACGAAGAGATGATTCCTTTAACAAAGAACGCATTAAAATTATCACCAGTAACTGAAGTATTAGTTGAAAAATCAATTAAAGGTTATAAAGAAATTGAATATGAAGTTCTTAGAGATAAATTAGATACGGCCATCGTTGTTTGTAACATGGAAAATGTTGATCCAGTTGGTATTCATACTGGTGATTCTATTGTTGTCGCTCCTAGCCAAACATTAACAAATAAAGAATATCAAATGTTAAGAAATTCGGCTTTAAGAATTATCCGTGCTTTAGGTATTGAAGGTGGCTGTAACGTACAATTCTCTTTAGATCCATATTCTTTCCAATATTATGTTATTGAAGTTAATCCGAGAGTTTCACGTTCTTCGGCCTTAGCTTCAAAAGCATCAGGATATCCTATTGCACGCGTCAGCGCGAAAATCGCGGTCGGATTAACTCTTGATGAAATTAGAATTGCAAATACATGCGCTGCTTTTGAACCTACATTAGATTATGTTGTTACGAAAGTTCCTCGTTTCCCATTTGATAAATTCGCAGATGCAAATAGATCTTTATCAACCCAAATGAAAGCGACTGGTGAAGTAATGAGTTTAGGTAGAACTTTTGAAGAATCTATTTTAAAAGCGATTAGATCACTTGAAATAAAAGCTTGTCACCTTGAACTCGCGGAATTTAAAAATCTCGATGAAGAAGAATTAATTGAAGAAATTAATAAGCACGATGATAAAAGACCTTTTGCGATATGCGAAGCTTTAAGAAAAGGTGTAACTATTGATAAAATATATTCTTTAACTAGCATTGATCGTTTCTTCTTAGAAAAGTTCTATCATATCGTACAAATTGAAAATGAATTAAAGAACAAACCTTTCTCAAAAGAACTATTTATAAAAGCGAAAACATATGGCTTTTCTGATGAATATTTAGGTAAAATCTATCATAAATCAAAAATTGAAATTTATAAATATCGTAAAGAAAATAATATTTATCCAGTCTATAAGATGATTGATACATGTGCTTCGGAATTTAAATCATATATTCCTTATTTTTATTCAACTTATGAACATGAAAATGAATCGATTAGATCAAATAAAAAGAAGATTATAGTTTTAGGCTCAGGCCCTATTAGAATTGGTCAAGGGGTTGAATTTGATTATTCAACAACCCATTGTATATGGACCTTACAACAAGAAGGATATGAAGCAATCGTTATTAATAATAACCCTGAAACAGTATCTACTGATTATACTTTATCTGATAAATTGTATTTTGAGCCTTTAACAATTGAAGATGTTATGAACGTCTATGATTATGAAAAACCTGAAGGTGTTATTGTAACTTTAGGTGGACAAACACCAATTAATCTTTCTAGTGATTTAGCTTCTCTAGGAGTAAAAATTATCGGTTCACAAGTTGAAGCGATTGAAAGAGCGGAAGATCGTGACCTCTTTGAAAAAGAAATGGAAAAAATCGATGTTCCTTTACCAAAAGGATTCGCGGTTTTAAGTGAAGAAGATGGTATAAAAGCTGCAAGAGAAATTGGTTATCCTGTCCTAGTTAGACCATCATTTGTTCTCGGCGGACGAATGATGAAGATAATTTATGATGAGAAATCTTTAAAGAGTTTCATGAAAGAAGTGATGGAATTTGATTCAACTCATCCTGTTTTAATCGATAAATATATTTATGGTATCGAATGTGAAGTAGATGCGATAAGTGATGGAGAAAATGTTTTTATTCCAGGAATCATGCAATTAATTGAAAGAACTGGTGTTCATTCAGGTGATTCTATGAGCGTTTATCCACCATATTCATTATCGAATGAAGTAAAAAAGACTATTATTGATTATACGACTAAAATCGGTTTAGCACTTAAAATGATTGGCTTATTTAATATTCAATTTATCGTTAAGGACAATAAAGATGTTTCTATTATTGAAGTTAATCCACGTTCTTCGCGTACTGTTCCTTTTTTAGCGAAATCAACAGGAGCTCCGATTGCCGATATTGCTTCACGCGTTATGTTAGGACATAAATTAAAAGATTTAGGATATGTTGGAGTTTACGAAGAAAAGAAGAGATGGTATGTAAAAACTCCTACTTTCTCATTTACAAAGATTCAAGGTATGGATGTTGTTTTATCTCCTGAAATGAAATCGACTGGAGAAGCAATTGGTTACGATAAAGATCTTAATCGAGCGTTATTTAAATCGCTTAAAGCCAGCGGCCAACGTTTAGTTAATTACGGAACGGTATTTGTAACTATTGGTGATCAAGATAAAGAACAAGCATTACCATTAATTAGAAGATTTTATGATTTAGGCTTTAATATTGAAGCGACATCAGGAACGGCAGAATTCTTAAAAGAACATGATATTAAGACACGTGTAAGAAAGAAATTATCAGAAGATAGTGATGAAATCTTAGAAGCTTTAAGAAAAGGTTACGTTTCTTATGTTGTTAATACGATGACTGATGATTCTATCTCAATTGCTCATGATGGAGTGAAGATTAGACGATGCGCGATTGATAATAACGTACCAGTCTTTACTTGCTTAGATACAGTTAATGCTTTATTAAATGTTTTAGAAGGTATTACGATGAATGTAAGTACCATCGATGGAGAATAAAATGAAGATAGTTGATTTAGAAGTAGTTAGTAATGAATTAATTAAAAATGATATCTATTTATTAACTTTAAAAGGTGATACTAGTGAAATAAAACATTCTGGAGAATTTGCTGAATTAAAATTAGATAAGTTCTACTTAAGAAGACCTTTATCAATTCATGATTATTCTTCGACTGAAGTTAAGTTTCTTTATAAAATTTTAGGCCGCGGAACAAAAGATTTAACTACTTATAAAAAAGGTGATGTTATTAATACTATCTTAGGCTTAGGTAATGGCTTTAATGATGAAATTTCATCTTCTCCTTTGTTAATTGGAGGAGGAATTGGTATCGCTCCTTTATATAATCTAGCAAAAAGATTTTTCGCGAATGGAAAAAAAGTTAAAATAATTCTCGGCTTTAAAAATATTGATGAAGTTTGTTATATCGAAGAATTTAAAAAATTAGGCGAAGTAATAATAACTACTGATGATGGTTCTTTTGGTGAAAAAGGTAATCCAGTAACTTATTTAAAAGAACATGATATCAGTTATGATTATTACTATGCCTGCGGACCTTTAGTAATGCTTAAATATCTATCTAAATATTCTTCTAAAGGTTTTGTATCTTTAGAAGCGAGAATGGGATGTGGATTTGGTGCCTGTATGGGGTGTTCGATTAAAACAACTAAAGGGCCTCAAAGAGTATGTAAAGAAGGACCAGTATTTTCTTCTAGCGAGGTAATCTATGAATAAAAAAATAAAATTTTTAGGTAAAACATTTAAAAATCCGATTATCCCTGCAAGTGGAACATTTGGTTTTGGTTATGAATTTGCTTCTTATTACGATATTAATATCTTAGGTTCTATTGCTTTAAAAGGAACGACTCTTGAACCTCGATATGGTAATCCTTTACCTCGCATCGCAGAATGCGATAATGGATTACTTAATTCAATCGGCTTACAAAACCCTGGTGTTGATAAAGTTATTAACGAGGAACTTGTTAAGCTTAGCAAAGTATATGAAGATCAAGTAATCGCGAATGTTGGAGGACATTCTTTAGAAGACTATGTTGAAACAGTAAGAAAATTATCAAAAGAAGAACAAATATTTGCGATTGAATTAAATATTTCTTGTCCTAATGTATCTCACGGCGGTATGTCAGTTGGAGTAGATCCAACTTTGACAAAAGAATTAGTAAAAAGAGTTAAAGAAGTTTCTTCTAAACCAGTTATTGTTAAATTATCACCTAATGTAACTAATATTGTAGAAATCGCTCTCGCGGCAGAAGAAGCAGGATGTGATGCAATATCATTAATTAATACCTTAGTCGGTATGCGAATCGATTTAAAGACTGCTAGACCCATCTTAGGAGTAAAAAAAGGTGGCTATTCTGGTAAAGCAGTTTTCCCTGTTGCATTACGAATGGTATATGAAGTTTCTAAAGCAGTAAAAGTTCCGGTTATTGGGATGGGTGGAGTATCTTCAGCATATGATGTTATTGAAATGATGTATGCTGGGGCGAGTTTAGTTATGGTAGGATCAGAAAATCTAATTAACCCATATGCTTGTAAAGAAATTATTGAAGACTTAGATAGAGTTATGGAAGAATTACATATAACTAATTTAGAAGACATTATAAAAGGAGCACATAAATATGAATAATAATGTAATTATCGCTTGTGATTTTGAATCAAAAGAAAAACTAGTTTCTTTCTTAAAACCATTTGAAGGATTAAATCCTTATCTTAAGATAGGAATGGAATTATTTTATAAAGAAGGACCTAGTTTAGTAAAAGAACTTAAAGAAAAAGGTTTTAGAATCTTCCTTGATTTAAAGCTACATGATATTCCTAATACAGTACAAAAAGCCATGGAAAAAATAGGTGCTTTAGGAGTTGATATAGTTAACTGCCATGCCTCAGGAGGAATAGAAATGATGCGCGCAGCTCGTGCAGGGTTAGACGCAACTACATTAGGTAAAAAGACTAAATTAATCGCGGTAAGCGTTCTTACTTCTATTAATGAAGATATCTTACATAATGAAATTTTAATTGATAGAACTAAGTCAGTGAAAGATGTCGCGAAGATTTATGCAGAAAACACGAAAAAGGCTGGTTTAGATGGATGTGTTTGTTCAGCTTTTGAAGCTAATGTTATGACTGAACTAGGATTAATTTCTGTTTGCCCTGGCATTAGACTGTTAGGAGATGCAAGTGGTGATCAAAAAAGAGTTGCTACACCAACTTTTGCAAAAGAAAATACTGCGACATATATAGTTGTAGGTAGATCAATTACTAATGCAAGTGATCCAGTAAGCGCATATAAAAAATGTTTAGAGGAGTTTAATTAAGATGAAAGATTTAGAAAAAGTAGTTGCTTCAAATTTACTAAAAATAAAGGCGGTATTTTTAAAACCAAATGATCCATTTACTTGGGCGAGTGGGATTAAATCTCCAATTTATTGTGATAATCGTTTAACTTTATCTTATCCAGAAGTAAGAAAGGTAATTGAAGAAGGTTTAGCTTCAATCATTAAAGAATATTATCTAACTTGTGAAGTAGTAATGGGAACTTCAACAGCTGGTATCGCTCATGCAGCATATGTTTCGGATATTCTTAATTTACCAATGGGATATGTAAGAAGTGGCGCGAAGGATCACGGAAGAAAAAATCAAATTGAAGGAGTTACTCCAGTAAATAAGAACGTTGTCGTTATTGAAGATTTAATTTCAACTGGAGGATCAGTAATTGAAGTATGTAATATCCTTAAAGAAGCAGGGGCTAATGTACTAGGAATTGCATCTATCTTTACTTATGAACTTCAAAGTGGTCTTGATAATTTAAAAAATGCGAATATTAGCAATCATTCATTAAGTAATTTCCATGCTTTAATTGAACAAGCTCACGAAGAAAATTATATTAAGAAAGAAGATTTAACTAAACTTACTGCTTTCCAAAAAGATCCTTCTTCAGATTGGCAAAGTAAATAAATAATTAATAAGTTATTATGTATTTAAAAACACAAGGAAAAACCTTGTGTTTTTTGCTCTTGGTTTGTTTTGCTAACTTTTTACCTACGTAATATTGTCTTATAAAATCTATAATTTAACAAAAAAATCCTCATAAAATTAATCTAAAAATAATTGAAAAAAACTTTAGCAAACTACTTGACAGAGTGCTAAATGTGATTTATATATAATAATAGTTAGCAATCGCGATGTGGGAGTGCTAACGATTAAGGAGGATAATTATGGTTAGACCATTAAACAATAATGTTGTATTAAAAAAACAAAAAATAGAAAAGAAAACTGAATCGGGAATTATTTTATCTCAAAAGGAAGAAGAAAGTGAATTCGCGTTCGTCGTTGCAGTCGGTAAAGGTAAACTCGATCATTCTGGAAATCTAATTCCAATTGAAGTTAAAGTAGGCGATAAGGTAATTTATAAAACTTATTCACCAACAAAAATTAAAATTGATGATGAAGAATATTTAATTATTTCTGCTGATGATATTCTAGCAGTTATTGAATAAGGAGGAAAATAAATTATGGCAAAAGAAATTAAATTTGGTAAAGATGCATTAGATAAAATGCTCGAAGGTATTGATGATTTAGCCGATACTGTTAAAGTAACTTTAGGACCTAAAGGAAGAAATGTTGTTTTAGATAAAGGTTATGGCTCACCTTTAATCACTAATGATGGTGTGTCAATTGCAAAAGAAATTACCTTTGAAGATCCATTTAAAAACATGGGTGCAAAGTTAATATATGAAGTCGCGAATAATACTAACGATACCGCGGGAGATGGTACTACTACTGCAACTGTTCTCGCTCAAGATATGATTCATAATGGACTTAATGCAGTTTCTAAAGGGGCAAATCCTGTCTTAATGAGAGAAGGTATTGATGAAGCTAGTAAAAAAGTAAGTGAAGAATTATTAAATATTAGTGAAGAAGTTAATACTTATCAAGATATCGCTTCTGTTGCAACTATTTCATCTGGTTCTAAAGAAATTGGTGATATTATCGCGAATGCAATGAAAACAGTTGGTAAAAATGGCGTTATTAACGTTGATGAATCGAAAGGTTTTGAAACTTCATTAGAAGTTACACAAGGCTTAAAATTCAATAAAGGTTATATATCTCCATACATGTTAACTGATTCCAATTCAAAATCAATTGTCTTAGAAAATCCATTAATTTTAGTAACTAATAATAAGATTAATTCTATTCAAGATATTCTTCCTTTATTAGAAGAAGTAGTAAAAGTGCATAAACCTTTATACATCATCGCAGATGATATGGATCAAGAAACTATTTCAACTATCGTTATAAATAAATTACGTGGTACATTTAACGTAGTTGCTTCTAAAGCTCCTGGATTTGGTGATTCTCAAACTGAAGAATTAAAAGATATCGCAGTTATTACTGGTGCGAAATTCTATGATAAGAACTTACCTGATGGAAAATTAAGTGAAATTAATATTGATGAATTAGGTTCAGCAAGTAAGGTAGTTATAAAAAAAGATGATACGACCATTATTGATGGCTCTGGTGATAAAGATAAAGTAGCTAAATACATTAAGAGCTTAAGAGAAGATGAAGCTAACGAAACTACTAAATATAAGAAAGATCAAATTAACGAAAGAATCGCTAAACTAACTAATGGTGTGGCATTAATTAAAGTTGGTGCAACTACTGAATCTGAACTTAAAGAAAAGAAGCTAAGATTAGAAGATGCATTAAATGCAACTAAAGCTGCAATTAGTGAAGGTATTGTTCCAGGTGGCGGAGAAGCTTTATTACAAGTCTATAAGAAGGTTAAGAATGAACTTAATTCTGATGAAGTAGATGTAAAACGTGGTATGAACATCGTCTTAAAGTCTCTAGAAGCTCCTTTATATCAAATCGCAGAAAACTCAGGGTATTCAGGTAGAGATATTGTTGAACTTCAATTGACTAAAGAAGATGGTGTTGGATTTGATGCAAAAAACGGCACTTGGGTCAATATGAAAGAAAAAGGTATTGTTGATCCTACTAAGGTCACTAGAAGCGCTCTTTTAAATGCGGCTTCAATTGCAGGCTTATTCTTAACTACTGAAGCAGCAGTGGGCGATATAAAAGAAAAAGCTAATAAAGAAGAAAAAGAATATTAATATTTTTAAGGAATGGTATTAAGGTATCATTCCTTTTTTAGTAAATAATATAACGATTGAATTAAATTTTCTTATCTAATTAATGTTAATTCTTAGTTAATAATATTTTATTAAAATATTATATCTTCTAATTAATTAAAATATTTGTTAAACTAAAACTATGAAGGGGGATAAATCTAATTATTATGGCTAATGAATTAACTAAAAAAGCATTATCTCAAACATTCTTAAAACTACTTTCTGAGAAGTCTTTTAAGAAAATTTCTATTAACGATATTACTTCTCGATGTGGCGTTAATCGAATGACATTTTATTATCACTTTCAAGATATATATGACATTTTAAATTATACATTGAAAGAAGAATGTGAAAAGGTATTAGATGGCGGATATGAATCTTCTACTTGGACTAAAGGAATGGAAAATATCTTTATTATTTGCTTAAAATATAAAGATTTATTAATAAACGCATATAAGTTTAATTCTCGCGGTAATGTTGAAGAAATGCTTTCCCCTCTTGTATATCAATTAACGTATCATGTAGTTAAAGAAGAAGCTACTGGTCATAAGGTTGAAGAAGATAATTTAATCTTTGTTGCAAATGCTTATAAACATCTTCTAATTGGTATTGTTCTTGATTGGATAAATGATGACATGAAGGTGGATTATCATATCATCTTAGAAAAATTAGAAAAGATCTTAACTGGTGAAACAGAATGGATTTTATCTAAGTTTGAAGCTAACTAAACTCCTGAAAAGGAGTTTTTATCATTTTTGGTAAATTGATAAAAAAATATACACTTTAAAATTGTTGATAGAAATCCTATCACAACGAAAATATTGTCTATTTTAAATTTATAAAAGTCCCGTTAAAATGAATTTGCAAGAATAAAGGAGGAACAAATTATGTATTATTCTAGCGGAACTTATGAATCATTCGCGCATCCTGAAAAACCTGTTGATGCCGATAAAAAATCTGCCTATATTGTAGGATCTGGCCTTGCTGGTTTATCCGCGGCATTCTATTTAGTTAGAGATGGACAAGTAAAAGGTGATAGAATTCATATTCTTGAAACTTTAAACATCGCTGGTGGATCTTGTGATGGTTATCACGATTTAAGAAAAGGATTCTATATGCGTGGCGGTAGAGAAATGGATAACCATTTTGAAGTCATGTGGGATATGTATCGTGATGTACCATCAATTGAAAATGAAAACGTATCAGTATTAGATGAATATTATTGGTTAAATAAAAAAGATCCTAACTATTCTCTTTGTAGAGCGACTATTAATCGTGGTGAAAATGCTCATACTGATAATAAATTTACTTTAGATAGAGAAGCTCAAAGAGAATTATTAAAATTATATTTAACACCTGAAAAAGATTTGGAATATAAGAAAATTTCTGAATGTTTCAGCGAACATTTCTGGAAGAGTAATTTCTGGCTCTATTGGCAAACAATGTTTGCTTTCCAACGTTGGTCAAGCGCATTAGAAATGAAACGTTATATTCAACGTTATGTTCATCATATTGATGGTTTACCTGATTTCTCAGCTTTAAGATTTACTAAATATAATCAATATGAATCAATGATTCTTCCATTACAAAGATATCTTGAAAAAAGAGGCGTCATCTTTGAATTTGGTGTAAAAGTAACTGATTGTAAAATTGAAAAAATGGGCGATAAGAAAGTAGTTACATCAATTACTCTTGATAGAGGCGGAAATGAAGAAGTTAAAAAATTAACTAAAGATGATTTCTTTATTGTTACAAACGGATGTTGTACTGATGTTAGCCGTTATGGCGATAATGATCATGCACCAGATTTAACTAATCTCAAACCAAATGTTGGTGATGGCTGGTCATTATGGGAAAAAATTGCTGCTCAAGGAAAAGAATTTGGTAATCCAAAGGTATTTGCTTCTAACATTGAAGAAACTAACTGGATGTCCGCTTCAGTATATACTACAAATAAGAGAATAATCGAACTTATTAAGAAGATTTGTAAACGTGATCCACTTGAAGGTAAGGTCACAACTGGTGGAATTGTATCAGTTAAAGATTCTTTTGATAACTGGGGATTATCTTGGACTATTAACCGCCAACCACAATTTAAAGCTCAACCAAAAGGCAGCGTAATTGTTTGGCTTTATAGTTTAAACACAAATAAAGAAGGTAATTACATCAAGAAAGCAATGAGAAATTGTACTGGTCAAGAAATCGCAAAAGAATGGTTATACCATATTGGTGCGAAAGAAAGCGAAATCGAAGCATTAAGTAAAGAATGTAATACAACAACTTGCTTCATGCCATATATTAATGCTTTCTTCCAACCAAGAGCGAATGCAGATAGACCTAAGGTAGTTCCTGAAGGATGTGTTAACTTAGCCTTTGTCGGACAATTTGCAGAAACTCCACGTGATACAATTTTCACAACTGAATATTCAATTAGAACAGGTATGGAAGCAGTTTATACTCTTATGAACATTGATCGTGGTGTTCCTGAAGTATGGGGATCAAGTTACGATGTAAGAGAAATGTTACGTGCAACTTATTACGCATTAGATAAAAAGAAAATCTTAGATTCTGATTTATCATGGAAAGAAAAGATTCTCTTAAAGAAAGTATTATCTAAAGTTAAAGATACTGATATTGAACTTTGGTTAAAAGATTCTAAACTTATTTAATTAGTAACTCATATATTACTATAGATAAAGAAAATGTACCTTGTGATTTTCGCAAGGTACATTTTTATTCGATTTCTTAAATGCTAAATATTACTCTATATAGAGAATATCTAATACTTTAGTAAGTAAACAAAATCAATAAAATTTATATACTTTTTTTAGATTATATGATATTCTATTTTGACATGTGGCAAGAAGAAGCGTTGTTCTAATGCGCTAATTTATGTTAATATGTTGTCGAAATGCAAATGGAGAAATATTTATGTTAGCAAAAGAAGGATTTACAATTGATAATATAACTATTAACTATCATACAAAGTATATTTATCAATTTGTTAAAAGATTATTTGATATTTTATCTTCTGGAACATTCTTATTAATGTTTGGTTGGTTCATAATATTACTTATGTTAATTAAATACTTAGAAGATTTGGGTTCTAAATCTTATAAGATGGAAATAAAAGAAGATGTTAATGGCGAATATACTTCTAAAGATGGTATTAAATATAGTGTTATAGTAACTAAAGATCCTAATGGTATTAAAGATAAGACAGTTCATGGAGCGATATATTCTTCGACTAGAGTAGGTAAGAATGGTAAACTTATTAAGTTCCATAAGATACGTTCGATGTGCCCAGGCGCGGAAGAAATGAAAAAACAACTTCTTGAATATAATATTAATGAAGCTGATGGCGCGGCATTTAAATTAAAGAATGATCCTAGAATTACTAAATTTGGTAAATTCTTAAGAAGGACTTCTTTAGATGAATTACCTCAAATATGGGATATATTTGTTGGTAGATTATCAGTAGTTGGTCCTAGGTCGCCCATTCCTCTAGAAGTAGAACAATATACTGATTATCAAAAACAAAGATTTCTAGTTAAAGGTGGTATATTATGTTTATGGCAAATAGAACATAATAGGAATGATATTAAATTTGATGAATGGATTGATTTAGATTTAAAATATATCGAAAATAGATCTTTATGGTTAGATACTAAGATTTTATTTAAAGGGATTTATATGGTCTTATTTGATAGATCTGGTGAATAATAAAAAGAAATTATCTCCCTCAGTATAATTTACTGAGGGATTTTTTTATGCTTCAAAACAATAAAAAAGATAATTACTTTTTATCGTAATTATCTAAGAAATTAATTTTCTTATCTCCATCTTTATAGCCAAGAACTTTATCTAATATTACGTTTTCTGTTGCTTTAAAAAGATTCTTTTCTACTTGTGGGTTATATTCTAATAAATCGTGGATGAGCTTTTTAGTATCAGCTCGTTTAGAGCCTCCTCCTCCGTTATCACAAATTGCGCAATTCTCGGTGAAACGGCATGCACATTGAATAAATCTTAAGGAATGGTAATTCTTCCAAGAGATAATATCTTTTTCACGGATGAAATACATTGGTCTAATTACTTCCATATGGTCAACATTAGTTGATTTAAGCTTTGGTAGCATTGTTTGAAATGAACCGACGTTAAGAAGATTCATTAAAGTTGTTTCAATAACATCATCGTAATGGTGACCTAAAGCTATTTTATTACAACCCCAATCTTTTGCGATATTATATAAAGCACCTCTTCTTAATTTTGCACATAAGAAACAAGGTGATTTATCTTGTGAATTTGCAATATCAAAAATATTAGTTTCGACAATTGTCGCAGGGATCGATAATAATTCTAAATTATTTTTAATTACCTGTAGATTAATAGGATTATATCCAGGATTCATCACTAAATATTTTACTTCAAAATTAATATCGCTATGAGCGTGGTATTGCTCAAATAATTTAGCCATCAGCATAGAGTCTTTACCACCAGAGATACAGACACAAATCTTATCTCCTTCTTTAATTAATTCATAAGTAGAGATTGCTTTAACAAATTTTGAATAGAGTTTAGCTCTATATTTAGTAGTAATAGATGTAATATAAATATCGTTAGTCATAATTTTCTTCTTTCAAATCCTTCTTAATATAAATAATAATAATTAGTTATTCAATGATAATTTATAAAATTAAGAAATATGAGTTGACATAAAGTCAACTTGAGGTAGTAAACTTAATAAGCAATTGAAACAAATAGTTTTAAATGATAGAATATAAAACTGCAGGAGGTTAAATTCATGGAAAAAGAAATTATTGAAAATGGTTCTTTTGAAGGTGAAAGAGCTTTATTTGATATTCATGATAAAAAAATAATATCATCGCGCTTTCATGATGGTGAATCACCATTAAAGTTCGCGCAAAATGTTGAGCTCGATAATTGTACTTTTGAATGGAAATATCCTTTATGGCATTCAAATAATATTAAAGTGACTAATTCTTCCTTCTTTACTATGAGTAGATCTGGGATTTGGTATACCAAAAATATTGAAATTAAAGATTGTATTATCGATGCACCAAAATTATTTAGAAGATGCGATGGAGTAAATATTATTAATTCTAATTTCTCTGATGCAAGTGAGACTTTATGGAATAGTAAAAATATTAGATTAGAACACGTTAAAGCTAAAGGAGATTATTTAGGTTTTAACGCAGAAAACGTATATGTTAACGATTTTTATTTAGATGGTAATTATTGCTTTGATGGAGGAAAAAACATCGTTGTTAAAAACGCGACACTTAATTCTAAAGATAGCTTTTGGAATTGCGATAATGTAGTAGTTGAAAATTCAACTATAATAGGTGAATACATTGGTTGGAATTCAAAAAACTTAGTCTTTATTAATTGCAAAATTGAATCTAATCAAGGATTTTGTTATATCGATGGACTTAAATTAGTAAATTGTGAACTTAATAATACTGATTTATGTTTTGAATCTTGTTCGAATGTTCAAGCAGAAGTAACAAGTGTTATTGATTCAGTGAAAAACCCAATAAGCGGATATATCCATGCTTTAGGTATTAAAGAACTAATCTTAGATCCTAAATATGTTGATAAATCCAAACTAGAAATTAAGGTAGATAATTAATATGAAATATAATTTTGATGAAATAGCAAAAAGAGAAAATACATATTCACTCAAATATGATGATGTAAAAGTAGAATCACCAATGTGGGTGGCAGATATGGATTTTAAAACTTATCCTGGAGTAATAAAAGCGATTGAAGAAAGAACTAAAATTGGTGCTTATGGATATTCTATTATTCCAGATGAATATTTTGATACTATTATTTCTTGGTGGAGAAGAAGACATAATGTTATTTTTGAAAAAGAATGGATGATATTTTCTTCCGGAGTAGTTTGTTCTTTATCTTCGATTGTTCGTAAATTAACTTCAGTAGGAGAAAATGTTCTTATTCAATCTCCATGTTATAATATTTTTTATAATTCTATTATTAATAATGGTAGAAACATCGTATCAAGTGATTTAGTTTATGAAAATGGTGAATATCATATTGATTTTGATGATTTAGATAAAAAGTTAGCTAATCCACAGACAAGTATGATGATTCTTTGTAATCCACATAATCCTATCGGTAAAATTTGGTCTAAAGAAGAATTAGAAAAAATAGGCTTTTTAGCTAAAAAACATGATGTAATTGTCGTATCTGATGAAATTCATTGTGACTTTGTTTCTCCTACATTACATTATGTACCTTTCTACAGCGTTAACGAAACAAATAGAGAAATCTCTATTACCTTAGTTAGCCCTGGAAAAACATTTAATTTAGCAGGATTACATACTTCTTGTGCAATAGTAAAAAATCCATATCTAAGACATAAGGTTTGGAGAGGATTAAATACTGATGAAGTCGCAGAGCCTAATTTCTTCGCGATTGCTTCTTCTATTGCTGCTTATAAAGATGGTGATGAATGGGTTGATGAATTAAATGAATATATCTATGAGAACAAGAAAATATTTACTGAAATGTTAAATAAAGAAGTTCCTTTTATTCATGTAGTTCCTTCAAATGCGACATATTTATTATGGATTGATATATCTTCTTTACATCTTACTAGCGAACCTTTTAGCCAATATCTTTTAGAAAATTTTAGTTTAAGAGTTTCAGATGGAAAAGAATATGGTAGTAATGGCGATAATTTTATTCGTGTAAATTTAGCGACAAATAAAGAAAACATTATTAAAGGCGCGAATAAATTAATACAAGCTATTTTGAAGCTACATGAATAACATATAAATATTTAGTTAAATAAAATAAATGAGATTAACTTCATTAGTTTATTCGATTTATATCGGTAAGCTAATGGTTAATCTCTTTTTTATTAACTAGGAAATTTATATAATTACTAAATTAAAAAAATAATAGTTTTTAAAAAATATAAAAATATTTATAATATAAAAGAAGAGGTTGTTTATGAAGAAAACTAATGATAATGATCGTAAAAATGAATTAATAAAAAAATATTATGATATGGATGAAGAAGGTAAAGTTTTATATCTTTATTATGATTTTAATCATATAAGTGAACTTTATGATAATTATTCACCTAAAGAAAAGAATAATTTATTTTGTTCTGATGTAACGGAAAAGATATCTAATTCAATTGATAATATTCCATTAAATTACAAAGTTAAAATTATTTTTGAAGTGGATGCCATAACTAAAGATGAAGCGAAGAAATTAGTTGAATCTTTTAATGATTCAATTGAATTATCATTATATTTTGCACGTGGAGTAAAACAAAAAAGACAACTTTCTGCTGCATTATTAATTTTAGTTGGAATTACGCTTATCTTCATATTAACAGTATTAAAATCTACTGGTGTATTAGAAAATGAATTACAAAAAGATGTAGGAACAGAAGTAGTTGATATTGTTGCTTGGGTTTTTATTTGGGAGGCGACAACTTTATTATTCTTAGAAAGACCAAAAGAATATAAATATTCGTTTCAAATGAAAAATAGGGTAAGTGAAATTGAAGTCATTGAAAAAACAAGCCAAGAACAATTGATTAAAGAAGAATCTAAGTCAATCTTTAAAGATCTTATTAATGAAACGAAAATAAAAAGATTTGCGAAAGTGAGTTTATTAGGCTCTTCTATTGGTTTTATTTTCTTAGTTTTCTATAATTCATATGCATTTATCGCTGATTTAAATAACTATCTTAAAGGAGATGAAATTTCCACGAAAAATGTAATTACAATAATTATCGCTTATTTGATTGTTGTTACGGTAAATCTTCTTGCAGGAATTTCTGGAGTACATAAATATTTAGATAAGAAAACTAAGGTTGCAAAGTTTTCTACCATCTATTCGATTTTCTTATTTATAATTATCGTCATTGATATCGTCTCTTATTGCATGGGTAACAATCATATGGGAGTCTTTGGATTTATTTGTTCATTTATCATTCAACTTCTTTATGTAACTGGATGTATGATCGATTATTTTGTGAAAGAGTAATTATATGAAAGAAATTAAAATTGAAGATATTATTGTTAAAGTAAAAGATGCTCTTATTGATGCTTGTATTAACGTTGATGAGACATTATTAAAATATTTAAAGAAAGCTAAAGATAATGAAAGTGGTTTAGGAAAAGAAATCTTAGATCAAATCATTGAAAACGATCTTTTAGCGAATTCAATCCATTTACCAATTTGCCAAGATACAGGAATTGTTGTTATGTTTGTCGAATTAGGTAATGAAGTTTATATTAACGGTGATTTAAATTACGCGCTTAATGAAGGAGTTCGTTTAGCTTATAAAGAAGGATATCTAAGAAAATCTACGCTTAATAATCCCATAGATCGAATTAATACCCTTGATAATTTACCTCCAATTGTTCATGTGAAAACGTGTGTTGGAAATTCTTTAAAAATTAAAATATGTCCTAAAGGGGCAGGAAGTGAGAATATGTCACGTTTAAAAATGCTTAGTCCAAGTGAAGGAGTTCAAGGCGTTAAAGATTTTGTTCTTGAAACGGTGCGTCTTGCTGGAGGAAGAGCTTGTCCACCTTTAATTGTTGGAGTTGGTATTGGAGGAACGTTAGAAAAATGTGCGTGTATCGCTAAAGAAGCATTACTTAGACCGATAGAAGATGAAAGCGAAATTGAAAGTGCTCGTAAACTTGAAAAAGAATTACTAGAAGAAATTAATGCTTTAAATATAGGTCCAATGGGATTAAAAGGGAAAACTACCGCTTTATCAGTAAAGGTTAATCTATTTCCTTGTCACATTGCTTCTTTACCAGTATGTGTTAATTTACAATGTCATGTTTCACGTCATAAGGAGATTATTTTATGATTATAAATTATCCTCTTGAAGAAGAAAAATTAAAGTCTTTAAAAGTAGGTGATGTAGTGAGCTTTAATGGAGAACTTTTTACTGCACGAGATGCGGCCCATGCTCGACTAAATAAATTATTTTTAGAAAATAAAGAACTTCCAGTTAATTTAAATAATGCATTTATTTATTATGCTGGTCCTACTCCTACTCCACCCGGAAGAATTGTTGGTTCCATTGGTCCAACTACTTCTTCGCGAATGGATGCTTATGCTTCATTAATGGCTTCTATCGGCGTAAGAGGAACAATTGGAAAAGGTCCTCGCGATAAAAAATGCATTGATATTTATAAAAAGAATCATATTATGTATTTTGTTGTTACCGGTGGATGTGGAGCGTTAATCGCTCAAAGCGTAAAAGAATACGTTGAATTAGCTTTCTTTGATTTAGGCCCTGAATCGATTAAAAGATTAAAAGTAGAAAATTTTAAAATGATAGTTGCTTTAGATTATAACGGTAATTATCTATTTGAATAGGAAGAGGTTATATGGATATAAAAGAAGAATCATTAAAATTACATGAAGAAAATAAAGGTAAATTTGGTACTTACTCAAAAGTAAAAATTGAAAACGCTCATGATTTATCTCTTGCGTATACTCCTGGAGTAAGTTATGCATGTAAAGAAATTGAAAAAGATGTTAATAACGTCTATAAATATACTTCTAAAGGTAATATAGTCGCAGTTATTACCGATGGTTCAGCTGTTTTAGGTTTAGGTAATATTGGACCATATGCTGGCCTTCCTGTTATGGAAGGAAAATCTATTTTACTAAAAGAACTCGCGGGAATTGATTCGTTTCCATTATGTTTAAAAACGCAAGACGTTGAAGAAATTATTAGAACTTGTAAGATTCTTGAACCAAGTTTAGGAGCGATTAATTTAGAAGATATTTCTGCCCCTCGTTGCGTTACTATTGAAAGAAGATTAATTAAAGAAATGGATATACCAGTATTTCATGATGATCAACATGGTACTTCTATTGTAGTTGCCGCGGCTTTTATTAATATCGCTCGTTTAACTAAAAGAGATCTTTCTAAGATGAGAGTAGTTATGTCAGGAACAGGCGCGGCTGGAAGTATGGTCGCGAGAATGCTTAAAAAAATCGGCGTTGGTGAAATTAATGCTTATAACATCACTGGGGTTATCACTAAAGAAAAATATGATAGTTACGATTTCTTAATTAAAGAACAATTAGATGAAGGAATATATTCTTCTCCTAGTAGAAATGAAACTACTTTATCGGAACTTTTAGTAGGAGCTGATGCGTTTATCGGTTTAAGCGCACCTAATTTAGTTTCCAAAGATGATGTTAGACATATGGCGAAAGACCCAATAGTCTTTGCTATGGCTAATCCTAATCCAGAAATTAATTATAATGATGCAAAAGAAGCAGGTGCTTATATTGTTGGTTCTGGTAGAAGTGATTATCCTAACCAAATCAATAATATTTTAGCTTTCCCTGGTATCTTTAAAGGTGCGTTAGAGAGTCGCGCAAGATGTATTAATGAAGAGATGAAACTCGCAGCAAGTAAAGCCATTGCTTATTTAATTAAAGATGAAGAATTATCTCCTGATTATATTATTCCTAGCCCATTTGATAAACGTGTAGTTAAAGAAGTAGCAAAAGAAGTATCTCTTGCTGCTAGAGAAACAGGAGTAGCAAGAATATAATATGAAATTAATCGCGTGTGATATGGATGGAACTCTTCTTAATAATAAGCATGAAATAAGTTCTTTTAATGAAGAAATTATTAAAAAAATAAAAGATGATAATAAATTTGTTATCGCTTCAGGTCGCCCATATTCAGGAATTAAAAAATTTATAGATCAACTTTGTCTTAATGATAAATCTAATTATTCTATCACCTACAATGGTAGCGTAGTCGTATCTAATTTTGATGGAAAAATTATTTTTAAAAAAACAATACCTGGTAGTCTAATTCGTGATGCTTATAAAGTTAGTTCGTCTCTTAATATTGGCTTTTTATGTTATGATGAAGAAGGTAATTTTGTCTTTGATGGAAGAAATACAGTGGGAACTCTTCTCGAACAAGATATTATTAAACCAAATATAAAGATATCTGATTTTAAGGAAGTTGATAACGAATATATTAAGTTAATATTCGCCGATAGCAAAGAAAACATTGATAAGGTAGAAGAACAAATTACTTCTCTTTTTAATAAAGAATATAATGTTTTAAGATCTCATGAATGCTTTTTAGAAATTGTTTCTAAAGAAGCAAATAAAGGAGTAGCGTTAAATTTCTTATCATCTTATCTAAATATAAATAAAGAAGATATTTATGCTTTTGGAGATAACGACAACGATTATCCATTACTTTTAGAAGCTAAAAATAGTTATGTAATGAGCAATTCTCCTTCGAGCAAATTAAGAAATAGTTTTACGATGTGTTCTAGTAATGAAGAAGATGGTGTCGGACTTAAATTAAAAGAAATATTTAAATTATAATAAAAAGGTTAACGCTTCAAAAACGTTAACCTTTTTAAATACCGTTAATTATTAACTATTGTAAAAGTTCCTACTTCAGAATTAGTTAAAGTATTACCACTAATAGTGAATGTATAATTATATTCACCAATAGTAACAGTGAATGTTTTAGTTGTTTCATCGTATACGTAAGTTCCTTCATCTTCAGAGATAGAAAGAGAAGCTGTTCCTTCAGAAGATGTAGTTCCTGGTGTAAAAGTTAAGGTAACTCCCATATTTGAAGAAAAATAAGAATGAGATAACGCTTCTTCTAATGTCATGTCTTGAACTACTGTAGAGATAGTGTATTGGTCAAATTCAGAAGTAACTAAAGAAGAACCATTAATTGTTAATGTTAAGGTATCAGTTGAATCTTCAGTATATGTTAAAGTGAATGTTTTAGTTGTTTCATCATATGTATAAGAATATGTACCTAATTGACTGAATGTTGCAATTTTAGTTTCATCATTAAAAGTTAAAGTTTGACTAGTCCATGAACTAACAAATGTGCTTGAAACTACTGTTTCGTATGTTAATGCGCTAGTTTCATCGCTACCATCACCATCAGAATCTCCGCCGGTAGAAGAACCTGTTAAAGTAAATGGACCATCGAATGTTCCAGAATAGCCTTCGTTTTTTAATTCTTTAAGAGTTAATGAATTACCGCTAATTTCTAAAACACAAACTGGATCATAACTAGCGTCCATGATTGTAAATGTATTTTCATCATAATTATATTGATAATTTAAAGTAACAACATCATTTAATAAGACAGTTCCTGAATCAGGATAATTTGCGTCTTCTGGAGTAAAGACTAATGTAGTTCCCCAACCATCGTTTAATTCAGCGCCAGAAGCGGTAATTTTCGCTAATGTTAATGCGCTAGTTTCACCACTACCATCACCATCAGAATCTCCGTCACTAGAAGAACCTGTTAAAGTAAATGGGCCATCAAATCTTCCAGAATAGTCTTCGTTTTTATATTCTTTAAGAGTTAATGAATTACCTTTAATTTCTAAAACACAAACTGGATCATAATCAGCGTCCATGATCATAAATGTTTTTTCATCATAATCATAACTATAAAGGAGGTTAACAGTATCATTTAATGAAACTGTTCCTGATTCAGGAGAATTTACACTTTCTGGAGTAAAGACTAATGTAGTTTCCCAACCATCGTTTAATTCAGCGCCAGAAGCGGTAATTTTCGCTAATGTTAATGCGCTAGTTTCACCACTATCATCACCATCAGTTGAAGAGGAATTTGAAACAACAATAGTTAATGTTTTTGTTACATTTTTTGTTTTAATTGTACAAGTATAAGTTCCTTCGACATAACCTTCAATTGAAATTGCATTGTTAATGAAAGTACCATAAATTGATTCGCTAGTTACACCTGTACCAAATGAAATAACTGGAGTATCTACATCTGCACTCGCAGTTTCTGGAACTGCATTAGCAATTGAAATTTTATATGGAACATTCTTAGTTACATTTACAGTTGATTCATTTGCGATAACGGCACTT
The DNA here is from genome assembly GCA_963653535.1 of Azospirillum sp. CAG:239. Classification (GTDB taxonomy): domain Bacteria; phylum Bacillota_I; class Bacilli_A; order RFN20; family CAG-449; genus UBA3210. Next base: position 26,369 of record CAVJWU010000016.1, read on the forward strand.
GTTGTTGCATCTTTAAGATCAAAAGAAGTAAATAAGAAGTTTTCATAAGCATATGGATTAACTGCATCTCTAGTACCTAAAGTTTGAGTGAATGCATAAGTGATATTCTTTGTTGATTTTGTACTATCATAATAATATCTACCTGCACTTTCATTATATGTTAATGAACTACCAGTATATCTATTATAAGTTACTTTTAATGCAAGAACACTTTCTTCGCTTACTTCAAATGTTACATCATATACATCTAATGTAATATTATAGCCACCTTTAACAAGTGTACCAACTGAAAAATTATATTTAGTAGGATTAGATGCAGAATCATACCATCCATCAAAGTCCTTATTTTCATTTGCTTCAACCATGGTAGAGAGTTTAGCTAATAAACCTTTCATACCATAAATGGTATTACCAACATAATCTTTAAATGTAGGGCCATTAAATACACCTTCATCTTTAATTTCGATAGAAGAACTTGCTCCATCGACTACTTTAATACCATAAGCTTTATTAGAAGCATCATAACCATAATATGAATTTGATGTTTCATAACTATCTACTGCTTTAACATGAGTATATTTATCACCATATTCGTATGTGTAAGTTGTAACGCTACTACCTAAATTGTTTTTTTCAGTTACTTCTAATGTGCCAGATTTTACTTTACTATCTGCGGAAGAAGCTTTTGAAAATACGTCTTTTAATCCATTTTGATCAAGAACAACATTTGTATTAACGCTTGTTGAAGATGAACTACTAGAACTAGAATCACTAGAAGTAGAAGATGAACTACTAGAATTAGAATCACTAGAAGTAGAAGATGAACTACTAGGAGCTACACTTGATGAGTTTGACGAAGCGTCACTAGAAGAACTACTTGAAGTAGTCGCACATCCAGTTAAAATGGTTGTAAGTAATGCAACCGATAAAACTAAAAATCCTTTTTTCATAATTATTTTTTTCTCCTTAAATAAAAAATTTATTTTCATAATTAATATGAAATAAATAAATTTAATTAACATTATAGTGATTTGATAAATGAAATTAAATGAAAATTTGTATATTTTTTACTAAAAAGTCGTTTTTTTGGTTTTTTTAATTTGGTATTTGAATATAATATTGCTTGTGACTTTGGAGAAATTATATGAAAGAAAAATTATTAAAATATTATAGATTATTAATATCAAGTATAGGAGCTGGCTTATTAATTGGCTTTGGGGGATTTGTTTATTTAAATGTTAAAGCAACTTCTCCTATCTTTGCTAGTTTCTTATTTTCTTTAGGATTATATTCTATTATCGTTTTTAATTTACATTTATTTACAGGTAAAATCGGCTATGTATTAGATAATAAACCTCATTATTTGTTAGATTTACTTACTATATTTATTGGTAATATGATTGGGGCTAGCTCAATGGGCTATTTAGGTAGACTTACAAGAATGAATGTTAGTGCTGCAGCAGAACAAGTTTCACAAATTAAACTTAACGATTCTTTATTTAGTGTTTTCTTACTTGGTATTGGATGTGGAGTAATGATTTATATTGCGGTTGAAGTACAAAAATATAATATTCATCCTGTATCAAAATTATTTGGTGTTGTCGTTCCTATTATCGTCTTTATTTTATGTGGATTTGAACACTGTGTCGCGGATGCGTATTATTTTTCCGCGGCTAATATGTGGTCTTTAAAGGCAGTTGGTTATATTCTCATAATTGCTTTAGGTAATGGGATAGGATCACTAATTTCATATATTTTACTTAGATATTGTCAAAATAGACTTTTTAAGAAAAAAGAAGAAAATAAAAAAGATTAGAACTAATTTAAATTAATTCTAATCCATTAATAATTAATTTGAATGTGGCATTTATTTTTTCTGCCGCGTTACGACATAAGTTCATTCTAGTTAAGAATATTTCAAAATAATCAATAACTGGTGTAATAGTTGTATCGAGAGTTAAATTTAAGGTTAACTCTCTTTTTTCTGCATTGACATCTAAAGAAGAACTAACAACTGCATAGTTAACTCTATCGTGTATATTTTCTGTTCTAGTTTCTGGATCTCTTACTCTTGATCTTCTTACATCTGATTTATCTGCGACTATTAAACTCGCGGCAATAGGTGAAATAGGATAAGATGAGGTTTCATCGTGATTACCAATGGCTCCGATAATTAAGGAAATATCCTTTGGATCCATATCTAATCTAGTTAAAATATTAAAAGCCATTAATGCACCTGTATGAGCGTGTGTCATACGGTTAATCCCATTACCGATATCGTGCATATATGCAGCGATTTGACCTAAATTAATTTCGCGTTCAGAATAACCGAATTTTGTTAATATTTCTTTAACGGTCTCCGCGACTTTCATAACGTGACCATAAGAATGGTTAGTATAACCCATTGAAGCTAGAACTCGATCTGCACCAGTAATATAAACTTTGATTTCTTCGTTTTCTTTTATTTCGTCATAACTTATTATTCTTGACATAGTTATATTACCTCCTTGTTTAAAAAAACATCTTTTTAAAATGTTTTGCAAGAGATTATATGTTTATGAATTACATTTTACAAGTATTTTACTTTTAAAATTTAAAATTCTTTCTTCTTAATGTATAATTAAGCGGGTGATTTTATGAAAGTTTTAATTATAGGCGGAGGTCCAAGCGGACTTATGTGTGCGTTAGAAGCCGCGAAAAATAATAATCAAGTATTTGTCCTTGAAAAGAATGAAAAGGTCGGTAAAAAAATTTATATAACCGGCAAAGGAAGATGTAATGTAACAAATAATTGTTCTGTTAATGATTTTATCGCGCATGTTCCTACTAACGCGCGATTCCTTTATTCATCTTTAAGTGAATTTGCTCCTAAAGATACGATAGATTTTTTTGTAAGTCACGGAGTAAATCTTGTTACCGAAAGAGGTAATAGGGTTTTTCCTACATCATATAAAGCAAGCGATATTACTCGTTGTTTAGTAAAAGAATGTGAAAGACTAGGAGTAAAAATCTATTGTCATACGGATATTTCTTCAATTGAAAAGAAAGAAGATAAATTCATTGTTAAATATAATAAGATGATGGAAATAGTTGGTGACGCTTTAGTTATCGCAACTGGAGGATTATCTTATCCTACAACTGGTTCAACTGGAGACGGATATAAAATAGCGAGATTCTTTGGCCATAATATAAAAGAAACTACTCCTTCTTTAGTATGTATTAAAATTAAAGATCAAGTAAGTTATGATGCACAAGGATTAACACTTAAAAATGTCGCACTTCATGCTTATAACGATACCTTCCACCATACCTTAGAAGGCGATTTAACTTTTGAAAAAGGAATTATTGATGGACCAATTGTTTTAAAATTGTCTTCATTAGTTGTTCCTTGTAACAATTTAAAATTATATCTTGATTTAAAGATGGCTTTGACTAGTGAAGAACTTGATGCACGTATTGTTAAAGACATTAAAAATAATCCGACTGGTAGATTAAAAGATGAAATGGAAAAACTTCTTCCTATTTCAATGATTAAAGATTTTTTAAATCGTGTTAATTTAAATCCACGTATTCCTCTTGCAAGTTTAAAAAAGGAAGATAGAACGAAGATAGTTACATATTTAAAGAAGTATTGTTTAGACTTTATTTCTTTTGGTGATTATTCTCGCGCGATTATCACTCGTGGAGGAGTTGACATTAAAGAGATTAATCCTAAAACGATGGAATCTAAGTTAGTAAGTAAGCTTTATTTTGTTGGTGAAGTCCTTGATGTAGATGCTTTTACAGGAGGATTTAATATGCAAATAGCTTTTTCAACAGGCTATGCTTGTGGAAAACACCTTATTCCTTAATGCTTAATTTCTATGGAAATAAGCCTTATTCTACTCTTAGTAGAGAAAAAAATTAGCCAGTAGAATTCAATTTTAAATAGTAGATTAAATATTTATAATTTTAATTTTAATTTAAGGATAATTATTTTATATTATTAATGATTTCAAAGGAGGATTCCCATGGAAACTAAAATTTATGTTGATGCAGGTAGTAATTTATATAATTCTGTTTTAAAAGATCAAGATGCAGAAGGTATTAATGTCGTCTCGATGAATCTATTCGTCGAAGATAAGAATTATCATTGTTATGATGATGATATTGACGTAGAAAAATTCGCACATGAATATTATGATGAATTACGTGCGTTTAAAAATATTCATACTTCTTTAATTAATCCTAATGATTTTTTAGAAGCTTTTTCTAAAGATGTTGAACAAGGAAATAAAATTATTTGCTTTACTATGGCAAGTGGAATTTCTGGTACTTATCAATCATGTGTTCTCGCGGCAAACCAAATTAATGATGAAAAAGGTGAAGAAGTAGTTCACGTTATTGATACTAAGACAGCTGGTTTTGGTGAAGGTTTACAAGCTATTAATGCATATAAATTAGTTAAAGAAGGTAAATCTTTTGAAGAAGTTTGTTCTCTTAGTGAAGAATTTGTTTCAAAAGTTAGAAGTGAATTTACAGTTGATAACATTAAGTATCTTGCAAAAACTGGTAGAGTTTCAAATTTAGTAGCGAAAATTGCTTCTTTATTAAATATTAAAGTTTTATT
>CAVJWU010000017.1:0-28937 GCA_963653535.1 Azospirillum sp. CAG:239
TTACACACATCTGAATAATCGAAAAGTTTCAATTTTGTCAATTCACCTAAATATTTCATATTTATCACCACTTCAATTATAGCAAGTTAGAGATATATTCAATAAAAAAGTATAAATAATTGCTCAATATATTTGCTATTTAAATTATATCGAGCATTATTTTATACTTTAATTGCTAATATTAGTACTAAAGAACTTTCTTGACCATGATTGCTTTCTATTCAATTAATAGAACATCATATGAAAGTTTTTTATATTATTTTTTAAGTAGTGGTGCATCTTTAGGACTGAATGCTGAGTGGCAATTCTTTCCGATTCCTCGGTCCAACTTTTGGGGTTCACTTCAAAATTTCCACTACTTAAGTAAGGTTTCTTCCACTACCAATCGAGATTTCTCAAGCTATTTTTAATGAAGTCGACCTCTCAACTTCCACTACTATTTTACCATTTTTGAAGGACTCTTTCGAGTAGTGGAAACTAAGGAATTTTCCACTACAAAAGCCAACATTTATTGATTAATATTTGAATTCAGGTGTCACTTTAAACTTAATACCTTCATTATTAAGTTTATCTATTTTCTTCTTTATTATGGTTGCTCTTGCAGTTGTTAAAAGACCTCCATCAAGCAAAAGTTTTTTGCTCTCAATAAAGTTGAATGCAGAAACAGATGATACTGTTTTAATTTGACTTAAAGAAACATTTGAATTTTTTTCTAAAATTATTGAATAATCCTTTGCATCCCATTCAATTCCTTCAGCAATAGTTGTTGCATATGAATATCCACAATATTCACATTTGAAATTTTTAGCTGATCCTTCAACAATCACTTTCATTTTCTTTCCACAATTTGGACATTTATTTTCCATTCCTATAACCTCCTGGTATAAATTTTATGAATTCTCCTCTTTCTTTTCCATTTAAAATCCAATAACTTCCTCTGCTATTCGAATAGATGGTCATATTTGGAGCATACACTGGTTTGCCTAAGGCGTTTGCTAAATTTTGTGCAAATCCATTTACAGTAGAGCCTGTATTGCATGAAAACAATCGAATTGATTTTGCCTTTTTAAATCCAGGTTGTTTTTTGATTAGTTTTGCGGCTTCCCTAGCTTTTATAGCAATTGTTTGATTACCGTTTTCTATTTCTATAAGATCACTATTTCCATGGGCTATAACATCATACATTCCGTTAGGATCTATATCAGCTCTGTTAGCAATAAATTTTGCAAACAATGAACGCTCTCCTTCTTTCGGCATAAATGAAATATTTCCCTGTGCAATTTTCTCATGACTATAAGAAAACAAACTAGATTTACCTTTCATTGGATTTTAAACCTCCAAATGATTTATTTAATTTGTCTTTCTTATTTTCAATCATAGTATATGAATCATATTGATAAATTGGAATACTTTTTTGCTTGGCATAATCGAACAAATCATCATAGGCTGGTCCATAAACACAAATTCCTGTAGGCTGCAATATATCAACAACATTATCGATTTGTCTTTTCAATATCTTACGATTATCAAGTTTTTTTACAAATCCATTTGTACCTATGCAAATCAAAGTATGCATAGGATAGGATTCTAAAGATGTAACAGTCAAGTCATCACCAATTCGTATATTAGGAATAACTTTGATACCTTGTTTCCCAAGGTAATAAGTTATTGCAAGATTTAGCCCTATCTGACTTTTTTGTACCCATATAGGCATATTGTCATAGGGAGATGCATCAATTCCAACAACCATCTCATATTTTTTCAATTTCTCAACATAATTTTTAGGATTATTCAAGATTGGTTGGAATCCTATATCGTTACAATAAAAGGAAATTGTCGTAGTATTATCTTTTTTAATATCGCGTCTTCTATCCCACTGAACAATATTTGAAGGTGGATTAGTTGAAACCATCCACTCTTCAATAATGGGATACTCATCGATAGGCGTTCTTTTAGCATCTTTAATAAGATATGCTAAATACAAATCCCTCAAAAAGGGTGTTTTTGATTTTTTTATCATTTTAATTTTTCCTCCTTGATAAAAATTTACCATTCAAATCATGGTTGATTTTCAAGGATAACTATGTTAAAATGACACTGCTAGGTAGCCAATTTAACACGCTATCTTATAGCTTGAGTTATTGCGAGTAATTCAAGCTATTTTTTTATATTTTTTAACTTTTTTGATGTTCACCTCCATTGCAATTCATAAACAAATCTATAAATTTTCTTTTTCCAACACATTACTAAATTCACCATTAACATACATATTTTGGAGATTATTTCTTTCTCTAATCTCCTTTTTGTTTAGTTTGTACAATGGCAATATTTTATTATCACTAATCAAGTAACAACAATCTGGTCTAGTTATTTGATTGTTCATCAATGTGATATTGTGAGTCGTTATAATCGATTGCATATTCTCATAACTGTTTACTATTTTTAAAATAACTTGTGCAGTCGTATAGTGATAATATGCATCGAATTCATCAATAATTAACATTGATAGATGATTGAATTCGAGCATCCAGCAATAAAATAACCAAATTGTCTTTGTACCTGATGAAATAATACTGCCAAAAGGCATTATTTTGCCATTATCAAATTTAATTCCAAGATCATCAACTCCATTTTGGTTTTGGTAGACACAAAGATTGTATATCATTCCTTGGCTTTGTAAGAAATCCTGAAATTCTTTCACTTTATCTTGTCTAATAATAATTGAAGATAATGACTCAGGTCCATTGGAATAACCGATATAAGAATTACCCTCAGTCAAACTTTTGAAATAGAGCATTCCTTCAACATATTTTACAAGTTTAAAGATTGGAGACTTCTCACTCAAAATCGTATTGTTGTAGATGAATTTGATAACAGATAATTGTTGAGGTACATTTTTAATGTTTAAAGTTTTTGCTTCTTCGATGAAGTTCACGTTATGACTATCATCAAAATAGTTGTATTCGAAGATCAATTTACCATCCACATATAACTTTTCGTAAACAAGTGAAACTGGATTCGATTTAACGTATTCATATTTAATAATTTGCTTACCAAATTTAAATGTATATATGAACGTTGCTTTTGGATTAGTTGAACCAGCATAGAAATAACGATCTAGTGGCATAAGATACTTTTCTTTATCAACAATATGATATGTAATATCCATAATCGCCTGACAAAGAGAGGATTTACCACTAGCATTTGGTCCATAGATCAATGCTTTTTTAACAATTCCTTTGTCGACTAAAGAATAATTAAAGGTATACCTCTTCTTACTTTCCAAATCGAATTCAACTTTATTTTTGAATCCTTCAAAATTTTCAACTTCAAACTTTATAAGCATAATTATCACCCTCACAAACATTATACCACAAAAAGAAACCCAAGCAAGTGTAATTCGGAATTTTTTTACGGATTTCATGTCAGAAAGAATTTAAATGATAAATGTTATTGTTTTTATGTCAAATTTAGTCGATTAGATTTAATACTTAATTTTTATTAAGAAAAAATAAATAACATATATAAAATAATCTTCTATATATGATTAGATGTCTTCGATGCAAGAACTATTGAGATTCAAACCAAATTGAAAGAAATGAAAAACAATGGATATTAATTACTCAATATCCCCAGATTTCAAATACAAGATTTAATTTTCAATATCAAAACTCACAATAAAGGTTACCTTAAGCCAACAATTCCTTTCTAGTCTTAACAATCATATAACCAAAGAAAATCTATTAATTGATTCTCCTCTCAAATCTGCAAAAACTGAAACAAAGCTTTAAAAACGTTTCTTTTCTTAGCTTTGAGTACTCCTCATTCAATCAATGGAACATTCTATGAGAGTTTTTATGTTACTTAATTTGAGTAGTGGAGCAGTTTTTAAATGTGAAAAATACCTAAAAGTTCTTCATTTTGAAGAGACTATGAATGAATTAAGGGACTTGAGAGGACAAAATTCAGCGGTAAAAATTTTGAGTTCTTCAGGTCTACGTACTAAGCCATCAAGACAAGAAACCAGTAATTATAATTTTTGCCTTAGTTAAGGACTTTTTAACATCTATTCAAGAACTACTAAATCTTTTATATGGCTTTTTGACCATTAAAAAATTCATCAACTAATTCTTTTTCACCAGTTTTATATAATTTACCATCTTTAATCCAAATTGTTTTATCACATATTGAATGGGCACATCTAATATCGTGAGTAACAATAATCATTGTATTCTTAGTTTCTTTATGAATCTCATTTAAAATGTTAATCATTTCTTTTAAGCCTTTATAATCTTGACCAACTGTAGGTTCATCTAAAATTAATATCTTTGGATTACTCGCGACGACTGCAGCGATTGAGACTCTTCTTTTTTGGCCTTCAGATAGTGATTGAGGATGTTTAGAATAAAGTTTTTCTACATCAAATTTTTGAGCGATTTCTAACGCGTAATCTTTACTTATTGCGTTAAATTCAATCTCCTTTTGAACACTTGGCATAAATAATTGATAATCTGGGTTTTGATAAATAACTCCAACATATTGGTAAAACTTCTTATTCCCTCGTTTTGATGGTAGTTTTGGATCAATATTTTGTTTAATAAAACCAGAAGAACATTTATTTAATCTACTAATTAAGCGCATTACAGTTGTTTTTCCTCCGCCATTTTCGCCTAAAATAAGTGTTCTAGAACCTTCTAATATACTAAAAGATACATTATCAATAATAACTTTATCCTTAGTTTTATAAGAAACATTTTGTAAAGATAAAATAGGATTTTTATCTTCATATTGAGGTAAAGAATCTTCTATTTTTATTGATTGCTCAACTAGATATTTTTCTTTTTCTTCTATTTTTATCACATTTCTATCTTTTAAAGCATAAACATTATCAACATAAGGTAAAACTAAATCTAAACGATGTTCAATCACAATAATCGCATAATTTAATTTAACTAATGTTTTTAATGTTGACATTAATTTATGCGCGCTTATTAAATCAAGATTTGCGAGAGGTTCATCTAAAATAACAATCTTTTGTCCCATCGCTAAAGTTGAGGCAGTGATAATTCTTTGTTTTTGTCCACCGGAACATTTCTTACTTTCCCAACTTGGATCAATATTCATTACCTTAGAAACTGTATCGATTTGTTTTTTTATATTAGCCGCATTTACTCCTAAATTTTCTAAGCCAAATGCAATTTCATCTTCAACATATTTATGAAGAATTTGTGCGTCAGCATTTTGTAAAACAACACCAACTTCTTTAGTAATTTGTCCTAATGATTTATTTTTAATATTTGTTCCATTAATTAAGACTTCACCTTGAATATAGCCATTATTAATATGAGGAATTATTCCACTTATTAAATACATTAATGTTGATTTACCTTCACCAGAATAGCCTGAAAGTAAATTAAAAGTACCATATTCTATTTTTAAATTGATATCGTGAAGAATTTCATTTTTATTATCATAAGAAAAACTAACATGTTTTAATTCGATCGCATTCATAAAATAATTACTCCTACTATACTAGCCATTACGCCGGTAATGAAGATTAAATCAATAAAATTAATATATGACTTTTTATAGATAGAATAAGATTTACTTTTTAAAGAAAAGCCTCGTGTTTCTATTGATAAAGACAAAGTGTCAGAAATATTAACTAAGCGCATAACAAAAGGAATTAAAAAAGCTCTATAGAAGACCTTGATATTAAAAATATTGCCTGCACCGCGCGACTTCATCGCTTCTTTTACTCTCTTAATTTCTTCTTTTAAAGAGGAAGGAAAACTTGTGACGATAAGCATTCCTAATGTAATGCTTCTAGGGCATTTAAGCGTTGATAAATTTCTTACCATATCATTAGGTTCGACATTCATCCCGAGCGTTAAAGCGATAAATACCGCGCCAAAACGATTAGCCATCGCGATAAAAGAAGACCAAGAATATGAATTAACTAAAAAAGCAATTAATGAAAATAATCCCCCGATAAATAAATAAGAAATTATTCCTTTTAAAGCTTTCTTCTTATCTCCAAATATAAAAATCCATACATATAATGAAGATAGAAAATAACTACATTTAATCTCACTCGCGAATATTAAACCAACGACCATAATACTAATCGCACTAATTAATATAAACAATGGATAAATTTTATTATTTTCTTTTAGGCTAAAAAATTCCATTATTTAATTACTCCTGCTTTTTTAAGTTCTTTAGAAATAATCATCCCAATTATAGAACCAATAAAAGATAAGGCAACAATCGCGATTCCCATTAAAATAATTAATAAAGGATTATTATTTCCAATAAATAAACTGACGGCAGATTTTTCATTTCCTGAAGGAGAATACATTACATTGTAATAGAAAAATAGCATAGGATAAGTTAAAGGGAGATATAAAGTAGATGCAACAATACAACCAATATCAGTTTTAAAACCTTTAAAAATAAGTGAGACTAATTCAGCAATTAATGCGCATAAAACGATACATACCATCGGAGGAAACATAAAAACTAAAACGCAGCTAATTAATAAACCTTGAAGAAATAAAGCACCTGGTTTTCTTACTTTCATAATCCCTATTATAGGAAAGATAGAAAATTGTAAAGCTAATCCTAATTGAATAATTCCAATTACAGGGATATTAACTAGTAATGGCATGATTGCACCAGTGCATAATGTACATGCGCTCATGATAGCTAAAAAAACAATATCTTTAATCTTATATTTTGAAAAGAATTTTTGTTCCTTTTCATTATTAATATTTTTATTTTCATCTATTTCTTTATTATTTTTAATATCTTCTTCAACATTATTAACAAGGGAAGAAGCAATTTCTAATTGATCATTGTTAGTTTCTTCGTTCATAATTCACCATTTATATAATTAAAATTATATACCTTCATTTGATAAAGGTATTTTATCGGTTAAAAAACGAAATTTCAATAAAAAGTTAGTTATAACTAAATAAAGTTAACTCTTTCTAACTTTGTAATTGCTTTAATGGACTTTCTTTTAAAGTCTTATGCGTTGATAATGAGCTTGCGAAAATTCCCATAAATAAAGCAATAAGAAAAACAATAAGTAATGGATAATAAGAATTTAAAGAAAATGAAATATTAATTCCTAGCATTCCTTTATTCATTAAAAAGATGATTGTTCCAAGCGCAATTATAGATAAAGTACCTGAATATAAGCATAAATATAAACTAAAGAAATCAAATTGGTTTTTAATACTCTCTTTTGAATATCCTAAACAAGTATAAATTCCGATTTCTTTTTTATTATCGCGAACAAAGATGTATGACGACATCACGATCATTAAAAATGAAGCAAGTAAACAAAAACAAGAAAAGATACTTAAACCAATATTAATATAATAAATTGTTTCATCAATCTTTGCTTTATAATCAAGATATGGATTAGTAAATTCATAATCTTTATATTTGTCATTTAACTTTTTTAAATCATTAGTTATATTATTCCCATCATATTTAAATAAAACATTATCGATGCAATAAGATGAACTCCCACTAAGTAAGGAAGTAGATAAAAAGATAATAGGCCAAGTTGGTTCAACAAATAAGGCCAAGTCTTCATCTTCAACTATTCCAACTATTTTAACTTCGACAATCTTAAAATGATTTTCATATTGGCCATTAGATTTAGTAATCTCATCAAGTAAAAGAAAGTATAACTGCTTGTTTTTTAGTTCATTAACATTACTAGATATATGTAATTTATTAAGTAATCCAGTTGATAAAATCACTTCATTTTGATTAGAAACTTCTTTCCCTATAATATGCAAATTATCCTTTTTATAAGCTTTTAAGGAGACAAAATTATCTTTTTGACAATCTAATAAACTTAAAGATAACATCTTGTCATTTCCTTGAAAAGATGTACTTTGATAAGATTCTAAATTTTGATCTGAAAAAGAATTTAAATCAATAAATTCTTCCATTACTTCATAATTATTCGATAGATACGTCGGGCAAGAAAAGCCGTTCATTAAAACACTTTCAATTAATGAATAACCTCCATTTGACATAGGGATGTAATTAAGTAAAACATCATTCTCATTTAAAATATTTTCTATATCATAGATTTTCATTTCTTTATTATAGTTATAGAAAAAAGATAAATAATAATGATCTTCATCTAGTTCATCAATTTGATAAGAGAATAAATCCATTGATTTATCATTTAAGTACTTTTTTAAAAATAAATAGATTTTTTCTTTTTCTACCGCGATAAAGTTTATTTTCTTCGTAGTCCAAGGATAATAATCTTCTTTTTCTAAATTATAAGAATAAGGTAACTGCATAATAGTTTCTACAACATATTCATTCCAATAAGGATTTGAATGATATATTTTAGGATCTGAAGATATATTATAACCAACTAAAAACAATTTAATTTCTAATTCATATTGCCATGAAGAATTACTAATAAAGATACTAATTGGTATTTTATGATATTTTAAATAATTATCATATAAACTAGATGCAGAACTACATTCAACATTTAATAACGAACATAAAGTGGTTACTTTTGATAATGGTAAGTTTAAAATAATATCATCATCACCAATACTAAGTGAATTTGAATAGATATAATTTTCTCCATCTTCTATATAACTAAAATCATTTACTGAAGCAATCGAATATCCTTTTAAAGGCGATAAATTACCATTGATATTAATTAAAAAACGATTATCATCTTTAAAGAAATTTAAAAAATTAGTCATATATTTACTGCCTATATAACAAGATTCATTAAAATAATTATCATAAATTAGTTCAATTTCTTCTTTGTCAATACTTAATGAGGAAGGGGTGATATTTGATTCATTCTTATTTTTCATTACAATCTTCGTCTCATCGATCATTTTTGAAAAACTATTCATAATAGATGAAGAAAATGAAGATGTAAGTATTAAACAAAAGCCGAGACAAACTAACGCGATCATCGAACTAAAAGAACAAATTAAAGTTCTAATTTTCTTTTTAGAAATAATATTATGCACATGATGAATTAAATACGTGTAAGGTAAGGTATTTTTCTTATTAATAACCTTTTTTTCTATATTTCCTTCTTCTTTAATATAAGGCAAAGTATGGTCTTTAAGTTCAAAATAAGGTATATGATGTTCAATTAATAAATCAACATCATGGGTAACCATAATGATAATTTTTGTTAAAGATAACTCTTTTAAGATATTAAATACTAGTTTCTTATTATCTATATCTAAACCGGAAGTAATTTCATCCGCGAGAATTAAAGGCGTATCTTTAATTAAGCTCATCGCAAGATTAACTCTTTGTAACTCACCTCCAGAAAGAGTTGAAACTTTTTGATTCAGTTTAACTTTTAAATTTAATTTATTGAATATTTCAATAATTTTCTTTTCGTCATCAACTTTAGTGATTAATTTAATATTAGTTAAAATAGATTCATTTTCAATTAATCGTGGTGATTGAAAGATAAATGACATTTCATTAAAACGCATTAAACTTTGTTTTTTTACATTCATTTTCTTTACATCTTCATCGAAGAACTTATATTCACCAGTAAAATTATTTTCCATTAACCCAATAATATTTAATAAAGTAGATTTTCCACTTCCCGAAGGACCGACAATAACATATAGACCTGGTTTAGATATTTCTATATTAATATCTTTTAAAATATCTTCATCATGATATTGAATAGATACGTTTGTCAAACTTATCATACTAGTCCTCCCTTAATATTGAAGCGATATTAATTTTAGAAATACCATAACTTGATGATAACGAACTTAAAAATGAAGATATTAAAAGTAATGCGAATAAATAGAAAGTATTCTTTAATGTTGGTAGTAGGCTAAAGAAATTAATACCGATCATACCTTTTAGTATGATGTTAATAATTTGGCCTAGTATCATATATAAAACAATGCTTAAGACAAACGAAGATAAGCCGATAAGTAATGATTGCAGCAAGAAAATATCACTAATATCTTCTTTAAAAATACCTAGTGAACGCATAATCCCAATATCTTTTTTATAGTCGTTTACAAAAGAATATAAACACAAACAAAGAAGCATTAAAGAAATTATTAAGGTAATCGAAATAAATATGACTAACGCGTTATTTATTGAATCATACATTGTTTTAAAGCTATTTACTAAAACAATTGGTTCATTTTCAACTAAATAAGCAAAATCATCTCCTTTTAAAGAAGAAATTCGATTATAAATATTCTTCACTTTACTAACATCATTAATTTCGGCATAAAGATATTGGCTTGAAAAAGTATCATTAATCCCTGTTACTACGCTTAAACGATCATAAAGAGTTATATCTTCATTATATAAACTTGATAAAGAAGGGAGAATAATACTTTTCGCGAGATTTTCTATTCCTTCAAGGGGATAATAAATACGAGGTTGGCTCATTAAAGAAAATTCATTAACTACTCCGACAATAGTAAATGTTTGTGAAATAACAAAAGAATCATAAATTACTGATTTATTTTCTAACATGAATTCACTAGTTTTTTTTACATTTATACTAAATTGATTGGACCTCAAAATTTTGTTTGCTTCTTTATTTATTAATACTTCTTTTATACTTGATTTATCTTTAGGAAATCTTCCTTCTAAATCATCTGCAAAACTTTCTTCCATAAGAGAAGAATAAGGTACAAATTCAATATTATTATAATAAATATTACTTCCTAAAGGATATTGAATATCTGGATAAAAAGTAAAGATAGAACTTAAATCATAATGATAACATTCTTGAGGAATAAGATGCGCGAGATTAATCTTTTCTTTTTGATCAAAACGTGTAAGTTTAACTAAAGAAAAATTAGAATTTTCAATTTTAGAAGTCTTTTGTAAGCTTACTCTTAATAAATTATAATGAAGATATTTATCACCTTTTTCTTCAATATTTTGGTTAATAGAAGTGCTTAAAGATAAACTAAGTAAAAAGAAACATAAAGATATTCCTAAAGCGATTAATGATAAAATAGATTTTAATAAATTTTGTTTTAATGAAGATAAACTAACACGGCTTTTTTCTTTTAAACTAAGGTTATATGTCTTTTTTTCTAAATGTTTATATTCATTTTTAAAATCAAAATTTTGTTCTATTTTATGTTCCTTTAATACTAGTTCACCATCGGAAAATTCTTTAACATGTTTTAAATTATGTGAAACAACAATTACCAAAGAATTTAAAGAAATATTTTTTAATAATTTCATAACTGCATAAGCATTTTTTTCATCTAAGGCGCCAGTTGGTTCATCACAAAAGACAATTTTAGAAGAAGCAATCATCGCGCGAGCTAATGCAAATCTTTGTTTTTCTCCGCCTGATAAAGAAGAAACATCTGCTTTATCTCGATGACTTATCTTCAATTTTTCTAATAATTTTTTTATGTCTTTTTTCTTATCTTTTTTTGATATTTCTTTTTTTAAGTTTACATTTTCATAAGGATTGAGAAAAGAAACTAAATTATAGTTTTGATAAACGAATGAAGTATAAGAATTTCTAAATGATTCAAAATCTTTTATCTTTCTTTCTTCAAAATATATTTCTCCTTTATCCATCTTTTCTATGCCCATTAAACACTTTAATAAAGTCGATTTACCTCCTCCTGATGGGCCGACAATAAAAAACATTCCTTTGGCCGGTAAAGAAAAACTAACATCATCTAATATCGTTTCATTCTTATATATTTTAGTTAAATTTTTCACTTCTAAATAATGCATAAAAAAATCTCCTACATTTATATAATGTGGAGATTTAACGTAAAATCCTAAATTTAGATATGTATTATTTATTCTCTTCTTTAATAATCTTCTTTGCTTTGTTATTAAAGTCATTACGTGGAAGCATGATTATTGCCCCGCAGGAAAGGCACTTAATTTTAATATCTGCACCTAAACGAACGATTTGAAATAGTTTTGATTTATTAAAGCAAGGATGAGGCTTTTTCATTTCAACGATATCATTTAATGTATAATCTTCTGATTTAATCATTTTTATTTCTCCTTAAATAACAAGAATAAACATTTTGCATGAGTAAGGAAGAAGTAAGAATTCCTACTCCTCCAGGAACTTTAGAAATCAATGCACATTTCTCACTTGGAATAACATCACCAACAATACCACTTTCTAAATAATGAATACCAGCATCGACAACAATTACGCCTTCTTTCATCTTATTTGAATCGATATAATGAGGTTTACCAATCGCTGCGACAACAATATCCGCGGAAAGAAGTTCATTATCTAACTCATTAGTTTTGCTGTGTGCGAGCGTCACGGTCGCATTTTTATTTAATAACATCATCGCGACTGGTTTACCAACTGAAATTGATCGGCCAATAACTAAAACCTTTTTACCTGTTACATCGATATTATATTCATCAAGTAAAGTAACTATCGCATTCGCGGTCGCTGGTTTAATCGCGTCTTTCTTATTAATAAATAATTCACCTAAAGAAAAAGCATTCATCGCATCAACATCTTTTAATGGATCTAAAGAAGCTATGATTTTTTCTTCATTTGCACCTTTAAATAAAGGTCGAGTGATTAAACATGCATCAACTAAATCATCATTATTAATCTCTTTAATCTTGTTTAAATAATCTTCTTCCGTTGGTTTCATTTTTATTAATTTATAATTAATCCCTAATGAAACAGCATTTTTTTCTTGTGAAGCACAATAACCAATTGATGAACTATCTTCTTCATTTACTAAAGCAACTAACGTTAATTTACGTTCTAACTTATCGAGTTTTTCTTTTAAATCTTCTTTAATTTTTTTAGAAGCATTTTTACCTAACATTAATTCCATTATTCTTCCTCCATCTTTACCGCGGCAGGGACTTTAGGAAGTCCTGGCATAGTAAGAATTGAACCAGTTAATGGAATAATAAAGTTCGCGCCGCTAGATAAATTCACTTCACGAATATGTAATGAAAAATCTCTTGGAGCGTTTAATAGCTTTGGATCATCTGAGAATGAAGAAGGGGTTTTTGCGATACATATTAAAGAAGAAGAATATCCCATCGAAATATATTTATCAATTTGTTTTAATGCCTTTTCTTCGTAAATAACATCTTTCGCTCGATATATTTCTTTTGCGATCTTTTCTATCTTTTCTTTAATTCCACTTTCTTTATTATATAAAGGATGATAAGAAGATTTATTTTCTTCTAATGCATCAACTACTGTTTTAGCAAAATCAATACATCCTTCTCCACCTTTTAAGTAGCCATCAACAAAGCTAACTTTATAATTATGTTCTCTACACCAAGAAGAAAGTAATTCTATTTCTTCTTCATGATCATTAGAAAAATGATTAATCGCGATAACAACATCCATTCCAAATTTCTTAATATTTTCTAAATGTTGATTTAAATTCTTAATACCCTCTTTTAATGCGACGAGATTCAATTCATCAATTTGATCTATGTCTTGTCCTCCGTGAACTTTTAACGCTCTTATAGTCGCGACTAAGACGACTAAGGAAGGTTTTAAATCACCAACTTGGCATTTTATATCTAAGAACTTTTCCGCGCCTAAATCAGCCCCGAAGCCAGCTTCAGTAATAACAATATCTTTTAGTTTTAAAGCCATTTTGGTCGCGATAAGAGAACTACAGCCGTGAGCGATATTCGCGAAAGGTCCTCCATGAACAAAGCAAGGATTACCTTCTAAAGTTTGGACAACATTAGGTGAAAAACTATCATTCATAAGTTTCATAACTGCATTGGTGATTTTTAAATCTCTTACATAAATAGGTTTATCATCATAAGTATACGCGACTAAAATATTATTTAATCTATTCTTAAAATCTTCTTTAGAAGTAGCTAAAGTAAAAATAGCCATTAGTTCACTGGCGACAGTAATAATAAATCCATCTTTTCTAGTTACTCCGTTAACTTTACTTCCCTGCGCGATTGTTATATCTCTTAAGGTACGATCGTTCATATCTAAAGCTCTCTTCCAAACAACTTTAGTTGGATCAATATTTAATTCATTGCCTTGATAGATATAATTATCAATTATTGCCGCGATTAAATTAATTGATGAAGTTAACGCATGCATATCACCAGTAAAATGTAAATTGATATCTTCACTAGGTTCAATAGAAACTTTTCCTCCGCCGGTCGCTCCTCCTTTTAAGCCAAATACTGGCCCTAAAGAAGGTTCTCTTAAACAAACTACAGCATCTTTATTAATCTTTGCTAGACCTTCGTTTAACGCGATTGACATCGTTGTTTTACCTTCACCAAATTTAGTTGGAGTAATCGCAGTTACTAAAACTAATTTACCATCAGGATGAGAAGAAATTTCATCCATGATTGATAAATCTATCTTTGCTTTATATTTTCCATAAGGAATGACATAATCATCTTTAACACCTAGTTTTCTTGTTATTTCATAGATATTTCTTAATTTCATAATTATCTCCTTCCTAAAACTTTTAACGCATAATCGAGTGCGTCTTCACTACTAGAAAACCATTTAACATCTAATTGGTTATTAAAGTAAGTGAATTGTCTTTTTGCATAATTTCTTGAATTCTTTTTGATTAATTCTTTAATTTCTTCTTCATCTTTATTTTCTTTTAAACCAGTCATAAGTTCTTTATATCCGATTGCTTGAAATGAACGTAAAGTGGAAGGATATTTATTCATTAACCCTTTTACTTCGTTAACTAGTCCTAACTCAAACATCTTATCAACTCTTTTATTGATTAATGAATATAATTCTTCTCTATCTCTCGTTAAGCCAATAAAAGTTACATCATAAAGAGGAACATGTTTTTGAGAAGCAATAATATCTGATTTTTTATCACCAGTTTCAAGATAAATTTGAATTGCCCGAAGCACTCTCTTACGGTTATTTTGATGAATCTTATTTGCTTCCACTTCATCAATTTCTTCTAAGATTTTATGTAGTTCCTCATTAGACTTATTTTCATAAGGTGACATATCAACAGTACTTTCTTGTTTAGATAAATTAAAATCATAAAAACCAGACTTTAAATATAAACCTGTACCTCCTACAACAATAATATTGACATTTTTCTTTTCTAATTCTTCAATCTTCGCGCGAAGATTTTTTTGATAATCAAAAATAGAAAATTCATAAGTAGGTTCAACGTAATCAAATAAATGATGAGGCACTAAAGATCTTTCTTCTAAGGTAGGTTTTGCTGTACCAATATTCATCTCTTTATAAATTTGAAAAGCATCTCCATTAATTATCTCACCATTAGTTTCTAATGCCAGTTTAATACCTAAAGATGATTTACCTACTCCGGTAGGTCCGACAATACAAATAATCTTACTCATATTATATACCTGACCTTTTAAACATCTTTTCAATGTCGTATTTAGAAAAATGAATAATTGTTGGTCGACCATGTGGACAACATGTTGGATTCGTACATTTGAACAATTCATCAATTAAATCGTTCATTTCTCTTAAGGAGAGTTTATCATTAGCTTTAATGCTTGCTTTACAAGCCATGGTCGCGATTACATGTTTTCTTAATGCATCTAAATCAATTTTATCTTTCGAAATAACTTGATCAATCAGTTCTTCAATATAACTACCTTCATCATATTCTTTAATAAATGAAGGAAGTTTTGATATTTTTAAAGTATTAGAACCAAAATGTTCTACTTCTAAGCCAATATCTTTTAAAATATTAAGTTTTTCATCATTTAATTTTAATATATCTGATGGACTTAAATTAATCATATAAGGAACTAAAGGTTCGATAATATTAATATGCGCGTTTAATGCTTTATTAAATTTTTCATAATTAATTCTTTCATTAGCCGCGTGTTGATCAATTAAATACATTCCATCTTCAGCTTGACAAACAATGTATGTATCATGAATTTGGCATAATGGTTCAATCCGAGGCTTTTTAAAAGAAGGAGTTTCTATTTCAACCTTAGGTTCTTCTTTTTTTACTTCTTCATCAAAGTTATTTAAATCAATATTAGGTGCAGTAACTTCAATTCTTTCTTTCGCTGGTCGAATCACATTAACTTCTTTTAAAGAAGAATCATCTTCTTCGTCTAAAAGTAAAGAGATGCTTTCTTTAGTAGAATCACTTAATGAATTAATTTTTTTGTCATCATTAATTATTCTTTCTTCTTTTTGAAATGAAGGAGCTTCTGTCAAAGGTAATTTATCTAATAATTTATCTTTAATCATGTGATTAATCGCATCACAAATTTTGTCTTCATTTGATAATCTAACTTCTCTTTTAGAAGGATGGACGTTAACATCAACTAAAGAATATTCAACATGGATTTTTAAAATAACAAAAGGATATTTACTATTAAAAATAAAATCACTATAAGCGTCAATAATCGCTTTTTGAATTTTAGGAACGTAGACATTACGATCATTTAATAAAGTAATCATATAATATCTTGTTGATTTAGCTAGTTCTGGTTTACCGATATAACCTTCGATTTGAAATTCGTAGTCTCCTACTTCTACTTTCATCATCTTTTTAGCTGTTTCGTTATTATAGATTCGCGCGATTACTTCAAGAAGATCTCCTCTACCAGTAGTAGAAAATACATGTCTTTCATCAATAAAGAAATCAATGGCAACATCCGGTCTAGATAATGCCATACGTTGCATTACTTCAAGCGAATTGGCGTTTTCCGTTACATCAGTCTTTAAAAATTTTAGTCTAACTGGAGTATTATAAAACAATTCTTCAATTGTAAATGTAGTACCTTTTCTTGAAGAAAAGTCTTCTACTTTCATATTTTCATTTTCGATTAATACTTTTGTTCCTGTTCCTATACCAGTAGATGTAGTCATTGTCACTTTAGAAACAGAAGCAATTGAAGGTAAAGCTTCACCTCTAAAACCCATAGTTTTAATCTTAAAAAGTTGATGTTCAGAAGTAAGTTTACTAGAAGCATGACGTTTAAAAGCTAACATTGCATCTTCTCTATCCATGCCATCTCCATCATCTTTTACAACTATTTTCGTTCTTCCAGCATCATAAACTTTAACTTCAATATGTCTTGCGTGAGCGTCTAAAGCATTTTCAACTAATTCTTTAATAACTGAAGATGGTCTTTCAATAACTTCACCTGCCGCGATCATATTGGCAAGATGAGAATCCATCACTTTAATAATCGCCATTAGTTATCACCCATCTTTCTTTTTAATTCATATAGATAATTTAATGCTTGTAAAGGAGACATACTTAATGGATCTAATTCTTTTAGTTCTTTAATCCATGTTGGTGTTTCTTCCTTTTCCACTTTCATTACATCTTTATTCGTTAGAACTGCTTCTTTAGTTAAATCATTTAATATTTCATTAGCTCTAGTAATTAAGCTAGTAGGTAGATGAGCAAGTTTTGCGACATTGATACCATAAGATTTGCCCATTGCCCCATCTTCAACTTTATATAATAATGTAATTTCATCATTAGTTTCTTTTACTCCAACATGAACATTTTTAATCATTGGTAAGGACTCACTAATGGAAGTAATTTCATGATAATGAGTAGAAAACATTGCTTTGGCATGGATTTTAGTCGCGATATATTCTAATATTGCTTGAGCAAGAGCCATACCATCAAAAGTCGCAGTACCCCTACCAATTTCATCAAAAATTAACAATGATGAACTAGTCGCATGACTTAAGGCATAATTAGTTTCTGCCATTTCAACCATGAAAGTAGATTGGCCAGAAACTAAATCATCACTCGCGCCAATACGTGTAAATATCGAATCAAAGATCATGAGGTTAGCCTTAGAACAAGGTACAAATGAGCCAATTTGAGCCATAATAATTGTCAAAGCAAATTGACGCATATATGTTGATTTACCACCCATATTTGGGCCTGTAATAACTAAAATATCAGTATCTTTATCTAAAAGAATATCATTAGGAACATATTCGATATTTTTCATCACTTTCTCAATTACAGGATGTCGTCCATCAATAATTTCTACTTTTCTTTCATCATTAAATGTAGGTCGAGAATAATGATTGTTAATAGCCACTTCACTAAAAGCCACTAAAACATCAATATAAGCAATGTTAGAAGCTAAATCTTGAAGTTTTTCAGTAAAATTAACGACATATTTTCTTAGATTTTGGAATAATTCATATTCTAAAGCACACCTTCTTTCATCCGCGGTAAGAATTAAAGATTCTTGTTCTTTTAATTCTTTAGTGATGAATCTTTCAGAATTAACTGTCGTTTGTTTTCTTTCATATCCCCAGTCATCTTGAATTTTATCAAGTTGGCCTTTAGAAACTTCAATGTAATATCCAAATACCTTATTAAAGCCAACCTTTAAAGTAGTTATACCTGTTTTTTCTTTTTCTTTAGCTTCAAGTTGAGCGACCCAAGATTTGCCACCTTGTGAAAGAGATAATAATTCATCAAGTTGTTCATTATAACCAACTTTAAAAATGCCACCTTCTTTGATTGTTATTGGTGCATCTTCTGAAATCGCGCTGTCTAAAAGAGAAGTTAAAGAAGAAAAATCATATTTCATCAATGATAATTCTTCAACGTATTTGTTATTTAATTCATGTAAAGAATTAACTAAAGAAGGAATTACCATTAATGAATTCTTTAATTGTAATAAATCACGTCCATTAGAGGAACCAAAATTAATTTTCGTTACAAGTCTTTCTAAATCATAAATATCTTTTAATTCTTTAACAATATCTCCTCGAACTAAGAAATTATCGATTAATGAAGAAACAATATCTTGTCTTTTTGTTATTTCACTAACATCAGTTAAAGGCTTAACAATCCACTTTTTTAAAAGTCTAGAACCCATATTAGTCTCAGTTTGATCAAGTAGCCAAAATAAAGTACCATATGTTTCTTCACTTCTAATTGTTCTTGTTAATTCAAGATTATTTCTACTAAAAGCATCAATTTGCATTGCTTGATTAGATCTAATAACTTTGCATAATTGCATATAATCTAATGAATTCTTTTGAGTATCTTTTAAATAAGAAAATAATCTTACGACATTTCTTCTTTGTTCTAAATCATAAACATTAGTTAAAATATATTCGTGTTCTATTTCCACTTGATTATTGTTTTCGTAAGAAATTAAAATGCCTTTTTTCGCTTTCATCTTCATTAATGTTTTTGCATCAAATGAAGTAGAAACGATTACTTCTTTAATACCTAAATTTTCTATTTCCGAAAGGACTAAATCTAAATCTTTTTCAATATTTTCAACATACATTTCGCCAGTAGAAACATCAGCATAAGAAAAAATATAATAATTATCAGTTTCATCTAAGCAACCAATATAATTATTATCTTTCGCTTTCATATCAATAACTGCACCAGGAGTAATAATCTGAATAACATCTCTTTCTACTAATCCTTTCGCAGTTGCAGGATCTTCAACTTGTTCAACAATACCAACTTTATAACCTTTTTTTACTAATTTATCGATATAAGAAGATATCGCGTGGTGTGGTACCCCACACATAGGGACCCTTTCTTCAACTCCTGCTGATTTACCTGTTAATACTAATTGGAGCTCTTTAGAAGCGATTTGAGCGTCTTCAAAGAATAATTCATAAAAGTCTCCAACTCTAAATAAAATTAAAGTATCTTGGTGTTTCGCCTTAACATCAAGATATTGTTGTATCATTGGTGAATATTGTTTTTTTGTTGCCATAATAAAAACCACCTCATTTATAAGAATTATAAATGAAAGTGGTATAAAATTAAACTAAAAACAAATAACATATATCTATTTGCTAGATAATTCTTCTACGTTAATTCGTGTCATATTTAATATGAATTTATATAATAAATATCCTTCTAAATTAAAGAAAATAGTCGAGAAGAATGTAAATAATATATAAATATACATAGATGAATAATCGCCATTAAATTCCGCGTTTAATGAAGGATAGAATTTATCATGCGCTTTTAGACTAAAGGAAATAAATATAACGCTTAGTGCGAATATAACAATCATACAGATAATAACAAAACTAGAATTATTAAATTTACAAATGAAATCTTTATTAGATTTTTTTAATACTAAGAGAATGATATGTACTAATATAAATAACAAAAGAGTCGCTAAAACAATAAATACAAAAGCCCAAATAAGGTAATTATATGAAGTGAAAACATCAATTTTCTCAACGATTATATTTTTTAAAAAATAAGTCGTAAAATAAGTTAAAATTCCGATTAAAAGAAGAATAATAAATATAGTTAAAGCAATTAATATTTTATTGTGCAAAATATTATCTATTTTATCCTTGATTAATATTTCCTTATTACATATTTTTTTAATATTATAAACAATCATTTTAATAACTTTAATAGCAAAAAAAGCTAAACAAATAATGATCATATAAGATCCATAATAAAATATAGATAACCAATTATTATTTAAAGAATTAATTTTATTAGTGAGTAAGATTCCAATAGATTCATATGCGATTTTAAGCAAAAATCCAATAACGAATATTAGTAATAATAAAATAACTATATTAATTGCTAAATATAATATATTTTTATTTTTTTCATTTTGCATAGTTATTCTCCTATTATTTTAAATTTCCGATGGGCTTATAGCGATAAAATTGTCATCATCATAGAAGCCAACATTATCATTGAAAGGTATATATTTATTCGAATTATAGTTATCTTTAAGTGAAATAATATCTTTTAAATGAGTAGGAGTTTCAATTCCATTGCTTTCAAGTAATTTTTCATTAGAAGAACTATTCCAAGCGCGTATTGCAAATGATGCACAATTTATCATAGGTTGCCAAACATCATGTGAAGAAATATATTCATTTAGTTTCAATAAACTACCATAAGTTATATTTTCACTTAATGAAACGCTACTAACAAATTCATTATTTTTAGAAAGATATGATTCTAGATTATACCATACTCCAAAGTGAGTTTTTTTAGGCCATGTTCCTATAGAAATTGTAGTATATGGTTCAACATTCATTTTTCCAACTATCAAGAAATCTTTAGTTAAATTTTCTATAGTCAAAAAAGCATGCCCTGTAAAATATGTAGAAGAACTAGATATACCATTATATGAATATATAGACAGATTAGCGACATATCCATTCCCTAAATCCTTAACCCCACTATCTTGATTGATGTAATCAAGTTTTGTCGTAGAGAGATTATATTCATCATTATTAAATGATACGTTATTTGGTAAAAGATTAAAAAATATTATAAAAATCAAATTTAATACATTCATATTAACTCTCCTCCATATTATAAATTTTTATAATTATATCATCGAATGTTATAAAAAACAAATATAAAAAAAGCGCATATAGGTATGAAGTGAACCTCTAACTTTTAAGGAGTTACTTCAATTTATGCGCTTATTTTAGTTTATTTTTAAGTTCTTCTAATAAATAATTAACTTCTTCTTGAAGAGAAGTAAAATTAGTTATTAATGGATGAGAATCAAGTTCTTCTTTTGCTTCTAGATAAGCCTGCTTATTTCTTTCATAAGAAGAAGTTCCTAAGCTTAAAGACATGGCTTTTTGAGAATATTTAACTTTGTTTTGTAAAGCTTTAATTTCAGAAGAAGATTCAATTTCTTTCTTCAATAAAAGAAATTGCTTAACTTCTTTTACTTCAAGAAAATCATGAATAAAGTCATCTAAATATGACTTAGTTTCATTAGTCATTAACTTGTTCACCTTTTAAATAATATGTAGTTGCTTCAACGACTTTAACATTAACAATTTTACCGATTGATTTTTCATCACCTTTGAAGTTAACAAGTTTATTTGTATCAGTATAACCAGTTAAAATAGATTCATCTTTCTTAGAGAAACCTTCAACTAATACAGGAACAACTTTTCCAACATAAGCATCTGATTTTTCTTTTTCATAAATTGCGAGAGTCTTAATTAAACGATCAAAACGGACATGTTTAGTTTCATCAGATACATTATCAACAATCTTCGCAGCAGGAGTACCAACTCTAGGAGAATAGATGAAAGTAAAAGCTGAATCATATTTAACATATTTAACTACATCTAATGTTCTTTCAAAATCTTCATCAGTTTCATTTGGGAAACCAACAATTATATCTGTAGAAATACTGACATTAGGAATAATACTTCTAAGTTTATCAACTAAAGCCATATATTCTTTTGATGTATATCTTCTTCCCATTCTCTTTAAGACTTCATCGCTACCAGATTGAAGTGGTAAATGGATAAAAGGCATAATGTTAGGATATTTAGCGATTACTTTAAACATTTCACCAGAAAAATCCCATGGGTGAGATGTTGTAAATCTAAGTCTAGGAATACCAAGTTTTGCCACTTCTTCCATTAAATGAGCGAACGTAGTTCCATCGTTTAAATCTTTACCATAAGCATTAACATTTTGTCCAAGTAAAGTAATTTCTTGATATCCTTGTTCTACTAATTCTTTACATTCTTTAACGACATCTTCTTCAGTTCTAGAACGTTGTTTACCTCTAGTATATGGGACAATACAATAAGTACAGAATTTATCACATCCATACATGATATTAACAAACGCTTTTACTTTATCAAGACGATATGTAGGAAGGTTTTCAATAACTTCACCTTCTTTTGAATATACTTCAATAACTCTTACATTTTTAGTGATCGCTTCATTAAT
Source organism: Azospirillum sp. CAG:239 (assembly GCA_963653535.1). GTDB lineage: Bacteria > Bacillota_I > Bacilli_A > RFN20 > CAG-449 > UBA3210. Next base: position 22,716 of record CAVJWU010000017.1, read on the forward strand.
TAATTGAGGTAAATGATTAATATTATGTGTACCGAATATTATATCTACTTGAGGATAAGTAGTTTTAATTTTATCAACAATATGAGGTTGTTGAGTCATACATCCACATATCCCAATAATTAAATTAGGATTTGCATTCTTTAAAGCTTTAAGTGAACCGATTTCACCAAATACCTTATCTTCTGCATTTTCTCTAACCGCGCAGGTATTAAGGATTATAACATCTGCTTCACGAGGATCTTCGGTTGTTTCATAACCAACTTCTTGTAAGATACCTTCAATTGTTTGTCCATCTAAGACGTTAGCTTGACAACCATAAGTACGAATATAATATTTTTTATTTTGCGCAAAAAGTCTTAAAGATGATGGAATTACTAGTTTTTCTCTAATAAATTCAATTGGTTCTCTTTTTCTTCTTGCTGCATCACTTAAATTAGGGGCTGAATTAACAACAACTTTATTTGCCATAGTTTATCTCCTTAAAATTCATTTGCTTCAAGAACTTTATAGATTGGTTCAATCTTCTTACATTTATGAGTTACATCATCAAAAGTAAGAATAACTCCTCCAAAAAGTCCTTTACCATCTTCTTTTACATTAAATACTGTATTTATTCCAGTCCATGTTCTTTTTACTACATCACTAATATTAACACCGAGAATACTTTCATAAGGTCCTGACATACCAACATCAGAAATAAATGCTGTTCCATGTGGTAAAATTTGTGCATCTCTAGTTTGAATATGCGTATGCGTACCTAATACTGCAGAAACTTTTCCATCAAAAGCATGCGCGAGGGCATATTTTTCACCTGTCGCTTCGGCATGGAAATCGACAATATGTATATCTGCTTTATCGTTATTAACAACATTTTCTAAAGCATCGAATGGATTAGATAAATTCATATTCATATAAACTGTTCCTAATAAATTAGTAACTCTAATTTTTACATTATTACAAGTAAAGACATTAGTTCCTACTCCAGGAACTGATTTATGAACATTTAATGGTCTAATTAAAGATTCATAGGAGTCAAGAAAATTGAATACATCTTTTTTCGCTGCATAGTGATTACCAAGTGTAACTACATCAACACCCATGTCTAATAGATCATTTAAATGATCTTCAGATATTCCTTTACCATGAGTGATATTTTCTCCATTTGCAATAATAAAATCAATATCATAAGTATTAGTTAATTTATCAATCATCTTACTAACGACGTTTCTACCTACTTTACCAACAATATCACCGATAAAAAGTATATTCATATTTTCTTCACCTCCTTAAAATTAAGTTTAACTATTTAGCAATTTCTGTCGCACGAACTTCTCTAACGACATTAACTTTAATTTGACCTGGATAAGTCATTTCATTTTCAATCTTGTCTTTAATATCTCTAGCAAGTTTATAAGCTTGTAAATCATCAACTTTTTCAGGGACTACCATAACACGGACTTCTCTACCTGATTGCATTGCAAATGCTGAAGAAACACCATTAAATGATTTACAAACATTTTCTAATTTTTCAATTCTTTCAACATAGTTTTCTAATGTTTCACTTCTTGCACCTGGGCGAGCAGCAGAAAGAGTATCTGCCGCGGAAATTAAGTGAGAAATAACGCAGTTAGCTTCAACATCACCATGGTGAGATTCAATCGCATTAATTACAACATCTCCTTCACCATATTTCTTTGCAAGTTTAGCGCCAAGTTCAACGTGGCTACCTTCCATTTCAAAGTCAACTGCTTTACCAATATCATGTAGTAAGCCAGCACGTTTAGCAAGTGTAGAATCTAAGCCTAATTCACTAGCCATAACACCAGCTAGGTAAGCGACTTGAATAGAATGATCTAAGACATTTTGGCCGTATGAAGTACGATATTTTAAACGGCCAACTAAATCTAATAATTCTCTTGAAATACGTTGTAAACCAAGTTTAAACGCTGCATTAATACCAGCTTCATGAACTGATTTTTGAACTTCTTGTTTTGCTTTTTCAACAACTTCTTCAATTCTTCCTGGTTGAATACGTCCATCTTTAATTAATAATTCTAAAGCGAGACGAGCAGTTTCTCTTCTTATAGGATCAAAGCAAGAAACAGTGATTACTTCTGGAGTATCATCAATTATAATATCAACACCAGTAAGTTGTTCAATCGTACGGATGTTACGACCTTCTCTACCGATAATTCTACCTTTCATTTCATCACTTGGTAATGAAACAGTAGAAATAGTTTTTTCAGTAACTACTTCTTGAGAATATTTATCGATTGCTAAACCGAGGATATTTTTTGCAATATCTTCAGATTTTTCTTTTGCTTCTTCTTCCGCATCTTTAACATAAGCAATCATTTCTAACTTTGTTCTATCTTCAACACGTTTGAACAATTCATCTTTTGCTTCATCCGCGCTCATTTGGGCTACTTTTTCAATTTCATGTTCAATTGAAGCCATCTTTTCATCGACTTTAATAATTTTTTCTTCTAAATCTTGAGATTTTTTATTGAATGCATCAAGTTTTTCGTCGAATTGTTTTTCTCTTTCAATTAAAGTTGCATCACGTCTATCAATGTTTTGTTCACGTTGATTAACTTTGTTTTCTTTATCTAAGACTTCTTTTTTTCTTTCTTTGATGTCTTGTTCTTGTTCAATTTTATATTCTTGAACTTGTTTTTTACCTTCAGAAATTGCGTTATCTTTAATTGAGTCCGCTTTGTTTTTTGCTTCTTCAACGATATTAGATGCTTTATCTTTTGCTTCTTCAACAATACGAGAAGCATTTTCACGAGAATCTTCAATTAATTTTTTTGATTCTAAAGATGCATCTTCAACAATCTTTTTTGCTTTTGAAGTAGCATTTTTTTCATCATTTGTCATTTTTAACTTTAAAATTAAATAAGTAATTCCACTTGCAAAAATAATTGCGACAACAATTAAAATAAGGGCTAGCCACCATTCCATAATATTATATATCTCCTTTATATGCAAAAGACCTTTTATTTTATAAATCTCGCTGGTCTATATTAAGCGAGAAAATTAAATTAAATTTATCTATTATTAATTTTAAATAAAAGATATTAATAAAATATAATTAGCGCGATATTTATTTATTCGCACTTAAGTTATTATATCATTTTTTAGACCTATATAAAACACTTTATTTTAACTAAATCCAAATAAAAAGCTCCTAACTATCGTTAAATTTAGTTAGAAGCTATAATTATTAGATTTTATTAGTTTGTGCTTCCGTTACTTTAGCAAGTAAAGTTTCATAAACATCTGGATGATCTTTTAAGAAATCTTTCGCTGAATCCTTACCTTGACCAACTCTTTCGCCGAGAATTTCATACCATGAGCCTAATTTTTTTGCAAACCCATATTCTAACGCTAAATCAAGAATTTCTGAATTTTTAGAGAAACCTTCACCAAAGATTAAATCAACTTTGCATCCTTTATATGGTGGAGCAACTTTATTTTTAACAACTTTAACATTAACTTGGTTTCCGATAATAGTATCGCCAACTTTGATTGCTTCAGCTTTTCTAATATCAATTCTTATCGTTGCATAGAATTTTAATGCTCTACCACCTGTAGTAACTTCTGGATTACCATAGATAACACCAACTTTTTCTCTTAATTGGTTAATAAAGATAACTGTACAATTAGATTTATTTAATACACCAGCTAGTTTTCTCATTGCTTTAGACATTAATCGCGCGTGTAAACCAACATTTGAATCAGTCATTTCACCATCTAATTCTGCTTGAGGAACTAACGCAGCAACTGAGTCGACAACGATAATATCAATCGCTTCACTTCGCGCGAGCATTTCGACAATTTCAAGTGCTTGTTCACCATGATCTGGTTGAGAAAGAATTAAATCATCAGTATTAACTCCTAATTTTTGAGCGTATTTAGGATCAATCGCGTGTTCTGCGTCTACAAAAGCTGCTCTTCCACCAGCTTTTTGACATTCAGCAATGGCTGAAAGTGCCAATGTAGTTTTACCTGAAGATTCAGGGCCATAAATTTCAATAATTCTACCTTTAGGATAGCCTCCAACACCTAAAGCATTATCAATGAGTAATGAACCAGAATGAATGACGTCATAAGAAACATCTGGGCGTTCACCTAATTTCATAACTGAACCTTTACCAAATAATTTTTCAATATCTTTTAATGTCGCTTCTAATTTTTCATCTTTTGATTTATCAAGATTTTTTTCTGTAGCCATATTTTTACCTCCTATAAATATATTTAGTAAATTTTTGTTATAATCCTAAAAAATATTTTCGAAAATGAATTTACATCCTTCTTCGATGCATTTATTTCTAATGAAGTTTCTTTTACCTTGTAAATGTAATTCTTTAACAAATTCTTTATTTTTAATTTTTAAACCGATATAAACTAAACCAACTTCTTTATTTTCCATCACACTTGGTCCAGCGTTACCAGTAAAAGAAATACATATATCACTATTTAAGAGAACTTGTCCTTTACGTGCCATTTCTAAAGCACATTCTTTAGAAACAACACCAAAAGAATCAATAACTTCTTTACTAACATGAACAACATCTTCTTTTATTGAGGTCCAATAAGTTACTACTCCTCCTTTAAAGAATTTACTTACTCCAGGAAAAGAAGTAATGCTACTAGCGAATAATCCTCCGGTTAAAGATTCAATGCTAGATAAAGTAAGGTTCTTTTCTTTTAATAAAGAAACTAATTCTTCCATATTAATCATTGTCCTTAAAGACATGAAGGTTCTTTGTAAAATATAAGACGCCAGAAATTAGTGAGAAAACCATCGCGATATAACAAATAATCGCGCTTACTGATATAGCCCAGCTAGAATCAAAATAACTAAATGGCCAATCACATAATAAGATAAAGCTTAATGCGACCATTTGAGAAACTGTTTTAGTTTTTCCCCACATATTCGCGGCAAGAACTAAACCTTTACTTGATGCGATTAATCTTAATGCATCAACTAATAAGTCACGAGCAATCATAATTACTGCGACTAATGCAGGAACTAAAGTAGGATTTTTAATCGCACAAATGATAAATAATGTATCAACTAATAGCTTATCTGCGATTGGATCCATGAACTTACCATAAGTAGTAACTAAATTGTACTTTCTTGCGATATGTCCATCTAAATAATCAGAGAAAGAAGCGATTAAGAATAAAACAAAAGAAATAAAATATATTAAAGAACAATTTCCAAATAAAATAGGCATATTTACTCCACATTGTGTCCAAGGGAATAATAATAAGAAATCAATAATGACAACGCATACCATTCTAAAAGTTGTAATCTTGTTTGGTAAATTCATAATTTTTCTCCTTAATATAAGTGAGTTTTTGACCCTGTAAGCCATGTTCTGTCGAGGATAATTATTTATCTATGTATTTCTACATGCCAGAACTTATTCGTTTCTAAGTTCCAACCTCCCTTACCAAATTTAGGTTTCTCGCTTGAGGGGTTTACCGCGTTCCACTTTATGCTTTCGCATAAACTACGTCACTGTGGCACTTTATAGGATTTAACCATGTCTTACGATTTAGGTTATTTCCTGCCGTTAGATGCTCCCATCTACCTAAAGTTATTTTTTCCTTTAGCACAAACACTACTTTCATCACAGAAAGTGCGAGCATGGACTTTCCTCTAGTAATTTCTTACCAGCAATTATCCAGGTCAAAAGTTTTTTTATTTAATTGTTGAAGGATCTACACCAAGTTTAAACAAAGCTTGTTCTAATGATGATATCCTTTTTAGTAAATCGATATTTGATAAACTCGCAGATTCATTATTTTTAATTCCGCCGAGTTTTTCATTAAGAACTGCATTTTGTAATTCCACTTGATCTAGTCTTGTTTTATATAATTTTGAAGTTTTTATAAGTTCATCATAATCTTTTTCAAGTTTTGTGACATATTGATCAATAGAAATATAATCATCGACAATTTCATCTAAAAAAGCGTCAACTTGTAAAGCATCATAACCATATTTTTGGGCTTTAAATTCTTTATCAACAATTGTATTTGGATTATATTTAGCTTGATATTTCATAAAAACTCCTTTCTAAAACAAAATAATTATATAATAATTATTCATCTTTTTAAAGACATATAATTTAATATTGCCCGATGCTTTTTAAATAACGTTCTAAAATAATCATCGATGCTGCCGAATCAATAATAGCTTTTTGTTTC
>CAVJWU010000018.1:0-28045 GCA_963653535.1 Azospirillum sp. CAG:239
CACAAGTTGAAAACTCCTTAACCTATTTTGTTGCATTTAGTTATTTAATTAACATAAATACAAAAAAATTAATTAAATTCTTGAAATATTAATGGAATTATTATATCATACATAAGCAATGCGCCTCTAGCTCAGTTGGTAGAGCAACTGACTCTTAATCAGTGGGCCCGGAGTTCGAGTCTCCGGAGGCGCACCATCTATAAGAAATTTAGTCTGATTTATTCAGACTTTTTTTATTATTAAATGTTAATTATTTTAACATTAAATTATATTTTTTAGTCTTATTTAAAGTATAAAAATTAACATCTTCTTTAACAAAATATTCACTGAATATTTATTTTTGCTTATTGCAATATATGTATCTCTATGAGATAATAATATCGCTCACACGGAGGATAAAACATGAAACAAAGTGTAAATCTAAAAAGGGTCTCAATATTTAGAAGGCTTTGCGCGATGCTTTTAGATTTTATTATTTTTATTTCATTGTTTTTCATTACAGTTTCTTTTGTTTTAACTCCAATTATTAATTCAACAACTGATTATCCTACCGTTTTAAATAACTATAATACAAGATTAACTGATACTCATCTTTTTTCATATTATACTGAAAATGGAACTTTATCATATCAATCAAAAAATTATGAAGTAGAACTAAAATATTTCTATGATAATGTCACTAGTAAAAATTTAACTGATTCAGATGAATTAAAAACTAAATATACTTCAACATCATTTTTAGAATTATACCGCGTTAAATCTGATGTTTATGTTGATGCGGATGGTAATAAATTAGAAAATCCATATTTTATTTATGACTCTTCTACTAATACATATTCTCATGCAACTGATACAGATGGAACAATGGAAGCTACTATTTCTTCTTATTTTTCTACTTGTTTAAAAACTGTCGCGGATGATTTTCTTTCACACGATAAAACAATTTTACAATATTCAACAAAACTAAATTCTTATATTAGATTAATTTATATTATAAGCATTATTCCAAGTGCACTTATTACTTTCTTATTTTTCCCAATGGTTTATAAAGATGGAACAACTATTGGTAAAAAAGTTTTACAAATGAGAGTAGTCGATGCTAAAACTGGTGCGAATGCTTCTAAATTTAAATTATTTATTCGCTTTGTTTTCTTTGCATTATTATGTATTGCTTTTGGTATCTTTACCTTCGGTATTTCAATCCTCATTCAAATTGGCGTAATGGTTTTCTCACCAAAACGTCAAACTGTTCACGATATGATTGCAGGTACATTAGTTGTCTGTAGCCCTGTCGCAGAGATGAGAAATACTAATGACGCAGATGATATCGTTATCACTTACGATGATGGAAAAGAAAGTAATGAAAACGATAATGAAAATAATGAAACATTTACAAAATATACTGATATTCAATATAATGATGATAAGGGAACATCAAATATAGATAATAAAGAAAGCATTGACGAAAATAATAAGGATTAATCATGAATTCTAATACTAAAAAAGAAAAAGATAATTACAATTCCATATATATCCCAAAAAAGCCTCCGATGGTGAAACGATTCGCTGCATTAGTGATTGATGTCATCATGGTGATTGTTTTGGCGTCTGGAATTGCTTTTTTAGTTAGCAAAATTTATAACTACGATAAATATTATAATGCAGTATATGAAGCTCAAATTAGTTATGGAGTTTATGTTCCTAGCGATGAAGGAACTATTAGTTATAATGGAAAGACATATATCATTTGTACAGAAGATAAGTCGATTACAAAAGAAGAAGCTAATGCAAGAATAAAAGCTTTAACAAGTGATCAAACCTTTAAAGATAATTATTTTAAGATGAATCTAGGACCAATAATCATTACTTCAATTGGACTAGCGACTTCTTTATTAATTTTAGAATATATCGTACCTTTATGCTTAAAACATGGTCGGACTTTAGGAAAATTCTTATTCAATATCGGCTATGTAAATGAAGATGATATTGATGTAACACCGAAAAATATGACAATTAAGTTTTTATTTGGGAAATTGATTGTTAATACGCTTATTCCTTATACAGGCGTGTTATTAATTATTTATCAAACAGGTTTAGTGGTAATTGGCTTAGCCTTTGTTATAGGCGTTCCACTAATTAATTTAATTATGTTATTTGCAAGTAAAGATAATAGATTATTATCTGATTACATTGGAAAAATGAAACCATGTGATAATAATTGTCAAATGTATTTTAAAACGGTTGAAGAATTAAATGCCGCGAAGTGCAAAGATGCAGTAAAAGAAAATGCTAAAAAATTAATATATTGAAATACTTAATTATAATTATTATAATTATAATAGCAAATACTAATATTTCGCTATTATGGTGAAAGGGGAAATTATGCAAGAAAGAGTATTGGGAGCTATAATTATTGGGGGCGTCGCCATTGTTGGGGTAATATGGGCAATGTGCGAAGGAATTCCTCAAGTTGTTAAAGCGAAAAATCAAGAGTCTAAACTTGAATCACTACTTGTAGAAAGAGTGAATGCAAAAGTCGAAGGCGATCAAAAGGTTACTTCTTTAGACGTTAAAAGAATAAACTATGAAATCAAAACGGTTATGACGTTAGATAAGTGGGGCGATCCTAGAGAAGAAAAATTACCTGTTATTGCGATGGAAGGATACAATAATAAGAATGAACAATTCAAAATTGTATACTATGGTAAAAACTCGAATATCAACGATTGTAATAATAAGTTAAAATCATCAGGAACTGCTTATGAACAATTAAGATATGATATTTATCAAAATTATACGATGACAACTGCAGATTTACTTTATTCTATCGTCAATGATTCATCATGTGTATTTGAGAGCTATTCAGTTTTAGATGGATACTATGGAAGAATGGAAACTCCTTCCGGACAAACAAATATTACTAAAATCGAAGATGAATCTACTTATGTAAAACAAGATGATACATATACTTCTAGTGATACAGAAATTACTAGTGTATGGAATACACTTGAATACGGGGAAACAACAACTGAATATTATAATGTTGTTGGTAAAGTTACAAAAGTAGAAAGAATTCAAGATACAAGTGGTAATTATTCATTAGTTTATCGATTAGAAACAAAAGATGTAACTAATACTTCATTACAATTTGAAGTTTATAATACTAAATTTGATTCAGATATCGATCAAACATATAAGAATATTATTTCTAAAACAGCTGCAGATGGTGCAGAAAATGTTCTTCTCGGCAAAATGATTACATCAAGAGGTACTCTTACAAAAGCCGCGAATTATAAAGTAATATATGAATTAGATACAAATGACTAATAGGGAGAAGTTAAAATGAAAGTTAGAATTGAACATTTAACAAAAATATTTCCAAGTAGAAAGAAAGACGGAACAGAAGTTATCGCAGTCAATGATTTCAACTATGAAATTCCAGATGGCAAGTTAATTGGTTTACTTGGTCCTTCTGGTTGTGGTAAATCAACAACACTTTATATGTTGAGTGGTTTACAAAAACCTAGCTCAGGTAAAATTTTCTTTGGTGAAGAAGATGTTACAAATCTTCCACCAGAAAAACGTGGTGTTGGTTTAGTTTTCCAAAACTATGCATTATATCCACATATGACAGTAAAGCAAAACATTATGTTCCCTTTACAAAATCAAAAGATGTCAAAAGCAGAAATTATGAATAGAGTTGTTGAAGCAGCAAGACTAGTTCAAATTGATGATTTACTTGAAAGAAAACCTTCTGAATTATCAGGTGGTCAACAACAACGTGTTGCAATTGCTCGTGCGATTGTTAAAAATCCAAACGTCTTATTACTCGATGAACCTTTATCTAACCTCGATGCTAGATTAAGACTTCAAACTCGTGAAGAAATTAGAAGAATTCAACGTGATACAAATGTTACAACAGTATTCGTTACTCACGACCAAGAAGAAGCTATGAGTATTTCTGACTTAATTGTCGTTATGAAAAAAGGCGTTATCCAACAAGTTGACGTTCCTCAAACAGTTTATGATTCACCTGTTAACTTATTCGTCGCTAAATTCTTAGGTACACCTCCAATTAACGTATTTAAAGGTACATTAAAAGGTGGAAAAGTTTATTTAGAAGGTGATGAAACACCTATTTTTGAAAAAGATGCACCAGATCAAGATATCTATGTTGGTATTAGACCTGAAGGATTCATCTTAGATGAAAAAGGACCACTTAAAACAACATTAAAATCAGTTGAAGTTATGGGTAGAGATAGTTCAATTGTTTCAACTCATCCAGCTAGTGAAGCAGCAATTGTTAGAAGTATCATCGATGCAACAACAGTTGTAACTCCTGATAAAGATGGTTATGTTCATTTCTCATTAAAACCACATAAAGTATTCTTATTTAATAGAGAATCAGAAGAAAGAATTTATTCAGAATCTGAAACTCGCGCAAAAGTAGGTACTGAAAAAGTAGAAGAAACAAAATAAGGGGTAAAATATGGTAGATTCAAAACAAAACTGGAAAGCTTGGATTTACTTATTACCTGCTTTAATTCTATTAGCGGTATTTACAGTATATCCTATTATTAATACTGTTAGAATTTCTTTCCTAGAAGGCTATCAACCTTTAGGTGATATCGGTGGAGAAAAATATGCATTCGGCGTATCTAACTTCTCAAAAGTCATCTTCTATAAAGATTTCTTAACATGTTTAAAAAATACAATCTTATTATGTGTGCTAACTGTTCCATTATCATGCTTCTTAGCGTTACTTGTTGCAGTTTGCTTAAATTCAATTAATCGTTTAGGTAAAGTACTTCAAACAATTTACTTCTTACCTTATGTTACAAACTCAATCGCTATCGGTATGGTATTCGCTATGATGTTCAATATCGTTGGTTTAAGCCAAGTACCAGTCGATACTTATACAGGTTCATTACAAATTTATAATATCTATACAAATTCTCAAGGTGTAAGAATGGGTTATACAGCTCAATCTTGGGGTATTATTAATAACATTATTCAATTCTTCGGAGGTAACCCAGTCAACTGGATTAACTCTGGTACAAGTATTACTAATCCAGGTGGAAGTACTTATACAGCAAATATCGCAGTTATGGTCTTCTATATCGTATGGAATGCATTACCATTTAAAATCCTTATTTTACTTGGGGGCTTACAAGGTGTTAGTAAACAATATTATGAAGCAGCAAAAATTGATGGTGCTTCTAGATGGAGAGTATTCTGGAGAATTACAGTTCCATTACTTTCTCCAATGATCGCTTATGTTGTTATTACAGGTTTCATTGGTGGATTTAAAGAATATTCATCTATCGTTGGTGTTTTCGGAGAAGATATGGGTCCTGCAGGTGATGGATCATTAATGACTATTGTTGGTTATGTTTATAAACAAATTTCAAATAATAGTTATGGTACAGCTTCCGCGGCTTCATTAATCTTATTCGGTATCATTCTTGTTGTTACGGCTATTAACTTATATGTCAGTAACAAGAAAGTTCATTATTAGGAGGAAATTCAAATGGCAGAAAATGAAAACAAAGTTTCTGAAAAAGAATCTTCTACTAGTGAATATAGTGCCTTAACAAATGCGAATAACTCTCTTGCTGAAGCACTAAAGAAAAATGCAGCAACGTACGACGCAAAGAAAGTTGAACGTAATGCAAAAATTACTAAGATTGTCGTTGGTATATTCACTTACGCATTCTTAATCGCTCTAGCAATTATCATTATCTTCCCATTCTATTGGATGATCATTTCATCACTTAAAACTTGGGAAGAATATGAATGGAGCAATCCTTCATTCTGGCCTCATACAATTAAGTGGAGCAACTATGCATCTGCTTATGAAGCGGCTAACTTAGGAACATTATTCTTAAATACAGTTTATGTTGGTATTGTTTCTACATTATTATCATTAGTTATTACAGTTTTATCAGCCTTCGCATTTGCAAGACTTGAATTTAAAGGAAGAGATTCAATGTTTGCATTCTTACTTGCAACAATGATGATTCCTGGTGAATTATTCACAATTACAAACTATTCAACAGTTGTTAATATTCTCAACTGGAAGAACACATTCGCAGCTTTAATTGTTCCATTCTTAGTCTCAGTATTCTACATCTATTTATTAAGACAAAACTTCAAGCAAATTCCTAATGAATTATATCTTGCTGCAAAAGTAGATGGAAAATCAGACTTTGAATATTTAATTAAAGTCATGGTTCCTCTTGCGTTACCATCATTAATCTCAATTACTATTTTAAAAATGATGGGTGCATGGAACTCCTACATTTGGCCTCGATTAGTCACTTCTGACGATACACATAAACTCATTACTAATGGTCTTAGAGGTACCGGTTTCTATACCGACGCTACTAACACTAAGGTCGACTACCCAGCTCAAATGGCTGCAGTCGTTCTAGTCTCTGTTCCATTATTCATTGTCTTTATTTGTTTACGTAAGTACATTATGAAAGGCGTATCACGTAGTGGTATTAAGGGTTAAGTTTTTATTATAATTTTAAAAAATTAAAAAAGGGGAAAAGAAAAAAATGAAAACAAACAAATTATTAGTCTTAGGCGCTGCTTTATTATTAACAGCGACAGCAGTTGCTTGCGGAGGTACTAGCTCATCTTCATCTGCTGCTTCATCATCTTCATCAGAAGATAAAGGAAGCAAAAATACTTATGATGCAGCCTGGCAAATTCCAGAAGGTGGTTTTGATGAAACTAAAAATGTCACAATCACATTCTATTCAACACAAGGTACTGCATTAAAAGCAACATTTGATACTTATATTGAAAAATTCAATGAAAAGTATCCTAACATCCATGTTGAACATACTGCAGTTGGTGGTTACGACGATGTAAGAGATCAAATTACAACAGAATTATCTTCTCGTGGCGGCCCAGATATTGCATATTGTTATCCAGACCATGTTGCTTTATACAACAAAACTTCTGCAGTTGTCACATTAGATAACTTAATCTATGACGATTCAGAAGAAGATACATTAGAAAATGGTGAAACATTAGGTTTAACTAGAGATCAAAAGAATGATTTTATCACTTCTTTCTATAACGAAGGTAAATCATTTGGTGATGGTTTAATGTATACTTTACCATTCTCAAAATCTACAGAAATTATGTATTACAATAAGACTGTATTTGATCAAGAAGGACTTAGTGTTCCTACACATTGGTTCTCAACAGGCGATACAGATACAACATCATTAGAATATGTTTGTAAAGCTTTAAAAACTAAATATCCTGATTCAACACCTTTAGGTTATGACTCTTCAAGTAACTGGTTCATTACAATGTGTGAACAATTAAATTCACCATATACTTCTGCAACTGGATCTCACTTCTTATTCAATAATGAACAAAATAAACAATTCGTTAGCGATTTAAAAACAAAATTCATTGATACAGGTTATGCAACTACACAAGAACTTTATGGTACATACACTTCAGGTTTATTTACATCAACTACAAATACTAGATGCTTTATGTGTATCGGTTCTTCAGCAGGTGCTTCATATCAAGTTCCTTCTAAAGTAAATGAAGCATATCCTTTCGATGTCGATGTTGCTTCAATTCCTCAAGCAAATGAAAATAATAAGAAAGTTATTTCTCAAGGACCATCATTAACAATCTTTAATCATGGCGATTCTCAAAAGATTATTGCTTCATGGTTATTTATGAAATATTTCACAACTAATGTTACATTCCAAGCTGAATGGGGTATTCAATCAGGTTATGTTCCAGTAATTAGTTCTGTTAATAATAATGCAACATATAAAGCTCACGTTGCTAAAGCAGAAAACACATCTAGTGATTTAAAAGAAAGAATTACAGCAAAAGCTGCAAAACTTTGCTTAGAACAAGCAGACTATTATTATACTTCACCTGCATTCGTTGGTTCTTCTGAAGCTCGTACTCAAGTTGGTAACTTATTAACTCAAGTATTCCAAGGTAAAGCAGATATTAATACAGCATTCAAAAATGCAATAGATTCTTGTGAAGCTAGTATTTAATAATAAGAAAGGTAAATTATGAAAAATAAGAAATTAAAATTATTATCCACAAGCTTATTTTGTGTATCATTATTAGGTGCATTTTCTTCTTGTGGATCAACTACTTTCGATCCTAACTTTGTAGTTCCTGAAGGTGGATTTAATGAAGATAACGAAGTTACTATTAAATTCTATTCGACAATGGGTCAAAGTTTACAAGATGTATTTAATAGATATCTAGAAAAATTTGAGGATGCATATCCTAACATCCACGTTGAAGCTCAATTCATAGGTGGTTATGATGATGTTAGAGATCAAATGAATACTGAAATTGCTTCTGGTAAATCAGAAGTTAACGTTGCATATTGTTATCCAGATCACGTTGCAACTTACAATACTTCAAAATCAGTTATTTGCTTAGATAATTTAATTGAAGATGATACATATGGATTTACTAGAGATCAATATAAAGACTTTGTTCAAGGATTCTATAATGAAGGTAAAACATTTGGAGATGGTAAGATGTATTGCTTACCATTCTCTAAATCTTCTGAAGTTATGTACTATAACAAAACAGTCTTTGATGAAGAAGGACTTTCTGTTCCAACTCATTGGTATTCAACTGGTGAAAATGATGTTACATCAATGGAATATGTCTGCGCAGCTTTAAAAGCAAAATATCCTGATTCAACTCCATTAGGTTATGACTCAGGTAGCAACTTATTTATCACATGGTGTGAACAATTAAATATTCCATATACTCAATCTGGTGCGAATAATAATTATTTATTCAATAATGAACAAGCGAAAGCATTTATGGCTAAGTTAAAGAAATGGTATGAAAATGGTTGGATTACAACTAAAGATTTATATGGTTCATATACTTCTGGTTTATTCACTAGCACTGATGTAAAAAGATGTTTTATGTGTATCGGTTCTTCCGCAGGTGCTTCATATCAAAAATCATCAAGCTTTACTTGTGATATCGCAGCAATTCCTCAACACAATCAAAATAACAGAAAAGTTATTCAACAAGGACCAGATTTATGTATTTTCAATAATACAGATCCTCAAAAAGTAATGGCTTCTTGGTTATTTGCTAAATATTTTACAACTAGTGTTGAATTCCAAGCTCAATTCTCAATGACTTCAGGTTATCAACCAGTTATTAATTCAGTATATAAGAATGCTATATATAAGGCTTTCTTAGAAAATGAATCTGATATTCAAGCAAAAGCAATTAAGATATGTTCTGATAATATGGATGCAGCATTCGTTAATGCAGCTTTCCCAGGTTCATCAACAGCCCGTACTGAAGTAGGTAACTTAGTTACAACTGTTTTACAAAATAAAGCAGATATTAATACAGCATTCGCAAACGCTCTTGCAAAATGCCAAGGCTAATAAGGAAGGTAAATAGATTATGAAAATAAAAAGATTATTGACAGTAAGTTTAACTTCCTTACTTGTCTTATTTGGAACAGTTACTAGTGTTTCTTGCTCTGGAACTTCTTCTAATGATGGAAAGAAAACAACAGCTTATGAAGAAAAGAAGTTAAGTGAATTTATTGATTATGCTTCTAACCTTAAATTTGATAAGGATTCAGGAAGAAAATACATGGAATTTACTGCTTCAGAAATTTCTTCTTTAATTGATGGTGATACATCCCATTTTAAAGTTGATTCCTCAAAGAGAAGTGAATTTCCAGCCGCAAGTTCAACTTATAGTGATGGAATTTTAAAGGTTAGATATTTAGCAATTGATACTCCTGAATCAACTGGTCAAATCCAAGAATGGGGTAAAACTGCATCTTTATTTAATAAAGAAAGATTATCTAATGCTGAAGCTATCATTGTTGAATCAAATGATTCGAACTGGAACTTAGATTCAACTGGTACAAGATTCTTAGGCTTTGTTTGGTATAAAGCTAAAGGTAGTACTGAATATAAAAATTTAAATTTAGAACTTTTACAAGAAGGTTTAGCAAATGCTAAATCAATTGGTTCTACTTGTTATGCTGATATTATGCAAAAAGCATATTCACAAGCAAATGAATATGAATTATATGTATTCTCTAAGGCTGCAGCAAGCTGGAAAATTTCTAAAAAACAATTAACAGATTCTAAATCAAATATTTTAGGTAATTATGATACTTCATCAATTATCTCCTATACTAAGGCTGATACAACTGATGATATTCATAAAGTTAACGTCTATTCTAATAATGGTAATTTAATTGATGCGCAAGTAACTATTACAGATAATTATGCAACTAATTCAAATTACTATTTAGGAATGGAAGCTAATGGAAAAGTTTATTACTATACAGGTGAATTAAACGCAAATGCTGGTGAAGTTACTGATGATATTTCTAAAGCACAAATTTATAAAATTGCTAAAGATTCTTCTAAGAATGGATATTTCAATATTTATAGAGAAACTGACAATGGAAATCAATATGTAACAATTGATTCATCTAATAACTTAAATTATATGTATAGAGATAAAAACTACTATTATGGTGATTTTATTAGCGTTACTATTAAAGAATTAAGAACATCTTTATTAGAAGGTTCTGAAAATTCTTATTTAGGTAAAACAATTCGTTTCGAAGGTATTATTACTTCCATTGATGCTGAAACTATTTATCTACAAGATTATGATGCGGAATCTGGTGTTAACTGGGGAATGACAGTATATTTAGGTTATTCATTTAAAGGTACAAGCATGATCGTTAAAGGAAATAAATTATCTGTCTGTGGTTCTTTCCAAAAATATGATACTGCAGGTACTTATCAAGTTTCTGGCTTAACTTATATGGCTATGGATCCTACATATGAAAAAAATACTTATTTAGTTGAAGAAAATTGTACTTACACTCCAACTATCATCACTGGTGATGATTTTTCTAAGACGACCAAAGAAGATCGTTATGGTGGAGCATCATATATGGAAGCTTTAACAAGTTCATATTGCAAAATGGAAAATGTAACTTGTACAAGAGTTTATACTACTAGTGAAGGTACTAGCGCAGGTGCATTAAGCTTAACTTGTACAGATGCAAGTGGTAAGACTTTTACTATTAGAACAAGCGTTCTTTATAAAAATAATGAAAAAGTTACTGCTGATGCATTCTTAAATAAAACTTTCGATGTAATGGGTATTGTCGATTCATATAATGGTGCATATCAATTAAGAGTCGTAAATTATAATAATATCACATTTAAAAATTAATTATAAAAGGGGAAAAGTTAAAATGAAATTTAAAAAATTATTAGTATTATCATCTGCATTCATCTTTACATTTGGTGCAGCAGCATGTTCTACTACTTCAAGTAGTTCACAACAACCTAGTTCAGAAGCTTCATCAAGCGCTTCATCAACAGTTGATGAAGAAACAAAAGTTTTAAATGCAATTACAAATGCAGCAGACTATGTCTGGCAATTATATAGAGCAAAAGATTCTACATCAATTTCAGGTAATTTTGATGTTGTTTCAATAGTCGCAATTGGTGATTATAATGTCAGCGTATCATGGGCAGTTGAACAAACTTCTGGTACTAAAGGTATCTTAAAAATTGTTGATAAAGATGCAAATTCAAAAACAGTTGTTACAGGATATTATGATGGTTTAGTAAAAGAACAAATCGTTGCAAAACTTGTTCCTACATTCTCATTAAATGGTACAACTAAGAAATTTAACGAAGTTACAAGACATGAAGGATTTAACGTTAAAGTCGATGTTTTAGTTCTCGGTACATATGAAGATTGGAAAAACCTAGCAAGTGATAAAAAGACTCCAATTAATATTAAAGGTGTTGTTACTGCAGTAAACACAAGTGACGGTTCTATCGTTTTTGAAAATGAAGAACATGGCTATTTTGGTTATAAAGCAACTAATGGTGCAAAAGCTAAAGTTGGTGATACAATTATCTATACTGGTACTAGAAGTGATTATAGTGGTCAAGAAGAATTTGCTAGCGGAGGATCATATGCAGTAGTTTCTTCAGGTAATAACGTAACTCCTACAGATGCAACTGCAGATTTTAAAGCAGCAGCTAAAAATGAAACTACTGATAAAACTCTTTCTTCTAAATATCAAAATAGATTAGTTACATTAAATAATTGTAAACCTACTAAAGTTGATTCTTCTAAAGGCTATTATTATTTCACAGTTGATGGAGGAAAAACAGAATATTATGTCTACTCTGATACAAGATATTTAAAAGATTATTCTTCATTTATTGAAAAATATTCTTTAGCTCTTGCAGCAAATCGTACATTTAATTACACAGGTGTAACAACTGTTTATAGTAATACATATACTTTCTATGGTATTACAAGTAATCCAGATGTTATTACAGTTAATGGTGACGCAATTACTGATGATACATACGTTTCTGTAATTAAAAATAATATTACAACTGATTTTGGTTCATCAAAAACTTATTATGAAGATACTACAATTGATTTCTCTTCATATGTAGTTGGTTCCTCAACAGTTACTGCAACTGTAACAAGTGGTACAACTGCAACAATTAAAGACAATAAATTAACTCTTACTCTTTCTAAAGAAGCAGAAGTAACAAATACTGTCGAAGTAAAGATTAAAAAGGGTGACGCAGAAGAAACAGTAACTCTTACATTAACAACTGTTAAATCTATTGAATCTTTTACATCTGATTCTTTAACTTATGCAAATTTTGAAGGTTTATCTACAGATTCTAAAAACCCTGGTGACTTAACTAGTAGCATTGAATGTAAAAAAGGTGAAGCTAAAGTTAATGCAACAGTTAACTTTGTAAGTTCATATGCTGCAACAAAATATAAAGAATGGACTATTGCAAAAGGTGGTTCTATGACTATAAGCGCTCCAGCAGGCTATAAGATTTATAGAATTAAATCTGAAGTTTATAAATCATTGAGTGCAACAGTTACAGATGGAACTAACGAATTAACTTCAGTTAAAATTGGAACTGGCTCTAATAATGATGGACTAGTTTACTTATGGAATGTTAATGGTTCAACTATTAAATTTGAAGTAGCAACTGATGCGTATGCTCAATCATTCTACAATTTAACTATTTATTTAATCGCAGAATAATTTCTTAAACTAATAAAATAAAGATATTTTTAAGCTCACAATATTATATTGTGGGCTTTTTTTTCTTGTTGTGTTATTATTTTTGTGGTGATAAATATGAATAAAATAAAATGTCCAATTGTTAAAGATGAACTTTCTCCTTTACACGATTTTAAAAAACAAGATGTATCAGTTATAAATGACGAAATAGTCATTAAGCATGAAACATCTTATTATAAGTTTTTTAAAAAACAAGTTCGTCTGAATATTACTGAATGTCGTGATTTAATGTTATTTACAGGATTAATTTCTCTTGCAGTATGTTTAATTACTTATTTAGTATTAGGCTTTGTTTTAAATGAAAATTCTTATGGATTTTCACATTTTTGGATGATTTTTATTTTAGTTCCAATCGCTATTTCTTTAGTTGAAGTAATATATAAAAAACAAATAGTTAGATTTAATGTCGCAGCATTAACTGCTCTAGTTTATGCTTATCTAGGAATGTTTAAAAATTTATGGCATCCTTGTTGGATTATCTTTATTGTCCCAATTATTTATTATATTGTTGGAGAATATATCGATAAGAAAAATGGTTATAAATATTTAGATGAAGCAATTAAAATTGTCGATGATGAAAGAATTTCTAAATATAGAAAAGAGAATTAAGTATGGCACACGATCAAATTATTATTAAAGGTGCAAGAGAAAATAATTTAAAGAATATTGATTTAACTATTCCTAAAGATAAATTAGTTGTATTTACTGGTGTATCTGGAAGTGGTAAATCAACATTAGCTTTTGATACTATTTTCTCTGAAGGTCAAAGAAGATATATCGAATCTTTATCTAGTTATGCTAGACAGTTTTTAGGTAACTCAGAAAAACCTTATGTTGATTCAATTGAAGGATTATCTCCTGCTATTGCAATCGATCAAAAGACTACTTCTCATAACCCTCGTTCAACAGTCGGTACTGTTACAGAAATCTATGATTATTTAAGATTATTATATTCTCGTATTGGTGTAGCGTATTGCCCTACTCATAATGAACCAATCGTTAAATTTACTATTAAACAAATGATTGATGTTATTAAGAAAAATGAATTAGGGACAAAGATTTATATTTTCGCTCGTATTGTTAATAACGAAAAAGGTACACATAAAGAAACTATTGAAAAGTTCCAAAAAAGAGGCTTTGAAAGAGTAAGAATTGATTTAGGAGAAATAGTAAGATTCTCCGAACTAAAACCACTTGAAAAGAATGTAAGACATACGATTGATATTGTCGTTGATCGCCTTGTTTTAAAAGAAGATAGTGATGAAAGATTATTCGAATCACTAGAAACTGCGTTAGATATTGGTGATGGCTTTGTTTTAGTTAAAATGGGAGAAAAAGAAGAATTATTCTCTGAACATCAAGCATGCAAGTACTGCGGATTTTCTATTCCTCCTTTAGAACCAAGATTATTTTCTTTTAACGCTCCTTTAGGAGCATGTCCTGAATGTAATGGTTTAGGAATTAAAAGAGAATGTAATCCTGATTTATTAATAACTAATGAAGATTTAACGTTAAATCAAGGGGCAATCGCGTATTATAAAAATATCGCTGAAACTAGTAATCTTGAATGGCAAGAATTTGCTTATACTTGTGATTATTATGGTATTCCTCGTGATATTCCATATCGTAATTTATTAAATTCACAAAAGAAAATTTGTTTATTTGGTTCACCTGAACCACTTAAAATGAAGTTAAAATCAAGCTCTGGTAATGAAACAACTAGAGTTGGATTTGAAGGAGTTAAAAATCGTATTGATCGAATGTATTTAACTACTACTTCTGAATTTATGCGTGGATATTATGAAGGATTTATGGAAGATTCCGTTTGTAATAAATGTAACGGCGCAAGATTAAATGAAAAAGTTCTTTCAGTGAGAATTAATGGGTTAAATATTTTTGAATTATGTAACCTTTCATTAGGTAATTTACTTGCTTTTATTAAAGAATTACCAAATAAATTATCCTCTGAACAAAACAATATCGGTAACTTAGTTATTAAAGAAATCTATAATCGTGTTTCTTTCTTAGTTGATGTTGGACTAGATTATTTAACTTTAGCGAGAATGGCAATGACTTTAAGTGGTGGAGAAGCGCAAAGAATTAGACTCGCTACTCAAATTGGTTCTCGTTTATCGGGTGTATTATATGTTTTAGATGAACCTAGTATTGGTTTACATCAAAGAGATAATGATAAACTAATCACCACTTTAAAAGCGATGAGAGATTTAGGAAATACCTTAATTGTTGTAGAACACGATGAAGATACAATGCTTGCCGCGGATTATTTAGTTGATATCGGTCCAGGAGCAGGAGTCCATGGAGGAAGCGTAGTCGCACAAGGTACTCCTACTGAAGTTATGAATAATCCAACTTCTTTAACTGGTAGATATTTAAAAGGTGATGAATTTATTCCTTATAATACATATAGAAGTAAAGGAAATAAAAAGTTTATTAAGATTAAAGGAGCATCAGTTAATAACTTAAAGAATGTTAATGTTGATATTCCTTTAGGAATGTTTGTTTGTGTTACCGGTGTATCGGGAAGTGGTAAATCTAGTTTAATCAATGAAACTTTATATAAGACTTTACAAGTTAAATTAAATAAAACAAAGGTTAAACCTGGTAAAGTAGATTCTATTACTGGTATTGAAAATATCGATAAAGTAATTAATGTTTCGCAAGAACCAATTGGTAGAACTCCTCGTAGTAATCCAGCAACTTACATCGGAGTATTTGATGATATTAGAGACTTATTCGCTTCAACAATTGATGCTAGAAGTAAGGGATATGATAAATCAAGATTCTCATTTAACGTTAAAGGTGGAAGATGCGAAAAATGTGAAGGTGATGGAGTAAAGAGAATTTCGATGAACTTCATGCCTGATGTCTATGTAACATGTGATGAATGTAATGGTAAACGTTACAATATGGATACCTTAAATATCACTTATAAAGGTAAATCAATCGCGGATGTTCTTGATATGACAAGTGAAGAAGCAATGATTTTCTTTGAAAATATCCCTTCTATTTATCGTAAGGTAAAGACTTTAGTTGATGTCGGCTTAGGTTATATTAAACTTGGTCAATCTTCGACTACTTTAAGCGGTGGTGAAGCCCAAAGAGTAAAACTAGCTTATGAACTTCAACGTAAATCGACAGGTTCTACTTTATATATCTTAGATGAACCTACTACTGGGTTACATATTGATGATGTGAAAAAATTATTAAATGTCCTTTATACATTAGTTAGCTTAGGTAATTCAGTCTTAGTTATTGAACATAACTTAGATATGATTAAATGTGCAGATTATATTATTGATATGGGATATGAAGGTGGCGAAAAAGGTGGACAAGTAATTGCGAAAGGTACTCCTGAAGAAGTTGCAGAAGTTTCTTCCTCATATACTGGTCAATACTTAAAGAAAATCTTAAAAAGAGATTTAGAAAGGATGACATTAAGAAAGAATGAAAATTAAAAAACTAACAATTCAAGAAGTTGCGAATCATTTCGGATTTGTCTGGCTTAATGGTGACTTTAATTCTATGAAACGCGAAGTTAATGAAATTAATGTCAATCGTCCAGGATTAGAACTTGCAGGATTTTTCGATGCACCTCGTTCTAAAAGAATTATTTTTATTGGTAATAAAGAAACTTTATATATTGCGACTATGTCAGATACAAAGATTAAGAAAGCTTTTGAATTCTTATTTGTTGATGATTGTCCAGGATGTGTTATTACTTCCGATAATGATTTAGATCCAAGAATTTTAAAGATTGCAAAAGAAAGAAATTTCCCAATGTTTAGATCTAATCGTAAGACAAATGATTTAAATGTAGATATGATTACGTATTTATCTGAAGTTCTCGCTCCTAGTACTTCTATTCATGGTACTTTAGTTGATATTTATTCAACTGGAGTTATTATTACTGGTGAATCGGGAATTGGTAAATCAGAAACAGCACTAGAATTATTAAAGAAAAATCACCATTTAATTTCTGATGATCGCGTAGATATTTCTTTAGTTAGAAATAAATTAATTGGAAGAGCACCAGAATTATTAACAAATATGATTGAAGTAAGAGGTATCGGTATTATCGATGTATCAAAGATGTTTGGAATTAATTCTGTCATTGATTCAAAAGAAATTGATTTAGTGATAAAACTAGTTACTTTAGACGTTCAACAAGAGATGGAAAGACTTGGCACAAGTCAAAAGTTTGTTGATATATTGGGTCAGAAAGTTCCAGAAATTACGATTCCAGTTTCTGGAGCGCGTGCAGTTGGTGATATTATTGAAACCGCGGTCACTAACCATAAACTTAAAAAACGCGGATATGATTCAACATATATCTTTGAAGAAAGATTGAATGAATTATTAAGGAAAAGGAGCTAACGATGAATTATATATTAGCGTTACCGAAGACTTATGGATTTGGTAATTTTCAAATTACATTTTATGCAACATTTATTTTAGTTGGAGCTCTTCTTGCTTTAGTTTTATCTGAATGGAGAGTTAAACAAAGAGGATATAATCCTCATGATATTGAAAATCTTTTTTTAGTAGCTTTTCCAATGGGTCTTATCGGCGCGAGAGTTTGGTATTGTGCATGGCAATTTCATGAATTTAATACAGGTAATTTCTGGACGACTATTCTTGCTTTCTTTGGAATATATAATGGACATTTTCAAGGTATCAGTGGTCTAGCAATTCAAGGTGGAGTTCTTTTTGGAGTCACGGCAGGCATTATCTTCTTAAAGAAGAGAAGAAAGAATATGAAGATTCTTGATATCGTTGATTCTTGCGTACCAACTATCTTAGTCGCTCAAGCAATTGGTAGATGGGGTAACTTCTTTAACCAAGAAGTTTATGGTGGCTGCGTTGATGCTGGCCCTTGGAGATGGTTAGGTCAATGGTTTATTGATCAAATGAGCGTTTCTTCTTGCTCCTCTGATGGAACAATTGCTTTACCTTTATTCTTAATTGAAGGTAGCTTAAATATATTAGGTTTCTTAATTATCGTCTTTGTTTTAGATAAAACTTTAAGAAAATATATGAGACCAGGTGTAGTTGCAGGTGCCTATTTTATATGGTATGGAACAGTAAGAATGATTCTTGAACCATTAAGAAATTCTCAATACATCATGTCTCCAGATAATTCTACTTTTTCAACGAGTAAATTTATCGCGATTCTCTTTATCATTCTTGGGGTATTAGTTATCGCAGGTATTTATTTTAATCATTATTATTTAAAGAAAAAGAATAAAGATTTTACGACTCTTTTACTTGCTTACGCACCTAAATTTGATTCTTTAACAAGAAAAACAAGAATTATTTTAACTGCGATTCCTGTAACCGGTTGGTTAAATGCAATCATTTATCGTTTTTCAAAAGATAATTTTACCGCGGCATTATTCGCCATTCCATTTGGCTTATTATATTGGGTGATGGATTTAGTCTATATGATTAAAGATGATAAGATGGGCTTATGGTCAGATGGACAAAAATTTGTTAAACCGGTTTACGAAACTACTTCTAATAAAAAAGAAGAAAATAAGGAAGATAAATAATGAAAAAATGTTTAATTATTGGTGCTGGTCCAAGTGGAATAACCGCGAGTATCTACTTAAAAAGAAGTGGAATTGAACCTTATTTAGTAGAAAAGTCTATGCCTGGAGGAAAGGTATCTTTAACTTATAAGATCGATAATTACCCAGGTTTTAAATCTATTAATGGATTCGATTTAGCAAATGAATTTATCGCTCAATTAAAAGAAAATAATATTAAAATTCACTATGAAGAAGTTCTTAATGTTAAAAAAGAAAATGATATCTTTAAAGTAAAAACTACTAAAGAGGAATATGAATTTGATGCGGTCATAATTGCCAGCGGAACATTAGATTCAAAACTTAATATTCCAGGTGAAAAAGAATTCTTCGCACATGGCGTTTCTACTTGTGCAGTTTGTGATGGTAGTTTTTTTAAAGATAATCCAATGGCAATCATTGGAGGAGGTAATTCAGCGTTAGAAGAAAGTTTATATTTATCTTCGTTAACAAATAAAGTTTATTTAATTCATCGCCGTAATGAATTTAGAGGTGATGAAGAAGTTGTTAACAAAGTTAAAGAAAATCCTCATATAGAAATATTAACTCCATATATTCCTTTAGAAATTAAAGGTGATAAGGTAGTCAATGAATTAGTTATCCAAAATGTGGAAACTAAAGAAATTAAAACTTTATCTTTAAAAGCAGTATTTACTTACGTAGGATCAACACCAAATAATTCTTTCTTAGAAGGATTTAATATCTTTGACGAGAAAGGATATATAAATGTAAATAGTGAAATGGAAACTCTTATTCCTGGCTTATTTGCTTGTGGTGATTGTATTAAAAAATCACTTAGACAAATAGTAACCGCGGTAGGTGATGGAGCGAATGCAGCGATAAGCGCTTCTTCATATTTAAAAAGATAATTAACTCAGGCGAATAACCTGAGTTTTTTCATCGAAAAAAACTAAAAATTCTCCTTGCCATACTACACTCATATTAGTATAATAGAAACACTTGTCTAAGGAGGTGGACTATGAAAAGAGAATCTTTTACTCAATATGTTAAAGATGAAATTTGTTTAAATGAATATACTTATGATAGTCTTAAACCTTTACTTTCAGGATTTATAAGAACTAATGGTGATTTTGATTTTGTTCATGAAGAGATTAATCTTCAAACGGAAAATTCTAAAATTGCCAAATTGATTTATCAAGGACTAGTTAAAATCTTTGATGCTAGCCCTAAGTTTTTTAATTCTCGTAAGATGAAATTAGATAAGTGCGTTGTCTATAAAATTAAAACAGGAGCTAATTTTTATAAAATATTAGAAGAATTAGAAATTTATAAAGATGGAACTTACTTAACTCCTAAAGCGACGATTAAAGGAGAAGAAGGTAGTAGGGTAAGAAATTTTTTAACAGGAGTTTTCTTAGCTTCTGGAAGCGTTAATTCACCAAGTGGAGGAAATTATCACCTTCAAATGGTAATTGAAAAAGAAAGTGATGCAAAATTCGTTGTTAAATTACTTAATAAATTTAGAAATGAAAGAAATGTTGATGCAAAGATTATTCAAAGAAGAAAGAAATATATGGTCTATGTAAAAAAAGCTGATCAAATATCAAACTTTTTAGCTTTAGTAAACGCATCAAAATCAATGCTTGAATTTGAAAATATTCGTATTGAAAAAGATTTTATTAATTCAGATAATCGTTACCAAATTTGTTTTAATGCAAACTATAAAAAGACTTTAGAAAAAGCACGTATTCAATTACATGATATTCAAGTGATTGAAGATAGTATTGGATTAAATACTTTAAAAGAAAAAGAAAGAATAGTTTCGTCTATAAGAAAAGAAAATGTCGATATACCTTTATCACAAATAGTTGATATTTTAAAAGATGATTATCAAATTAAAATGTCGAAATCATCAGTTAATCGTATCTTTAACGACATCCATGATCTTGCGACAAGATTGGAGAACAAATAATGAACATCTATGAACAATTAGGAAAGAGAATTACTTTCTTAAGAAAACAAAAAAAGATGTCTCAATTAACACTTGCTTGTGAAGCGGAAATAAATAAGAATTACATTTCTGATTTAGAAAGAGGTAGAAGAAATCCTACTTTGATGATCCTAAATAAAATCGCGGTAGCTTTAGGAACTGATATGTCCACTTTACTACAAGGAATCATCGATTATTCACCTAGTGATGTTATTGAAACATTGTCATCAATTAAATCTTAAACTACCATTATGGTAGTTTTTATTTAGCTCATATTTATATATAAATATGTTAGCTCGTTACCAATTGTTAACCGCTTTTTCGATAAATAATTATCAAAAATACTTTTTAATCTATTTTAATTCCTATATAATAGACTTGTTCGTAAAAAAGGAGAGAATTATTTTTATGAAAAATGTAAAAGATTTAAATGTCACTGGCAAAGTTGTCTTAGTTCGTTGTGATTTTAACGTTCCATTTAAAAACGGAGTAATCACAGATGACAATCGTATTGTTTCAGCTTTACCAACTATCAAAGAACTTATTTCTAAGGATGCAAAAATTGTTTTAATGTCTCACTTAGGTAAAATTAAACACAAAGAAGCTCCAGAAGTAGTTGAAGAACAAAAAAAGAAAAACACATTAAAACCTGTCGCAGTTAGATTACAAGAATTATTACCTGAAACAAAAGTAACTTTCTGTGAAGCTACTAGAGGAGAAACTCTTTCTAACGCAGTTAAAGGTTTAGAAAACGGACAAATCTTATTAGTCCAAAATACACGTTATGAAAAAGGCGAAGAAAAGAATGACCCAGAACTTTCAAAAGAATGGGCTTCATTATGTGATGCTTTCGTTATGGATGCATTCGGTTCAGCTCATAGAGCTCACGCTTCTACATTCGGTGTACCAGAAATCTTAAAAGCAGAAGGCAAACAAGTCGCTCTTGGTTTCTTAGTTGAAAAAGAAGTTGTTTCTTTAAGCAAAGTTGTCAATTGCCAAGATAGACCATACTTAGCAATCTTAGGTGGTTTCAAAGTTTCTGACAAAATCAAAGTTATTAACTCATTACTTGCAAAATGCGATAAGATCATTATCGGTGGTGCGATGGCTTATACTTTCATTAAAGCATTAGGTGGAAATATTGGTACTTCACCATTTGAAGCTGATCAATTAGATTATGCAAAGAAGATGTATGAATCAGGAAAGATTTTACTTCCTGTCGATACAAAATGTGCAAACGATTTTGATAATCCAACAGAAGTTAAGATTGTTGAATCTAAGAATATTCCAGAAGGATTTGAAGGTTTAGATATTGGCCCTAAAACAATTGAAATGTATACAGCAGAAATTGCAAAAGCAAAAACAGTATTCTGGAATGGCCCAATGGGTGTCTTTGAAAAAGAAGCTTACCAAGCAGGTACTATTGCAGTATGTAAAGCTTGCGCAGAATTAAAAGGCAAAGCATTCACTGTTATCGGTGGTGGTGACTCTGCAGCAGCATGTAAACAATTTGGATTCAAAGATGAATTCTCACACGTTTCAACTGGCGGTGGCGCTTCCCTTGAAATGATTGAAAATGATGGCCACTTACCTGGAATTGATGTAATTGGAGACTAATCCATATGAGAAAAAAATTATTACTAGGTAACTGGAAAATGAATAAATCTGTCTTAGAAGCAAAAGAATTTGCTTGCAAGACAGAAGAATTAGTAAAATTCGCTAAAGAACATGATGTTTTAGTCGGTGTTGCACCTACTTATTTAGGCTTAGATGCAGTTAAATCTAATTCTAAAGGCTTAATTGTCGCGGCTCAAAACTGTCATTTTGAAGATCATGGTGCTTTTACTGGTGAAGTAGCAATCCCTATGTTAAAAGAATTAGGAATTGATTGGTGCATTATTGGTCATTCTGAAAGAAGAACTTATGACAATGAAACTAACGAAAAATGTAACAAGAAAATTGTTAAGTTAGTAGAAAATGATATGGTTCCAGTTTATTGCTGTGGAGAAACTCTTGCTCAATTTGATAATGGTGAAACTAAAACTGTTGTCGAAGAACAAATTAGAGTTGGCTTAGCTAATTTAAATAAAGAAGATTTAGCTCATGTTGTCGTTGCTTATGAACCAATTTGGTCAATTGGCACAGGTAAAAATGCTTCTAAAGAAATTGCAGAAGATATTTGCAAATTCATTAGAGAAACAATTCGTTCAATGTATGGCGATGTCGCAGATGATACATTAATCTTATACGGTGGATCAGTTAAACCTGAAAACATTCAAGCTTATTTATCTGAAGCAGATGTTGATGGTGCATTAGTTGGTGGTGCTTCACTTAAAATTGATTCTTATGAAGCTATGCTCCATAACCTTGTTAAATAATTTATTAAAAAATAGAGGAATACAGGATCTTGTATTCCTTTTTATTTCGTAAAGATAAAAGAAATTCATATTTTTACCTTTAATTTACCATTAAGAGATATTATAGTATTGTAATAGTTAAGGAGGATTCATCAATGAACGATTATTCATATACCAATCCATCGAGCACTAGTGATGTCGATTCTACTAAAACTTCGATCGTAAAAGTGTTCTTATACATGTTCTTAGGTTTATTAGTTACCGCGGGTGTATCAATTGGAACTTATTTCTTATTAGTATCAAGAGCTTTATCAGAAGATGCATATTTAGCGTTAACAATGACTTCTGCAATTTGCTCAATCATCTTAATATTTATTGCACAATTCTTAGTCTTAAAAAGAGGTAAAGGTGGTCAAGTTATTTATTGGCTCTATACCGTTTGTATGGGCGTCTTACTTTCATCACTTATGTTGGTATACGAACTTTCTTCTTTAGGCTATATCTTCTTAGCGACAGCATCAGTATTTGCGATTATGGCAATTTATGGTTTAGTCACTAAAAAATCTACTATGGGATTAGGAATGTTCGCAGTTGGTGCATTATGGGGTGCATTGATCTTATCATTAATTAATATCTTCATGCATAACGCAGCAATCTACTATATTATTTCTTATGTAGGCTTAGCAGCAATGCTAGCGATTACTGCATTCGATGTTAACCAAACTAAGAGACTTGCTCAAAACGGATATTTAAACGGTGGAGTGGCAATTTATATGGCATTACAACTCTATACTGATTTTGTTTATATCTTCATTAGATTAGTAATGTTATTCGCTAGAGAAAAAAGATAATATTATTATATATAATATAAGGATAAGAACTCTTGAAAATAGAGTTCTTTTTTCTTTCTAAATTTTTAAAATTTCTCTTGCAATATACTTTAGACTATGGTTTAATATAGCAGTTGTCACTTTTACGCGATAACA
Organism: Azospirillum sp. CAG:239; assembly: GCA_963653535.1. Lineage (GTDB taxonomy): Bacteria > Bacillota_I > Bacilli_A > RFN20 > CAG-449 > UBA3210. The sequence goes on from CAVJWU010000018.1 coordinate 24,075, forward strand.
AATACTAAATTAATAAAAAATATCAAAAAATAAAAATATTTGTTGACATTCAAAATTGATGGTAGTATTATTAACAAGCAAGCGAAATTTGGGAGACCAAAAATGCTTGATCTGATCTTTGAAAACTAAGCAGAAATAAACAAACAACAACGTCAATTTTTTCACAATAAAACCAGAAATAATTTTAAGCTAGTATATAAACTTTTTGAGAGTTTGATCCTGGCTCAGGATGAACGCTGGCGGCGTGCCTAATACATGCAAGTCGAGCGAGGTTCTTCGGAACCTAGCGGCGAACGGGTGAGTAACACGTATTCAATCTGCCCCAAAGACTGGGATACCATACCGAAAGGTTTGCTAATACCGGATATGAATGAGGATCACATGATACACATTTGAAAGTTCCGTTTGGAACACTATGGGATGAGAATGCGGCGCATTAGCTAGTTGGTGAGGTAACGGCCCACCAAGGCGAAGATGCGTAGCCGGCCTGAGAGGGTGATCGGCCACAATGGAACTGAGACACGGTCCATACTCCTACGGGAGGCAGCAGTAGGGAGTTTTCGGCAATGGGGGCAACCCTGACCGAGCAACGCCGCGTGAATGATGAAGGCCCTATGGGTCGTAAAATTCTGTTATAAGGGACGAAAGGTAGTTATAGGAAATGATAATTGCTTGACTGTACCTTATGAGAAAGGAACGGCTAACTACGTGCCAGCAGCCGCGGTAATACGTAGGTTCCAAGCGTTATCCGGAATTATTGGGCGTAAAGAGTGAGTAGGTGGTTGCTTAAGTCTGAAGTCAAATACAGTGGCTTAACCATTGTTCGCTTTGGAAACTGGGCAACTAGAGTGCGGGAGAGGTGAATGGAACTCCATGTGTAGCGGTAAAATGCGTAGATATATGGAAGAACACCAGTGGCGAAGGCGATTCACTAGACCGATACTGACACTGAGTCACGAAAGCGTGGGTAGCAAATAGGATTAGATACCCTAGTAGTCCACGCCGTAAACGATGAGCACTAAGTGTAGGGAAAACCCTGTGCTGAAGTTAACACATTAAGTGCTCCGCCTGGGTAGTACGTTCGCAAGAATGAAACTTAAAGGAATTGACGGGGGCCCGCACAAGCAGTGGAGCATGTGGTTTAATTCGACGCTACGCGAAGAACCTTACCAGGACTTGACATGGAATTAAAGGCCGTAGAGATACGGAGATAGTTATAGTTCACACAGGTGGTGCATGGTTGTCGTCAGCTCGTGTCGTGAGATGTTGGGTTAAGTCCCGCAACGAGCGCAACCCCCGTCTTCAGTTGCCATCATCAAGTTGGGCACTCTGGAGAGACTGCCGGCGCAAGTCGGAGGAAGATGGGGATGACGTCAAGTCATCACGCCCCCTATGCCCAGGGCGACACACGTGCTACAATGGCCGGTACAGCGCGTTGCGACACCGCGAGGTGAAGCGGATCGCTCAAAGCCGGCCCCAGTACGGATCGGAGTCTGCAATTCGACTCCGTGAAGCCGGAATTGCTAGTAATCGCGGATCAGCACTGCCGCGGTGAATACGTTCCCGGGCCTTGTACACACTGCCCGTCACACCATGAGAGCCGGCAAGGCCCGAAAGCGTCTGTCCAACCGCAAGGGGGACGGCGTCTAAGGCAGGGCCGGTGATTGGGGTTAAGTCGAAACAAGGTATCCCTTCGAGAACGAGGGGATGGATCACCTCCTTTCTACGGAGAAGGAAGAAGTCCTGCAGGAACAGAGCCTGCAGGCGTCCTGCGGGAACTATCCCGCGGGGCCGCTCTCTATATGAGCAGCCGATAGGCCATCCCGTTTAGTTTTCCGGGAGAGATCCTGGAGTCACGGAGTGACGCGCACCTTGAAAACTGAATGCCATAGTTCTTTCTGAATAGAAGCGGGCAGGAGAGATCCTGCCTGCGAATTCTTATCAGCCAAAGCAGAAACAATATTTACAGAACACAAATCTACATATGATATTCCGTCTCCAGCGATGGGGACGGAGCGAAGAACCTAACAGATTCATGTCTTTAGAAGGACGGAAGTTTGTAAGGCACGCGGCGGATGCCTTGGAGCCGGATGGCGAAGAAGGACGCGACAACCTGCGATAAGCCTGGGGGAGCTGGACGTGAGCCTTGATCCCGGGATTTCCGAATGGGGGAACCCAGCATGCCACGAGCATGCTACCCGCACCCGAACACATACGGTGCGGGAGGCAACCAGGGGAACTGAAACATCAAAGTACCCTGAGGAGAAGAAAGAGAGATCGATTCCGTGAGTAGTGGCGAGCGAAAGCGGAGGAGCCCAAGTGTGCGACACGGGATCCGAGTCTAGGGGAAGCACCTGGAATGGTGCGCCATAGGGGGTGAGAGCCCCGTACCCGAAGGACGAGGTGAACCAGCACGAGAGAGTAAGTCGGGACACGTGAAATCCTGACCGAAGACGCGGGGACCGCCCCGCAAGGCTAAATACGGTCCGGCTACCGATAGCGAACAAGTACCGTGAGGGAAAGGTGAAAAGCACCCCGGGAGGGGAGTGAAAGAGATCCTGAAACCGCGTGCTGACGAGATGGCGGAGGGCGTTAAAGCCTGACGCCGTGCCTATTGAAGAATGAGCCTGCGAGTCAGTGCACACGCGCGAGGTTAAGGGGAAGACCCGGAGCCGCAGCGAAAGCGAGCCCGAACAGGGCGCATAGTGCGTGTGTCTGCACCCGAAACCCGGCGATCTAGCCATGTCCAGGATGAAGCAGGGGCGAAACCCTGTGGAGGTCCGCACCGACGTTCGTTGAAACGCCCGCGGATGAGATGTGGCTCGTGGTGAAATTCCAATCGAGCCGGGTAATAGCTGGTTCTCCCCGAAACATCTTTAGGGATGACCTTGTATGTTTCTCTCTGGAGGTAGAGCTACTGGATGGTTGAGGGCCGTGTAAACGGTATTTCGACCGATCAAACTCCGAATGCCAGAGAATTAAAGTACAGGAGTCAGTCGATGGGAGATAAGTTTCACCGACAAAAGGGCAACAGCCCAGACCGCCGAATAAGGTCCCTAAGTGTACGCTAAGTGTGTAAGGATGTGGAAACGCTAAGACAGCCAGGATGTTGGCTCAGAGGCAGCCACCATTCAAAGAATGCGTAACAGCTCACTGGTCAAGCGTTTCCGCGCCGAAAATTTACCGGGGCTAAGCGTTGTGCCGAATCCGCGGATGCAGCCGAGTGCTGCGTGGTAGGGGAGCGTAGCCGCATGGGCGAAGGGAGACCGCGAGGACTCCTGGACGTGCGGCTAGCGAGAATGCAGGCGTAAGTAGCGATGAGGGGTGGGAATCCCCTCCGCCGAATGACTAAGGTTTCCAGGGCAAGGTTCGTCCTCCCTGGGTCAGCCGGGAGCTAAGGGGAGGCCGAAGGGCGCACCCGATGCACAGATGGTGAAGATTCCATCGCCCGGGCATGTCTTGGCTGGGCAGTGACGGATCGGGAAGGCAGCCGCCCCCTGTCGGATGGGGGTTCCTAGGAGGGTCTGACCCGGGCAATACCCGGGCGCAAAGGCCCTCCCTGGGGGAGGAAACCAGGGATGGGAGTACGAAGCCTGCCGGAACGGTCCCGGGAAAAGCTGTCCAGCGCCGCATGTCCGGCCCGTACCGAGAACGGACACACGTGGTCAGGTCGAGCAGACCGAGGCGAGCGAGATAACTGTTGTTAAGGAACTCTGCAAAATTGCTCCGCAAGTTAGCGATAAGGAGCGCTCCCATCCGTGGGAGCCGCAGTGAAGAGGCCCAGGTAACTGTTTACCAAAAACACAGCTCTATGCGAAGGCGCAAGCCGATGTATATGGGGTGAAGCCTGCCCGGTGCCGGAAGATTAAGGGGAGGTGTCAGCCGCAAGGCGAAGCACCGAGCCGAAGTCCCGGTGAACGGCGGCCGTAACTATAACGGTCCTAAGGTAGCGAAATTCCTTGTCAGGCAAG
>CAVJWU010000019.1:0-27939 GCA_963653535.1 Azospirillum sp. CAG:239
TCAAGATAGTTACTGGTATTAGGAGGTGTGGAAAGTCTTATCTTTTAAATATAATTTTTTTAAACATCTTTTAGAAAACGGCACGAAACAAATAAATATTATTAGATTAACTTTTGATTTTAACGATGATGTGGATAAACTAGATTCTTTTTTCCTGAGTTACCTTCTAGAGTTAAAGATAATAAAGGCCATTTTCTAGTTAATTCCTAGAAATTTAGGGGTTGCATCTTTAGTATGATCAAAAACGAGAACGAAATGTATTATCTTACTTTTTTCTAAGAGCATTGACAAATACCCCTACTGGGTATATATTGTATACGGAGGTGGGGTATATGGAATGTTGTTGTAAAGAAAATGAAACTAAGAAAACCACACAAAGAAGTGAAGAAGAAAAGAAAGAAATAATTACTAGATTAAATAGGTTAATTGGGCAATTAAATGGTGTTAAAAATATGGTTGAAGAAGATCGTTATTGTGATGATATTTTAATTCAACTTTCAGCCTCGTGTAAAGCCATTAAATCGCTCGCTAATGTTATTTTAGATAAACATGTTCATTCTTGCTTAATTACAAATATCGAACAAGGTAATTATGAAGTAGTTGATGAAATTGTCGATTTATTTAAGAGGTTCCAATAATATGAAAAAGAAATTTATTGTTAAAGGTATGACTTGTGCTTCTTGCCAAGCACATGTTCAAAAAGCGGTTGATTCATTAGAAGGGATAACTTCTTGCAATGTTAATTTGCTTAGTAATAACATGGATGTTGAATATAATGAAAATATCTTAAATGATGAAAAAATTATTCAGGCTGTTAATGATGCTGGATATGAAGCTATTCTACCTGATGAAAAAGTTATTAAGATAAATGAGAAAGATTATACTCTAGCGAAATTAATTACCTCAATTGTTTTATTATTAATTTTAATGTATTTTTCCATGGGAAACATGATGTGGGGTTGGGTAAGTCCTTCCATTTTTGATCATCATAATAATCCTATGGGATTTAGTTTACTACAATTTATCTTAGTTTTACCTATTACTTATATTTATCGAAATTATTTTATATCAGGATTTAAGAAATTATTTAAAGGTCATCCTAATATGGATAGTTTAATCGCCATAGGAGCGACTTTCTCCTTAGTTTATGGCATTATCGCTTTATTTATGATTAGCTATGGCACACAAGGAATGATAAACGATAAAGATAATTATGCTTATTATTCTAACTTAGTTATGACATATCATGATTCATTATATTTTGAAAGTGCAGGTATGATTTTAACTTTAGTAAGTTTAGGTAAATACTTAGAGGGTTTATCGAAGAAAAAAACTACTAAAGCTTTAACTAAACTAATGGATTTAGCACCTAAAAAAGCAAGAGTTTTAATTGATAATGAAGAAGTTATTATTCCAGTAGAAAAAGTAAAAGTAAATGATATTATCATTTGTAAAAAAGGTGAAGCTATTCCAGTAGATGGAATTATTATTGAAGGTAATGCCTCAATTGATCAAGCTAATATTACCGGTGAATCACTTCCTGTTTATAAAATAGTTAATGATGAAGTATATTCATCTACTTTAATTTCTGTCGGATATATTAAAATAAGAGCGACTAAAGTTGGTGAAGATACTTCTATTGCAACTATTATTAAATTAGTCGAAGAAGCGAGTAATTCAAAAGCACCTATTTCAAAACTTGCTGATAAAGTTTCAGGCATATTTGTCCCAGTTATTTTATCTATAGCTGTATTAACTTTTATTATTAATATGTTATTAAAATCAGGGTTTGAAACTTCATTTAATTTCGCAATTACTGTTATTGTTATCGCTTGTCCTTGTGCTTTAGGTTTAGCTACTCCTCTTGCTATTATGGTTGGAACTGGTAAAGGAGCAGAGAATGGCTTATTAATTAAAAATGCTGAAATATTAGAAAAAGCACATTTAATTAAAACGATTGTTCTTGATAAAACAGGTACTATTACAGAAGGTAAACCAAGTGTCACTGATTATATTTCTTTAAAAGAAAACAAAGATATTTATTCTATCCTTTATTCTTTAGAAAATAAATCCGAACATCCACTTGCTAAATCAATCATTGATTTTGTAAAAGAATATAAGATTCATGAAGAAGTGGTTCAAGACTTTACTTCAATTGATGGTCAGGGAATATTTGGAATTATTAATAATAAAAAATATTATATTGGTAATCTAAAATATTTAATTAACAACAATATAAGTGTAAGTAATGTTGAAGAAAAAATTAACGAATTATCTTCACAAGGAAAAACTACTTTAGTGATTGTAGAAGATAATATAACTATTGGAATAATCGCGATTAAAGATAAGGTAAAGAAAAATTCTATTCTTGCGATTAAAGAACTACAAAATTATGGAATAGATGTTGTTATGTTAACTGGCGATAACAAGTTAGTTGCTGAAGCTATTGGTAAAGAAGTTGGTGTAAAAAGAATTATTTCTGAAGTTAAACCACAAGATAAATTAGATGTGATTAATTCATTAAAGAGTGATGATAAACATTTAGTCGCGATGGTAGGAGACGGCGTTAATGATGCTTTAGCCCTTACTAGCGCAGATCTAGGTATCGCTATTGGAGGAGGAAGTGATGTCGCTATCGAATCAAGTGATATCATTCTTTTAAGAAATGATTTACTAGATATTTTAAATGTTATCACTTTATCAAAAAGAACAATTAATACAATTAAATTAGGTTTATTCTGGGCATTCTTCTATAATTTCATCTGTGTTATTATCGCAACTGGGGCGTTCTATTATATTAATCCATTGTTTAAGATTAATCCAATGATTGGTTCTATTGCAATGAGCGTTTCATCAGTAAGTGTATGTTTAAATGCATTAACAATTAATTTTTATAAACCTAAGAAAATAGAAAATATAACTTATGAAATTTCTTCTAATAATGAAGAAGTAAATGTAACTAAAATGGAGGAAAGAGAAATGAAAGAATTAGTTATTGAAGTTCGTGGCATGATGTGCGCTCACTGTAAGAAACATGTTGAAGACGCTTGTTTAAAGGTAAGCGGAGTAGTTTCTTGTGAAGCAAGTCTAGAAAATAATAATGTAGTAGTTAAGTATGAAGGAGAAGTTAGTAAAGAAGATTTAATTAAAGAAATTGTTTCTGCAGGTTACGAGGCTAAATAAAATGAAATTAATCACACTAAAAATTGATGGGATGAAATGTGGAATGTGTGAAAGCCACGTTAATGATTGTATAAGAAAGAATTTTATCGTTAAGAAGGTAAATTCATCTCATGTTAAAAATGAAACTAAAATCATTAGTGAAAATTCTATTTCTTTAGAAGAATTAAAAGAAGCTATTGATAAAACAGGATACAAGATTTTAGATTATAAAATTGAAGATTACCAAAAGAAAAATATTTTTCAAAAATTATTTTCTAAGTAATTTATATTGGACTATTAAACTAATTTTAAATTAGTTAGACAATAGTCCTTTTAATTTATCTTTTAAAATAATTATTTTAAAACGTATTTGAAATAACAATAATATTATTTTTAATAGAATTAAACTGTGCTAAAATATTTTTGCATTGTGTATTTAAATAAATACATAAATAGGAGATAAATAAAATGACAATTACAAAAGTTATAAATGATGGACAATTAATTATTAGTATTGAGGGAATTTTAAATTCTTCTAACGCACAAGAAGCGAGTGAAAAAGTTGAAAATGAACCTAGTGTTGGAGTTAATTCCATTTTAATTGATATTAAAAAACTTGATTATATTTCTAGCGCAGGTTTACGTATTATTTTAAGCTTAAAAAAGAGAGCTAAAGCAATGCCTTTTAAAATTGTTAATGCCAATATTGACGTCATGAAGGTTTTTGATGATACTGGATTTTCTTCTATTATGGATATTGAACAAGGCTTAAGAGAAGTTTCTATTGATGGCTGTAAGATGATTGGTCATGGAGCTTGCGGCGAAGTTTATCGTTTAGATGATGAACAAATTATTAAATTGTATTATCCTTCTGTTTCAGATGAAACAATTGAATTAGAAAAAGTACTTTCTAAAAAAGCTTTTACTTTAGATATACCAACTGCGATATCTTTTGATATTGTTTCTTGTAATGGTCGAAAAGGTGTTGTCTATGAATTAATTAATTCTAAAACTCTTACTGAATTAATTAGAGATGATTTTGCGAACGTTGTTAAATATGTTTCTATATATGCCGCGACATGTAAAAAGATTCATTCAATTGACGGAAAAGATTCTTCATTACCATCATTTAAAGATTTAAATCGAGATGATATTAAAATGATTACTGAAATTGATGAAGAAGAAAGAAAGTTATTATATCGTTTCATCGATTTAGTTCCAGAAGGAACAACATGTATTCATGGTGATTTAAACCCTAATAATATTATGTATTCTAATGGTGAATGTTGCCTTATTGATATGGGTGAATTTTCTACTGGTATTAAAGAATGGGATATTTCTAGAATCTTGTTCTCTTTAAAATACGCGAATATGTTTAATGATTTTAATAATTTCTATAAATTACCTGCTGAACAAGTTAATACTATATTAAATTTATTTTTAGATGATTATTATGGAACTCATGATTTATATGCGATAACAAAGAAAGACAATTCTTCACGCTTCTTAATGCCTTTAACATGGTTTAGATGTATTTGTTCTATGCTAAAAGGAAATCGTTGGCCAAAGGAATTTCAAGATTTAGCTAGTGACTTATTACGTAATCATCTTATTCCATTTATTAAAGAAGAAGATAAATAATTATGTATTATCGATTAGTTATTGTAGGAGTAGTAATAGTTGCGATTACCTTTATTCTAAATTTAATTGACATTAAGACTACTTTCTTTGAAAAATTGAATTACTGGACAAAACAAGTTCTTTTTGGAGTGATTTACGGAGCTGTTGCGATTCTTGCAACTGAATTTAGTAGTGAAATATCTGAAGTCAGTATCAATATTCGTGATGCAGTACCTTTAGTATGCGCTTTAACTTTTGGAGGACCTTCTGGAGTTCTTGCTGGTATTATTGGAGGAATTGAAAGATTCTGCGCGGGTACTTTTTGGAATGTAGGAGAATATTCTAAAATTGCTTGTTCTTTCTCTTGCTTTCTTTCTGGGTTAATTGGCTGTTTATTAAAAGAAGTAATCTTAAAAAAGAAAAATATCACTTGGCATTGGGGCTTTCAAGCTGGAGTATTTGTTGAAGTATTACATATGTTACTTCTCATCCTTACAAAGTTTAATGATGGCATCTATATTTTTAAAATCATTCAAACTATTTCTTTACCAATGATATTAGGATGTGCATTAACTTGCTTTTTATCAGTATTAATTGTTCAAGTAACATATCGAGTTGTCTTTCAGTTCCATGTTGATAATAGACGGACATTATATAAGTCATTCCAAATATATTTATTATCTGCATGTGTCATTTGTTTCTTTGCTTCAATCTTTTATAACCAATATTCAGAAAGACAAATTCAACTTAATGCGACTGAACAAACTTTAGACTCTTCTTTATATAATTGTTATGATTTCTTTACTAATGAATATGATGGAGAATATCTAGATATTAATCAAATAAAGAAAAATGTTGCCAATTTAACTGTTGGCCAAAATGGTTATATTTGTGTTTATGATTATGAAACAGGTAAATCAATTTATAATGAAAATGAATATTATTATCAGTATTTAGGTTTCAATAATTTTAATGCTAAAAATTTAAACTATGATAAAGAAAATGATTTTATTACTATAGTTTTATACGGGCCATTATGCGACGAATCAGGTAGTTGTATCTATGAAAGTTGCGATAGTGAAGGAAACTGTATAGAAAAATTTGGTGATGTAAGTTATTATGCGAAGTTTTCTCGTGTTACTTCTCTTAATGATAATAAAGCTTATGTCATGATATCGTTCATTACAACTAGTGAAGTTGATTTTGTTATTAAAGCTAGTACATATACAAATGCTTTTATTCAAATCTTAGTCTATTCAAGTATCTTCGTTATGATCTACGTTTTAGTTGATCGTTTAGTTATTAGAAATATTAATAAAGTAAATAATTCTTTAAAAGCTATTACACGTGGTAATTTAGATGTTACATTAGATGTAAAAGATACGAAAGAATTTAGACATTTATCAGAAGATATTAACTTAACTGTTTCAACTTTAAAAAGATATATTTCTGATGCAGAAAAAAGAATGGAAAATGAACTAAATCTCGCTAAAGAAATTCAACATTCTTCTTTACCAAATATCTTTCCACCATATCCAGATAAAAAAGAATTTGATATTTATGCAACAATGGAAACGGCAAAAGAAGTTGGAGGAGACTTTTACGATTTCTTCTTTGTCAGCGATAAAGAACTTGCATTAGTTATCGCAGATGTATCTGATAAAGGTGTCCCAGCTGCCTTATTCATGATGAGAACTAAATCGGTAATTAAATCTTTAGCCCAAAGTGGACTAAGCGTTAATGAAACCCTCTTTAGAGCGAATAATTCTTTATGTGAAAATAATGATGCATCATTATTCGTTACAGCTTGGATTGGTATTATTAATATTTATACTGGTGAAATGGTCTATGCTTCTGCTGGACATACCTTACCTTTATTAAAACATAATTTAAAGTATGATTTTATTAAGAATAAACATTCTTTAGTTCTCGGAGGAATGGAAGACGTTCAATATAAAACTTATTCATTAAAATTAGAAAAAGGTGATGAACTTTATTTATACACTGACGGTGTTACTGATGCGAATAATAAAGAAGGTAAATTATATAGTGAAGAACGACTTAAAGACTATTTAAATAATCATGAATTTAAGAATATGGAGGAACTTTGCTTAGGTGTAGGTGAAGACATTGAAACTTTCTCTGAAGGAGCTTCTCAATTCGATGATATTACGATGATTGGCTTTAGATACTTAGGTTCATCGATTAAGCTTAAGACTTTACCTTGCTTGTTAGAAAGTGTCGATATTGCAACTGATTTTATTTATGAATCATTAAGCGATAAATGTCCGAAGAAAAAGATTATTAATCAAATTAATGTCTCGGTAGATGAGATTATTTCAAATATTGTTAAATTTGCTTTTGATGGCAAAAATGAAAATAAAACTTTTGATATTTCTCTAAAAGAAAAAGAAAATGAAGTAGTTATTAAATTTATTGATCAAGGTAACCCATTTAATCCTTTATTAAATAAAGAGGTTGATGTCACTAAATCTGTTGATGAAAGAGAAATTGGAGGACTTGGCATCTTCTTAGTAAAGAAATTAATGGATAATGTCTATTATGAATATAAAGATGATAAAAATATTTTAACAATTATTAAAAAGTTTTAAGGAGTCTAATTAAATAGATTCCTTTTTTATTTTTTTAACTTGGTTTACTCCATATATCAAAATAATTTATTGAATTAAATATTAAATAGTAATTAAATTGAACTTAGTATTTAAAATACTTGTTAAGGGAGAAAAATATATGAAAAAGAAATTATTAGTCTTAACTTCTTTAGTTTTATTATTAAGTTTTGCTTCTTGTTCCGGTGAAGTAAGTTCATCTTCAAGCGATAATTCAAGTTCATCAACTAGTGAAAGTTCAAGTTCAACTAATTCTTCATCTAGTTTGGAAACTGCTTTAGAAGGTAAAGGTACGAAGGAAAGTCCATATATAATTAAAAACGCAAAAGAATTAGAATATTTTGCAAAAAGTTGGAATGAACAAGAAAATGTTCCTGAAGAAAAAGTTTATTACGAACTTGGAAATGATATTGATTTAAATGGAGTTAATCATCTTGCAATAGGAACAAGTGAAATACCATTTAATGGTAGATTTAATGGTCGTGGCCATAAAATAACTAATTTTAAGATTGATAAATACGATTTAAATGTTCATGAATACGGACTTTTTGGTGTGACGGATCAAGCGTTAATTAAAGATGTTGATATTGATATTGATTATGATTTCGCTCCTATTGGAAAAAAATCTTCAGTCTATGTCGGCGGCTTAGTCGCGAAAGCAACTAATACGCCAATTTATAATATTGATGTTACTGGTTCAATTAAATTAACAAGTGCACAAAATTCTTCATCAAATCTAGTAGTTGGTAGCGTAGCTGGAATTGTTTCATCAACTGATAATTATTTTGTATCTTTACAAAATTCGACTGCAAAAGTAAATATTAATAATAATATGGTTAACGCAAACGATACTGTTAATATTTCTGGAGGTATTGTTGGAGCTATTAGTAACGAATCTTTTAAAGGTGCTTATGCAATTACATCTTGTTATTATAATGGCTCAATTTATGCCGAAGATGCAGCCGGAGGTATTGTTGGAGTTGTTAATACATATACTAGTATCTTAGATTGCTATACTGAAGGAGATACTATTTCCGTCTCTTCATCTGATGGAGGATGTTATGCAGGTGGTATTTTAGGACAAGCTTATTATTATACTGCTGTATTAAATAATTATGCCGAATATAAATATATTGATGCAACAGGAGGATCTTCTACTAGCGTTTATAAGCCTTATGGAGGCGGAATTGTTGGCTTTGCTTATGAAAGTGGCTATGATTCTGCTTATGATATTCTAGGTACTACAACTTATTCTAACTATTCTAAAATAGGAGAAATTAACGCTACCGAAACAGGTTATTCAGGCGATAACGTTCCTAGTTCTTCATCTATTAAAGAAGCAGTTGGTTTATCTTCTTATTGGACTATTGATGGTGATAATAAAAAAGTTAGTGAAGTTAATGAAAATGAAGAAACTGTTAAAGTTAAGTTAGATGCAAATTATCAAGGTGGCGAAAGCCAAAATGAAGAATTGAATTTCGCTAAAGGATCTTATGATGCTTCTAATATTACTCTTGCGAATAATAAGAAATTTACCCGTGAACATTATTCTTATTCGGGTTTATATTATGATAAAGATGGCAAAGCTCCATATTGTTTCTTTGCTCCTATCTTAAAAGAAACTACTTTATATGCAGGATATGGTGATTTAACTAAGTTAGTAGGTAAATATAATTATACAGTTTCAGGATTAACTAATACTGGATCTTGGGGATTCGATGAAACATATTTTTATTGGGAATATGAATATGATGTCATGAAATATGAATATAAGTTTGATGGTAAATATATATTTATTGGTGATTATGCTGGAACTGATGATCAAGGATTCTATGAAGGCGAAATGCTCATTCTTAATGAAGATGGAACCTTAACTACATATGATATTAATGATTCAGATTATGTCTTAACTGGAACAAAAGTTAGTTCAACTTATGAAACAGTCGATTATTCCTCTAAATCATTCTTAGGCGAATGGAAAGTTAATGATGATAAAGGTACTTATTTTACATTAAATGCGAATGGTAATGGGCTAGCTTATAACGCTTCTTCAAATACTAAATATGTCGGTGGATATCGTTATGATCAAACTACTTCTTCTTTAGATATTAAGTTAACTGGTCGATATAGCGAAAAATTAACTTATGATGAAGAAGAACAAATCATGTATGGAAAAGAAGGTAAGTTTGTTGCAAGAAGTTTACCATCAAAAACATATGCTTCAAATGATAATAAACTCTTCATTTACGTTTATGAAGATACTAATAATACATATGCAATCTACGAAGGTGAAAAAGTTACTTTTACCGGTGAACTTAAAGATGGCGAAGAAATTCAAATCGGTGAAGGTATCACATATGAAGTAAAAGGTAATTCTTTAATTTCTACTAAAGAAGAATTCGATGAAAATGACTGCGGTACTTATGTTGATGCAGATAATAATGTTATTACTTTAAAAGTAGATGGAACAGGTATGTTTAATATTTATTCATTCTCATGGAGTAAGAAAAAGGGAACAATTAGTAGCTTTTTAAAATATGATAGTGACAAGAATACTATTGTCTTTAATGAAGATGGAACAATTACTGTTCATTTAGAAAATGCAGATGGAACGCTTACTTATGATAAAACATTATCAAAGAAAACTACCGAAGGTTCTTCTTCTCCAGCTTATTGCGGAACTTGGGCATTTAAGACTACAGGAGCAACATTCCAAGTAATCTTTAATGCTGATGGCACTGGTTTATATAATGGTAATTCATTTAATTATACTGTTTCAGGATCTAAGATTACTTTTACAGTTGGTGATATGGAAATATCCTTAACTTATAATGAATCTAGTGATAAGTTATCTGGTTCTTTTGAACAAGATTATGAAACTTATAATTATCAATCGATTACAAGAACTTCGAAATAATATTTTATTCTAAAATTAACGTTAATATTCTTATTTAACTTTATAGGAGGGTTTAAAATGGAAAAGAAATTAATTCTTTTAGTTAGTGTATGTTTAATTACATCTTTTATGGTAGGTTGTTCATCTACTTCATCTTCATCAGTAGCGAGTTCATCTTCATCATCTAGTTCAAGTGAAACTACTTCATCTTCATCATCTTCTAGTTCAGAAGAAGTGGGAAATAAGATTTCTTTTGTTGATGCAGGAAACTTAGTTGCTACTTTAGAAAAGAATGAATATAACTTATCTAGTGGAGCAAATATCGTTAATGAAACTAAAGCTAACGGATATACAGTTACAAAAAATGAAAATTTAAAAGTTTATGATGATGCTTCATCATCTTCTACAGGTACATTAAAAAGAACATCTCCAATGGGAAGAGTTCTCGCGGAAGATAGCTTTGTTGGTAGAAAGAAACGTCAAATTGATCGTTTTAATGTTAATAATAAAGAAGTTTCATTTAATATGTATTATTCAGTTTATGATTATGAAAATGAAAGTGTTTCTTCTTACAAAGATTCTGCCGGAGCAGTTTATATTGTTAATACTAGTTCAGATGCTTATGCAGGTGGATTAACTGATGGACAATTTATTTTAGAGAGTGAATATGCAAAATATACTTCTTTACAAATTTGTTTACAAGTTGAAACAGCCTTAGATGATTTATATAATGATGATTATGTTTTAGCTAAAGGTATTACCGATATTTATTATAAAAACCTAGATAATGGCAATATTAATTATTTTTTAACGGTCGAATATAATTACGATGGTGATTTAAATGATGTTTATACTATTAATAAAGAATTGAGTTTTGAAGTTAATGCTGATAAAACTAAATTATTAAATGTAACTTATAACGTAACAACAACTGACACAAATAAATCTGATCCTACTGATACATATGTAAGCGCGAATAATTATTCAGCAACCTTAAACTATGAAACTAGGGAGAAGGTTAATGAAGATAATTTAATCGATGTAAATTCTTATTTCTTAGAAAATGTTAGCGAAGTTAATATTTTAACTTATAATGCTAAAGGAAATAAAGAAGTAGTAAGTGATAAAAATAACATTGATATAGATGGTAAATATATTTTCTTAGAAGCTAAAACTTATACTCCTTCAAAAGCTGTAAATGTTTCTTTAACTAATAAATCTTCGTCTAATGAAGCAGTAGTTAAAAAAGAATCTTCTGGTCATTTTGTTCTTGTAGGTCCTGGTAAAGCAACTTTAACTGCAACTTATTCTGGTAAAGATGATTATGGGGCTTATATTGAAAAAGAAATAAGTATTGATATAGTAGTTACTCAAAAAGAAGTTACTGCTTTTAGCATTTATACTGAATCATGTAATATTTATAAAAATAATCTAGATGCAAAAGGTAATGTTTCAAAAGGAACTTTCTTAGGTAGATTTGGCGCGCATGATAACACATTATTTGTTAATAATAACTATTCATTTACAATTCAAAAAAATGCTTCTAAAGCGGTAGACTTTAGTGTTACTAGTAGCGATGAAACGAAAGCTAAAGCAGCACTAGATGGATCTACATTAATAGTTTATGCTTTAGGAAAAGGTGAAGTTAATATCACAGTTTCATTAAAAGATGATCCTAGCGTTTATAATGTTTATCATTTCTATATCTTAGATAATTATGATGTTTCTTCTTTAGTAAAAGGTAAAACATTCTATTGTGATCAATTTAAAAAAACTTATCACTATACTGGAGAAATTTCTTTTGATAGTTCTTCCTTTACTGGTACTTTAACTATTACTAATTACGATAGTAAAACTTATGAGGTAACTAAGACTACTGTTACTAATTTTAAATATTCAATTATTGATGGATATTTAGTTATTGACAATGGTCAATATTCTTTTGCTTTTCCTAATGAAGATGGAACATCTTTATTCTGTGAAGATCTAGAAAGATCAGCTACTAGAGAATATAAGGTTAAGGCATAATATGAAGAAAGTTTTATTATTGTCCTTGTCCTTACTAACAATAGTTAGTTGTTCATCATCTTCATCAAGTAATGAAAGTATTTCTTCTTCATCAACTAGTTCTACACCTATTTCTAGTGAAGTAAGTTCAAGTAGTGATAGTAGTTCTTCTTTTGAAGAAGAAATTACTAAATTTAAAAATTATCTTAAATCAAAAGAAGGTAATATCTATAAAAGAGATTTATCTTTATACAATAATACTTATTATATGACGACTGGTGACGATCCATTTTCATTTCATACCTTAGATAAGTCAGAAACGATTAGATATAGTTCTTCGTCAGTTGGTGTTATTAATGTTAGAACTGGAATGTATGGTTCTTTAGATGAAGATAGTGGAGAATATAATTTAGATTTAAATTACATCATGCAAACTTATGCGGATAGTAATTACGTCTATAAAATTTGTGATTATAGTAGTAAAAATGAAACTAGTTATTATCAAAAAATAAATAAAACTGATGATTATCTTAATGAATTTGATTTAGGTTTAACTAATTATATTTCTAGTGATTTAGATGTCTTATTAACATATTCAAATGAAGAAAATTACGAAGTTAGTTATGAAAATTTTAATTATAATAACGGAACTAAAAATTTTTCGTTCTCTTATAATTTAAAAGCATTTGATGCATCAACTAAAACAAAAACAGAGGAATTAAATGTTAGCTTTGAAATTACTTTTAAAGATGGATTTATTTCTAATGCTTATGAAATCTTAGATGATGCTTTATTCGTCGCAGGAACAAAAGTTAACTGGAGAAGATCAGTCTTTAATTTTGATTATTATCAAGGTGAACAAATTCCTTTTAATGGGGAAGTACTAGACTATAAAAATTATAGTCTTAAATAACGAGGTGAAGTAACATATGAAAAATAAAAAAATATTAATTCTTTCTTTTACGTTATTATTTAGTTTAAACGCAATTGGTTGTAATAATTCTAGTAGTTCTTCTAACTCTAGTTCTTCTTCAAGTGAACAAAGTTCTTCCTCTTCATCTTTTGTAAAAGAAACTGAATGGAATTTACAAATTTTAGAGGCGATGAATGTTACATTAGGAACTACATTACCATTTATTAGTCTTGATGAATATAAATACGAGACATATAAGAATGATTCAAATATTGATGAATTATCGATTTATGAACTTAATTCTTCTGAATCAAAAATTGAATTAATTAGATCAACCTTCATTAAAAATGGTTTTACATTGACTAGTAGAGATACTTCATTAGGTTATGATTGTTATAATATGAAAAAAACTGATGAAGATGGTAATGGGGCGATTTATATTACTTATGGTTTTGTTCCTAGTACCATTAAAGATAAAACTTTTAATGGAAATTTTATTAAGGCATATCATATTTACATGGAAAAAGAATATTCTAAAGAAGAGATTAATCTAATGAATGAAAAAATTGGTTATGTCTTACCATATCTACCTGTAACTAATGCACATACATATGAATATTCTGAAACTTATAATTATATCTTAATGAAAGATACTACTTTAGATGGGGATTTGTTCTTATTTACTTATGCAAGTGTTTTAACTAAGGCGGGATTTAGTTTAAATATGACTAGTGATTTCCAAGAGTATTTTACGCTTCCTCATCCTACGCATGAAGATAAAGAAATTGTAGTCGCAATTATCGATATGAGATCATATTCATATAATACTGGAGTAGCATATCAAGTCTTTGAAAGAATGAAGGTTAATGAAGTTACATCAATGCCTTATGAACAAATTAAAGCTTATTTTGGTACTGACTTCAATGAAACAGATATTCCTGAAATTACTAACTTTACTTATTTAGGTTATAGTAAAAATTCTTCTAGTTCAAAAGAAGATGGCTATTTCTATTTAGAAGCTAACTTAAGCGTAGATGATATTTATGCTTACGTTAATAAACTTCAAAATTTAGGTTATGAAATTACTTATTCTTCGTCAAGTAAACGTTATATCGCTCTTAGCTTTGATGAAAAAATAAGAATAGATTATGTTTATGACATTAGCGAAGGATCAACTACTGGTACTTTACAAATGAAAATCACTTTAGGAACACCAACATATACAACTCTCACTAATGAATTCCCAAGTAGTTATGTAGGAGAAAATTATCCTTCATTTGAAGCATCAAAATATAAAGTTATTAATTCTTCTAATGAAGTAGTTGTAAAAGTAAATGATTTAAATAATTCATTAACTACAACTTATCGAGAAACATTAAAAAATAATGGCTTTAACATTAAATATAATTCAACTAATGGTCATTATGAAGCTAGTAAAGATAATCTAAAAGTAGAATTTTATCTTTCTAGAACAACTTTTGTTGTAATTTATTCTAAATAATTAATGAGCGAAGCTAATTTCGCTCATTTTTTATCTAAAACTAAAATAAAACTTAAAAAAATAAGAAAATTAAATAAAATTATTTAAACAATAAGATACAAAGCGTAGAATATTGTTTAATACTTGAAAGAAAGTATTTATTAAGGAGAAAATTTATATGAAAAGTAAAGTAATTCTTAGAACCTTATGTGCAGGATTAATTCTTGCAAGCGTAACTAGTTGTGCTGGTGTAACTGGTTCTTCAACACCAACTTCTAGTAGTGAACCTACTTCACAAACTAGTACTGTAAGCTATTACAGCGTTAGTACATCTCTTAAAGGTTTAGATGGTCAAACAGGTAAAGGCGCTTATCTTGATGTTGATGTAACAAGCGCAAGAAAGAACCAAACAATTCAATTAACTGTTGTTTTAACTGATGAAAATTATGAAGTTGATTCAGTTAAAGTTGGTAACAAAACTCTATCTGGTTCAACAAGTTCAACAAATAGTCGTATTCGTTATTATTTATATACAGTAGGTGAAGAAGATGTTGAATTTGTTGTTACTACTTATGATACAGTCGCAGTAAAATCACATTCAGTTTCTTATAATGATGAAAATGGATTATCACATGCAGATGGTTTAGCTACTAGAGCTGATGAAGGTGAAGAAGTTAGTTTTACAATTGGTACCGTATCAGGCTATGCAGTCGAAGGCTTAAAAATTTACTACATGAATGGTACAGATAAAGTTGACGTTGTTTATACCGGTAATTCTGTTACAGGTTATAAATTTACAATGCCAGCAGCAAATGTTGTTATTGAACCAACTGTTTTAGGCGCTTATTTTAAGGCTGATTTTGATACAAGCGTTCTTGGACAAATTGGTACAAAAAAATATAAAACTCAAGATTTTGTCTATGAAATGTATGTTGAAAATGGACAAGATGATGAAGGAAATACAGTTTGGGAAAAAACAACTACATATTTCGCAAGAGCTGGTCAAAAATGTAGTATCATTGCTAAAAACTGTTATCAATTAAGATTAAAAGATTTTGTTATTAATGGTAAAACTGTTGAAGCAGATGAAACTCCAACAAAGGAAGATTATGTTACATATTCATTTACAATGAGTAATTATACTGCTTCTATTAAAGCTGAAATTGTAGATGGGGCTAAAGAATCTGTTGTAAGTTTAAAAACAGATGCGCCAGAACATTTAAATGTTGAATTATTCACAATTGATGAAACAACTGCAGAAGATGGAGCAAAAACATATGCTAAGAGACCATTTGATGGCAAATGGAAATATGGTGAAGTTATTTACATTTCTGCGGAAGGAAAAACTGATTCATATGGTCCAGGAAGTGTTACCGCTAAATTTAAATATACACAATATAAGACAACAGCAACATCTTCTTCAGACTCTACTATAAGTTGGGGTGGTAAGAGTGGTTATTATGATACTGGTACAACTGCAACTGTTGATATTTCAACTAAACTACCTGCATATGCCGGTAAAACTGTTATGTCATATACTCCAAATGAAAATTATAATTATGTTGAAATTGAAATTGCTCTTACTGAAAGAGAACTAAAATTTAAAGATAAAGAAATTGTTAAATTAGGAAAACTTAACGCTCATTATATTGGTTCTATTACAAAACCTACTTCATCATCACCTGTTGTAACTCCATGGTCTTATCAAGCAGCAGCCTATACAATCCAAGTTAGTGGCGATGGCGCAATTAAAGTAGATGGCACCGAAAAAGATTTTCTTAAAGATGATTATGATGGATCA
Organism: Azospirillum sp. CAG:239; assembly: GCA_963653535.1. GTDB lineage: Bacteria > Bacillota_I > Bacilli_A > RFN20 > CAG-449 > UBA3210. The sequence continues at coordinate 16,510 of CAVJWU010000019.1, forward strand.
GAAACACTATTTACTAGTAAAGAATCATATCAAATGTTCTTTGAAGGATCAATTGTTGCAGTCTCTAGCAATAAAATGTCATCATATTCTTACGGATTAGCATCTGGATTATATATTGCTTCTAGTAAATCAACTGAGGATACAAAAGTTAAATATATTTCAACTTTAAATTCTACAACAAAAACTGGTGCATTATTATTTGGTTTCTATAATGATGATAAATTAATTGATCAAGCATTATGTTATTATGATTCTACTGGTACATTTAAAATGACAAGCAAAGTAAAGATAGTTACTGATGAAACAGATCCTTTTGCAAAAACTGCTAAAGTAACGGTTAAATCAACTGCTGAAGGAACTCCTACATTAGCTACATTTAATATTATTGATAGTTCAACTACAGCTTATTTAGGAAAATGGAACATTGCAAAATCTAATTATGGATCGGATGTTTTTAAGTTAACATTAAATTCTGATGGAACAGGAACATACAATGGTGAAAACATTAATTATACTGTTACAGAAGCAACTGATGGTAAAGGTTATGATATCTCTTTCACTTGTGGCGATACTGATGTAACACTTAATTATAATAAAACTACTGGTGTTATGACAGGATCATATGAATATGATGGATCTTCTTATAGTTTTGGATACATTGGAAAAGTTGCATAAATAATTTAGATACATTTAGACCTTGGGATAAAACCTAAGGTCTTTTTTTTGAAAAATATTAAAATAATTAATTTAATTTGTTGACAATTAATAAGATGTGACTATAATAGTTGAATGTCAAACAGTTTGACATCGAACTAAAAAGGAGAGTTATGAAACAAAAACTTATTGGAGGAGAAGTAAGAAGATTACAAAATCTCTTGTCAAGAGAAATAGATTCATATGTCCGTTCATTAGGAAATTATGGTGAATTAATTTCTGGACCTAATATGTTTATTTGTAAATATATTATTGAACATGAAGGAGAAGATATCCATCAATGTGATTTAGAAAAAGTTTTACAAACTACTAAATCAACATGTTCAAAAGTATTATCTACAATGGAAAGAAAGGGCCTAATTGAAAGAGTTAATGCTTCAGATAATCGTTGTAAAAAAATCGTTATTACAGAATTTGGTAGAAACATCATTAATGATTTTGATAATAAGATTTACGCTCATGATCGTAAATTAGTTGAAGGTCTTTCACAAGATGAAATAAATACATTCTTACATTGTCTAGAATTGATGAAACAAAATTGTTTAGAACTAGAAAAAGAAAATAAAAACAAATAACTTATTAAAAAAATAATTGCATTAATTACTTTAAGTAATTACAATTATTCGGGAAACGGAGGAAACAACAAAAATGCATACAATAAAAGTTCTCTCTAAAAGTATTAGAGAATACAAAAAAGAATCAATTTTAACTCCTTTATTTATCATTATTGAAGTAGTTATGGAATGCTTACTACCATTTGTTGTAAGTGATTTAATTAACTATTTACAAAATTTAGCGAATGGTAAAATTAGCGCAACTGGAGGAGAAATTATTCTTCGAATCGCAATTACTGGTTTAATCTTAGTTGCGATGGCGTTTGCTTCTTTATTTGGAGGAGCAATGGCAGCAAGATTCGGCGCGAAAGCAGGTGCAGGATTTGCGAAAAACTTAAGAAAAGATGTTTATTATCGTATTCAAGAATTTTCATTCGCGAATATTGATAAATTCTCAACACCTTCATTAGTTACTAGATTAACAACTGATATTACAAATATTCAACAAGCTTATATGATGATTATTAGACTTGCAGTAAGATGTCCTTTATTATTAATCTTCAGCGTCATCTTCGCTTTCTCATATCATCCAACCTTACCTTTATTATTCCTTGCTATTATTCCTGTTGTTGCGATTGGTTTAATCGTTATCTTTAAATTTTCACATCCATTATTCGTTAAGGTTTTCAATAAATACGATGCTTTAAATAACACTGTCCAAGAAAATGTTCGTGGTATGAGAGTTGTTAAAGCTTATGTAAGAGAAGATTATGAACAAGAAAAATTTGATAAAGCTTCAACTGATGTTATGAATGACTTTATCAAAGCTGAAAAAATTGTTGGTTTAAATAACCCATTAATGATGCTTGCAATGTATACTTCATTTACTTTATTAATGTATTTTGGTGCAAGAATTATTATTGGTTCAAATGGTGTTGATTTAAATATTGGTGACTTAACTTCTTTATCAACATATTCAATGCAAATTCTTTCTTCACTTATGATGTTTAGCTTTGTCTTTATGATGTGCGTTATTTCAAGTGAATCTGCAACTAGAGTATGTGAAATCTTAGAAGAAAAACCTACATTATCAAATCCTGAAAATCCTTTATACGAAGTAAGTAATGGTGATGTAAAATTCAATCACGTTTCATTTAAATATAAAGAAGATGCAGAAAGATACGCTCTTGAAAATATTAATTTAGAAATAAAATCAGGTGAGACTATTGGTATATTAGGTGGAACTGGTTCCGCTAAATCTTCATTAATTCAATTAATATCACGTTTATATGATGTTAGTGATGGAGAAGTTTTAGTTGGTGATCACGATGTAAGAGAATACGATTTAAAGACATTAAGAGATAATGTTGCAGTCGTATTACAAAAGAATGTCTTATTCTCAGGAACAATTAAAGAAAACTTACGTTGGGGTAATTTAGAAGCGACAGTTGAAGAAATGGTAGAAGCTTGTAAACTCGCTCAAGCTGATGAATTTATTCAATCTTTCCCTGATAAATACGATACATACATTGAACAAGGTGGTTCAAACGTATCAGGTGGACAAAAACAAAGATTATGTATCGCTCGTGCGTTACTTAAAAAACCAAAGATCTTAATTCTTGATGACTCAACAAGTGCAGTTGATACAAAAACAGATGCATTAATTAGACAAGGATTAAAAGATTTTATTCCTTCAACAACTAAGATTATAATCGCTCAAAGAGTATCTTCAGTTCAAGATGCAGATAAGATCATTGTAATGGATAATGGTACAATTAACCAAATTGGAAATCATGAAACATTATTAAGAGAAAATAAGATTTACCAAGAAGTCTATTATTCACAAAATAAAGTTAATGGAGAGGAGGCAAAATAAGATGATTAGAGAACGTATTCAAAGAAAAAATCATGAAAAATTAAATAAATCACGTGCCCCTCATAAATTAAAAAAAGGTGTTTTAGGTAGATTATTTAAAATGCTTTTTTCCTTCTTTAAAACTGAATGGATTATCGTATTTATTTGTTTAGCTTTAATTGTTGTCGCGAATGCTGCTGCATCAGTCTTCTTAAATGACATTACTACTGCCGTTGAAAAAGGCTTAGGTGCTAATGGTAATCAAGAAGTTATTCAAGAATGTATTAATACTTTAACTAATTTATTAATCATTATGGCTTGTGTTAGAGGTGCTGGAGTTATCGCAAGCTTAGTTCAAAACTTATTAATGGCTAAGATTACTCAAGGTTCATTAAAGAAAATAAGAGTTTTAATGTTTAATAAGATGGAAAAACTTCCTATTAGATATTTTGATTCAAATAACTCTGGTGATATTATGTCACACTATACGAATGATACTGATACTTTAAGACAAATGATTTCTCAATGTATCACTCAAATTATTCAAGCAGTAGTTATGTTAGTCGTCTTAATATTCTTAATGTTATTTTATTCTGTATGGCTTGCTTTATTTGTTTTCATCGGTATCTTCTTCATGATTAAAACAACTAATTCAGTTGGTAAAAATTCAAGAAAAGGTTTCATTGAACAACAAAGACAAATTGGTAAAGTAGAAGGCTATGTAGAAGAAATGATGCATGGACAAAAAGTTGTTAAAGTTTTCAATTACGAAGAAAAATCAAAAGAAAAATTTGATGAAATTAATGATGCTTTATATAGAGCATCAGATTACGCTGAAGCTAATGCTTCTAAGATGGGACCAATTACAATGAATATTGGTAACATAATGTATGTTATTCTTGCTTTTGTCGGTGGTTTATTTGTCGCTGGTGCATTAAGTGGATTAGAATTATATAATTTATCTATTTCTGCAGGTTGGTCAAAAATTACTTTAACAACATTCTTACCAATCTTAATTTCTTTCTTAACATTATGTAGACAATTTACTAATAATATTAACCAAGTTGCTCAACAATTTAATACCTTAGTTATGGCAGGAGCAGCAACAGAAAGAATCTTTGCTTTAATTGATGAAAAGCCTGAAACTGATAATGGTTATGTTACATTAGTCAATGCAAATATTGATGAAAATGGTGTTATTAGCGAAGCTGATCATAGAACTAATAAATGGGCATGGAAACATCCTCATGGTGATGGAAGTGTTACTTATACTGAATTAAAAGGTGACATTAGAATGTTTGATGTTGACTTTGGTTATACTGAAGATAAAATCGTTCTTCACGATGTTACTTTATATGCTTATCCAGGTCAAAAGGTTGCTTTCGTTGGAGCAACTGGTGCTGGTAAAACAACTATTACTAATTTAATTAACCGTTTCTATGATATCGCTGATGGTAAGATTAGATATGATGGTATTAACATTAATAAAATTAAGAAAGATGATTTAAGAAAGTCATTAGGTATTGTTTTACAAGATACTAACCTTTTTACTGGTACTGTTATGGATAACATCCGTTATGGTAAACTAGATGCAACTGATGAAGAATGTATAGAAGCGGCAAAACTTGCGAATGCACATGACTTTATTAGCCGTTTACCTGAAGGATATAATACGATGTTATTAAGTGATGGAGCTAACCTTTCTCAAGGTCAAAGACAACTTATCTCGATTGCTCGTGCAGCAGTTTGTAACGCACCTGTTATGATCATGGATGAAGCGACATCTTCAATTGATACACGTACTGAATTATTAGTTCAAAAAGGTACTGATGAATTAATGAAGGGTAGAACAGTATTTGTAATCGCTCATAGATTATCAACAGTTCAAAACTCTGATGTAATTATGGTATTAGATCATGGTGTTATTATCGAAAGAGGCAACCATGAAGAATTAATCGCGAAAAAAGGTAAATATTATCAATTATATACAGGCGCTTTCGAATTAGAATAAGAATGAACTATCTAGATTAATTTCTAGATAGTTTTTTTCTTTAACTCATTTATAAAGAAATATATTTTTAAAAGTTATATAATAACTTCATCGAGGTTTAAATTATGTTAGAAGATATTAAAAAATTACAAGAATACTTAAAAAATAATTCTATTGATGCTTATATTATTTCATCAAATGATGATCATGGTTCAGAATATATTGGTGATCATTTTAAAGCACGTGCTTATTTTTCTTCTTTTACTGGAAGTGCAGGTACATTAGTTGTTACTCAAGAAGCATCATATGTTTGGACTGATGGAAGATATTTTCTTCAAGCAGAAAATCAACTTAAAAAATCAGGCTCAATTTTAATGAAAATGGGATTAAGCGAAACTCCTTCAATTCCTACTTTCTTATCTTCTTTAGGAGCAAATAAAGTTATTGCTTTTGATTTTAAATTAGTTCCTACTTCATTAGCTCAAGAAATTAAGAAAGTTTGCCCAAGTGATACTTTTGTTGATGAAAGTGAAATTATTAATAAAATTTGGTTAACTCGTCCTAGTAAAAAGAAATCAAAAGCTTATTATTTAAGCGATGATATTTCAGGTGAAAGCGTAAATAGTAAGATTAATTTCTTACTCAACGATTTAAAAGAAAAAAAAGCAGATGGAATTTTAGTTACTTCATTAGATGATATTGCTTATTTAACTAATACTAGAGGAGATGATATTGCCTTTAATCCAGTTAATTATGCTTTCTTTTATTTAAGTAATAACAAAAGAATTCTTTATATGGACAAAGAAAAATATGATGATAAATTCCTTTTAACAATGAATTCTTTTGGTATTGAAATAAAAGATTATGAAAGTGTTTATGAAGATATTAAGGATGAAGAAGGAATTATTCTTCTTGATGAAGGAAAAACTAATTACGCTTTATTTAATTTAGTTAAAAACGGTAAATTAGAAAGATTCTCTTCTTTAACAATGAAGAAAACTATTAAGAATCCAACTGAAATTAAGAATATTAAAAAAGCTCATGTTGAAGATGCAGTGGCAATGATTAAATTTATGCATTACATTAAAACTAACTTTAATAAAGAAGATTTAGATGAACTTAAGATTCAAGAAACATTACTTAATTTCCGTAAGGAAGGTAAAGATTTCTTAGATTTAAGTTTTGGCACTATCTGCGGATTTAATTCTCACGGCGCGATTATTCATTATTCTAGTAGTGAAGAAACTAATATTCCGGTATGTGGAAACGGCCTTTTACTTGTTGATTCAGGAGCTCAATACAAATATGGAACAACTGATATTACAAGAACATTTGCTTTAGGAAAAATTACTAAAGAGATGAAATATTATTTCACCTTAGTTTTAAAATCACATATTGATTTAGCGAAAACTACTTTCTTAGAAGGAACTACTGGCTTATCTTTAGATATGATTTCTAGAGCTCCAATGTATCAAGGCTATATTGATTATCGCCATGGAACAGGTCATGGAGTAGGTTATTTATTAAACGTTCATGAAGGACCTCAATCTATTACTTGCCGCGCGATCACTCCAATGAGTTCATATCCATTTAAAGAAAACATGTTAACAAGTAATGAACCAGGTGTATATCTAGAAAATAAATTTGGTATTAGACATGAAAACTTAGTTTTAACATATAAAAAAGAAGAAAATGAATGGGGTAAGTTCTTAGGATTTGAAACGATTACTTTAGTTCCATTTGATTTAGATGGTATTGATAAAAAAATGCTTGATGAAAGTGAAAAGAAATGGCTAAATAATTATCATAAATTAGTTTATAAGAAGCTTAATAAATATTTAACTCCTGAATTAAGATCTTATTTAAAGAAAATAACAAAGGCGATTTAATATGAAAAAATTATTAATTATTGTCGATTATCAAAATGATTTTATCGATGGTTCACTTGGCTTTCCTGAAGCTAAGACATTAGGAAAAGCAATCGAAGAAAGAATTTTAACTTATCTAAATGAAGATAACGATATTATCTTTACTTTAGATACCCATAAAGAAGATTATCTAAATACTTTAGAAGGTAAAGTCCTTCCAATAAGCCATTGTATTGAAGGAACTTTTGGTCACGAAGTTTATCCAACTTTAAAAAAATATCTTGTTAACGCAAAAAAGGTGTTTAAAAAAGAAACATTTCCTTCTTTAGAACTTGCTAATTACTTAAAAGAACATCCATATGATGAAGTCGAATTATGTGGACTAGTCTCAAATATCTGCGTATTAACTAATGCTGTTATGGTAAGAAGTGCTTTACCAAATGCACATATTTATTTAAATGAAAACTTAACTTCTTCTAGCAATAAAAAATTACAAGAAGAAGGTTTTGATGTATTAAAAGGAATATTTATTGATGTCTATAAATAAAGAAAATCAAATTGAATTACTCGCTCCAGCTGGATCAAAAGAAAGTTTTTTTGCTGCGATTAATGCAGGAGCGAATGCAGTTTACTTAGGCGGTAAACTCTTTTCTGCGCGAGCTTATGCTTCTAATTTTGATAATGAAGAATTAGCTTCTTTAATTAAGTATGCACATATTCATAATGTTAAAGTTAATATCACATGCAATACATTAATATTTGATGATGAATTTGATGAATGTGTCAAATTTATTGATTTTCTATATAAACATGATGTTGATGCAATCTTAATTCAAGATTTAGGTTTAGCTTCTTATTTACATAAGACTTATCCTTCTTTAGTTCTCCATGCTTCTACTCAACTTAATGCTCATAACGTTAATGAAGCGAAAGCTTTAATTAATCTAGGTTTTAAAAGAATTGTTTTAGCTAGAGAAGTAAGCATTGAAGAAGCAAAGAAAATTAAAGAACTAGGTGTAGAAGTAGAAGTGTTTGTTCATGGGGCCTTATGTGTATCTTATTCTGGGAATTGCCTCATGTCATCTTTTATTGGCGGAAGATCAGGTAACCGTGGTAGATGCGCTCAACCATGTCGAAATGAGATGCGAGTAGTTGGTAATTCTAAAATAAGCGATAAGTTTGCTTTATCAACTAAAGATATCTGTAGTATCTCTTATCTAGATGAATTAATTGAGTTAGGGATTGATTCATTAAAGATTGAAGGAAGAATGAAAAGAGAAGAATATGTTTATAAAGTTGTTTCTTCTTATCGAAAAGCTCTTGATGCATATTATGAAAAGAAAGAAGTTTCTTTAGAAAAAGACATTGAAGAAATGAAATCACTTTTTAATCGTGGTTTAAGTAAATCTTTCTTATTCAATGAATCGAGAACTACTTCACTTAATCAAAAGACATCTTCTCATCAAGGTATTCACTTAGGTAAAGTTGTTAAGATTGAAAAAGATTATATCTACATCTCTTTAGATGATGATTTGAGTTTATTTGATGGCATTAGATTTAATAATGAATATCAAAATGGTCAAGAAGTACAAAAGATGTTCGTTAATTCTAAAGAGGTAACATCTGCTTATAAAGGCCAAGTGGTTAAACTAAAATCTTACAAGATTAAAGCTAATGTTAATGAAGAAGTAATTAAAACGACTTCTAAGAAACTAATAGATGAAATAGATAAAGTTATTAATGTTGAAAAGAAAACACCTCTTAAAATGCTTTTTAAAGCGAAAATCGGGGAAGCTTTAGAAATAAGCTTTATTGCTTTAGGTAAAAAGGTAAGTATTGAAGGTGAAGTAGTTAATAAATCTATTTCTTCACCAATAACAAAAGAAACTATTATTAAGCAAATAGGAAAACTAGGAGAAACTTCTTTCTACTTAGAAGAATATGATATTGATATCGATAACGATATTTTCATCTCGTTAAAATCATTAAATGAATATCGAAGAAAACTTGTATCTTTATTAGAAGAACAATTAAATAATTTTAATTCATATCCGTTAGATAATATTAATAAATACCCTTATTCAAATGTTATTTCTCAAGCGAGTGAATTTTCTTATTACGTCCAAGTAGAAAATAAAGAACAATATGAAGTAGTAAAGGATTATCCTTTTACAAAGATTTTCATTCAAAATAAGAATCTTTTTAACGAATTAAAAGATGATGATAGGGTAATAAATACTTTAAATCGTATTGAACATTTTAATGATATAAATGTTCCTTCTAGAAGTGTAATATCTTATTTAAAAATTCTTGATGGTAAAAATGATATATTTACTTCTCCTTATTTTAATTTAGTTAATTTATATGCGTTAGATTTTATTTATTCATTAGGTATTAATGAAGTTATCTTATCTTATGAACTTGATAAAGAACATATTGAGATGATGATGAAAAAGTATTTTTATGCGTATCGCGTTTATCCTAAAGTCAGTTTACCAATATATGGCAAAATCGATTTAATGATTATGAAATCTTGTCCTATCGCGAATAGTGAAGGAATAAAAAAAGATCATTGCAATATGTGTAAGAAACATGAATATCATTTAGTTGATGGAATAAATAATAAATATGAGATGCTTCATGATGAAGCATGTACAACAAGGATTTTATCAACTAATACTTTATATTTACTTGATAAGATTGAAGAAATTAAACAATTGCATATTTCTCATGGTGTTATTTATTTTACTAGTGAAGAAAGAGAATTAGTTGAACTTATTTGTAAACAGATATTTTCTTTCGATAAAGTAAGTAAAAATGAATTACCATTTAAAATTACTACGGGACACTTTTATAAAAAAATCTTATAAAATGGTGTAATAAAATTATCAAAAGTTTATAATGTTGGAGTTAGGAGGTATTAACTATGTATAATAAAAACGTTTGGACAAGTTATTCAGAAGAAGAACTTAACAAATTAATGGCTTTCGCAGAAGGCTATAAAAAATTTATCTCTAAAGGTAAAACTGAAAGAGAATGCGTAAAACTCGCGACTGAAGAAGCAGAAGCAAAAGGATTTAAAAACATTAAAGATGTTAAATCTATTTCTGCAGGGGATAAGATTTACGCGACTAATAAAGGAAAGAATATCGCTTTATTTGTTATTGGTAAAAAGGATGTTGAAGAAGGATTAAGAGTTTTAGGAGCTCATATTGATTCACCTAGACTTGATATTAAACAAAATCCTTTATATGAACAAAATAAATTTGCGTTACTTGATACTCATTATTACGGCGGAATTAAAAAATATCAATGGGTCACAATTCCTTTAGCTCTCGTTGGTGTTGTTTGTAAGAAAGATGGTACAACAGTTTCTATTTCTATTGGTGATAATGAAGGTGATCCAGTTGTTGGTATTTCTGATTTATTAATCCATTTATCCGCGGATCAAATGCAAAAGAACGCCGCTCATGTTATCGAAGGAGAAAACTTAGATTTAACCTTAGGTTCTATGCCTTTAAAAGATGTTGAAAAAGATGGCGTTAAAGCAAATATTTTAAAATTATTAAAAGAAAAATATGATATTGATGAAGAAGACTTCTTAAGTGCAGAAATTGAAGTTGTTCCTGCTGGTGAAGCTAAAGATTATGGTCTAGATAGATCGATGGTTGCAGGATATGGTCATGATGATAGAGTTTGTGCTTATTCATCTATGGAAGCTGTTATGGATGCAGGTGTTTGTGACTATACTACATGCGCTATTTTAGTTGATAAAGAAGAAATTGGTTCAGTTGGTGCAACAGGCGCTCAATCAAAATGGTTTGAAAATGTTGTCGCTGAATTAATTAACTTACAAACTTCATATACAGATTTAAAATTACGTCACGCATTTACAAATACTAAGATGTTATCAAGTGATGTTTCTGCTGGATTTGATCCACTTTTCGCTAGTGTAAATGATCCAAAGAACTCAGCTTATTTAGGTAATGGTATTGTCTTTAATAAATATACAGGCGCAAGAGGTAAATCTGGCTGTAATGATGCAATGCCTGAATATTTCGCTCAAATTAGAAATGTTATGGATGAAAATAACATTCATTTCCAAACTGCTGAACTAGGTAGAGTTGACCAAGGTGGCGGCGGAACTATCGCTTATATTTTAGGTAACTATAATATGAATGTTATTGATGCCGGTGTTCCAGTACTTAACATGCATGCACCAATGGAAATCATCTCTAAAGCTGATTTATTTGAAGCATATAAAGCATATATCGCATTCTGCAAAAATATTTAAAAAGAGCCTTCGGGCTCTTTTAAATTGCTTATAAATTTATTGCATTTTCTATAATTATTTTTTATACTTGATGTGCTGGTCTATTGGAGAAGTGGCTTAACTCAGCGCCCTCTCAAGGCGCCATTCACGGGTCCGAATCCCGTATAGATCACCAT
>CAVJWU010000020.1:0-26015 GCA_963653535.1 Azospirillum sp. CAG:239
ATAATCTAGGTCTTTTTATCTAATATTAGTTTGTAACAATCTTTCTTCTATCCTAAGAAGTTTAATACGTCATTATAAACTTTTTCTTTTTCTTTTTCGTTTAATATCTCATGACGCATTGTTTTATATTTAACTTCTTTTATATTATTAAATCCTGCTTTAGTTAGGATTTTTTTAGATTTTGCTGCGCCTTTATCAAATCCTGTACAAGGATCTGAATCTCCTCTTAAAAGAAGAAGAGGTAAATCTTTATTTACATCATGATATAAACTTGCTTTAGACATATTCTTTGTTAAATGGAATAAATCATTTAATGCTGAACAAGTAAAACCATGTCCGCAGTAAGGATCAGCAATATATTTATTGACATTATCTTCATCAAAGCTTAACCAATCTAGGTCAGTACGTGGATTTTTAACTTTCTTGTTAAATCCTCCAATTGCAAGATTTTGTAAGAACTTGGAATGATATTCTCCTCCATGAAACTTTTGTATCATACTAGCGAGAACAATCCCCATTCCTGCAGCAGGTTGAGGACAAGGATAACCAGAAAGAATAACTTTCTCATAATCTTTTGATTCGCTCATTAATAAGTTTCTAGTAGTAATTGTACCCATTGAATGAGCGAAGATGATTACCTTATCTACTTTATATGTATCTTTAATATATTTAGTAATAGTCTTATAGTCTTCTAATAAACATTTATAGCCTTCTTTTTCTTTAAAATAACCTAGTTTAGGTGCTTTAAAACCATGTCCACGCATATCAGAAGTAACAAAAGTATAACCTGCTTCATTTAAAACTTTCGCAAGAGGTTCATATCTTTCTTGATGTTCTTCCATGCCGTGAAGAAGTTGAATATATCCTTTTGGATTTGCCACTTCAAATACATGGACATTAAGTTCATATCCATCAGCAGATTTAATTACTATTTCTTTCATATATATTTTCTCCTATTAATTATATTTTATACATCTGTTAAAAAAGTGCAATAAGCAATTTTATTGCACTCATTTTATTATTCAGTTCTTAATGCGACAACTGGATCTTTTCTCGCTGCACTTCTTGCTGGGAATAAGCCAGAGATTAATGTTAATAATACGCTTACTCCAATCATTATAAATGCTTGAGAAGCTGGTAATGCGCAAACATTAAATCCTGCCATACCATATAAGCAAATATTAACAATTGAGGAAGCTAAATAAGTTATACCTATACCAAAGATACCGCTAGCTAAACCAATAATAACTGTTTCAGCAATAAATAAGTTAGATACATCTCTCTTACGACCACCAAGAGATCTAATAACACCAATCTCTTTTATTCTTTCGACAACTGATACATAAGTAATAATGCCAATCATAACGGTTGAAACAACTAAAGATAATGCAGTAAAACAGATTAATGAAATAGAAACAACATTAATTAATGTATTAATCAAAGTGATAATTAAACCAATAGTATCTGTATATTTAATTTCAGATCTAGTAATTGCTTTACCATCTTTATCAGTTGAATAATTATTATATGAAATAATAGAACCATCTTTTAAAGTAATATCTTCATGTGCGTTCCATTTATCTAGATAATCAGTAACTAAATATTTAGAATCAAAATTTAATGGATAAACACTTATTTCATTAGGAATATCTATTCCTCCCACGCTACGAGAAGATAATGTTTTCATATTGTTGACGCTAGAAGTTGATCCTCCGCTTCCTGGTATATAACTACTAATAATACCTAATAAAGAACTAGCTTGGTTAGAATCACCAATAAAGCAACGTTTAATCGATGTTTCTTTAGTTTTATTACCTGATTCATCGTATTTATCGTATTCATATTCTAAATCATAAGCTACACCTGATTCAAAGGTGAGTTTTTGTTCACCAATACTAGTCGTATATGATCCACTTGTGATTTGTTTATTATCTATTGAATTAATAAAAGTAGATATTTCAGAATTTAAATTATCTTTTAAATATAGATTTGTAAATGCTTCAGTATAATAAAAGCCTGATGATAAACATCCATAAGAGATGGAATCTTTTGGTCTAAGAATACCTACTACTTTTAATTCTATTCCTTGTGAAGAAGCTTCTTCATCACTCAATGAATATGTGTAATCAAAATTAATACCATTTAAAGGATTATTATTTTTTGTATAAATCATATCATTAGGTAAATAATAGAATGATTTGCCCATAATTTCTTCGTAGGTAAAACGATATTTTAAAAGATTTTCATCATAGTTATTATTCTTATTTTGTTCTGTTTCATCTGCCGCTTTATAGCATAACGATAAGAATTCATCTTGTGAATAATAACCCATTTCTCCAAAAAGAACATCTGCAAGTTCTGTCTTTTTAGAAACTACAAGCATTACTTCATTAGCTTTAGTGGCAACATGACCTTCTAGAACATCATATTGTGAAAGTACGTAATTAGTATTACCTGGTGCTTGTGCAATACTGTTCGCGAACATATCGATATAAGTAGATAAAGACTTGTATTCATCAGTTGCGTCTAATACCGCTTTATAATTTTCTAGAATTGATGATAATGATTGCGTTTTGCTTTCACCATCTTTTCTCGCTTTAAAAGAAGTATAAATATTATTAGTTGGATTAATACCATATTCATAATTAATCGCGGCGTAATAAGTTGAAGGCATATCTTTAATGAACTTAATATAATTTTCATCAATTTCATTCGATACTAGTAGATCTTGTTGAGATTTACTCATTTCAAGAAGATATTCGACCATCTTATTGACATTTACTTTTCCATCTTGAATTTCAAGTTTAGTAATTGCATCACGAGATGACGATCCAGACATCATCGAAGTTAAATCATAACTTGATTCCGCGATAGTTATTGGATAACCAGATAACATATCATCTTGCATCGAAGTAATATAGCCTTGTACACCAGAACTAACCGCGAGAACCATTGAAACTCCAACAATACCAATTGAGCCCGCTAGAGATACTAAAGCAGTTCTTTTTCTTTTGGTAAATAAGTTCTTCGCGGATAACTTAATCGCAGTCCAAAGCGACATCTTTGCTTTTTCTTTAGATATCGTTTCTTCGTTATATCCCGCGTCTAATTTAATTTTTTCACATTCTTTTATTTCATCTTCTTCACTAAAAGGATTAGTATCACTTTCTACTTGGCCATCTAATAAAGAAATAATACGAGTTGAATATTTATAAGCTAAATCAGGGTTATGAGTAACCATGATAACTAATTTTTCTTTAGAAATCTCTTTAATTAATTCCATAATTTGAAGAGAAGTTTCTGTATCAAGTGCACCAGTAGGTTCATCAGCAAGAAGAATCTCTGGTTCATTAACTAAAGCTCGAGCGATGGCAACTCTTTGACATTGTCCACCAGATAATTGGTTAGGTAATTTATAATATTTATCACTTAAGCCAACTTTATCTAAAGCTCTCTTCGCTTTTTCAATTCTTTCTTTTTTAGAAATACCAGAAATAGTTAATGCAAGTTCAACGTTACCGAGAACGCTTTGATGAGGGATTAAATTGTAACTTTGGAAAATAAAACCAATACGATGGTTTCTATAGACATCCCAATCTCTATCTTTAAAATCTTTAGTTGAGACTCCTCCAATAAAAAGATCACCTGAAGTATATTTATCTAATCCTCCAATAATGTTTAAAGTTGTAGTTTTACCACATCCAGAAGGACCCAAAATAGATACGAATTCATTTTTTCTAAAAGAAAGACTTATACCTTTTAAGGCATTAACAGTTGTTTCACCTGATTTATATGTTTTAGTGATATTATTAAGTCTTAACATATTTTCACCCCCATTTATTTTTTCTTGTTAATACAATATTAAAAAAAAGGTTAATTTCTTGTAAAGAAATTTAACCTTCTAAAATATTTTTCATATTATTGATGAGATTATTTTTGCTTAAATCATAAACCATTTTTAATGTTGAGACAATTGTTTTATTAGTCGCGGCACCATGACCTTTAACTACTATTTTATTTACGCCAAGTAAAATTGCTCCTCCTAGATCATTAAAGTTATATTTAGCCATGATTTTATCAATTAAATTTTTAATAACTTTAGTTTCTTCTTCGCTTTTAGCTTCTTTTAATTGGATATACATTTCTTTAATAATAGTCTTTGCTACACCTTCAATATTTTTAAGTAAGATATTTCCACTAAATCCATCGCTTACTAAAACATCACATTCGCCACTTAATGCATTATTTCCTTCAATATTACCAACAAAATTCAAGTTTGATGCACGTAATAATGCATTCGCATTCTTTGTTACTTCGTTACCTTTTTTATCTTCTTTGCCATTAGAAAGTAAGCCTAATTTAGGAGAAGATATTCCAGTAGCTTTCGCATAAGTTACACCCATTTTAGCGAAGTTTAATAATTGTTCTTCATTTGTATCGACGTTCGCTCCACAGTCACAGAGAATCATATATCCACCTACTGCATTAGGTAATAAGGTAGCTAAAGTTGGTCTACAATGATTAATTCTTCCAACAACAAACATCGCACTTGCTAATACTGCACCAGTATTACCAATACAAACAATACCAGAAGCATCATCATGTTCTTTTAGATATCTCATTCCTTTAACTAAACTAGAGTTAGGTTTTTGTTTTAAGACCATTGCTGGCATATCGTAATTAGTGACAATATCTTCTGCAGGTAAAATCTCAATTTGATCTTGCGAATATGTTTCGTTCTTCAATGCTTCTAAAATAACTTCTTCTTGGCCTGCAATAACTACTTTTAAATCTTTATTTTCATTTATCGCTTGAAGTATACCTTTAACCATTAAAGAAGGTTCATTATCTCCGCCGTTAATATCAACTACTACTTTAATCATAATTTCTCCTATTCAATTGAAATAATAAAATCATAAATATCTTGTCCGCCGTCAATTTCTCCATATTCTAGACGTGGATAAGTAGTACTTAAGAAATTTCTAACTTCTTCTTTTTGTTCATCTTTAACATCTTTTCCATAGATTAAGACTAAGACATCTTTATTTTTAATGTCAGTAACATGTGATAATAATTCTTTAAAAGCTACGATTTTATCATCACTACTTGCGACAATATTATGATTTAAAATGGAAATATATTGACCTTTTTTAATCAAAACTCCATTAATTTCACTGTCCCTAATCGAATAAGTGATTTCACCATAATTGCCATTTTCAATAATTTCATTAAAAGTATTAATTAAGTTATCTACCCCATCACTTAAATCATACATGCTCATGCATGAATAACATGTCGCGACTGATTTAGAATTTAATACGATAACTTTAGAGTCGTTATATTCTCTCGCCGCTAAAGAAGCTGCCATAAAGATATTAGAATTATTTGGAAAAACAATAATTGTGTCCGCGTTCAATCTCTTGAAGGCTTTAAGAAAATCTTCAGTTGAAGGATTCATTGTTTGTCCACCGGTAACAATTTCATCAACACCTAATTCTTCTAATACTTCACTTATTCCTTGTCCAAGACTAGTCGCAACAATTGCCACTTCTTTATGTTCTACTTTCTTAATTTCTTCTTTTTGTACAGGTAAAGAAGAAATCATTTCATTTTTTATATCTAAAGAAATGAATTCACCATATTTTTGTAATAGATTAATTACTTTTCCTGGAAACTTTGTATTCATTGAAATAGTAACTATCGTTTGATCTAAAGAACAAGAAGATATTTCACCATAATCAGAAATAGATTTCTTTACTAAATCAATATCAAATTTTGCAATGTTACATTTAACTTTTAATAATTGTAAACTAGCTTTAAAGGTATAATCACTTTCAAAAGTAGAATCTTCATTAAATTCTTCCTTATCTTTAGAAGAAGCATCTTCATTAGTGACAATATGTCCTAATAAAAACATATTCATTCCTTCAACAATACGGATAAATCCTGCCGCACCTGAATCAACTACTCCAGCTTCTTTTAAACAAGGTAATAAATCTGGAGTTCTTTTTAAACTTGCTTTAGCTTCTAATAAATAATACTTAAAAAATTCTTCAACAGATGAATTTTCATTAATTGAATTATAAGCTTTTTCTCCTGCTTCCCTAATGACAGTAAGGATTGTTCCTTCGGTGGGATTTTTACATACTGCATAAGCTTGTTTAGTCCCCATAGTAAAAGCAAAAGCAAATTCTTTTGCATTAACTTCTGTTTTGTTTGTTAGACCATTCGCGATGCCTTTAAATATTTGAGAAGTGATAACTCCGGAATTACCTCTCGCTGTCATTAACATATTTCGTGCCATTAACTTTGATACTTTAGAGATATCTCTTTCATCTAATGAAGAAGTTATATTAACTCCTCCTTCAAGAGTTGCAAGCATATTAGTACCAGTATCACCATCTGGAATTGGGAAAACATTTAATTCATTAATATAGTCTTTATCCAATTTTAAATTTTCATATCCATTTTTTACTAATTGAGCAAAAAGTTTTCCATCTACAATCTTAACCATAAGTTTCACCTTTATTTTTGTATAAATATACAACTTCAATATTAATAATAACAAATTTACGCTTAGCATAAAAGATATAATTTTTTTACATATGTTAATAGTAAATAGATAAATAAGTTTAATTTAATAAAAACAATGGACTTTTTTGTATAAAACTCGTATTTTAAGAATTTTTAGTTAAAAAAGAAAAAAAATTGAGATTTTCGCGTAAAACTCACATTTTAGAAGAAAAAAGCTATAGAGATAACCCTATAGCTTTAGTCATTAAAATAATTAATTATTTTATTTTCTTGTAATGTTTTTTTAACATCAATAATTCTTTGATTAGAACTACCTTTAAATTTTAAAGATATATCTTTTTTTTCTATTTCAAATTTTCCATCAACTAATACATCGATTAGACTTAGCATTTCTTCAGTGACATCAGTATGAATGCGATATGTTTCATCTAAGATATTTTCATATAGATAACCTGTATAACACCATACATCTTTAGAAGGAAATTCTTTTCTAAATCTTTTTAGTAATTCTACTAACGCATGTTGATTACTAGCTTCAAATGGTTCTCCACCAAGTAAAGATAGACCTCTAATATAACTAGGTCTACACATTTCAATAATTTCATCTTCAACTTTTTTAGTAAATTCATTACCGTAGTTAAAGTCCCAAGCAATTTCATTGAAACATCCTTTGCAATGATGGCTACATCCAGATACAAATAATGATACGCGAACGCCTAAACCATTCGCGATATCATAATTTTTAATTACTGCATAATTCATAATTATAAATGGAGGACTCTTTCTTTAATTTCTTGAGTTCTACCTTGGTTCCAGAATTGTGAACCGATGTATCCACAAGTTCTACGTGCAACATTTAATTTTGTTTGATCTCTATTTCCACATTTTGGACATTCCCAAACTAATTTATTATCTGCATCTTTAACAATCATGATTTCACCATCGTATCCACATACTTGGCAATAATCAGATTTAGTATTTAGTTCTGCGTACATGATATTTTCATAAATAAATTTCATAACTTCTAATACTGCAGGAATATTGTTATTTAAATTAGGAACTTCTACGTAAGAGATCGCTCCTCCTGGAGATAACTTTTGGAATTTAGATTCAAATGCTAATTTATCGAAAGCATTAATTTCTTCTGTAACTTTAATATGGTATGAATTAGTGATGTAGTTCTTATCAGTTACACCTTCAATAATACCAAATCTCTTTTGTAAACTCTTCGCGAATTTATAAGTTGTTGATTCAAGTGGTGTACCATAGATTGAAAAATCGATATTTTCTTTTTTCTTCCAAGTATTACATGCATTATTTAATTTTCTCATAATACGTAATCCTAATTCTTCACCGTCTTTTGAAGTTAATTTTTGACCGATTAATTTGTATACACATTCCCAAAGACCGGCATAACCTAATGAAATAGTTGAATAACCTCCATAGAGAAGTTTATCAATTGGTTCACCTTTTTTTAGTCTTGCAAGCGCCCCATATTGCCATAAGATTGGTGCAGAATCTGATAATGTACCTTTTAATCTATTATGTCTACACATTAAAGCTCTGTAACATAAGTCTAGTCGATCATCGAGAATCTTCCAGAAATCATCCATATCTTTCGAGGAGCAAGCAACATCAACTAAGTTAATAGTTACAACACCTTGGTTAAATCTACCATAATATTTAGGTTTACCATTCTCATCAACATATGGAGTTAAGAAAGATCTACATCCCATACATGGATAACAATGTCCTTCACCATTCGCATCTATTTTTAATTCAAGCATCTTCTTTTCAGAAATATAATCAGGAACTAATCTTTTTGCAGAGCATTTTGCCGCAAGTTCAGTTAAATACCAATATCTAGAACCTTCTTTAATATTATCTTCTTCAAGCACATAAATTAATTTAGGGAAAGCTGGAGTAATCCAAACACCTTGTTCATTTTTTACCCCTTGGTATCTTTCTCTTAATACTTCTTCAATAATTAAAGCTAAATCATCTTTAGTTCTACCATCTTCAATTTCGTTTAAATACATGAATACAGTGACAAATGGTGCTTGACCATTTGTAGTCATTAATGTAACTACTTGATATTGAATAGTTTGAACACCTTTTTTAATTTCTTCTCTTACTCTAGTTTCAACAATATTCTTAATTTGATCTTCAGTATAAGAAATATTATTAGTTTCGAATTCATTCTTTACTTCTTTAGTAATCTTTTCTCTTGAAACTTGAACAAAAGGAGCTAAATGACTTAAAGAAATTGATTGACCACCATATTGATTAGAAGCGACTTGGGCGATAATTTGTGTTGCAATATTACAAGCAGTAGAGAATGATTTAGGTTTTTCAATCATTGTTCCCGAAATGACTGTGCCATTTTGTAACATATCTTCAAGATCAACTAAATCACAGTTATGCATATGTTGTGCGAAGTAGTCTGCATCATGGAAATGAATAATACCTTCTTCATGTGCTTTAACGATATCTTCTGGAAGGAGGAATCTCTTAGTAACATCTTTAGAAACTTCACCAGCCATATAATCTCTTTGAACAGAGTTAACAGTTGGATTTTTATTAGAATTTTCTTGTTTTACTTCTTCATTATTGCATTCAATTAAAGACATAATTTGAGCGTCAGTAGTATTTGCTTTTCTTACTAAAGCTCTTTGATAACGGTAGGTAATATAATTTTTTGCAAGTGCGAAAAATTTTCTTTCCATCAATTCAGTTTCAACCATATCTTGGATTTCTTCAACAGTGAGAGCTCTTTTAATAGATTTCATGCTAGAACAAATCTTACCAGCAATTTCAAAAATTTCTTCTTCAGAGATTTTGTTAATTTCATCGACAGTTGCGTTAGCTTTTTCCATAGCTGCGACAATCTTTTTAATATCGAATTTTACTTCTGAACCATTTCTTTTAATTATCTTCATATTTTGCTCCCTCTCCCAAATTTTTCGTCAACAAAAAAACAAATATGCCTTTTTCAAGGTTATTATTTGTTTCCGTAAGCTATTATCCTGCTTGCGAAACGTTGTAAATAAAATATATCAATTTTGAGTCTTAATGTAAACTAAATATCGTTATAAAAGTAATGAAAATTTTTTCAAATTTACACCTCCCATTATCAGTGTATAGCTTAGTATTTTTTTAGTAATTTTTATTATCTTAAATTAATATTCATCTTAAAGTGATATAATGTTACTAATATTAAGAAAGGAAAAAATTATGTCAAAAGTAGTAGAAAAATTTTTAAGATATATCGCGATTGATACCATGAGCGATGAAGAATCAACATTAACTCCAAGTACTTCTATTCAACTCAATTTAGCGAAATTATTAGTTGAAGAACTTCATAATCTAGGAATTGATAACGCTTATTTAGATGAATATGGATTAGTATATGCTTATTTAGATGGAGATAACAAACTAGATCCAATCGGTTTAATCGCTCATATGGATACTTCCCCTGAATTAATCGGAGGAAATTATAGTCCTCGAATTATTAAAAATTACGATGGCTTAGATATTAAATTAAATGATACATATACAATGTCACCAAAAGAATTCCCTTCATTAAAAGGAAATGTTGGTCATGATATTATTGTAACTGATGGAAATCATCTTCTTGGAGGAGATGATAAAGCAGGCATTGCCATCATCATGGAAATAATGGAATATTATGTAAGTCACAAAGAGATCGTTCATGCACCAATAAGAATTTGTTTTACTCCTGATGAAGAAGTCGGAAGGGGAAGCGAAAACTTCAATGTAAATAAAATGAAGGCAAAAATCGCTTATACATTAGACGGCGGAAGGTTTAATGATATAAACTATGAAAACTTTAATGCTTATTCAATTCAAGTAAAAATTAAAGGTGTTGGAATTCATCCTGGTAGCGCAAAAGGAATTATGGTCAATTCTATCTTAGTTGCACAAGAATTTAATTCTTTATTACCAAATGAAACTCCTGCAAATACGGAAAAATACGAAGGTTTCTATCATTTAAATGATATTAGAGGAACAGTTGAAGAAACTAATATGTATTATATCGTTAGAGATCATGATTCTAATAAAATACATGAAAGAGTCGGTAAATTTTTTGAAATTGAAAGAAAATTATCTTTAAAATATCCTCACGCTCATATCGAAGTAATCTCTAAAGAAGGTTATCACAACATGTATGAATATTTCAAAAATGATATGACTGCAGTTAATAAAGTAACTGCTGCTTATAAGAAATTAAATATTGAACCAACCTTCACTCCTATTAGAGGAGGAACTGACGGAGCGAGTATTACATTTATGGGTTTACCATGTCCTAATTTAGGAACAGGAGATTATAATTGCCATGGTCGTTATGAATATGTTGATATTAACGAAATGGAACAAATGGTTGAAGTTGTCAAAACTTTATTAGAATCTAAATAATAAAAGAAAAAGTTGAGTCAATATCGAAACTCAACTTTTTTGTTTGTAATATTTTTTCTAACTTTTCTTATTTCTCTTATTTCTAAAATAATTAGATATTAAAGAAGAACATTCTTCTTTTAATATTCCTTTTGTAACACTAGGATAATGATTTAAAGGTAAAGAATATAAATCAAATAAACTTCCAAGTGCTCCCATCTTAGGTTCACTCGCTCCAAAGATTACATTTTTAAAACGAGATTGATAAATCGCTCCAGCACACATAGAACAAGGTTCTAATGTAATATAAATTTCACAATCAATTAATCTCCATGAATTTAATTTTTTACATGCTTTATTAATCGCGATAATTTCTGCATGAGCCAAGGAGTTCTTTTTAGATTCTCTTAGATTATGTCCTCTTGCGATAATCTTATCATCTTTTACAATGACGCATCCAATTGGTACTTCATCAATTAATAAAGCTTTTGAAGCTTCTTTTAATGCTTCTAACATATATTTTTCTTCTCTAGTCATATAAAATAAAAACCATTGCACATGCAAGGCAAGCTTAAGGCTGCTACCTTCCGGTCCTGACCTGGTTCACCGCATTGCATCGCAATGGCATTAATATTATATAAATTATCTTTTATTTAGTAAAGAATTATTTTTTCATTGAATTAACTATAATATTTCTTACATCATCTTTAGTTAAATTTGTAAAACCTGCCCCATTAAATAAAATAGTTGCATTTACACAGTCATCTAAATTATCTTTATTAACTCCTAATGTAGTTACATCCATTACTAATCCAATTTCTTCCATCCAAGATTTCATACAAGAAATACCTTCGCGAGCGATTTCTTCATCTGTTTTATTATTTGGATTGACATTCCATACATTTAAGGCAAATTTCTTAAATTGAGGAATACCAAATTTTAAAACATAATTATAATAAGCAATTGAAACCGCGGATAAAGTCATACCATGAGTTGCGTTAGTTACTGCCCCGATAGCTTGACCTATCATATGCACCATCCAATCAGTAGTCTTACCTTTTTCAACTAAGGTATTTAATGCCCATGTTGCATCCCACATAATATTACTTCTTGCTTCATAATTTAAATGGTCTTTAAGTGCGACTTTACTTGAAGAAATTAAACTTCTCATTAATCCTTCCATAATATAATCAGATGCACAATCATCTCCATCAGAGAAATATTGTTCGCAAATATGGTTAAAAGCATCATAAATTCCGGCGATCATTTGATATTGTGGTACGCTAAAAGTGAATTCTGGATTTAAAATAGAAAATTTTGGATTCAAATTAGCATTAAACACTTTACCAATTTTTAATTTTTGTGATGGGTTAGTAATAACTGAACCGCCATTCATTTCTGAACCAGTACCTACCATTGTTAAAATAGTTCCTACTGGTATAGGTTTACAAACGCATTCTTCTTGCTTGAGAAAATAATATTCCCATGGATCAGCATCTAAATTAATAGATGCAGATAACGCTTTAGAATAATCAATTACTGATCCTCCTCCGATTGCGAGAATAAAATCAATTTTATTTTCACGAGCGATCTTAATTCCTTCTAATAATTTTTCATAAGTTGGATTAGGCATTACACCAGAATCTATAAACACTTCTTTATTATTATCTATTAAAATTTTAATAACTTTATCGTAGATACCATTTCTTTTAATTGAGCCTCCTCCATAAACAACTAAGATTCTATTTCCATATGGTTTTAATTCTTCTTCTAATTTATTAAGTGACTCACGACCAAATATCAATTTCGTTGGATTATAATAAGTAAAATTACCTTTCATTAATTTTTCCTCCTAACATAATCTTATCTTAAATCCTTAAGTTAACTTTAGGTCAAGTAGATTTTTAAAAATTTATAAAATATAGTTAAAAGACGAGATTTTCGCTAAAAAGTGTGGTGTTATATAAATAGTATCTTTTTAGAAACAAAACTTAAGTTTTTCGCTAAAACGCCGAGTGTTTTTTATTTTTTTAGGTTATTTTATAAAATAAACTTTTTATTTACTAAATTAATTTTTTTACGTGTTATAATAAATTATAAAATATTTTAAGTTATTTATAATAACTTATTTATGGGGGAAATCAGTTATGGCATATATAGAAGCAAAAAATCTATGTAAAACATTTAATGTCAATGGAGTTATTACTGAAGCATTAAAAGATGTTAATTTTAAAATAGAAAAAGGAACACTTGTAGTTATTCTTGGTCCATCAGGTGCAGGAAAAACTACTTTATTAAACATGATCGGTGGGATGGATTATATTACTTCAGGAGATCTAGAAGTAGATGGAACAAAATTATTTGGACTAGATAAGAAAAATTTAACCTTATATCGAAGAAAAGATGTTGGATTCGTTTTCCAATTTTATAATTTAATGGCTAATCTAACCGCGAAAGAAAATATTGAACTAGCAACTGAAATTTGTAAAGATGCACTTGATGTTAATTTAAGTTTAAGACTTGTTGGTCTAGAAGACAAA
Organism: Azospirillum sp. CAG:239; assembly: GCA_963653535.1. Lineage (GTDB taxonomy): Bacteria > Bacillota_I > Bacilli_A > RFN20 > CAG-449 > UBA3210. Next base: position 13,491 of record CAVJWU010000020.1, read on the forward strand.
AAAGATAATTTCCCAAGTCAATTATCTGGAGGTCAACAACAAAGAATATCAATCGCACGAGCAATCGCTAAAAATCCAAAATTATTATTATGTGATGAACCTACCGGGGCTCTTGATATTGAAACAGGTAAACAAATATTAAAATTATTGAATGATTTAGTAAAAAAAGAAGGAAAAACCATTATTATTGTTACCCATAATGCTGCGATAAAAGATTTAGCTGATCACGTTCTTTACATTAAAAATGGAACAATTGAAAAAGAAGAATTTAACGACCATCCAAAAACTGTTGAGGAGATAAGTTGGTAATGAAAACATTTTATAAAGAATTATTTAAAATGATTAAAAATAATGCCGCACGATTTATCGCGATGACATTAATTATCGCTCTTGGAATATGCTTTGTTACTGGTTTAGGCGGAATGACACCAAAAGTAAATGATTCAATTAATGATTATTACATAAGTAATAATGTACCAGACATTATCTTAAAATCTAAACAAGAATCCGGTTTTAGTGAAGAAGAAATTGCTAAACTAGACAATTATGATTTCATTAACGATTATTACAAATTAAAAATGGTCGATATTGAAAATGAAACTACAAGGTTTTATATTTATGATTTTGATTCATCAATTAATAAATTAACGCTTTTAGAAGGTAATTATCCATCAAACTATAATGAAATAGTGGTTGAACAAAGTTCTTCAAAAATCATAAAAAGAAATATTGGTGAAAAAGTTTCTATCTACAATCAAGAATTTACTATTTCAGGAATTGTCGCTAATCCAATGATTATATCTTTACAAGGTGATATTCATCAAATTAGTGAAGAATATTTAGAAACTATCGTTTATTTTTCTTCATCATATTGTCTTTTCTCTAACATGATTGGTTATACTGATATTTATGTTAAATGTAATAATGTTTCTTCTTACTTTGCTTCTAATTATTTAGATACTGTAAATAAAAATATTAATTCATTAGAAAATGATTTTTCTAACGAATCTACCTCTATTTTAAATTTAAATAAAACTTTATCATACGGAACACTTAAAGGAGTAACTGATAAAATTAATATTATTACATTAATATTTCCTTTATTCTTTATCGCAGTTGTCTCACTAGTATGTTTTACAAACGTTTCTCGATTATTAACTGAAGAAAGAAAAAATATTGGTTGTTTAAAATCTCTAGGTTATTCTTCTAGCTCTATTATTTTTAAATATATATTATTTTCCTTATTTTGCTTACTTATTGGATCTGTTGTTGGTCTTATTACAGGTGTTATCATTCTACCTCCAATGGTATATGAAGCATTCAAAACAGTATTTATCTTACCAACAATGACTACTAAAATAAATATGTCTTTAGGTTTATATTCAACCTTAGGAATGATTATAAGTATCTTGCTTATCACCTTAATTGTTAGTTATAACGAAGTAAAAGAAATACCTGCATCTTTATTTTTACAAAAGAGTTTAAAGCCAGGTAAAAAGATATTATTAGAGAAAATAACTTTCTTATGGAATAAATTATCATTTAAATATAAGTCCACATTAAGAAATGTCTTCCGTTTTAAAGGTAGATTATATATGATTGTAATCTCAATTACCGGCGCGACTATCTTAGTTATGGCCGGTTTAGGATTATATGACGTATCGAGTAAAGGATTTTCTGTCGGTGATTTTAAATTAGAAAACACTGATGCAATTAAATTAATTGCTCTTGCGATTATAATCTTTGCGATGAGTTTATCAATTCTTGTTTTATATAATATTACCGCGATGAATATCGGAGAAAGAAAAAGAGATATTGCAACTTTAGAAGTTCTTGGTTATCTTGATCATGAAGTAAATGGATTTATATATCGAGAAATCTTCGTCATGTCAATAATTGGTATTATCATCGGTATTCCTTTAGGAATATTATTCCTCTATTATGTCTTTACATTATTAGATTTTGGAGGAATCCAAGATATTAAAATATCTTCATATTTCTTAGCCTTCTTCATTTCATTTCTATTTGTAGTAATTGTTACATTAATAACAAAACACAAAATTAAAGCTGTCGATATGAATGAATCATTAAAATCAGTTGAATAAATATTTCTTTAAAACGTTCATGCAAAAAGGTTGTTAGAAAATTCTGACAACCTTTTTTATCATTTAAATTTAGTTTTTTCGTTAAAAAGCCATTATTTTATGGTTTAATAACTTTAGTTCCACCCATATATGGCCATAATACTTCTGGAATATCAATTGAACCATCTTCATTGAGGAAGTTCTCTAAGATTGCAATGAGCATTCTTGGAGGAGCGACAACAGTATTATTTAAAGTATGAGCATAGTAATTACCATTTTCACCTTTAATTCTAATACCGAGTCTTCTAGCTTGTGCATCGCCTAAATTTGAACAAGATCCAACTTCAAAATATTTCTTTTGACGTGGAGACCAAGCTTCAACATCATATGACTTAACTTTTAAATCAGCTAAATCACCTGAACAACATTCAAGAGTTCTTACAGGTATCCCCATCGATGAGAATAATTCAACTGTGTAACCATACATCTTAGTAAACCAATCCATTGAATCTTTTGGTTCACAAACAACAATCATTTCTTGTTTTTCAAATTGGTGGATACGATAGATTCCTCTTTCTTCAATACCATGAGCTCCTTTTTCTTTTCTGAAGCATGGAGAATATGAAGTTAAAGTAATAGGTAATTTATCTTCATCAGTAATTGTATCAATAAAACGACCAATCATAGAATGTTCAGATGTACCGATTAAGTATAAATCTTCACCTTCAATTTTATACATCATTTGATCCATTTCTGCGAATGACATAACACCTGTAACAACATTGCTTCTAATCATAAATGGTGGAATGACATATGTGAAACCTTTATTGATCATGAAATCTCTTGCATAAGCAATAACTGCTTCGTGTAGACGAGCGATATCACCAGTTAAATAATAGAAACCATTACCTGCGACTTTTCTTGCGGCATCTAAATCAATACCATGAACTTTTTCAAGAATATCAAGGTGATAAGGAACTTCAAATCCTTTGTCCCATGGAAGAATATATTTCTTAACTTCAACGTTTTCTGAATCATCTTTACCAATAGGTACACTTGGATCAATGATATTTGGAATGACTAGCATTCTTTTTCTTAATTCTTGAGATAAATTTTCTTCTTCTTTTTCAATATCAACTAATTGATTGTTGATTTCAACAACTCTAGCTTTAATCGCATTAGCTTCATCAATTTTCTTTTCTCTCATAAGAAGGCCAATCTTTTGGCTTGATGAATTACGTTCTGCTCTTAAATCGCCGCCTTGTTGTTTTAAAGTACGAATTTTTGCATCTAATTCAATTACTTCATCAACTAAAGGAAGTTTTTCATCTTGGAATTTTTTTCTAATGTTTTCTTTAACTATTTCTGGATTTTCTCTAACAAATTTAATATCTAACATAGTTATATTTCCCTTTCTTTCCTTTTTGTAATAAAAAATCCCCTAGTATAATTTTATTTATACTAAGGGACGAATTACCCGTGTTACCACCCATCTTACAATATGATATCATATTGTCTCTTTAAACATCTTAACGCGATGTACGGAAGTATTACCTTCATCCTCAAGGGTGGACTAAATTAATTAAATGTTATTTTTCACCGACCAATAACTCTCTACAATTTATCTTAATTTGATATTCCTTTTCATCGGACACATAAATAATATTACAATGAATTTTTAAATTCAATTAAATTAATTATTTTCTTTGTTCTCTTCATTAACTACAACATTTTGTTCATTTTGAGGAGCTAAAGTTTCTTCACTTACTTCTTCAACATGAGGAACAATTGTTAATGAAACAACTGATTCTTTATCTTTGATATTAATAATCTTAACACCTTGAGTATTTCTACCTGCAACTTTTACTTCACCTAAATATGTTCTAATAATCATACCGCCTTTAGTGATAATCATAACATCTTCATCACCATTGACACTTTTCGTGGAGATTAAGTTACCAGTTTTTTCAGTCATGTTCATGGTAATAACACCTTTTGAACCTCTAGAAGTTAATCTATAGTCTTCAAGTGGAGATAATTTACCATAACCTTTTTCTGAGATAACAAGGACTAAGTTACCTTCTAATGATGTAGTTAAAGATAAAGCTTTAACATCATCTTCGATATCAATACCTTTGACCCCGCTTGCGGATCTTCCCATGACACGAACATCGTTTTCATTAAATTTAACCATCTTACCATTTGATGCAGAAATAGAAACTAATGCTTCTCCATTTGTTAATTTAACATCGAGAAGTTCATCTCCTTCTTTCATTTCAATAGCTTTTTTACCATTTTGACGGATAGATTCAAATTCTTTTACATCACATCTTTTTACAATACCGTTAACTGTCGCGAAGAAGAGATATTCGTTATCTTTATATTCATCAAGAGAAATAATTGATCTAACTTTTTCATTTTCTTCTAAGCTTAATAAATTAACAATTGGTAATCCTTTAGAATTCTTTGAATAGAATGGTACTTGATAACCTCTAATACGATATACCTTTCCTAATGAAGTAAAGAATAATAAGTCAGTATGAGTTTTCGCGTAAACAATCTTTTCTACCATATCATCATCATGTGTTGACATGCCTTTAACGCCTTTTCCTCCGCGGTGTTGGCTTCTAAATGCATCTGGATCTTGACGTTTGATATAACCACTTTTTGTGAGAGTGATAATAATTTCTTCTTCAGGAATTAAATCTTCATCATCAATTGAGCTTACTGCATTAGAAATTTCTGTTCTACGTTTATCACCATATTTTTGTTTAATTTCTTCAAGTTCATCATTAACAACACCTTCAATTAAAGCATGATCACTTAATAATGAATTGTAGTAAGCAATAGATTCTTTTAATTCATTAATTTCATTAACAATAGAATCTCTTTCTAGACCAACTAAACGAGCAAGTCTTAAATCTAAGATTGCTTTTACTTGAGCGTCCGAATAATTAAATCTTTCAATTAAACGGCTCTTTGCAATTTCTTGAGTTTTACTAGATCTAATAATATTGACAGTTTCATCAATATTATCAATTGCTTTTAATAAACCTTCTAAGATATGTAATCTATCTTGAGCTTTGCCTAAATCAAAACGAGTTCTTCTTTCAATAACATCACATTGGAAAGAAAGATATTTAGATAATATTTCTTTGATATTTAATACTCTTGGTTCACCATTATCGACAACTAACATGATAATGCCGTAGCCAGTTTGTAATGATGTATTTTTGTATAATTGATTAAGAATAACTTCAGGAACGACATCTTTTCTTAATTCAATAACAATACGAATACCTTCTTTATTTGATTCATCACGGATATCAGTAATTCCATCAATGATTTTATCACGAACTAAATGACCGATATTTTCAATCATTGTCGCTTTATTTACTTGATATGGAATTTCACTTACAACAATACGATTCTTACCATTAGCCATTTCTTCGATGTGAGCTTTTGATCTAATTGTAATTGATCCTGTACCAGTTTCATAAGCGTCTTTAATGCCACTTCTACCTAAAATAATGCCACCAGTAGGGAAATCAGGACCAAATAAATAATTATTCATGATATCGCTAGGAGTTAAATTAGGATCTTTAATAAGTGCTTGAACTGCATTGATTGCTTCAGTGAGATTATGAGGAGGGATATTAGTTGCCATACCGACTGCAATACCACTTGAACCATTGACAATTAAGTTAGGAATTCTACTTGGTAAAACAACAGGTTCTTGTTCTTCACCATCGTAATTATCAATAAAATCAACTGTATCTTTCTTAATATCTCTTACCATTTCAAGAGCGATTTTACTCATTCTTGCTTCAGTATATCTCATTGCCGCGGCACCATCACCATCGATAGAGCCAAAGTTACCATGTCCATCAACAAGAGGATAACGAGTATTGAAATTTTGCGCTAAACGGACTAATGCACCATAAATTGAAGAGTCACCATGAGGGTGATAACGACCCATGACGTCACCAACGATACGCGCACATTTCTTATGAGGTTTATCTGGACCATTTCCGAGTTCGTTCATACCATAAACAATACGTCTATGAACTGGTTTTAAACCATCACGAACATCAGGAAGAGCACGAGAAACAATAACAGACATCGCATATTCAATAAAGTCATTTTTAACTTCTTTAGTTAAGTCTCTTTCAGTTAAAGATGGTACAATACCTTCTTCAATACCTTCAATAGTTTCTTCTTCCTCTTCAGAAGGAGTTTCATCTTCATTTTCTTCTAGATTTTCATTTAATTCATCATCTAATTTATTTTCTTCTGCCATATTTACCTCCTTCTATGCTTGTAAATCTAAGTTTTTAACAAACTTTGCATTTTCTACAATATATTCTCTTCTAGGTTCAACGCGGTCACCCATTAATTCATCAAAAATTTGATCTGCAAGAATTGCATCATCAAGTTTAACTCTAATCATCTTACGTTTTTCTGGATCCATAGTTGTTTCCCAAAGTTGTTGGAAATCCATTTCACCAAGACCTTTATAACGTTGAATAGATAAACGTTTAGCGGCTTCTACGCCGATTTGTTTCTTTAAAGCATCTAATTGTTCATCATTATAACAATAATAGTCTTTTTGACCTCTACTAGCTTTATATAGAGGAGGTTGAGCAATATAGACATAACCTTGTTCAATTAAAGGTTTCATAAATCTAAAGAAGAAAGTTAATAATAAAATTCTAATATGAGAACCATCAACATCAGCATCGGTCATAATGACAACTTTATGATATCTAATCTTTGAAACATCGAAGTCATTTCCAAATCCTCCTCCGATGGCAGTGATTAAGTTACCAATTTCTGCATTCGCGAATATTCTCTTTGCTTGTGCTTTTTCAACGTTAAGGATTTTACCTCTTAAAGGAAGAATTGCTTGTGTTTTACGGTCACGACCTTGTTTTGCGCTACCACCTGCAGAATCTCCTTCGACGATATATAATTCGCATTCTTCTGCAACTTTAGAAGAACAATCAGCGAGTTTACCAGGTAAAGAAGTGATTTCTAAGCCTGTTTTTCTTCTTGTATTTTCTCTTGCAGCTTTTGCAGCTAATCTAGCATTAGAAGCAAGGATTACTTTTTCCATAATAAGTTTTGCAACTTTAGGATTTTCATTTAAGAATCTTTCTAAGCAAGCACCAAAAACATCAGAAACAATCTTTCTAACTTCAAAGTTACCTAAACGTCCTTTTGTTTGGCCTTCATATTGAGGATCTTTATGTTTAATAGAGATAATCGCAGTTAAACCTTCACGGCAATCATCTTGAGTTAATGAATCGTCGTTGTCTTTTAAGAATTTATTATCTCTAGCATATTTATTTAAAACTCTAGTTAAAGCAAGACGGAAACCTTCTTCATGAGTACCACCATCTACTGTGTTAATGTTATTACAGAATGAATATACATTAGCGACATAAGTATCATTATATTGCATTGCGATTTCAACTTGGACATCTTGATCTTTACCTTCACAATAAATGACATCTGGTGACATTGCGACTTTAGTTTTGTTTAAATATTCAACATATTCCTTAACGCCGCCTTTATAACAGAATTCTTCTTTAATTCTATTTTCTTCTTCATCAGGTCTTTCATCAGAGACGATAATCTTAACGCCTTTATTTAAGAAAGCCATTTGTCTAATACGATCTCTAATTGTATTGTAATTAAAAATAGTAGTTTCTTTAAAGATAGTTCCATCAGGCTTAAAGGTAACAATAGTTCCTGAGTCATCACAATCGCCAACGCGAGTACAAGGCATGACAGTATGACCACCATTTTCAAATCTAATTTGATAGATACCTCCATCTTTATGAACTTCAACAGTTAACCATTCAGAAAGTGCGTTAACAACAGAAGCACCAACACCATGGAGACCACCAGAAACTTTATATCCTCCGCCTTCACCGAATTTACCGCCGGCATGGAGTTTTGTATAAACAGTTTCTAGAGCAGAAACACCAGTTTTACTAACAATATCAACTGGAATACCTCTACCATTATCAGTAACTGTGATTGTATCACCTTTATTAATAATTACATGGATTGTATCACAATATCCCGCGAGAGCTTCATCAATCGCGTTATCAACAATTTCCCATACGCAGTGATGTAAACCTGATTCTGAAGTTGTACCAATGTACATACCAGGTCTTTTTCTAACCGCCTCTAGACCTTCGAGAACTTGAATATTCTTTCCAGTATAATTTTGATCTGCCTTATCTTCATCTGCGATATAAGAAACAGTTTCTTTTTCTAATTCTGCCATAGTTACCTCCCTGTAAGTTTACCATTTTCAATCTTGTAGATACTCGCATTATCTACAAGAAGCGAATTATCTGCACAAGTAATAAATACTTGCTCATAGTTATTTAATATTTTTAATAATTTAGTTTGATGAATTCCATCAAGTTCTGATAGAACATCATCAAGAATAATAATTGGGTCTTCACCGATTTCTTGTCTAATAAGTTCAATCATCGCAAGTTTAAGAGATAGTGAACTTATTCTATTTTGTCCTTGTGAGCCGTATAAAGCGATTTCGCGCCCATTAAGAAGCATTATCATATCATCGTGATGAATTCCTCTCGAAGTAGATTTACGTCTTACATCGCTTTCAAAATCATCTAAATACTTCTTTTTCATCTCTTGATAATATCTATCATATTCATTTGTCTCTTCTTCAGTCTTATAAATCATTTTTACTACATTTGAAGGAGAATCAATATTTTGAAAGATATCATTTAGATTTAAATTTAATTTCTCAATTATTTCTTTTCTTTTTTTCATAATTGGATAAGATGTTTCTATAATCTTATCATCAAGAATCCCTAAATAATTTTTATCAATTCTTTCATTTTTTAATAAAGCATTTCTTTCTTTAAGTAAGTTATTAAAAAGTGAAATTTCTTTTAAATAAACGTTATCAAAGCTCGAAATTGAAATATTGAGAAATTTTCTTCTTAAAGCTGGTGAGTCTTTAAATAGATTGACATCTATTGGAGTAAATAGAACGCTTATTAATTTTCCATTTAACTCCGAAAGTTTTTTTATTTCATAATCGTTATAAATAATCTTTTTAGTATTCTTCGAAATTAAGCATTGAATCTTCTTTTTAGATTTACTAACGAATTCTAAATTGATTTTAAGATATTCTTCATTGAAAGATATTAATTCTTCATCATTATTTGTTTTAAAAGATTTTCCTAAAGTTAAATAATTAATTGCTTCAACAATATTTGTTTTACCTGCGCCATTATTACCGCTTAAGATATTAATACCTTTTAAGAAGTTAATATCTAGAGATTTATAATTTCTAAAATTAACTAAAGACAAATTATTGATTATCATTTTACGATCACAAATTCTTCTCCATCAACTTTAATAACATCATTTTCTCTAAGTTTTCTTCCACGTCTTACATCTAGTTCACCATTGATGTAAACTTCATTATTCGCAAGGAATGCCTTTGCTTCTCCTCCGCTTTGGATAATGTCCGCGACTTTAAGAAATTGTCCTAAAGTGATGAATTCAGTTTTAATTACTATTTTTTTCATAAGTATCACCATTCTTTGTGATTTATTTTGCATCACAGTGAAATTATAACATATTTATATTATATATAAATAGTTATTTTTTTGACAAAAAGAAAAAAAGCCTAGAAAATTCTAGGCTAGGGGCTTATAAAAAGCAATTTATCCTAATAATAAGATCTTACAGGAGTAATAATTTGACTAATAGTTGGATCATTTTCAGTTGTAACTCTAAATGCTGACATTTCTCCCGCAAAAGAAATAATAACATCTTCACTTTGAGTTGCTTTAATCGCATCAACTACATAATTTACATCAAATGAAATATCAAATCTTCCACCTTGATATTCGAATAATTGAATTTTTTCATTCGCGGAACCAACTTGATCATTTTTAGAAATAATTTCTACTTTGTTATCATCTAAAGATAATTTGACATTTTTTTCTTTATCAATCGCAAGAATTGATACACGTTGCATCGCATTGATGAATTCAGCGGCGTTAACTTTTAAAACATAAGGATAGTTTGCTGGAATCATTCTACTAGTTTTAGGGAAATCACCCATGATTAATTTAGAATAAATCTTAGTATTACCAAAGACAAAGACAACTTTATTATGAGAAATATAGAGAGTGACAGTATCTCCTTCTAATAATTTAGAAACCTCATTTAAGGCTCTTACAGGAATGTTTGCTTCAAAAGGGTGTAATGATAAGGAACATGTCTTTTTCGCTAATCTATAAGAGTCTGTCGCGACGAATTCAGCAATTTGTCCATCAGACTTTGCATTAATCGCAGTTAAAAGAGGTCTAGTTTCTTTAGTTGAAGCTGCATAAGCAGTTTGAGCGATAATCTTTTTAAATTCTTCTGTATTAAAAGAGACTTCTTCTCCAGAAGTAGATAAATCTAAATCAGGATATTCTTCACTTCTCATCGCATTTAATTTGAAGTTTGATTTATTGTCATAGATATTGACCATTACATCATCAATTGTTTCAAGGGTAACTTTTTCTTCGCTAAGTTGACGAATTAATTCAAATAATAATTTTGCAGTGATTAAAATAGATCCAGTAGTATAGTTTTCAATTATAGTTTTGTCTCCATCTTCAATAGGTAATACGTTTACGATTGTTAAATTATTATCACTACCTAATATTTCTAGTCCATCATCAGACATGGTTAATTTAAAATTTAAAATTGCTGGAGTAGGTGATTTACTTAAGATAACTCCATTAACAATAGTCAATGCTTTTAAAAATCTAGCTCTATCGACTGTAAGTCTCATATTTATTTTTTTCTCCTTCTATATAGCAATAATAATAAGGACTGTTGAAATTGTGGAAAAGTCACAAATTGTTGCTAAAAATATTATACTATATGCGTATATAAAATACTACGTATTTTGTTTATTATTTTAAAGTCTTTTTTATCGCGTCTAATGCAAGCTTTAAATCTGGTTCAGTTTTCAACATTTTCTCCACTTTTTCTACACTGGACATGATCGTTGTGTGGTCTCTACCACCGAAAATCTTACCAAGTTGAGTTAAAGAAGTATTTAACATGTCACGGCAAAGATAAATAGAAATATGTCGAGCAAGAGCGATTTGAGATGTTCTAATTTTAGACTTAATTTGTTCTTCAGTTAAATTGTAATAATCGCCAACTGCATCAATAATTCTCGCTTCAGTAAGAGTATTTTCTTTTGATTTAATACTTGCAAGGCCTTCAACTGATTCTTTAATCGTTTCAACATCAATTTTATCAGTATATTTATTCGCGATAGTTCTAAAAATAACTCTATTTAAAGCACCTTCTAACTCTCTAATATTTTTGGAAAAAGTTTCGGCGAGATAAACTAAGCCATCGTATTCAAAATTATTAATATTGAGGTTATTCGCGGTAATTTTTGTTTTTAAAATTTCAATACAAGTATCAATATCTGGGTTTTTAATACTGACGATTAAACCCATACTAAAACGTGTAACGAGACGATCTTGAAGACCTTTTAATTCACTTGGAGAACAATCGGATGTTAATACGATTTGTTTTCCATTATTTACGAGCAAATTAAAGATGTTAAAGAACATTTCTTGTGTCTTTTCTTTGGTTTTTAATTGTTGGATATCATCGACTAATAATACATCGATTGAACGCATGAAATCTTTTAAAGATTCATTTTGTTGATCACCTTTACAATATTTGACAAATTCATCAATAAATGCATCAGTTGTAATATATAAAACTTTATAAAAAGGCTTTTTTTCTTTGATATAATTACCAATCGCGTGTAATAAGTGAGTTTTACCTAGTCCGGATTTAGAATAAATGAATAATGGATTGAATGTTTCTCCAGGTGTCGCGGCAATCATTAAAGCTGCTTGTACTGCTTCTTTATTTGAACTACCGACAACATAGTTATCTAAACTATATTTTGGATTTAAATTACATTGTTGGAAAAAGACTGGTTTTTGTACTTCTTCTACATTAGTAGAAGCATCTTCATTTTTATAGATGAATTTTAATTGATAATTAGTCTCTGTAACTTCATTGACTATTTCTTTGAATTTCTCAACGGTTTTATTACCGGAATTAAGAATAGTTTTTGATAGCTCGGTATCAGTTGATACTGTAATAGTATTGTTTACAATAGAGACAATTTTTGTACTAGCAAAAAACATATCAAATGTATGTCGATCGATCACTTGTTTTGCTCGATCAAGAACACTATTCCAAATCTTGTCTTGATTAGATAAAGTAACGCTCATAAGGTAAGCCCCCTTCGTTTGTAGTAAATAGTATCATAAATATGTGTAAAAGTAATAGAAGAAAAATTAAATTTTTTAGTTTTCCACATTCTATATGTTAATTTATATAATAA
>CAVJWU010000021.1:0-25739 GCA_963653535.1 Azospirillum sp. CAG:239
TCCGTAGATAATAATTATAAATTTGACTTTAAGTACTACTATGTAGTACTTATTTTTTTTATATATTTGTCAAATCATTTTTTATTTTTCTTGTGTTGTCGTGTGTTGTATGATATCATATTTATATAAATATAAATATGGAGGTTTCTTATGTCTGTCTTTCTTCGTCAACAAAATTTAAAAAAGGGAGTATACCTTTCTTTTGTCGAATCTTTTTATAATTCTAAAACCAAGAATTCTTCTCAAAAAGTAATTCAAAAGATTGGCTATCTTGATGAATTATCTAAAATATATAAAGATCCTATTACTTATTTCCAAAAAGAAGCTAAAAAATTATCTCAAGAATCTTCTCAAAAATATGAAGATAGTAAAAAAGAAAAAATACCAAGAGTTTGTGCTTATAAGAATGTTGGTTATTTCTTACCTAAGCATGTTTACAATAAGTTTAAATTTGATGATTGTTTCATGCCTATTAGTTTTAATAAGAAAATTCAATATGATTTAGAATCTATATTTAGATTCTTAGTATTCTCACAAATTGTTAATCCTTCATCTAAACAATCGGAGTTTAAAACTAAAGACCAATATTTTGAAGATTTTAAATTTAGTGATGATCAGATGTATTCTGCGATTAAGTTAATCGGAGAAAACGAAGACCTGATCAAGGAATATATTTCAATTAGAATGAAAAAAGTAGTTAAAGTTGATACTTCTAAAACATATTTTGATGGAACAAATATTTATTTTGAAATAGATAAAGAAAATGAAGAATTAAAAAGAGGCCCTGAAAAGAATAATCGTCATGACCCTATTTTAGGTATGGGTTTATTAATGGATAAAAACGGATATCCAATTAACTACTCTTTGTTTCCTGGTAATCAATCTGAGCAACCAGAATTACATAAAAATGTTCAAGATTTAAAGAAAAAGAATGGTATTCAAGGTAGAACTATTATAACCGCGGATAAAGGATTAAATTCAGGAGATAATATGTACAAAGCTGTTCAAAATGGTGATGGATATGTTATTGGTCAAAAAGTAAGAAATGGTGGTAAAGAAACTATTAAATGGGTATTACAAGATGATGATAATGATCCTTACGAAAAAAGATATGATAATAACAATGTTTTAATTTATAAAATTAAAAGTGAAGTTGATGATTACGAAGTAAAAATTACTTCTAAGTTAAATAACCAAAAAACAAAAATTACTCTAAGACAAAAAAGAGTTGTATTTTGGTCTAAAGATTACTCAGATAAAGCTAAATATGAACGTGAGAAAATAATTGAACGAGCTAAACAAATAATCGCGAATCCTGCAAATTATTTAAAAGCAACAGTTGGTGACGCGGCAAATTATATTAAAGAAATAAAATATGATAACAATGGATTAATAATTGAAAATTCCGATTTAAGTTTAGATTTAGACGCGATTAAGAAAGCAGAAGAATTAGATGGGTATTATCTAATTGTTACAAGTGAAATAGACCTAAGTAATGATCAAATCATTAACATATATCGCGGATTATGGGAAATTGAAGAAACTTTCTCTATTGTTAAAGGAGTTCTTAAGGTAAGACCAGTATTCGCGAAAAGTTTGTTAGGCATACACGCACATATGTTAGTTTGCTTCACTTCATTATTAATTTTGAGAATACTACAAAAGGAAATTTTATTAAAAGCACTATCACAGGAACAAATCACCAATATTCAAAAAGCTAATAAAAGAAAAAAAGCACATCCTATTCATTATAAAAAGATAGTTGAATATCCAATTAAACAAATATGTGCTTTTATACGAGATTATAATGTATTATGCGTAAATGATGATTTATATTATGTAACTAAATATAATGATTTAATTCCTTTTATCGAAGAAAGATTCTCTATTAATTTAGATAGAAAAATATTAACTGATGAAGATATAAAAAATATTTTTAATTCAAAACCACAACACACGACAAAAATACTAGATTAATTTATATATAAATTAAAATTACCATTGTAAGATTATTTTACGGAAAACAGGCATTTTAAAGGTGAATGTTTCATAAGTCAAGTTAAAAAAAGACTAATTCTACTCCTAGTAGATATATTCTACTAAACGATTAAATAAATATATTGACAACAATTATTTATATATCTATAATCCTAGTAGAATAGTAGGAATACTATTAAGGAGATTTATATGGCAATATATCATTCAATTACTGAACTAGTTGGAAATACTCCATTATTAGAAATCAGTAACTTTAAAAAAGAAGAACATTTAGAATCTAATTTATTCGCGAAATTAGAATATTTTAATCCGGCTGGATCGATTAAAGATCGTATCGCATTAAATATGATTTTAAATGCAGAACAAGAAGGTAAACTCGTTCCTTCTTCTACTATTATTGAACCTACTTCTGGAAATACCGGTATTGGTCTTGCTTCCATAGGTAGAGCGAGAGGTTATCGAGTTATCATTGTCATGCCAGAAACAATGTCAGTTGAAAGAAGAAGATTAATCGCCGCTTACGGGGCAGAACTAGTTTTAACTGAAGGTAGTAAAGGCATGAAAGGGGCAATAGAAAAAGCTAACGAATTACATAAAGAAATTCCTAATTCATATATTCCAGGTCAATTTGATAATCCGATTAATCCAGAAACTCATTATAGAACTACCGGAGTAGAAATTTATAATGATTTAGATGGTAAAGTTGATATCTTAGTTGCAGGTATTGGTACAGGAGGAAGTATCTCGGGAATTGGTAAATATTTAAAAGAGAAGAATCCTAATGTAAAGATTATTGGTATTGAACCTGCTTCTAGCCCAGTTATTTCAAAAGGTGTATCAGGACCACATAAGATTCAAGGAATTGGTGCAGGCTTTATTCCAAATACATTAAATACATCAATTTATGATGAAATTATTACAATTGAAAATGATGATGCATTTACTTATGGCAAACGTTTTGCCCGTAGTGAAGGTATCTTAGTTGGTATTTCTTCTGGTGCAGCGTTAAAAGGAGCAAGTATAATTGCTCGTAGAGAAGAAAATAAAGGTAAAAACATTGTTGTAATTTTACCTGATAATGGTGATAGATATTTATCAACACCATTATTTGATTAATAAAAAAGGAGTGCATGGCACTCCAATTACTTAATTTTCTTCATTTCAGTATAAGCCATAATTAATGGACCGGTACCTTTTGCATCGTTTTCAACGATTGGTTCAGAAATGTAATATTCATAACTTCCATCTCTTCTTAAGTTATTTTCTGGTCCTAAACCAGCGACTAAACAAATTCCTCCAAGATTAAGATCACCATTTACATTAGTTAAGTATTTTTTGCAAATACCATTGAAGATATCAATACCAACTTGACGATATGATTCATCTAATACTTTTGTTCTTACGCCTTTTAAAATCGCATAAGAAATCATTGCTGAACCAGAAGTTTCTAGGTAGTTACCTTCTCTTCCACCGAAGTTAGGAACTTGGTAGAACATATTAGTTTCTTTATCTTGATATAATAAGATACCTGAAATTGATTCTTTAAATATTTTAATTAAAGCATCTTTTGCTTCTTGATGGTCATTATCGATGTAATTAATGACATCAATTAAGCCGACGGTATACCAACCGATTGATCTTAACCAGAAGTTCTTTGATAAGCCGGTTTCTTTATCGGCCCAGAACATTTTTCTAGAAGAATCATAACCATGATAATAGAGTTTTTTCTCTTTATCAAACATGATGGAAAAGACATTTTCAAATTGAGAGACGATATCGGAATAATCTTTATTTCCAAAAGTCGCTACATATCTAGTATAGAAAGGTTGCATCATATATAAGCCATCTAACCATACTTGATTTGGATAAATCTTTTTATGCCAAAAGTTACCTTCTTTTGTACGAGGCTGATTCTTAACTTGAGAATAAGATAATTCGATTGCTTTCTTATATTTTTCATTCTTTGTTAAAGCATATAGATCAAATAAAATTTTTGATTCGCATACATCATCTGTTGAATATTTAGTTGGGTCATAACCTCTTATTGAACCATCTTCAAATACATAATAGTCGATGAATTTAATAACGAAAGATAAATATTTTTGATCTTTAGTTTCATCATATAAAGATAATAAGGAAGTCATCATACATCCATCGATATAATTCCATGCAGGCTTTTTGCCTTGTCTAATCGCTTCAATATTCCATAATGGCATATCTGGAGATGAAGTCATTAATTTATCAATATACTGATCAATAAGTTTATACATATATTATTTACCTCTTTCTTATGTATTTATTATATAAGGAAACGAGATTAAATTAAAGGTCAAAATAAAGTAAAAGAATTAAACTAATAGATTATAATATCTGAAATTGATATTATATAAAAAGAAACGGAGAATTTATGGAAACTAAAAAAGTATTAACTATTCAAGATATTTCTTGCTACGGAGGTTGCTCAATTACAGTAGCCTTACCTATTTTATCTAGCTTTGGCATTGAAACTTCTATTTTACCAAGCGCAATTTTATCTACTCATACAGGTGGATTTAAGGGCTGGACTAATTTAGATTTAACAGAAGAAATGCCTAAGATTGTCGATCATTGGATTAAAGAAGGCATTAAATTTGACGCAATTTATACTGGCTACATCGGTGATACACGTCAATTTGATACCATTTTGAAATGTAAAGAAAAGTTATTAAAAGAAAATGGATTATTCATTGTTGATCCAGCGATGGCAGATAATGGTAAACTTTACCCAGCATTAAATGATGATATTGTTGAAGGAATGAAAAAGATTGTTTCAGTCGCAGATTACATTTTACCTAATATTACTGAAGCTTGTTATTTAACTTCAAATCAATATGAAGCGACATTAACTAAAGATTATGTAGCTAAATTATTAAAAGATTGTTATTCATTAGGAGCAAAAAATGTTATTTTAACTGGAGTTGGTTATTCTGATGAAGAATTAGGTGCATCTAGTTACGATGGTAAAGTAATAACAACTTTAATGGGTAAAAAGATTAATAAAATGTATCATGGAACCGGAGATGTATTTTCTTCTATCGCGGTTTCTTGCATCATGAATGAACAACCATTAAGTGAAGTAATTAAAACAGCCATTTCCTTTACAATAAGTGCAATAAAAGAGACTCTTAGTGATGAAGATCATTTCTATGGAGTTAAATTTGAACAAACTTTAAAAAAGAGAAATTTTTAATATGTTAAGGGTTGATATTGCTTCATTTTTAAATACGTTACCAAAAGACGTTACTCTTGTAGCTGCGAGTAAATATGTTACAAGTACTGATATGAAAGAGTTATTAAAATATAACGTTCATAATTTTGGCGAAAATCGTGTTGAAAGTTTTTTAACTAAGTATGAAGAATTAAAAAATGAAGATATTACATGGCATTTTATCGGTCATCTACAAAGAAATAAGGCTAGTGAAGTAATTAATAAAATCGATTATTTACATTCTTTAGATTCATTGAAATTATGTTCTATTATTGAAAATGAAAGAGAAAAGCCTTTAGATTGTTTTATTGAAGTATCAATCAATTTAGAAGAAACTAAAAATGGTGTTCCTTATTTAAAGATTGATGAATTTATGGATGAAGTATTAAAATTTAAGAAAGTAAATGTTATTGGCTTTATGATGATGAGCGTCAAACATTCTTCAAAAGAAGAATTAATCGAACAATTTTCTTCACTTGTGACTTTAAGAAATAGATTAGAAGAAAAATATAATCGAAAGTTCCCTTATTTATCAATGGGGATGAGCGATGATTATTTAGAAGCGATTAAAGCCGGCGCGACTCATATTAGACTTGGAAGGATTCTTTTTGATGGCTATGGATACTAAGGATTTAGTAATTGCAAAAGATGGAAAAAGCTTAGTTACTGATATTTTACAAAGGGCATTAGATGAATGCTCTTTTAATCATGAAACTTTAGTTATTTCCAAAGGTATATATTTAACTGGTCCATTATTTATTAAATCGAATACTACTTTAATTATTAAAGAAGATGCGCTTATTTTAGGAACTACTTCTGAAAAAGAATATAAATTAATTAAAACAAGAGTGGCAGGAATTGATATGGATTTCTTCCCTGCGATACTTAATGTAATTGATGCTTCTAATGTCACGATAAGAGGCTTAGGAGTAATTAATGGGAATGGCCCATATTGGTATAAAAAATATTGGGGTGAAGATACTCTTGGAGGAATGAGAAAAAAGTATGATAAAGCTAATTTAAGATGGGCTTGTGATTATGATTGTTTACGTCCAAGAAATGTTCTTGTACAAAATTCTAGTGCAGTAACTTTAGCTGATTTTACTAGTAAAGATTCAGGCTTTTGGAACGTTCATATCTTATATTCTCATAATGTTCATATTGATCATATTAAGATAAATTCAGCAAAGAAGAATTCTCCTTCAACTGATGGTATTGATATTGATTCTTCTTATGATGTCTTAATAGAAAATGTCATTACACATTGTAATGATGATTCTATATGTATTAAATCTGGTAGAGATAGTGATGGAATAAAGAAAAATATACCTTCTCATGATATTATAATTAAAAACTGTTCATTATATGAAGGCTTTGGCCTCACATTAGGAAGTGAAGTTTCTGGAGGAATATATAATATCTTCATTGAAAATATATCTTTTTATAATACCGACTGCGGATTCCGTATTAAATCATCTTCACAAAGAAAAGGTTATATTAAAGATATTTATATAAAGCATTTAAATATGGTTAATGTTAAATATTTATTTAATATATTTGTTAATTGGAATCCATCTTATTCTAAATGTGAATTACCTTCTTCTTATCAAGGTGAAATAAAAGATCATTATAAAAAATTAATTGAACCTACTGAAGGAAAAAATACTACGATTTCTAATATTGATATTAATGATGTAAAGTCAAGATTTACTGATGATTATAAAGGCATTAATAGAATATTTAATTTAGTCGGATTTAATGATTCACCATTACATAGACTAAATTTTGAAAATATGGATATTGAAGCTAAAGAATACGGCGTAATTAGTAATGTTACCCATATGACTATTTCTAAATCTAAGATCGATTATCTAGTAGAAATAGATGAAAATAATAATGAATATGATAACCGATAAAAAAAGAAAGTTTACGCTTGTAAACCTTCTTTTTTTTCTACTTCAATTAATTCTTTTTTGTAATCTATATATGATTTAGGAACAAATTGTTTTAATTTAATAACAAGAATTTCAGATACGACTAATTTAACTAAATCTGGAATTAAGAATGGTACAACGCATGCTCCTAATGCTGCACCTAATGTATAAGGATTACCCTTACCATTCATTACAATCATAAACCATGTAGTTCCAAATGCATAACAAACTAATAAACCGATGATTTCAAATAGAATATTTCCAACAAATCTAATTTGTTTATTAGATTTTCTAAATAAGAATTCTCCTAACCAAATGATTAATCCCATAAAGATAAATCCAATAATATATCCTCCAGAAGGACCAATTAATTTTGCAGTTGAACCAAAACCTGAGAAGACTGGAACTCCACATAATCCTAGTAGAATATAAACTAAAACGACCATTGTACCTCTTTTAGATCCAAGTAATCCAAAAATTAAAAATATTGCGAAAGTTTGTAAGGTGACAGGAATTACACCAACTTGAATACTCATCCAAGAACAAATGGTAAGTATTGCTGTAAACATTGCGATTAACGTAATATCTAGAACAGAATATTTAATAGATTTATTTTTCATATATTTAACCTCTAATATCATTATATTTAATTTTTAGATAAATTTGTATATTTTTAAATTTAGTTATTATATTAAATTCAAATAAACATATAAAAGGTTAATAAAAAAGAACTTCAATTATAAATTTAGATGATCAAATTTATTTTATGAAGTTCTTTTAGTTATGTTTATTTTGTTAATTTGTTTTTATTTCTTCTTTTTCGCTATTAGTATCTTTTTGTTGTTTTTCTTCTTCAATACGAGCTTGTTCTTCTGCATTTTCGTAAGCGTCATCACGTTCTTCGTCGTATTCATCTTCAATTTCACCGACTAATTCTTCGATGATATCTTCCATTGTAATAAGACCATAGACTCTATTACCATTTTTTACAATTGCCATATGTTGATGTTCTTTTTGGAAAGTTTTTAATAAACGACATATTTTAATTGAAGGTTTAGTATAAATTGGCTCAATAATAATTGATTTTAAATCTTTTTCATCATTGAGTAACATTTCATAGAATTCTTTTTGATAAATAATTCCATATATTGAAGAAATCTTATTATTTCTTGCAATAGGTAAACGAGAGAAATTATAAGTTTCAAATACATCTTGAATGTGTTCTAATGAATCGGTATCTTTTACGAAAATGACTTTTTTATTTTTAGTCATAATATCTTCGACAAGTAAGTCACCATAATCAATCGTATTTAAAATAAGATTTTTTTCAACATTAGTTAAAATACCTTCATCGTGAATATTATCAACGAGAATTTCAAATTCTTCTTCAGTCATTGATACTTCTTCTTTTACTTTAAAGAGTTTTTTAACTCCTTTAGTAATTAATTCAAATAATGCTGTAATTGGATAAAATGCATAAAAAAGTACTGTAAGAGGATAACTTACAATCATTGCGAATTTAATATTTATTATTTTTGAAAAAGTCTTTGGTAAAATCTCTCCAAATATAAGAACAACGATAGTGATTATCGCAGTACATAATCCAGTTGACCAACCTTCTTCAACGAAGATGACAGTCGCGATTGATGTTAAAGCAATGTTAACTATATTATTTCCAATTAAAATTGTAGAAATAAGTTTTTCATATGACTCTTTTAATTTAAGGGCCATTTTTGCAGTCTTTTTAGTTTTCGCTAAATTCTTCATTCTAATAACTGGGAATGAAGTATAAGCAGTCTCACTAGCTGAGAAGAATGCTGAAAGTAGTAGTAAGATAAATAATACAATAAACAATATCGGGTGATCCATATAGGTTCAAAATACCTCCACAAAAAATATCTTAACATATTTAAAAACATTTCTCAATTCGAATTTACATGTGTTAAAATATTTTTGCTTAGGAGAAATGTTAAATGAAATTTTTAAAAAAATTATTAACAACTTTATTTGGTAGATTAACGATATTTGGAATATTAGTTATAGTCCAAGTTGCTTTTTTAGTTTACGTTGTTATTACCTTTGAAGAATATTCATTTTATGTTGATTTAGTTGTCACTTTTTTAGCGATTCTCGTCGCCTTAAATTTGAATTTTAGATATATGCCTAATGAAGCAAAATTATCATGGTGTATCTTATTACTCTTCTTCCCAATTTTAGGTATTATTACTTATTTAATGTTCTCTAGAAACTATGTATCTATTAGACAAAAAAGATTGTTCTATAAATTTAGTGAAGAAAATGCTTTCACCTTAAGAAATAAGACATATAAAAAAGAAAACGTCAGTGAAAAGATTGATCAAATTCAACTAGGCCAACTTACTTACTTAGAATCTTTTAATGCTAATAAAGGCTACACTAAATGTAAAGCTAATTTCTTTCCTAGCGGCGAAAAATATTTTGAAGATCTTCTTGTAGAATTAAAAAAAGCTAAGAAATTTATCTTTATTGAAACATTTATCATCGAAAGAGGCTATATGCTTAATTCTATCTTAGAAATATTAAAAGAAAAAGTTAATGAAGGCGTCGAAGTTAGACTTATCTATGATGATATAGGCTCAATTAAAACTGTTGAAGCATCTTTTTATAAAAAGTTAAGAAAATTAGGAATAAAAGCTTATAAATTTAACCGTTTTGTTCCTTTTGCTTCCGCGGTTCATAATAATAGAGATCACCGTAAATTCTTTATTATCGATGGAAAAATAGCTTATACCGGGGGATGTAATATCGCAGATGAATATATTAATAAAATAGAACGTTTTGGTTATTGGAAAGATACGATGGTCAAGATTCAAGGTCCTGCGGTTGATTCTATTACTACCTTATTCTTAACTACCTACATGCTTATTTCAAAGACAAATGAAAAGGTAGATATCTATTTAAATCAATTTGATAAGTTTAATGAAGGTGGTATTGTTTGTCCTTATGGTGATGGTCCTAGACCATTTTATCGCGAATATATCGGTGAAAATGTCATTGTTAATATGATTAATCAATCGGAAAAATATATTTATATAACCACTCCATATTTTATTTGTGATGATAAAATTAAACAAGCACTTATCAATGCATCTAAAAGAGGAGTTGATGTAAGAATTATCGTTCCGCATATTCCAGATAAAAAATTAGTATTCGCTCTCACTAGATCTAATTATGCTCGTTTACAACGTGCTGGAGTTAAAGTATATGAATTTGAAAAAGGATTTATTCATGCTAAACAAATCGTATGTGATGATAAAATCGCTCAAGTAGGAACTATTAATTTAGATTATCGTAGCTTAATACATCATTATGAAGATGCAATTTGGTTTGCTTCTAGCCCAGTTATTCAAGATATTAAGAAAGATTTTTTAGATACTTTCCCAATATGTATTGATATGACAGGACATACACAAAATAAATTTAGCCACTTTTTATGTAAAATCATTGAAAACTTACAACCATTATTATAGGAGGAAAAAATATGTTAGTTAAAATTTCAAAAGAAGTTGAAGAAGCTTTAAAAAATAATGTACCAGTTATCGCATTAGAATCAACTATTATCTCTCATGGGATGCCTTATCCTAAAAATGTACAAACTGCTTTAGAAGTTGAAAGAATCATTAGAGAAAATGGCTGCGTACCTGCAACTATTGGTATTATTGATGGTACCCCAATTGTTGGTATGTCACCTGATGAAATTGAAAAATTTGGCTCAACTAAAGGAATATTGAAAGTTTCTAGAAGAGACTTACCAGTTGTTATGGCGAAGAAAAAGTGGGGTGCAACTACAGTTTCAACGACGATGATTCTCGCGCAATACGCCGGAATTGAAGTATTTGTTACTGGTGGAATTGGTGGAGTTCATAGACATGGTGAAGTAACTATGGATATTTCTGCTGATTTACAAGAACTCGCACACACTAATGTAACCGTTGTTTGTGCAGGTGCGAAAGCTATCTTAGATTTACCTAGAACACTCGAATATCTTGAAACGCAAGGAGTACCAGTTCTAGGCTATAAATCAGAAAATCTTGCCGCATTCTACTCAAAAGATTCAGGCTTAAAACTTGATTATATGATGAAAGATGCCCATGAAATTGCTGAAACAATTTTTTATAAACGCGCATTAAAATTAGATGGTGGTGTTTTAATTTCTAATCCAATTCCTGATCAATATTCTTTACCAAATGAAGTAATTAATAAATATATTGATGATGCTTTAAATAAAGCAGAAGCTAATGGTATTAAAGGAAAAGATGTAACTCCTTTCTTATTAAAAGAAATTGCAGATGAAACTAAAGGTACTTCATTAGAAGCTAATATTAAGCTTGTCTATAATAATGCTTTAGTAGGTAGCTTAATCGCTAAAGAACTTTCCGCAATCAAAAAGTAATATGAAAGATAATAAAATCATCTTGAATAATTTAGAATCAGTTGATATTAGAGAATGTATTAAAAATGAAGATTTTTTAAGAAAAGAAATTACTTATCGAGAACCTAATGAAGATTTAACAATTAAAGATATTAAAATAACTGATTGTAAATTTAATAATGTTGATTTTTCTAAAATAAAATTGATTAACGTTGATTTTGTTAATTGCATCTTTGATCATTGTTCGCTTATTAATGTCAATTTAACTAAATATGGCGTTAATAACTTATATTTTAATAATTGTAAACTATTAAATATCCATATGGATCAAACTAGCGTAAAGAATCTAACGATTAAAAATTCTTCTTGTCGATATCTAAATTTTTCTTTTTCCAATATCAATAATTTAATTTTAAAAGATAGCATTGTAAAAGAATCATTCTTTAATCAAACTTATATCTTAAATTCTACTTTTGATAATTTAGATTTAGAAGGTAGTGAATTATTAAATATGAAGATTGATGCTTTAGATTTATCGACTTCTAATATCGCAAAAATTAAAATTAATGCTTATTCTTTAAAAGGTATGAGCGTCAACGCTAACCAAGCGATAAATTTAATTTCAATTTTAGGTGTTAAAGTAAAATAATTGATTTTTATTTATCGATAAAATATAATAATTTTGATTGTGAGGAAATAACTTATGGGTAAAATTTTAAAAAAGTTAATTTTAGTAACTTCTCCACCTGCTTGTGGTAAAACTTATATTTCTAAAAAACTTGCCTCCGCATTGGAACATGTTGTCTATTTAGACAAAGATACTTTAATTACTTTATCAAAACAAATCTTTTTAGTCGCGAATGAAGAATACAATCGTTCAAGTGATTTCTTTGAAAAATATATTCGTAATGAAGAATATTATTGTGTATTAGATTTAGCTTTTGAAGCAATTCAATATGAAGATTTAGTTTTAATTAATGCACCATTTACTCGTGAAATAAGAGATATTGAATATATGCACAATCTTGAAAAGAAATTAGAAGATATGGGTGGAGAATTAGTCGTTATTTGGGTTAAAACTTCTCCAGAAGTATGTAAACAAAGAATGATTGCAAGAAATTCTGATCGTGATACTTGGAAATTAGCTAACTGGGATGAATATATTAAAAGATGTAATTTCACTGAACCAGTTGGAATTAAAAATTTCATAGTCTTTAATAATAACTCTGATGAAGAATTTACTTCATCAATGGATCGCATTGTTAAATATTTACAAGACAAATAAAAAACTCTAGCGGACTTCGCTAGAGATTTTTTTTAAAACAAGATTTAATTAGAATAAGTTAGCAGTTAAGAATAATCTTGTATAATCAGTACAATAATATTCAACTGTTGAATTTTTAGAAACTACATCTTCTACTTGCGCATTAGTTTTATCTAATAATTTATCTAAATAATTATATGCGTCTTCTAATGAATTAAAACTTTTTGCATTTACCTTGTTTTTGTTAATGATTCCGTCTACTGTATATGACATATAATTCATCTCCTTTTTAATTTTTATTTTGTGGTCTTTTTCTTTGACCACCTATATATAATTATTTTTCAAGCGAAAAAACAATGTAATTTATTTTGATAACGTTTACAAAAAAATGTAAGAGATTACAGAAACCCTTTACATAAAAATTTGTTCGAAAAAACCTAGTATTTAATAATTTGTTCATTAAAAAAGGAAGGTAAAATTTCTAAACCTTCCGATTTTTTCCTGAACTAATTTTTAAAATTCATAAAATAAGGCTATTTGAGATTTACATTTATTTTCTCATGATTTTATCATAAACAATCGCGTATTTTTCTAAGTTGTCTTTCGCGTATATAACATATAAATAGACGCCATTTTCAATTGGAAAATTACGATATGGAATCCATTCTGAAATGAATGTATGTTTAGTTCCTTTCTTCGATATTATTACTTCTAAATCAAATTGAATTAATGTTGCATCATTCTTATGGGTGCGAACATTTTTTACTATGCCGATTTTTCTTATACCTAGAGCGTCGAGAGCATCTAATTTTTTGCTTGATAAAATTTCTTTATAAATTACGTAAATTCCTGTGATGATGAAGAATAAACTAACTACACTTAATAAAAGAATAATAAAGATATAAGAAGTATCATTATTAACCGCGGATTTAATGGAAGCATTAAAGATGATAAATAGACTTATAAAAGCTCCAAGAATTGAAAGACCTAATATTAATAAGATAATACCTCCAATTACACCTTGATATTTTTTCATTTTTCTTCACCTCGAAAGATATTTTAACAAATTAATCATCAATTTAAAATATTTATATTTTAGACATCGGTAAAGAAATGTAGTTATTATTGACAATTTTAGGACGGGGTGATAAATTATATATTGATAAACTTTTATCAATTAAATGATGACATTGTTTATTTGGGGTAATAACATATGGAAGAAAATAATAATAAAGAGCTTATTGTACTTATTTCGTATTTAATTAAGCATAACGAATCACACAATAAGGAATTAGAAGAATTAGCTTCGTCTTTAAAAGAAGTTAATTTTAAGGCTTATGAAAAAGTTTTAGATGCTTTAAAAGCATATAAAGAAGGTAATTCTTTTTTGCTTGAAGCATTAAATTTATTAAAATCATAGGAGACTAACTATTATGTGCTTATCAACTTTATATAAAGATAAAATAGATGAAAATAACATCTTAATGAAGAATGTAATGACATTTGAACTAGATAAAGATTTACTCGTCTTTACCGATTTAATGGAAAGAAAACTGAAACTTAATGGTGAAATTTCAAAAGTTAATTTAGTCGATGGATATGTTATTATTCATCTTGAGGAAAGATAATATGACTAAACCAATAATATTAGCCTTTTGTGGAAAAGGTGGAGTAGGAAAAACTTCTATTTCAGCATTAAGTATTCGTTTACTTCATGAAACGTATCCTGATAAAAAGATTTTAGCGATTGATGCAGATCCTGCGATTGGTTTATCAACTGCGTTAGGAGTTAGTTCTGGTTCAACTGTTGATGATATAAGAAAATTATTTATTGAACATGCTTCTAATGGAGATTCTAAACAAGCATTAGAAATCTTATCAGAAGCAAAATATCAAATCTTTGATGCACTTGTTGAAATTAATAATATTTCTTTTCTAGCGATTGGTCGACCAGAAGCCAGCGGTTGTTATTGCAAAGTTAACGCATATTTAAAAGAAGTAATTTCCTTAATCGCGAATAATTTTGATTTTGTTGTTATTGATGGTGAAGCTGGTATTGAACAAGTAAACCGTCGAGTGATGGAAAAAGTAACTCATCTAGTTTTAGTTAGTGATGCTTCTAAGAAAGGTATTGAAGTAACTAAGACGATTAAGAAAGTGGCTCGCGATCTAGTCATGTATGAAACTGATGGTTTAATTTTAAATAGAGTACATGAAAATGTCGATGTAACAAAATTAGATTTAGATTCATTAAATTTATTAAGTGTGATTAAAGATGATAACGAAATGATGTTATCTGATGTCGAAGGTAATTCAATCTTTAGTTTAAATAAAGATGCAGAAATTACGAAAAAAGTCAAAACTGCCCTAGAAAAATTAGGTGTACTTTAGGAGGCAAAAATGAAAGATTTAAAACATTTATATTATTTTGAAAAATTATTAGAAGACGCGAATAACGAACTAGTAAGAAAAGCTAAAGAAGATGGCTTAAAATGTGTTGGAAGTGTCTGTTATCAAGTGCCTGAAGTTTTACTTAATTTAAAAGGGACTTTCTCCACTCGTTTAAGAGCCCCTCGAACTGGTTCTTTAGAAATGGGTACTTATTATATGACCTCTTTCTTATGTGAATATACTAGAGCGTTACTTGAAAGAGCGATTGAAGGAGGATATCAATTCCTCGATTGTTTACTCGCACCTGATGGATGCACGATGATTAATAGATGCGTTGAAAACATGGAATTATTGAAAACGATGCCTCAAGAAAATTTCTTCTTTGAATATCTTGAAGTACCAATGAAAGCTGATGAAAATGGTCTTTCATTATATGTGTCTGAATGCCGTAAGAAAGTATTAAATTCTCTTCATGACCATTTCGGCATTGATGTAAGTGATAAAGCGTTACGTGATGCGGTGAATGAATATAATAAATTATGTCGCTTAATTACTGAAATCGGTAATTTTAGAAAAGAAGATAATCCTCGTATCACTGGTTATGAATTTCATATTATTACCATGTGTACTTATGTTTGTCCTCATTATTTATTACTTGATAAACTAGAAGAAACATTAGAAGAAATTAAAACTAGAGTACCTGATGAAAAGAATAAATATCGTGCAAGAGTAATGGTGGTCGGTTCTGAAGTTGATGATGTTGATATGATTAAACTTATTGAAGAATCAGGTGCAGAAGTTGTCGCAGATCGTTTCTGCTTTGGTTCTTTACCAGGTCGACAAGAAATTATCTTAAATGATAAAGATGATGTATTAACTCAAATTTGTTCATTCTACATGTATAACTGTATGTGTCCACGTCATATGAATATGGATAAATTTAGATATAGAAAAGAATATGTTAATAAAATCGCAAAAGAATATAATGCGGATGGCATTATCTATGAACAAATGAAATTCTGCGATCCTTGGGCTTATGAAAGAATGACTGGTACGCATATGTTAAGAGATGAATATCATTATCCAGTTTTATCGATTGATCGTCCTTATGCGGTTGGTAATTCAGGACAAATAAGAACAAGAGTTCAAGCTTTTGTAGAAAGTATTGAAATTAAGAAAATCCAGGGAGGTAATAAATAATGGGCAGTAAAGTTGGTAGTGAACCATTAGGTAAACTCTATAATGGAAAAAGAGTAAGAAAAAGAAGAGAGTGGCGTGGAGTTGTCGATACTGTTTATGACTTTAAATGCTGGCTCAAAATCATGTTGATGCTCGGAAAATTTATCGTTAAACCAAATAACTTAAAAGGTTTCTTTCGATATAGATGGATGTTAAATTATCTCGCTGTACCAATGATGATTGATAAGCATACTACAGGTTTAAGAAAAGAAGCTTTAAGAATTGCACATACTGAATATGATCTAGTAGCTGAAGATGTGGCTCAATTATTAGGTAGAGTCTTTAAAGCTGATAAAAGATGCGGAAATAATGAAAAATTCTCAAAAAAAATCGTTATTCTCGATGAAAATGAAATGTTCCATATTATGTGTGGCTTCCCTAATTTATATGCCGTAAGCTGGGAAACAGCCGCGGTTTATGTTTCTGTTTTATTAAATGGTGGAGCGGTTACACATTATCTTGATGTTGTTCAAGAAATGGGCTTACCAGGTGATGTTTGCCCAATGCCAGCCGCTGAAGCGGGCGCGGCTATCGATGAAGATATGCCAATTTATGGAGCTTGTGCGATTCAATGTAACACCACTTGTGATGGTTCCTTATTAGGTAACGGCATTATGGCAAAGAAATACGAAGAATTTGGTATTCCTACTTTCCAAATCGCAGCTCCTTTACGTCATACTGAAGAAGGTGTACAAGAATACGCGGCTCAAGAAATTAGAAATGCAATTAAATTCATTGAAAAGCATACTGGTGAAACTTGGGATTGGAATTATTATTTTAAATGTGCAAAACGTTTTAACATTGAAAATAGACATCGTTTTGGTTGGATGGAAATGTCTCGAACGATGTATCCTCAAGTATTTGGTGCGAACTTAGCTTTATATGCTGAAACTACTTATATGGCTGTTGCTGGTCGAGCTGATGCCTTCGTTAAAGCAGATGAAAAGATTACGCGCCTTGCTCAAAAAGCTTTTAAACGTCAAGCATTAGTATGTAAAGAAAATCGCCATAGAGCGATTATCTGGGGTGTTCAATCACAATTCTATACTGATTTCTTACCTTGGCTACAAAATTGTTGGGGTATCTTACCTTTAGTTGATATGTTATCTTTAGTTTATTTTGATCAAATTTCTGAAGATAATAAAGAACAAGCTATATATGATATTGCAAAATTATATCAAGAGATGATTATGAGAAATAGAACTCACGGAGGATATGAAGTTTTACTCGATGACTTATGGAGATTCTGTGATTATTATAAAGCTGATATGGTTATCTTATGGGAACATATTGCATGTAAAGCTTTAGATGGTATGCATGGCTTATTTGAAGAAAGAGCAAGAGAACATGGCATTCGACTTATTTGGGTTAACCACGATTTAATGGATCCACGTGTCATTTCAAAACAAAGCATTAGAGATGATGTAAATAGATATATGCGTTCGATTATGCGTGAAGAACCAGTTGATCCAAGTTTAGAAATTATTGATGATGCAAATTCATGGTAGGAGGAAAAAAGATGAAATATTTTGGTGGATGTGATTCCGGTAGTACATATACAAAGTGTGTCATTATCGATGAAAATGGAAAAATGGTGGCTAATGTCACATTAAGAAGTAGAATTAATTCTGTTTTAAGCGCAGAACAGGCATTAAATGAAGCAATCGCTCAAGTAGAAGGTCTTTCTTCTCCTAAAGATTTAGCTTATTTAGTTGGAACGGGTTATGGTAGAAATAAAGTTCCATTCGCAGATGAAAATATCTCTGAAATTTCTTGTCACGCGATGGGTGTTCACGTTACTGATCCAAACGTAAAAGCTATTATTGATATCGGAGGACAAGACGTTAAAGGTATCGCAGTAGATAAAGATGGTACAGTTTTAAATTTTGCGATGAATGATAAATGCGCGGCAGGAACAGGTCGATTCTTTGAAGCGATGGCAAGAGCGTTTGAAATGGAATTACCTGAATTCTCTAAATTAAGTTTAAAAGCTAAAAACATCATTCCTATCACCGCACAATGTACAGTATTCGCGGAAAGTGAAGTTATTTCTTTAGTTGGTGAAGGTAAACCAATGGATGAAATCGCGGCTGGTATTGAATTTTCTGTAGCTAAAAGATGTTTCGTAATGGCAAAAAAAGCTGGTGCGACTGATAACATTACTTTAACTGGAGGATGTGCGAAAAATGATGGCTTAAAAGACGCGATTGAAAAAGTCTTACATTTAAAGGTTGTTAATTTACCGATTGATCCTCAGTTAATGGGGGCTCTTGGCGCGGCAGAATATGCACGTCAAAAAGGTCTTGCTGGAGGAAGATAATATGATTATTGGCACAGCTTTAATTGTATTAAGTTGGACTTTATTTCCTTATTTACAATTCTATTTATGGATTAGTATTGTTTGTAGCGTTCTTGGAGGAATAGGAGTATTCTTTGGCTTACTATTCATAGTTTATTTCTTTAACCTTGATATGAAATTAACATCATTCTTAGAATCAAAATTAATTAAAATCTACGATAAAAGAAAGAAAGAACGTAAAATTTAATTATGTTTATTTATGATGAATTAATTGAAGAAATAAATAAAATCAATTCTTCTTATTCATTAAAAAAGTTAGATTTAAATGTAAATAGAATTTTTAAAGAAAATGCCAATCAATTGATCTTTAAAGATGATAAAGCTTTTGAATTAGGCGGCGGTCTAAACAAAGGCATTAATATTAATTTAATTACTGAAGAAGATTTCGAAGATGAAATTATTCTAATTGGAGAAGATTTAGATAAAATAAATAAAGATTGTTCGTTCGCACGAATTACATTAGGAAGCGTTGAACCTACTTTAATTGGAAAAGGGAATACTTTATATAATAACATTAGAAAATTTGATTATGTTAAATATCATTGTTCCTTAGAAGGAATAATGTTACGTGAATCAACTTTTTCTAAAAAAGAAAGTATTGTTTTTTCTAAAGAAGCAATAAACAAAGATAAGATTAATTTTGCCTTTCTTGGTAGTTATTTAATAAAAAAATATAAAGAATTACCATTTGTTAAAAATGTAAAAATTATTTTTGTTAATCTCAATAATTATCAATATGATGAACTAAATGAAATTGTAACTAAGAGTGAAAATATTACTAAAGCACTCGATCATTTAATGAATAAAGTTAATATGGATTGTCATTCTTGCTCTTTACAGGTTATTTGTAACGAAGTAGAGAAGAAAGTAAAAGAAGATTTTAAGGTAGAAAACTAGGTCTTTCTACCTTTTTTAATTGAAAAGATTTATAATTATGAAGGTGAATAAAATGAAAAAGAACAAAAAACTAAAAATTACCTTATTGATTTTAATTCCTCTTCTTATTACTAGCGGAGTAGTAGGAGGATTTTTTATTTACGTAGGTAATTATTATCACGCTTTAGAATATACTAATAACGTAAACATCGAAAAAACTTCATATAATGGATATGATATATATTCAAAGAAGAATGAAAAAGCTGATGCTTTATATATTTTTTATCCTGGAGCCAAAGTTGAAGCAAAAGCTTATGAAGGATTAGCGGAAACTATTGCTTTAGAAAATATTGATGTCGCACTTGTTTATATGCCATTTAATTTAGCTTTCTTTGGTATTTATAAAGCTAATGACGTCATTAATGATCATAATAATTACACTTCATATTATCTTGGTGGACATTCTTTAGGTGGAGCAATGAGCGGAACTTATGAAGCAAAAGATACTTCTAATAAAATAAAAGGATTAATTCTTCTAGGAAGTTATGTAACATCAACTCAACCTAGTTCAGTGGAATGTTTAACTATTAAAGGTAGTGAAGATAAAGTTGTAAAACAAGATAAGTTTGAAGAAAATAAAAAATATTTTTCTTCTCGTTATGTTGAATATATTATTTCCGGCGGTAATCATGGAGGATTTGCTCACTACGGACATCAAAGTGGTGATGGAAAAGCAACTATTTCTAACGAAACACAATGGAAAATAACCTCCGAACAAATAAAAACATTTATTGGTTAAAAAATAATTGACATTATCAATGTATTTGTTATTATATTAGTATGGGAATAGGAATTATTCCTAAAAGGAAATAGGTATGACAAAGAATAAAATAGAAATTTTAGAAACAATTAGAAATTCAGATAAACATTTATCAGCTGAAGAAATCTATTTTATAGTAAAAAGCAAGAATCCTAGCGTTTCTTTATCAACTGTATATCGTAATTTGGGGTTATTAGTTGATGAAGGCTATATTAAGAAATACGAAATTGATAGCGAAGGAAAATGCATTTACGATAAAAGAGTCTATGACCATGCACATGCTGTTAATGATGAAACAAATGAAATCATTGATATCGTTGATGAAAATTTAATTAAGACTCTTAGTTCTTATGTTGATGGAGATATTACTTCATATAACTTAGTCATACATTTTTCTAAAAAATAGCCAATTAAATATGGAGGTAGTTATGGCAAAATATCGTTGTAAAGTATGTGGTCAAATCGTAGAAATTCCTGAAGGAGCAGAAAAAGTATGTCCAGTATGTCACGCTGGAGAAGATAATCTAGTTCCATATGTTGAAGAAGATAATAAAGAATTAACATGGCCTACAGAACATGTTTTAGGAGTTGCAAAAGATGTTGATCCAAAACTTGTTCAAGCATTAAGAGATCAATTTAACGGTGAATGTTCTGAAGTTGGAATGTATTTATGTATGGCAAGAGTCGCAAATAGAGAAGGATATCCTGAAATCGCTCTTGCATTAGAAAAAATTGCTCATGAAGAAGCAGAACATGCAGCTAGATTCCAAGAAATGCTAGGTGAATTAGTTACTTCATCAACTAAAGTAAATTTAGAAAAAATGCTTGCAGGAGAAAACGGAGCTTGCTTTGGTAAATTAGATATCGCGACAAAAGCAAAAGCACTTAATTTAGATGCAATTCATGATTCTGTTCATGAAATGGCTAAAGACGAAGCACGTCATGGTAAAGCTTTAGTTGCATTATTAAATCATTATTTTAATAATAAATAAATTCTTATATTTAAATGAAATATCTTCGTTTTATGCGATGATATTTTTTTTATTGTTGTTAAGTGCTTAACTAAACTAATCTCTTACATTCAAATGCTAATTAGATTTTTATTTTTATCATGATAGAAAAATTAAAGAAAATTTATTAAAATAAAAAAAGTTATTATTAACTATTTTATTCAGTAGTTATTTTACTGAATAAAAAATTATATTTATTTAGGAGTCTTTATGAAAGAAATTACTTATTTAAAAGAAAATGGAACAATTGCATTAATCGCCCCTTCTTTTGGCTGCGTTACTGAACCTTATAAAACTAGACTTCTTTATGCAATTAACAATTTAAAAGAAGATGGTTTTAATGTCGTTGAAGGAGAAAATATCTTTCTTTCTTTAGATAAAACTAGATCAAATACTCCTAAAAAGTGTGCAGAAGAATTTAACAAAGCATATTTAGATCCTAATATCGATGTTATTATCTCAGTTGGAGGAGGAGAAACAATGTGTGAAATTCTTCCTTATGTTGATTTTAAGGCCGTATCAAAAGCTAATTCTAAATTATTTATGGGTTTTTCAGATAATACTAATTTAACTTATACCTTAACTACAATCGCGGAAGTTTATTCTATTTATGGAGTTAATGCAGGAGCATTTGCTTTTAAACCTTATACTTATTCAACTAAAGATAGTTTAGATTTATTAATGGGTAAAACAAAGAGAATTGAAGGTTATCCTTATTGGGAAAAAGAAAAATTTCCGGAAGCAAAAATAGATCCTTTATGTGAAAGTAATTATTCTCAAATAAAAAAGATTATTACCTATCCTAAGAAAGATCAATTAACTTTTCAAGGTCGATTGCTTGGTGGATGTTTAGATTGTTTATTAAATTTATGTGGAACGAGATTTGATAAAACGAGAAGTTATATTGAAAAATATCGTGATGATGGGATTATCTTCTTTTTAGAAAGTTGTGAATTATCACCAATTGATATTGAAAGAGGTTTATTTCAACTTAAAGAAGCGGGTTGGTTTAAATATGTAAAAGGTTTTATTATTGGTCGACCTTTAGATTTTGATTCTAAACCTTTTGGCGTTAGTCATATTGAAGCATTCAAGAAAAGCTTAAAGAAATTTAAGGTTCCTTTATTAATGGATGTTGATTTAGGTCATTTTGATCCATCGATGCCAATAATTACTGGTGCAAAAGCAAAGGTAACATATAAAAATAAAAATATCATAATAGATTATTTAGATATTTAATCTTTTAACTCAAACGTAAAAGTTTGAGTTTTTTATTGGAAATTTTTTTAAAACTATTAATTTAAAAATAAATTAACTATCCATCATTTATAGTTACGACTAGAAATAAAAATTGAAAGTATTTACATAAAAAATAATTTGTAAAATTTCATTAAATTCTTTAACTTTTAATTTTTAGGTCTATAATAATCTAGTGCTTATAAGGAGAGAAAAAATTATGGACTTTGTTTCTGTATTATTACCAATCGCTTTAATCTTATTAGTATGTAAATCACTAGCAATTATCTGTCGTAGATATGGCCTACCACAAGTCGTCGGTTACTTAATAGGTGGTATCTTACTTGGCTTAGTAAAAATGATTCCTACTATTGGAAGTTACATTTTTAGAGCTGATGGCCTTGATGGGTTAGGATTTCTTGCAAAAGTTGGCGTTGTATTAATCATGTTTAGCGCCGGACTAGAAACTGATTTAAGTAAAGTTAAATCTACTGGTATTAAATCAATTTTAGTTACCCTTGCTGGCGTTATCGTCCCAATGGGACTTGGCTTCTTAGTTACAATGTTCTTCCTTGAAGGAGGATATTCTAATATTGGTGAAAACTATAAAGAAGCTTTATCTTATGGTTGTATTTTAACTGCAACAAGTGTTTCAGTTACCGTTGCAACTTTAAAAGAATTAGGAAAACTCGATTCTGAGATGGGAACGTGTATTGTTTCCGCGGCTATTTTAGATGATATTATCGGCGTCGTTGTTCTTTCACTTGTTTTAGGCCTTGACGGCGTTACTAGCGGAACAAGCGCAACACTTGTAAAATTATTTAATTCTTGGAATATGAACCAAGCTGTTTCTTCTGTATTAGGTATTGTCTTATTCTTTGTCATCTTTATTCCATTTGGAATTCTTCTTTGTAAATTCTTCCAAAAATTATCAAAGAGATATGACCATCATAGAAGAATCCCTGTATTTGCTTTAGCTATTTGCTTTACTTATGCTTGGATTGCTGAAGAAATCTTTGGTGTTGCAGATATTACTGGTGCTTTCCTAGCCGGTATCTTATTATCAAGCAATGTCGATAAAGGCTATATTGATCGTAGAACTGATATATTTACTGGATTCTTATTTGGACCAGTCTTCTTCGCAAATATTGGTATTACTATGAGTTTTGATAATATCGATGGATCATTTATTTTACTTGGTATTTTATTCGTTTTAGTTGGTATTGCAGGTAAATTATTAGGATGTGGACTAGTCGCGAAAGCATGTGGCTTTAGCTTAAAAGATTCTTGTTCAATTGGAGTCGGAATGATGGTAAGAGCCGAAGTTGCTTTAGTCTGTTGCGAAAAACTAAAATCAGTAGTTAATCCTAATATTACGACTTTCGTCGTCGTATTAATCTTAATTACTTCATTAATCGCACCTATTTTATTAAAAATATTAAATAAACCTACTAATGTTGATAATGGGGTTACTCCTCCATTAAACTAAAGACTAAAAAGATAAAGATAGCTTTGGCTATCTTTTTCTTTTGGTGTATAATGGAACTATTCGTAGGAGTGAATATGACAAAAACTTTAGATATGACGAAAGGAAAAGAGTGGAAGTTAATTGTTACTTTTGCAATCCCTATTTTCTTTTCTAACTTATTTCAATCTTTATATAATATCGTCGATTCAATTATTGTCGGTAACTTAGTTGGTAAAGAAGCTCTTGCCGCGGTTAGTTCATCTGGTAATTTAATTTATCTTTTTAATTCGTTTTTTATCGGTCTTTCTTCTGGAGCCGGAGTAGTTATCGCGCGGTATTTTGGCCAAAAAGACCATTTGAATATGCGTAAAGCTATTCATAATGATGTCTTAGTTGGCTTAATTGCTTCAGTTATCTTAACTTTCGTAGGAGTAATGTTATCTCCATTAATGCTTCAAGCTATTGATACACCTAGTGATGTAATCGATAAATCAATCGCATATTTTAGAATTTATTTTTTCGGTGTAACTGGAGTAATTTTATATAATGTATTTGCAGGAATTTTACAAGCTTTAGGGGATTCAAAAAGACCTCTCATCTTTTTAATTATTTCTTCGATTTTAAATGTTGGCTTAGATATCTTTTTCATTGAAGTATTTTCTTTAGGAGTTGAAGGAGCTTCTTACGCGACAATCATTTCTCAATTTGTTTCGATGTTTTTAGCTTTTATTTCTTTACTAAATAAGAAGACAGTCTATCATTTATCTATTAAAGAATTAAAGTTTGATTTACCAATTTTAAAAGAGATTCTTTATAACGGCATACCTTCAGGTATCCAAAATTCAGTTATTGCCCTAGCAAATGTCTTTATTCAAAAAAATATTAATTCATTTTCTTCTGCTGCAACAGCAGGATGTGGAGCTTATTCTAAAATTGAAGGATTTGCGTTTTTACCAATCACATGTTTCCAATTAGCTTTAGCGACATTTGTTTCCCAAAATTTAGGCGCAGGAGAAGTAAGTAGAGCAAAAAGAGGATCGCATTTTGCTATTATCACTTCATGTCTAATCGCTGAATGTATCGGGGTAATAAATTATTTCTTAGCTCCATATTTTATTCAAATGTTTGTTTCAGGTGATAGTAACGATATTGCAGAAGTTATTTCTAATGGAGTAACAGCTCTTAGAACTGTTTGTTTCTTTTATCCTTTATTAGCGTATGCTCATTGTACAGCAGCTACTTTAAGAGGAGCTCGTCACGCGTTAGTTCCAATGTGTGTCATGCTTGGTATTTGGTGCGTATTTAGAGTTGGTTATGTTTCCTTTATGATGAATGTTGTCGCACACGAATTATGGTTACTTTATACGGCTTATCCAGTTACGTGGGGAATATCAAGTATCATCTATTTTATTTTTTATCATTTTTCGCATTGGGAAAATAAAAAATTATGGCAGAAAGTGCAAACTTTATAATTTATAAGTTATAA
>CAVJWU010000022.1:0-25114 GCA_963653535.1 Azospirillum sp. CAG:239
GTACTTAATTTAAATTCTTAACAACCCATTTTGAGGGGTTAATCCCAAATTCAGGATTTATTAATGTAAATCAATAGTTTTTTTTACGCAAAATAATATTTAATATTATTTAAATTTGGTCAAACTTAAATTAGGCATAATAAAAACGTCTAAGAATAGACGTTTTTAAGAAATTATGCTTCGTATGTGTAATAACAAGAAACTAATGTACCGATAATTGCGAATACTGCAACTAAGATTGAACCAGCTGCAAGACCTTGATCTGCAAAAGACACCCAGTTAGAATTACCGATAATAGTGCTAAGTTTTCCACCTGCGACTGATGGAGTAAACCATGCAAATATTGCTGTGTATAAGAAACATATTGTTGCAACAATGCCACCGATCTTGCCTTTGACGAATAATGAAACTAGTGCTCCAACGATTGGTAAGAATAATGCAAGTACTAACCAGAAACAGAAAGTAACATCTACACTACCAAGGGTACTGAATTTTGCGAGGTTTCCGCCGAAAGCACATGTGTACATATTAATATATGTATCTCCACCAACTGCTTGAATAAAACCCATACCGATAATGACTGCTGCTAAAAATACTAAACAGAATGGAATGAATTTTAAATAGCCTTTTATACTTTTCTTTTTTGCCATAAATTATATCTCCTTTGTAAAATTATTTTATCAATTTAGATATAGTAAAACAATAGGGTTTTTGTCAAAAAATAGTTATTTTACATTACTGAAATTATGTTAAAAATTTTTAGTTTTGTTTAATTAAAATGCTAAATATGGTTAAATTACTTTGTTGTGAGGTGACATATGAATTTTCAAAGAACAAATACTAAATTATCATTGCTTGAAGATTATTATTCTCATTTTGATGAAGATCATCGTTTAAAGACTAGACACGGTCAAGTAGAATTCATTGTTTCAATGAAATATATTGAAGAAATGTTAAAAGAGGATTTATCTAAAAAAGTTCTCGATATTGGCGCGGGTACTGGCGCTTATAGTATCTATTTACTTAATAAAGGATATTCTGTTACAAGTGTTGAATTAGTTCAACACAATATCGACGTGTTTAAAAAGAATTGTGATATCGCTAATGTAGTTCAAGGTAATGCTTTAGATTTATCTTTTATTGAAGATAATTCTTTTGATGTTACTCTTCTATTTGGACCAATGTATCATTTATTAACTAAAGAAGAAAAAATAAAAGCGTTAAATGAGGCAAAAAGGGTGACTAAAAAAGATGGCATTATCATCACTTCTTATTACATGAACGAATATGCAATTATCACCTATGGTATAGTAAAAAAACATTTATTAGAAGCGAAAGAAAATAAGCAAATTGATGATACTTTCCACATGTTAAATTTAGAAGGTGACCTTTATTCAATGGTAAGAATCGAAGATATTGATGAATTTAATTCTGTTACAAACTTAGAAAGAATTAAGATTATCGCGAGTGATGGACCTAGTAATTATTTAAGAAGAGAATTAAATGCTTTAAGTGAAGAAGAATATAAACTTTTCATTGAATATCAACTTTCGACTTGTGAAAGAAAAGATTTATTAGGAGCTTCGACTCATTTAGTTGATATTGTAAGAGTAAATAAATAATTTAAAATATAAATTATGGCAAGAATATTGATAACTCTTTATCGATATTCTTTTCTTTTACTTGCTTAAATTTGCTTTTAAATTTAAAATTACATGTGTAAACATGTCAAAGAATTAATAATAATGACTCTTTAGCATATTTTAAAATTCACTTAGGAGGGATAATATATGAAAAGTGGTTTTAAAAACTTGGACCCAAAAGATAATTTTTATCAAACGTCTTTATTTTTTCCTATGCCAGTAGTAATGGTTGGAACACTTACTAGTGATGGAAAAACAACTTTAGGTCCTTATTCTTTACTCGCGCCTTACTATATCGCAGGAAAAGGATATTATGCGATGCTACTTGAATGTAGAAATTCATCTAATACGGCACAAAATTTATTAAGAACAGGTAAATGTACTTTGAATTTCATTCCTGATGATTCAAAACTATTTAAAGAAGCAGTCCGTATGGGTTGGCCAGGGGATAAGCCTGAAGAAAAGATGAAGAATTGTCTCTTCCATTTAGAAGATAGTCAATCTCAAGAAGAACATCCTGATGAAAAATATCCTCAAATTGTTTCTGAGGCATTCCAAGTTGTTGAATGTACATGGATGAAAGAATTAGATAACGCTCAAGATGATAAACCTGGTCAGTTAGATGGTTATGAAGGACCATATCATGATTTTAATGGTATTACTTCTAAATATGGGGCTCATTTTATCTTACGAATTGATCATATTGATATGAAAGAAAAATATTGGAATTCAATTGTTAATGGAGTTACTTCACGTTCTTTCCCACGTGTACCAGTTGATTATGGTTATCGCGATAGTAAGAATTTCTGGTGTTCTAAATTTAAGAGACCAAAAGGTGAATTGTTACCAATGAGAGAAACTAGTGTTTCTTCAGTTAGATATGCCGCGAAAAGAATTCAAACTGATGTTGAATTCACTGATGAAGCTCTAGCGAGACTTGTTAAAGTTCCTAGAATCTTCTTACCTACAGCCTTA
Source organism: Azospirillum sp. CAG:239 (assembly GCA_963653535.1). Lineage (GTDB taxonomy): Bacteria > Bacillota_I > Bacilli_A > RFN20 > CAG-449 > UBA3210. Next base: position 2,619 of record CAVJWU010000022.1, read on the forward strand.
AAGGGATGTGTTAAATGGGCAGAAGAAAATAATTGTAAGTTAATCACTGAAAAAGAAATGGATATTATCAATGATAAACGGGCAAAAGAAAAACAAAAATAAAAGGGGAATATAATATGAAAATCGCTATTGGAGGTGCTTTTGGTCATCTTGGCTATGATGTTTTAAAACAAGCAATTTCAAAAGGTTATGAAGTAGTTGCTTTAGACTTAAATGAAAAAGATGTTCCTGAAAAAGGTAAATACGAATTCCACAAGATCGATGTAACTAATAAAGATACTTTAGTAGGTATCCTTAAAGGAGTAGATGTAGTTGTTTCAACTGTTGGTTTAGTTTCTAAATCTGCGAAGTTAACTAACTATGATATTGATTTAAATGGTAATTTAAATTTATTAAATGAAGCTAAGGCAAGTGGGGTAAAGAAGTTTGTATATGTTTCAGTCATTCATGCTGAAACTGCTCCTGATGTACCAATGCTAGATGCAAAGGTTAAATTTGAAGAAAAATTAAAAGAATCAGGACTTAATTACGCGATTGTTAGACCTACTGGATATTTCTATGATATCGCACATGTATTTATGCCAATGATAGAAAAAGGTAAAGTAACTTTACTTGGTAAAAAAGATTATCCAGTTAATGTTATTGATACTCCAGATTTATCTGCTTTTATAATCGAAAAAGTAGGTGAAGAAGGTAATTCATTTGATGAAATCGGCGGAAAAGAAGTTTATACATATAAAGAAATTGCCACAATGTTTTTTCTTGCCGCGGGTAAGAAAGTTAAGATTTCTAGAGCTCCAGTTTTCTTATTTGATTTAATCATTAATAAAGCAAAAAAGAAGAACGATGGTTCTGAAGCAATTATTCGCTTTAGTAAATGGACTTTAACTCATGCCATGGAAGGTGAAACAAAATATGGCGAAAAATCATTCAAAGAGTATATAAATTCTCTTTATAAGAAAGGAGAATAAAGATGTTAGAAACGACAGGTGCATTTTGGATTTTAGTAGGATTTTGTTTTGTTATTTCTTTAATCTTATGTTCAATTGGATTTAAGAAGTTTGTTTATTTCCTTTCCGTAGGCTATGGCCTAGCAGTACTTGGAATAGGTGTATTCTTAATCGTTTGTTCTATTTGTAAATTCGATTTATTCAATATTAATGGTGATGGGTTTACTAATTATATTCTTGGTGCTTTATTAATTTTATATGGATGTCGACTAGCAGGTTTCTTACTTTATCGTGAAATTAAGAGTTTAAGTTATCGCAAGACTCTTGCAAGTGCGACTAATAAACAAGAAAAAGAAATGCCAGTATTTGTTAAAATTGTAATTTGGTTATCAGTAGGTGTTCTTTATGTCATGCAAACTTATCCAGTAATCTTAAGAGTAGGAGGATCTTATACTTCTAAATCAATTGGGATGATAGCTCCTTTAGTTGGTGCAGGAATTGCTTTAATTGGTTTATTAATGGAAACTATCGCGGACTTACAAAAAAGTGCAGCAAAAAAGGTTTCTAATACCTTTGTTTCTACTGGATTATATAAATATGTTAGATGCCCTAATTATTTAGGTGAAATTATTTTCTGGACTGGTATATTTGTTTCTGGAATTGATCTTTATGGTTATTCTTGGCCAAGTTGGTTAATCGCAGGACTTGGATATATCTTAATTGTATATGTCATGGTAAGTGGGGCAAAGAGATTAGAAAAACGCCAAAATAAGAATTATGGTGGAGATCCTAAATATCAAGAATATGTTAAGAAAACACCTATTTTAATGCATTTAATTCCTCTTAAAACATTACAAAATATCAACTGGATTAAATAGTTACGGTTAATTTATTAAGAGAATTTAAAGATGCCCGCATGGAGGAATGATTCTTCAAGGGTTTTATTTTGAACTAATTTCTTATCTCTAAAAATCGTGCCCTATTGACTTCTTTTCAAAACAGGATAAGCAACTGGCACATTATACTTCATTTACTCTTCGACAAGGTCGGCAGTAGGAAACCTACATGACGATTCAAAAAAGAAAAAAGTGGCCACATTTAACTGCAACCACTCCTTCATGAAAAATAAAATCGAAAAGTATGTTGTATTAAAACGTTTCGGGCTTTTCAAGCAAATCTTCAACGTTACAACCAAGAGCACGGGATAACTTATACAGTGTCTGAGCCTGCGCTTTGTCTATATCGTTTACGCGTTGTTCGTAAAGTTGAATTGAGCGCAGTTTAACTCCCGAAAGTTCTGCAAGTTCGGACTGCGATATTTGTCTGCTTTCGCGAATTTTATGAAGTTTTGTTTCTGTAACGAACTCATTGTAACGTCTATCCATTGATTCATTGAAACGGCTAATATCCATTTCGTGAAAAGTTGGATACATGGCAATAATATCGCTCAACGGAATACGTTCGAAAATATCCTTAAAGCGTTTAGCCGAAGCCCATTGATATTGAGCCAAAGCCCAACCCGCCCAATATTCGGGAGTGCGGCTTTCCGAAAACGTAGGAGCGGGCAATTTTTCTCCCGGGTAAACGTCACTTAGAATATGTCTTACAAGTTCTTCGCCCGATTTACCCGAGATGACAGCCGGATTTCCGCGTTCGAATTGGATAGATACGTCGGACTGCACGAAAAGTTTTGCAAACCAATCGGGTTCGAGTTTGCAGACGTTTATTGCATAATCGAAAGCGTTTGCCAAGTTTTTTATAGCGTCATTCAAGTATAATTCGTTGTATGCGTGGATCGTCATTTTTCATTTCCTCTCTTAAGATATCCATAACGAAAATATCGTCGCGGTAAGAGCGACTTTTTTTAATTTCTTTTTGATAAGTAGTCCTTGCTGTTGTATCTCTCGACAAAAATTTAGGATAATATACTTCTTTGACCACAGATTCGGCATTAACAAATTCTATTTGCTTAAAGGCACGTTCTGAAATAAGCACGGTTTGCGCTCCGAGTTTACCGAGTTTTAATGCTTGGTTAAGACTTCTGAGCGGCAAAGCGTTGCCGACAAAAGATTGCGCATACGAAAAGTAAGAATCGTCTGCACGATACCCTATAACGACGTCGTAACCGGTCAAATCCACAGAATAATGTTCGATTATGTAATTTCTCGCGTCGATTGCAATTTCGTCCTGCAATGTAAATATACGGTTTTTAAGCAATAACGCAATCCAATTCAATACGCTGTGTTTTCCGTCAAGGAGATTTAACACGTTTAATCCGTCGGTATTGAAATTATATTCGTTTACGAAACCGTCTTTATTTTCCTTACACGCCCATTCTCTCGCCATTTCAAGAACTTCGGTGCAGTAAAAACCTTGTCCGTAATCGTTATGCGACTTTCCGAGTGAATAATCGGGTGTTTTTATAATATGGTCTGTGCCGTGCAGTAATTTAACGATAGGCATAAAGAGAAATCTCCTTTATTTTAATTTACATCATAATTATATCGTTGCAACGATAGTTTGTCAAGTAAGTTGTGTGCTGCAATCACTAATTTGTTAATTAAATAACTAAATGAAACCTAAGTTTGGAAGAATAATTTTAAAATTCTTTAATTTGTAATAAAAATTCATGTTTTTATATACTATGTATATAGGGGAGTTTCTAAATATTATTCATATAAGCAAGTCTTATTATATTTAAATGAAATGAAGAAAATTAAAAAACCAAACAATAACACTTGGGAGAATTGTAAAAATCTAAAGTATGTTGATGAATTAGCTTCGATTTTGGAAATAAATGCCAGTGTATAGGGCAAAAGGTTAGTCTCGATATTAAAATGAAATGTAAAATTGAAACAGTCTTATTTATTTTAGCGATTATCTTTATGGTTGGTATGGGTTATTTATCAACTAAAAGAGGTTACGTTTGGGCTTGGACTTAAATCACTTGTAACTTATGTCAACAAGGTGCTTATTTTACTGGATGTTTATTATTAAAAAAACATGGATTAAAAGAATTAAATCTATTTATTAAAAAAATTAGACAATTAAAAACGAGGTTTGTCCTCGCTTTTAATTTGGCTTATTATTTGCTAGTACTTGTATATTTAACTTCAGGAAGCTTATCTTTTGTAGTAGCGTCGAAATCAAATGAATAAGATGTTGAAAGTGAAAAATCATTAATCGCGAATGATACATATGTAACAATAATTGAACCGGTTGAAGTGTCTTGTTTAGCATTTATTGCAACATCGTTAAGAATGAAGTTTGCAACCTTAAATTCTTCTTTAACAGAAGATAATAAATTATCTTTTATAGTGAAAGTTAATGTTTGATCAATCTGGGCTTTCGTTAAGGTATTATCAACTATTGAATTAAGAAAATTAAAATATGATTCAACTGATATTTTTTCTCCTTCAGTTGTGGCTTTTTCATCATAATATGGCTTTATTACATTGAGAGTTTCTTTAATTACAGGCAATAAATTTTGATAATTTAACGCATATTTATAATTTGTTAATCCATTTTTATTTTCTTTTGAAATGGTTAATAAATTAGCGTTTTTGGTTACTTCAAGTATCTTATTAAGGATTTCTTTTATGCTAACTTTGTTCTCTTCATCCATATCTATATGAAAACCATTTTCTAATAATGACATAATATCATCACTAGTAATTTCTTCTTTAGTAGATAGAGAAGTTACATTTTGAAGAACATCACAAAGTAAATCGATATAACTTAACATTTGTGTTGAAGAATCTTGTTCATAAAGAGCAACATAAGTTTTTAATAATCTTCTTAATTCTTCTATTCTTGAAGAAGCAGTATCTTTTAATAAGACTTGATCAAGAGTAGATATTCCTAAAGCGACATAATTATCATATGTTCCATATGAAAATGTATTTATATTTTCTTTAGTTCCATTATCATTTGTATAATAAGTTCCAGTACCATCTTTTAATAAGATTTGTGCCTTATTAGAATAAGAAGTTAGACCATTCTCTTTCGATGATTCATCATAAAATTCAACTTTTGTATCATTTGAAACATATGCATATGATTCATTAACTTCTTTTTTAGATGATGTATTTAATGTTCTATAATAAGCAGTATCTAGTGATAAGATAGCATTTTCTTCATTAGTTAGTTTAGTATCTAATGGAACTGTTGTCGATTCTCCTTTTGTCGCCTCGGCGGTATAAGGATCGATAGTAGAAGTATAATTAGTGATGTTACCTTTTATAATTCCATCAAGATTTCCTTTACAAGTAAAAGAAAATTTATCTTTTTTATATTCTTCTTCAAACTTATTTTTTGTTTTTTCATTACCATCTTTTACTTCTGCTTTATATGTTTTTTGTTGTTCTTCATTTGAAGTACATCCAACAAGACTAATTAAAGAAGCAAGAACTAAACTTGAGGATACAAATAATTTCTTCTTCATGTAAATTCCTCCTATACATAAACAATATTTATTACTTCTTTATTATAATGGATAGTTGTTTACTTTTGGTATAGATTAATATTTTATTGGTAAATTAATCAAAGTGATAAGAAAACTAGCGGTAGAACCGTTAGCAATTTTCTATTACGGGTAATTTGTGAAAGTGCTACGGCGGACCTGACCTCTCGTCAAGCACCGACATCACTGCATTCGTGTTGGTGTTCCCACCGACAGCCGATGACGATAAATACAGCATTCTTCCGTACTTTTGGATACCAGAAGACACGATAGATTTGCGAGTGCGACGCGACACCACGTTCCATACGACACTTGGATTGGTCGTGGGCAAGTAATCGCCACAGAGGGCAATGTCATCCACTACGGATACATTGAGAACTTCATCGAAGACCTTAGTACGAAATATCACATCAAAGAGATTGCGTTCGACAGATGGGGAGCGGTGCAGATGGTGCAAAACTTGGAAGGAATGGGGTTCACGGTCGTGCCGTTCAATCAGGGTTTTAAGGATATGAGTCCGCCGACAAAGGAACTGATGAAGCTAGTGTTGGAGCAGAAGATAGCGCACGTCGGAAATGTTCCGCTATGATGGATGATGGGTAATGTGTATGTCCGCACTGACCCGGTAGGAAACATCAAGATGGATAAGGAAAAGTCCACCGAGAGAATAGACGGCGCGGTAGCGACCATTATGGCGCTTGATCGAGCAATTCGAAACGAAGGCTCGACCGATAGTGTATATAACGAACGCGGAATCATCGCGATTTAAAAAAAATGTCACCTCGTTTTATTTCTTTAAGTGTAAAAATGTCACTCTTGCAAATAATAGAAAGTGCCAAAATGACACCAAAACCACTTGCAATTTAGGTGTCAACGTGGTATAACAACTGCGAGGTGGTAAAAATGACACTAAAACAATTAAGAACTGAAAAAGGAATCACGCAAGCCGAATGCGCGGAATTGTTTCAAGTATCCCTGCGGACATATAAACGATACGAGTCCGATGAAACCAAGATTAACCCTCTCAAGTATCAATTTTTACTACAAAGATTGAGCGAGTATGGGAGAATCGATGAAGACCACGGGATATTAACCATAGACCAAATAAAGAAAATTTGTGGCGAAATATTCAAGGATTATTCGGTGGAATACTGCTATCTATTCGGATCTTATGCCAAAGGCAAAGCAACAGAAAAAAGCGATGTCGATTTGCTTGTCGCAATGCCAGTAGACGGAATGAAATTCTTCGAACTCATAGAGATATTGAGAGAACAATTAAAGAAGAAAATCGACCTACTGGATATAGCACAGTTGGATAATAATCCCACGCTTGTACAAGAGATATTAAAGGACGGCATAAAGATTTATGGATAACGTAAAAAACGATAAATACTATCTTGAAAAAATCATATCGGACTTGGGATTCATAATAGAACACACCAAAGGAAAAACAAAAGACGAAATAGAAAACAACGATTTACTGGTCGATTCTATTATGTTCCGCATTATTCAAATCGCAGAGAACAACAGCCGCCTATCGGAAGACTTCAAAAAGGAATATAGCGAAATCCCTTGGATGGCAATCAAGGGAATGCGCAACAAAATAGTCCACGACTATGGTGTCGTAAATATGGTTATTGTTTATGACACGGTAACGCGATGGATTCCAGAGATGTACGAAAAATTAATAAGGATACAATGAGATATTATGTGGTAGCCGATGTTCACGGATTCTATTCGGAACTACAAGCGGCTTTGACAGAAAAAAGGCTCTATGAAGACAAAGAGCCACATAAACTTGTGGTTTGCGGCGATTTGCTCGATCGTGGCGGTGAAGCCTTAAAGGTGCAGGAATTCATACTCGAACTACTCAAAAAGGACGAGGTGATCCTTATTAGGGGTAACCACGAAGACCTATTCATTGACCTTATAGACAATGCAGAGAAGTGGATGACTAAAGGTGATATCTACTCAACGCATCACTGGCGAAACGGAACGATTGATGCAGCACTTCAACTGACAGGAAAAGACTTGCTGACATCAGTCTTATATCCCGAAGGCTTTGAACTGAAAGCCAAGAATGCTCCGTTTTACAAGACGATAATCCCGGCAATGAAAGACTACTACGAAAGGAAGAATTACATATTCGTTCACGGGTGGATACCTTGCAGGGTAATGGGGCGCGGAACGGGGACGAAAGACACCTACATCTACGAAGAGAATTGGCGAGAACAAGGCGAAGAACAGTGGAATAAGGCTCGATGGCTGAACGGGATGGCGGCGGCAAGCTGTGGTGTGCGAGAGCTGAATAAAACCATTGTATGTGGACACTGGCATTGTTCCTACGGACACGCGGAATTAGAAGGAAAAGGAAGGAATTTGATGCTGATTCAGACTTTACGTCTTACTATGCCGATGGCATCATTGCGATAGACGCTTGCACGGCATTTTCAAGAAAAGTCAACTGCATAGTGCTTGAAGATGAACCTATGGAGAAAGCGGATGATAAATAACATAACTGAATTCCACGAGAGTGTCTGAAAAATACTGATGGAGTGACAGTGCATAGAACACGATATAAAATTGATCTACGCAGGCATGCTTAAGCGCGATTTCGATGAAAACTACGAAATCGTAGCGGAGCAACCGCTCGGTCCAGTGCTAAAGAAACTTGAGTCACTTGATAACAGTGATGGCAACCCCTATTTGTCGGGGCAAGATTATGAACTTTTCGATGACATAAGAGATATTCAAAATCATTGGGCGCATAAGGCATATACGATGTTCGTCTACAAGCGTGGACAAGAGTATAATGATGCGTTCACCAGGCAGGCAAGACGCCTTGACAATGAATTGAATAGAATAACAAAACTGTCAGGGAGCATTTAAAGAGTTCGTTCGTAAGCGTTAAATCTAGACCATTATTTATAAGTATAATCTGATGGCTTCAATCCATTGGCTATGCTTATTCGACTATCGTATACATTACACAAGTTTTAATCGCACCATTAGGGTTTTCTTAGAATTACCAGTTTTTTCTACCCACGGCGAATTTTTTCGCCATAAACTCGGATGTTTATGCTGAATTCGGGATAATTTTCAGAGAGGGCTGTAAAGCCTTTTGTGATCCAAAGAAAAATATTTCAAACTTCTGGATCATATGCAGGGGCAACAATAACTACTAAGATATTTTCAATTATACAAACCACATTAATTAATGGAATTAATGTCGAAAAATATTTAAATTATGTATTTGAAAATATTAATAAAGAATCTATAGATAATCTATTACCATATTCAACTAATATAAAAAATAAATTAAAGTAGGGGTTGAAGCCCCTCTGGTGAAAATTGGTGGACTTACAAATAAAAAGATAATCGTTTTACAAAATAAATTTTGTATTTTGATTATCTTTTTTTCTTTTATATGGGTGTAATAATTTGACGTATACAAAGTTATCATATGCAATAGGTAAAAGAAAAATAGTGGCTTACACCACTATCATTTCTTCTTTATATTACGGGCAATATCTAACTTTGCCCTTACAACTAAGTGTCCAGGAATATAATAGATACAATTATACAACTGGAGTTCGTCTCCTTACCATTTGGTGGACCTGACGAGGATCGAACTCGCTACCTCTTGACTGCCAGTCAAACGCTCTCCCAAGTGAGCTACAGGCCCAAATAAGCATTTATGAATAATGCTTATTAAGTATAAACTGAAAATTGGTTATAAATCCATATTTAATTTAATTTATTTTTCTAAATAAAAAGAGGTGAATAATGAATACTTAATTCGTTATTCGACCTCTAACAGTTAAGAAATTATTCTGCAGGTGTAACTTGAGTAGGAACTTTAGTTACTTCTGGTAAAGCATCCTTGCTTAATGCTTCATAAGAGAATGAATAGTTAGTTGTTAATGTTAATTCACTTATAGAAAGATCAAGTAAATATTGTGTTGTAGTATATGTATCGCTGTTTCCGTTTTGATCAGAACCTTCATCTCCATAAACAAATCCATTAACTGTTAAACCTTGTAATTTTAATTCTTCTTCAACACCTGCTAATAAACCATCTTTAACAGTAAATGTAACAACTGAATTTACATTAGTTGGTGCATATGTTTCTAATGAGGCGTTAACATTAGTGAATAATTCATTAATTAATGCTAAAGTATCTGCATCATTTGCGAATTGGACATTTAACATTGCTTTTAATGTAGTTAATGCTGTTTTAACTTGAGCAAGTAAAACTTTATAATTTAAATTCATCTTATATGAGCCATTAACTTTTTCATATGTGACTACTTTGTCTATATCAAATATTTTTAATAATGCATTAACTGTCTTTTTAATAAATGTTTTTGTTTCTTCGTCTAGATTAGTAGTTCCAGTTATTTTTTCATATAAATCTAAGGCGGAATCTAAATTTAAATCTCCTCCAGTAGTTGCGTATGTATATAAGTCATTAATTAATGCAAATACTTTATCAACAATAACCGCACTTTCTTCGTCACCTTCTGGAAGTAATGCTTTAATAGTTGTTTTTAGATAGTTAAGTCTATTAGTTACTCCTTCTTGAGCAAGGAAGTTATTTAAGTAAGAATAGCCTGCGCTAATATAAGAATCTGCTACGCTGTAATCAAATGGTAAACCTTGTTCGGTAGTTTGATCTGCATAAGAATCAAATTTTTCATAAAGATAACCTTCGCCATCTTTTAGAACTATTTGTTCTTTTGCTTCTTTTACATTACTGAATAAACTTTGGACAGGTGTAGATAAGTTAGTATTTAATGTAACTTCTCCATAAGCATAAGAATCGTTAGTTGCTTTATGTGTTTCAGTTTGTAAACTCTTATAATAATCGGTATCAAGTGATAAGATGTATTTTTGTGTAGATGTAGCTGATTCGTTAAGTGCAAGCGTTGTTTTTTCTGATTGAGTTTCGCTTGTTTTTGTATATGTGCCATCACTTTGGCGTTGAGAAACTATCGTATTCGTATATTGATTTACGTTTCCTTTAACTGTAACAGCGTCGGCACCATTAAGTGTTAATTTAAATGTGTTTTTCTTAACTTCTTCTTCTAATTTTGCTTCCGAAGCTTTTAAAACTGCATTTAATTCTTCTTTTGCGTTAACTTTTACTTCTTCTGAACTTGATGCTTGTGAACTTCCACTTGTTTGTTCGGATGAACTTGCAGTACTTGACGTATCTGAGCTAGGTGTAGAAGCACAACCACTTATTGTTAATATTGAACTTAATAGTAATGTCGATGTAATAAATAATTTCTTTTTCATGTAAATCCTCCTTTACATATATTTGGTATTTTCATACCATCTTCATTATAAAATAAAATCACATTAAGTAAAGTGAATATGCTTAAATTGTCCTCGTTTATTATTTAAGATTCTTAATAAGTGGTGATTTAAGAACTAGACAAGAACTAAATAAAGATTATAATTGTCTAACTAGTAGTTTTTATACTAAAATGAAAGAGTGAATAAGGAGGTTTTTTATGGCAAAAACAATATATCATGTTACAAAAAGAGATAACGATGGTAGAGAATGGAAAGTATTTATCCAAGGATCTGATAAAGTTATTAAATTATTTAAGACTCAAAAAGAAGCATTAGATTATGCAAAACAATTATGTGAAAATAAAAATGATGGATCTACTGTCATGTTACATGGCTTAGACGGAAAAATTAGAAAGTGTTAAGAAAATATGAAGAATATTGAAAAGAAAAAAGTGTTAGTTTTAAAAGATGAAGTAAGTTATTGTGAAGGACAAGTTGTTTCTAAAACATTAGAACAAAATTCACATCATTCAGTTACTTTATTTTCATTTGATAAAAATGAAGAAATCTCTTCTCATAGAGCAGGTGGAGATGCTTTTGTTTATATCCTTGACGGTAAAGCAGAAATCACAGTTGATGAAGAAAAGTTTGTTCTTACGGCAGGAGAAACGATTGTTATGCCTAAAGATCATCCACATGCTTTATATGCATTGGAACAATTTAAGATGTTATTGGTGGTGACTTTTGACTAATGAAAAGAAAGATTGTTGAAATTGATGAAGCAAAGTGCACAGGATGTGGACTTTGTGTTAAAGGTTGCCATGAAGGGGCAATTGCTTTAGTAAATGGTAAAGCTAAACTTGTTAAAGATGATTATTGCGATGGACTTGGTGATTGTTTACCTCATTGCCCAAGTGATGCAATTAGAATCACAACTAGAGAAGCTTCTTCTTATGATGAAGAAGCAGTTATTAAACGCCAAGAAGAATTAGGCGATACGATTGGACACATGGAACATAAACCAAGTGTATTAAGAAACTGGCCTATTCAAATTAGATTAGCTCCGATAAAATCAAAAGCATTTGAAAATGCTCATTTATTAATCGCTTGTGATTGTGTTAGTTATTCTTATGCTTCATTCCATCATGATTTTATGAATAAAAGAGTTACTTTAATTGGTTGTCCTAAATTAGATAGAACAGATTATAGTGAAAAGTTACAAGATATCATTGAAAACAATAATATCAAATCAATTACCTTAGTGAGAATGGAAGTACCATGTTGCTCTCATATGGATGAATATTTAATTCAAGCAATTAAAGCTTCTGGAAAAGATATTCATTATTCAATTAGAGTTATATCGATTGAAGGAGATATTTTAGAATGTTATTAGAAGATAATAAAAATCTTTTATTTGGTAAATTAGTTGGTTTAATTAATGGCCTATATGATGAAGAAGATGTGATGGAAATAATACATCAAGATATCTTAGATTCATTAAAATCATTAAAGACTAGTATTGGTGTAGATGAAATGGTTAATAAACTTATTGAAGATAAGAAAAAATATCTTCCTAATTGTTTAGTATGTGCTTCTCCTTGTGGAAGAACTAATGATTATTACATTAACGATGAATTAGAGAGTGATCGTGATGATAAGATTAACCGTTTAAATAAATTATTAGATATCTATGAAACATTAGATTATCGTAAATTACAAAAGGAAATCGTCAAGATTACATTTTAATTATGGTAAATTTTCTTGCAAAAATATTTATTAAAGACTACCAAGATATTGAAAAAGAAAAAGTCCGTTCCTCTTATGGCATTATGTGCGGAATTTTTGGTATCGTCTCGAATGTAATTTTAGTTATTATCAAAGTTTTCATTGGTATTTTATCGATGTCAATTTCTATTATTGCCGATGCGATTAATAACTTATCTGATTTCTTTAGTAGCTTACTTACTTTAATTGGCTTTAAAGTTGCTTCTAAACCCGCGGATAAAGAACATCCATTTGGACATCAAAGAATGGAATATGTTATTAGTTTAATCATTTCTTTAATTATCATCTTTGTCGGTATTGAATTACTTTCTACTTCGATTCAAGGTATTATAACTCCTAAAGAAATAAAGGTAGATTTAATTACTTATATTATCTTAGGAATATCAATATTTATTAAATTAATTCAAGGATTATTTTATTATTCTGCCGGAAAGAAAATTAATTCTGTTTCTTTAAAAGCTAGCTTTAAAGATTCTTTATTTGATTGTATATCTACTAGTATTGTTTTAATTGGTAGTTTACTTTCTAAACTTATTAATTATAACCTCGATGGAATCTTAGGCTCATTAGTTTCTATATTTATTATTATTTCTTCTTTAGGACTAGTTAAAGAATCGATTTCACCTTTAATTGGTGAAAGACCTAATAAAGAATTAATTAAAAATATTAAAAATGAAGTATTATCTAATCCTCAAGTATTAGGAATTCACGATATGATTTTCCATGAATATGGAGTAAGTAAGATTTTCTTATCAATGCATGTAGAATTAGATGCCAGTATGGGATTTTTATCTGCGCATGAATTAATCGATGAATTAGAATTACAAATACATAATAAATACCATGTAGAAATAGTTATGCATATGGATCCAATTGAAAAAGATAATGAAGAACTTAATAAACAAGAAGAAATATTAATTAATGTATTATCTTCAATTGATAAAGATATCAAGTTTCATGATTTTAGAATGGTTAATGGTGCGAATAAAATTAATTATATCTTTGATATAGTTATCCCTTTTAATTATAAATATACGGAAAAAGAAATTAAGAATATCATCAAAACTAAACTACAAGAAATAAATCCTAAAATTGATGTAATTATTAATGTTGATTACGATTATTTGTAGTATACTACTAACATTGAACGTGAGGTAAGTATGAGCGAAATACAAAAGTATGTAATATTAATAACAGTTGCATTTTTAATCTATGTTGTGTTTAAAACATTCTATAGAGCGAATTATATCAATAAACAATTTCCTAAATTTAATTTAAATGATGAAGAAGAAGTTAAAGAATTAGTCTCTCAAATGGGACTTCAAGGAGATGGCGATAATATCGATGTTAAGAAGATAAGTAAGATGCTTAACGATAAAAAGAAATCTCTTATTATTGAAGAAGTAAAACTAGAATTAATTAAAGTAGTATTAGGAATCGCGATTATTGTTATCACCTGTTTAAATATCTTATAGGCAATGGGAAACCATTGCTTTTAATTTCTTAAATAAGACATCAATTATTAAAAGAATCTTTTTAGTTCTCTTCCTATCCAATTGTTGAATTTTTGAAATGGACTAATAATATCTAATATCACAGTTATTTGTTACATATATGTGATGTTTTCTTTATGTAAAGGGCAAAGATATTACATTTAGTTCAATATAAAATAGATTTATCAAAAATATAAATTAAATAATAGATTGAATAAAAAGTTGTTGAATAATAACAATATCTTTGATATTATTTTTGTGCTGACTTAGGGCAAAACCTAGGCGAATTAAAGGAGTAAGCAAAATGAAAAACGGAATTCATCCAAATTATTATGAAGCAAAAGTAACTTGCATCACATGTGGTACAACTTTCACAACTGGTTCAACAGTTAAAGAAATTCGTGTTGATACATGTTCAAATTGCCACCCATTCTACACAGGTAAACAAAGATTTACTCAAGCAGATGGCCGTGTTGATAAATTCAATAAGAAATACGGAATTAAGTAAGAATTTAACCGCCCATTACTTGAGGGCGGTTTTTTAATATTAAGGAGAGAGATTATGGCAAAAAAATATTTTTATGTAACAACACCTATTTACTATCCAAGCGCAAAATTACATATTGGACATGCTTATTGCACCACTATCGCGGATGTTATTGCTCGATATAATAGATTACAAGGTACTGATACTTATTTTTTAACTGGTACTGATGAACATGGTGAAAAAATCCAAAAGAATGCAGAAAAAGCTAATAAAACACCTCAACAATTTGTTGATGATATTGTCACAGATATCAAGAAATTATGGTCTACAATGAAAATTTCTAACAACGATTTTATTAGAACAACTGATGAAAGACATGTAAAAGTAATTCAACAAGTATTTGAAAAGATGCTTGCGAATGATGATATTTATTTAGGTGAATACGAAGGATGGTATTGTACTCCTTGTGAATCATTCTGGACCGATACTCAAGTAGGCGAAGAAAAACTTTGCCCTGACTGCGGACGTCCTGTTCATAAAGCAAAAGAAGAATCTTATTTCTTTAGAATGAGTAAATATTCTTCTAAATTATTAGATTTTTATGAAAAACATCCTGATTTCATTACTCCTGAATCAAGAAAGAATGAAATGATCAAGAACTTCATTGAACCTGGTCTAGAAGATTTATGTGTTTCTAGAACTACATTTGATTGGGGTATTCCAGTATTATCAAATCCAAAACATGTTGTTTATGTTTGGTTAGACGCTTTATTTAACTACATCTCTGCATTAGGATATTTAAGTGAAGATAGTTCTAAATATGATAAGTTCTGGGGAGAAGATTCATATATCTTACATTTAATCGGTAATGATATTACTAGATTCCATGCAATCTATTGGCCTATTTTCTTAATGAGCTTAGGCTTAAGATGCCCAGATAAACTTTATGTTACTGGTTTAATCATGATGAAAGATGGTAAGATGAGTAAATCTAAAGGTAATGTCATCGCACCTGAATCATTAATTGAAAGATATGGTATCGATGCTTTAAGATATTATTATGTTTCTGAAGTTGTCTTTGGACAAGATGGTTCATTTACTCCTGAACAATTCGTTGAAAGAATTAATATTGATTTAGCAAATGACTTCGGTAATCTTTTAAATAGAACTGTCGGTATGATTTCTAAATACTTTGATGGTGTTATTCCTGAATATAAGGGTGCATTAACTGATTTAGATAAAGACTTAGAAGCAGTTGGAAGACATTCTATAAGTGAATATCATCAAAAGATGGATGCTTTAAAGATTAATGAAGCTTACGCAGCAGTATTTAGTTACATCTCAAGAGCGAATAAATATATTGAAGAAAGTAAACCTTGGGCACTAGCGAAAGATGAAACTAAGACTGATGAATTAAAGTCTTGTATGAATCATTTAGCTAATGCATTAAGACAATGTGCGATTATGTTAAGTCCTACATTACTAGAAGCACCAACTAAATTATTTGATCAACTAGGTATTGAAGGTTCTTTAAGAGAATATGCTTCATTAAATAGCTTTGATGCAATAGGAGGACAACACGTAACTAAAGGTGAACCTCTCTTCCCTAGATTAGATCCAGCTATCGAAGTAGAATACATCAAAAATTTGATGCAAGGTAAATAAGATGATAGTAAGAGGTAAATGTATTGATATATCTCATGAAGGAAAAGGCGTTGTTAAAGCAAATAACAACGTCATTTTCTGCGATGGTATCTTTATTGGCGAAGAAGCTGATATCGAAATCATGTATCATCGTGCGGGAGTTGATTTTGGTAAAGTAAGAAAATTATATTCTTTATCTAAAGATCGTATTCAACCTAAATGTAAGATTTGTTCTTCCTGCGGAGGTTGCCAATATCAACAATTAAATTACGATGCTCAATTAAAATTAAAAACTAATAGAGTTAAAAACGCACTTGAAAGAATTGGTAAGATTAACGCTTTTGTTAAACCATGCTTAGGCATGTCGGATCCATATTATTACCGAAATAAGATTCAAATGCCTTATGGGAAAGATAAAAAAGGTAATGTATATTACGGATTTTATCGTCAAAACACGCATGAAATTATTCCTGTAAAAGAATGTGTAATCGAAGATAAAAGAGCTGCATCAATTCTTTGGGATATTAAAGAATTAGTTAAGAAACATAACATCTCAGTATATAATGAAAATTCTTCTCAAGGTATATTACGTTATGTACTTGTAAGAACTTCATATCATTATGATGAATTGATGATTGTTTTAGTGGTAAGTCAAATTAATTTCGGCGGACAAAGAAACTTCATTGATGAATTAATTAAGTTACATCCTGAAATTACAACGATTGTCGCGAATGAAAATAAGAGAAATACTAATGTTATCTTAGGCACAAAAGAAAAAGTATTATATGGTAAAGGTCAGATTAAAGATTCTATCTTAGGTTTAACTTTTGAAATATCTGCTGCTTCTTTTTATCAAGTTAACCCTGTACAAGTAGAGGTGTTATATCAAAAAGCATTAGACCTAATTGATATTAAAGATAACCAAATAGTTTTAGATGCTTATTCAGGAGTAGGAACTATCGGCTTAATAGCCTCGAAGAACGCAAAAAAAGTTATCTCAGTAGAAATTAATGAATCTGCACATAAAAACGCGATAGAGAACGCGAAAAGAAACAATGTAACTAATATTGAATTCTATCAAGGTGATGCAGGTGAATTTATTTATAACTATGAAGGTCAATTAGATGTAGTTATTATGGATCCTCCTAGAAAAGGTAGCGATTCTAAGTTCTTAAATTCTATTAAATCTAGAAAGATTAAAAATGTTATTTATATTTCTTGTGACCCTGAAACCCTCGCAAGAGATTTATTAGAAATGTCAGATATGTATGATGTTACATATGTTCAACCAGTCGACATGTTCCCAATGACTTCACATGTTGAGACTGTGGTGTTGCTTTGTCGAAAAAATGGCGAAAAATAGCCAAAAATCATAAAAAATTGATGGATTTCCTACTTATCAAAAAAGTGGGAAATTCTTTTTTTGTGCAAAAATCGCCCAAATGCCGGTAAAGCGGTAAAAATGGGGCCTTTACTAGTGGGTGGAAACAAATCAACGCCCAAAATGAATATTCATTAAAGAGCTTTTTTGCTTTTATAGTAGAAAAAGTACCTGATAAAACTGCATTTTTTTATTTTTGGCAACTTATAATGTAATAAGCAAGTGCATATATATTTTCAAAAAGAAACTGTCGATTTAATCGAATGTTCTTTATATTTCACAAATGTTCCTGCAAATTAACAAAGGTTAGAAATGCCTTAATGATATATTGGTTTTGAAAGGAGGTGCGACAATGTTTGAAGATCGTCTTAAAGACCTAAGGAAGAAAAAGGGCGTCACGCAAACCCAGGTTGCTGAGAGCATTTACGTATTGAGAAGCCTTATAGCAAAATTCGAGACTGGAGCGGCGTATCCCAACAGGGAAACGTTGGAGAAGCTTGCTCTGTATTTTGATGTCCCGGTCTCCGAGCTTATTGATCAGGATGAGACGACGCTGGTGGCAGTGGAGACAAAAGACATTTCAGAGAAAATTCATTTTATTGCTTTGATTTCCATTTTAACAATCGCCACAATTTACTCAATTATCGTCTTCGTCCCGATGCTTAAAGGAAGTAGATACATTTACCCAATTCCGCCTGGACAAGATCATCCGAACCGCGAGTATTTCTTTGCGAGCATTTTCTCCGGGACATACGAGCATGGTAATCCAATCGGCTTGATTTCCTTTTTGCTCAGTTTTGTTTTGATTTGTTTGTCTTCTTCGTGCTTTATCTTTAAAGGGAAACGATATTCTGCTGTTCTTAGGTTGGCGACTTACGTTTTATTTTTTGTGGATGCTTTCGTTTGGGTCGCATCCGTCATTTGCTGTTTAAGCTACATATCATAGAGAGGTGAAAAATGAGTTCAATTTTATTGGGTGAATATTCACCATGGATTATGGGGATTAACAGGAATTCACCTTCCGCTTCTGCTTATGCGCATGTTTTCGTCCTCAAGGATTGACTATTTATGCTATAATTAACGTTGCAAATGTTGAAAAAAATAAAAAAATTGCCACGATAACTATGAAATAGTGAATATTCTAATGCTTGGGCAATTTTATTGATGGTGTCATCGCAGGTGTCGAGAATATAACGAGGAACGTTGAATATTCACATATTTGTAGGATCGAATGTCGCAAAGCTGATGGCACGGCATTCTTGGAATGTATCGTTTTTCTAGAGAATGTGCTTAAAGCATTAATAATTCCTGATACATCGGTTACACTAATAAAGAAAACAGGTGATACTAATGAATCAGAATTATGAAACGCTTGAAATGATGATGGAAACTGGAGATGGAAGCATATCAAGGAAAGACGCCATCGCGAACGGCATTCCGCCAGCGGCATTAACAAGGTCTAATATATAATGACTTTGATGAAGATTTATTTAACCGTAGGGTCAAAGCAAAGAAATTATTTAGAGCCTATAATAAAACAGAAGAAGAAACTGAATTAAGATATGAACTTATGCAACAACTATTTTAAGAAGTTGGCAAGAATATTAAGATTGAAGATGATGTCTATATTAACTTTGACTGTATTATTTTAGACTGTGCAGAAGTTACAATAGGATCACATACATTAATTGGACCTAATGTTGGTCTATATGCCGCGAATCATTCAATAGATGCTTCGGAACGTATTAATGGAGGATGCTACTCTAAACCTATTCATATTGGAAAAAAATGTATGGTTAGGTGGAGATGTAAAAGTATTACCTGGTGTAAGTGTTGGTGATAATTCAATTATTGGAACTGGTAGTATTGTTACGAAAGATATTCCATCAAATGTTGTCGCGGCAGGTAATCCATGTAAGATTATTCGAGAAATAACTGATAAAGATAAAACAGGCTATTTTAGATAAGAAGAAATATATTTTGTTTGTATTATAATAAGAGCAACATATAGTTGCGTGATTAAAGTTAAATTTCAAGCTAAACTAAAAGTGTAAGGAGGCAAATATGATTGATTCAGTTAAAGTTGGAAAGAAAATATATGCTTTAAGAAAAGAGAACTCTCTTACTCAAGAAGATTTAGCTAATAAACTTATGGTGACGCGTCAAGTTATTTCTAAATGGGAATTAGGGAACTCTCTTCCTAGTATTGATTTAATTATAGAATTATCAAGATTATTTGATACATCAATAGAAGAAATACTATGTTTAAAAGATGAATCAATATCTAATATCGATGAATCTAATATCTTCAAAGGACATAATAGAAAATACATTCTAGATAAGATAATTGATGGAGAGATTAAAGTTAATTTAGTTAATGTATTTTATCAATTTTCACCTATTGAAAGAATTTTAATTATTAATGCAATAAAGGAAGGTAAAATTAAAGTGAATATAAAAGATTTTTCTACAAGGTTAACCGATATAGAAAAAAGATTACTTTATGAAAAAGAAAGAGAATAAGAAAGAATATCGTAAAGATATTAAAAAATATAATGGAGAATTCTATGAAAATGATAATTATAGAGAATTCATATTAGAAAAGAGGAGAAAATTATGATTTTAATAAAAAAAATGGAAAACAATAAGGAAACTTTTGAAAAAATAAATTTAAAAGAAGCACTTAATTATAGTAAAGATGATTTAATTTTTACAACCGAAGACGATGAAGAAGAATATGACGATTATTTTGAAGAGCTTGAAGAAGAAAAAGAAGAAAAAATTGAAGAAATTGAAGATGAAATTTATTCTTTAGAAGATAAACTTGATAATCTAAAAGATGCGTATGAAGATAACGAAGAAGATGGAAGATATGTTACTAAAAAATTAGAATATGAATCTAAAATTGAAAAATTAAAAGCAAAAATGATGATATTAAAAAATACAGAAAATAAAGATATTCATTTAGATTTTAATTCTTTTTTTGATATAGATTTAGACGATAAAAAAATATATGGATTACTTCCTTTCCTAGGAAGTGAGAAAGTAAAATATATCGCAGAAGAAAAATTAAAAGGAAATGATAAATTTAAAGAAATAAAATTAATTAGACTTTTACCATTCATGAAAACAGAAGATGTTGATGAAATATTTAAAATAGTTTTAAATGATGAAAAATACGTAGAAGAATTAATTACTTTCGCACCTTTCGTATCTAAAGAAGTATTAGATGAATTATGCGATGATTATTGTTCTTCTAAATATCAATATGTTGATATAAATAAATTCTATCCGTTTATGTCTAGTAGTTCTATTTCTAAATTATTTGATTATTTTCTTACTAAGAAATAAACAAAAATAATAATATAGATACACTTGGGGACTGTTGAAAAACCTAAACATTAAATATGTTGGACAACAGTCCTTTATTGTGCAATTTTGTACTGTTTTTATTTTTATGATAATTAAAAAAATTATAATAAAGAAACTTATCCTCCTGCACTATATTTTTAGCCTAAAATTCAGCTAAAAGTTCATATTACTGGAAGATTACGGATGTTTACGCAGATTTTACTAATTACTTTAAATTAGATATTAATAATAATGTTTTTCTTTATAAATATTCACTAAATATGAACCTTGTATTAATAAAATAGTAGTTAAAGAGGTAAAGATTATGTGTACAGCTGCAAGTTATAAAACATTAAATACTTATTTTGGGAGAACATTAGATTATGAAATGTCTTATGGAGAAAAGGTGGTTATTACTCCAAGAAATTATCTATTTAATTTTCGACATATAGGTATTAATAACAACCATTTCGCAATCATTGGTATGGCATTCGTTTTTAATAATTATCCAATGTATTATGATGCGATGAATGAATATGGTTTAGGTATGGCAGGACTAAATTTTGTCGGGAATGCTTTTTATAATGAAGTAGAAGAAAACAAAGTTAATGTCGCACAATTTGAACTAATTAGTTATATATTATCTACATGTAAGAATGTTTCTGAAGCAGAAGAAACAATTAAAAATATTAATGTAGTTAAAACTCCTTATAATGAAACTTATCCATGCGCAAGTGTACATTACATTCTTAAAGATAAAGATCATTGTATCGTAGTTGAATTTATGAAAGATGGAACACATATTTATAAAAATAAGACAGGTTGTTTAACTAACAATCCTCCATTTAATTATCAATTAGAGAGTTTAAATAAATATGCTTATTTATCAAATTCTGATTTAGACAAACATTTTGTTATTGATAATAAATTTTATTCTCGAGGAATGGGAAGTATAGGCCTACCTGGAGATTTAACTAGCCAAAGTAGATTTATTCGTGTTAGTTATGCAAGCTATTTTTCTATTTCAAAAGAAGATGAAAAATCTAGCGTTAACCAATTCTTTCATATCTTAGAAACTGTTTCACAAACTAGAGGTTTATGCAAAATTAATGATGGATATGAAATAACAATTTATACATCTTGTATGAATTTAAATGAAGGTATTTATTATTATAAAACTTATGATAATTATTCAATTTCCTGCGTAAAACTTAATAATGAAAATTTAGATAGTAAAGACTTAATTCAATATGAATTAGAAACTTCGGATTTTAAATGTCAAAATTAAATAAGAGGAATAAAATCTTAAGATTACTAAGATAAATAGAGGCCAAATTATAGTATATCTTTTAAAATAATATAAAAATGATATAATCTATTTATAAACAACCGATTTTTTGGTGATTATATTATGGATGTGATTAAATGAGAGATATCGCGGAGACTTTATCTAAGGGAATAAAAGAAGGTAAATGGATTGACATTGAATATAACAATCAAAGTGGTGAGACTACTTACTTTTGGATTGCGATAAAAGATATTAATTCTAATAGAAAAACAATTCTATGCGATATATTTAATTTTCAAATGTTAATTAAATAACTAAATGCAACAAAATAGGTTAAGGAGTTTTCAACTTGTG
>CAVJWU010000023.1:0-24747 GCA_963653535.1 Azospirillum sp. CAG:239
TTTTAATCAAATAAGCATACATCCTATGGGGATTTGTTATTCATCAAGATCTAATAACCACCCATATGGTTATTTACTTTTTCTCTATCATTTCTATTTTTGATTCATGCTTTAAGGTTTTTGAATCATAATTGATGCCAATAAGCATCACTTTACCATGATAATCACCTAAAGTATCAATATATTCTTTACTCTTTATTTGTTCTATAGCATTATCTACATTATCATCAGCTTTAAGTTCAATGATAAATGGAATATGATTATTATCTTTAGGCTTAAACATTAAGTCCGCTCTACCTTTAGTAGTACTAGCTTCTTTAATAATTTCATAATATTTTTTAGCATAATAATAAGATATATAAACTATTATTCCTAGTACATCTTCTTTATTCTTATTAAAGATTGTAGCTAATTCATTATGATTCTTATCGAGAGTTTCATTGATAAACTCTGTATCACCTTCTAAAGTCTTTTCAAGAAGAACTTTCGAAGATGAAATAGGATTACAAATATCATTCCATTTCAACTTATTCATAGAAATGATGAATTCCTCTTTTATCTCATGATTTGGAATATAACATTTGCCACTTTCCTCATCATAAGCTAAGTATCCTAAATGAATTAGTACAGTAAGCGCTGCATCACTTGAATCAATATTAGTTAAATCATTATCAAATTTTCTAACATCAACATCGATTTCTTCACCAGCAATCATACTTGTAATTAAATCTTTTAAAGCACCATTATCATAATTCATATATTCCATAATTGATTCTCTAGCAGATGTGTTAACCCAATGGTCTTTACATTTTCTTGTAATAAGAGCCTCAACTACTGATTTAGGATTATATATATCATTACCATTTAATTTATAACCATCGTACCATGATTTAATCTCATTAAAATTCATATCATATTCAGTACATAGGGTTTTAGTTTCTTCTTCAGTAAATCCAAAATATAACTCAAGACCACAAGGATCTATCATATTATATTCTCTAAACATATTTAAAGCAGATTCACTTCTATATCTTTTTATAGGTAGTATTCCTGTCATATACACTAAATCAATACAACTAGAAACATTGCTTGATTTAAATAGACTTCTTAATAAATCTACATATTCATTGCATAATTTAGTATTATCTTCTTGTTCTCTAAATATAACATCCCATTCATCAATTAAAAAGATGAATGTTTCATTTAATTCTGAATAAATCTTTGTAATTGCTTTTCTTGCAGTATTATCACTTCTTTTAAGAATATTAGGAAACTTTTCATTCAAATCTTCTAAAATTTCTTTTTGAACTTCATCGACAAATTTATTTTTATTTTTTAAATCAGTATATACACTAGCCATATCTATCCAAATAACATTATGTTTATTTAAATGATTTAAGTATGATTCATCATTAGAAATATCTAATTTATCAAATATTTCTTTAGAATTACATCCTTTAGAATAATAAGCATTAAGCATAGAAAGGGCCATAGTCTTACCAAAACGACGAGGACGAGTGACACACATATATGAATCTTCAGTAAACAAAAGACTATTGCATTCTTTGATTAGCAATGATTTATCAATAAAAATTTTGTTGTTTTTATATCTTTCAAATTTTGAATTACCTAAATTTAAAAAATTAGACATAAAGTATCACACTCCTTTCGAAATCTTAATTATATTTTAACATATTTATTTTTTAATTGTAAGATTTTAGTCTCGGCCATTATTTATAAGGCATAAAAAAGAAGATAATAATGAAGTGAACCCAAAAATTAGACCGAGGAAGCGGAAATACTTAAGTGGTTTGCTTCAACGAAAACGCCATTCTATTATGCAATAAATTCGTTATAGTAAGATGTATCCCAAATTTTATAAATCCAGGATTCATGATCAATAAAAGGATTGCGATTATTTTGTAATTTATATACTTCTTCATTACGTAATATTTCTTTTTCAGAAACTGGATCAATCTTACACCAAGAAATATAAGTATCAATTGCGAAAGAAGTTAAATAAGGAAATGATCCTTTAAAAACAACTTCCGCGCCGCTTCCCCATGAGCCTACCTTATTCATATATCTAACCGCGAAATATAAATAGCTTCGAGCAAAATCACCTTTATATTCATCAAGAACTTCAAAAACAGTTCCAGAATAATAAACGCTTGTACAAATTCCTAATTTAGAACCATTTTCAGTTGTTTTAGTTATTGAACCTACATTTCCATGAGGATAATTATTCCTTATATTATTTACATATCCATCAGTTGGATAAAGATGAAATAAATCAGCTTTCATCGGAGATTGTTCTTTAAACCATGATTGAGGAATGGTATGTTCGCGGTTATAGCTATCTCCTTCTTTTTTATAATTCGCGCCTTGTTTACTACCGCCGCATTCATATTCATAATTTGAATACATATCGTAGATAATATTGGTCGTTCCTGGTTTAATATCCGTCGTTTTAAAAGCTGTCCAAGCTCCTTTATAAGTAACATCTTTAGTATCTTTCGATATTACATTATAAATAGAAGTCATAAAATCTTCCCCTTCTAAAGAAGTATTAACGTTACTGTAATATAAAGTATCATTATTTTCATGAGTATTTATTTTATTTTTTGAACTCGACGAACTTAATTCACTACTAGACGAACTTATTTTTTCACTCGAATTTTCTTCACTATTTGATGATTCACTAGTTGATGAACTTATGACTTCGTCACTAGAAAAAGATTCTTTACTTGAAGAAGAAGTTTGCGAGCAAGAAACAAATGTAGTTATTAAGCTTAAAGCTAATAAGAAATTCTTTTTATTTTTCATAAATCCCCCGTCGAAAAAATATTATCTTTTAAATTGAGCCATATATGCTTCAATATCACTAACTTCTTTAATAATATCTTGTGAAAGATTAATATTTCCTTCACTTGTTAATAAGATATCATCTTCGATACGTACTCCAATACCTAATTCTTCAAAATATAACCCTGGTTCGCAAGAAATGATCATCCCTGGAACTAAAGCTTCATTGTATGAAGGATATGGATCGTGTGTATCTAAACCAATATGATGAGAAATACCATGGAAATAATATTTTTTAATTTCATCTTTTTCTTTAATTAAACCATGTTTAAGACATTCTGAAGCTAAATATTCAACTGTTTTATTTTGTAAACTTCTTAAAGTTTCACCAGGTTTAATACAAGAAATAATATATTTATTACATCCTAAAACAATTTCATATATTTCTTTTTCTTTTCCTTTATAGACCCCGTCACAAGGATAAGTTCTTGAAATATCCGCATGATATTTATGAAATTCTGCGCCTAAATCAAGTAAGATCATTCCATCTTTCTTTAAAGGTTCATTATCAGAAGAATAATGTAAAGTCGCCGCATTTTTTCCACTTGCTGCGATAGTCGCAAATGAGGTATCTGAGTTACCTAACGCTCTAATTGTACCTTCAAATAAGCCTCTAACTTCGTTTTCATAATTTAAAGAAGATAAATTTTCCATCACTTTATTTAAAGCCTTGTTAGTGATTTCTACAGCTTTTTTAAATTCTTCAATTTCATAATCTTCTTTAATTCCTCTTAAACGGGTAATTAAAGGATAAACATCTTTAATATTCTTTGAATAATCAATTCCATTAACTAAATCTTTAAGTTTATAACCGAAATGAACTTGGCCTTCAAAATCAATTTTTTCTAAGTCTAAATAGATATTTTTAAATGATTTTTTATTGACTAATTTAATTAAATCACTATTAAATTCATCTAAATAATGAATATCATCAATTCCTGAAATTTCGCTAGCTTCATCCTTATATAAAGAAGCGCCAATCCATTTAATTAAAGTTTCATCATTTTTAGCGATATATAAACTAGTTTTAATTTCACCTTTTAATTTAGAAATAACTAAATAAACGTTATCTTGATCAATTCCGGTTAAATAATAAAAGTTAGTATTAACCTTAAAAGGATAACTTTCATCATATGACATTTGTTTTAAAGCACCAGAATAAAGTACTACGATAGATTTATCATCAAGTACATTAATTAATTTTTCTCTATTTAATGTATATTTATTCATAATCAATTTCTCCTAATAATTCGTTAATAGAAGTCGCTAAATCATCTAAATAATCTTTTGAAAAATCTTCAATACAACCTTTATCAACTAAAGTATTTATCTCTTGATCAAAAGGAATTCTTCCTAGTAATGGATAAGAATATTTTTCTTCAATCTCTTCTTTTGAATGATTACCAAAAACATAAATTTTTTCTTCGCAATTAGGGCAAACAACATAAGACATATTTTCAACTAATCCAAGTAGAGGTATATCCATCGTTTCTGCCATATGGATAGATTTTTTTACAATTAACGAAACTAATTCTTGCGGAGTAGTAACCATAATAATTCCTCCAAGAGGAATTTGTTGGAAAATAGTTAAGCTTACATCACTAGTTCCAGGAGGCATATCAATTAATAAAACATCTAATTTTTCCCAACGAACATCTTTATAGAATTGTCCAATTAAAGAAGAAATCATACTGCCTCTCCAAACAATAGGATCTTCATCATTATCGAGTAACATATTTGTTGTAATAATCTTAATACCTTTTTTAGAAACATAAGGTAAAATTAAACCATTATCTTGATATGCTTTATCTTTTATTCCAAATGATTTACCCATACTAGGACCAGTAATATCCGCGTCTAGAATACCAACCTTTAAGCCTAAAGAATTAAGTTTAACCGCAAGTAAAGATGTGACTAATGATTTACCTACGCCACCTTTTCCTGAAATAACTCCTAAAACTAATTTAATATGAGATTTATCATTTAATTCAAAATAAGGTATTTTCTTTTTTCCTGAGCAACCTTCACAGTTTCCTGAGCATTCTGAAGAACAATTTCCAGAACAACTTTCACATTTATTTTCTTCCATGTTAATTCACCTTTCTAAATACTATTTTTGTGCCAACTTCATTAACCTTAATATCCCCATTAGTAATATCATTTAATTCGCATATATCTAATGATATAAAAGCATAATGAATAATTATTTTTTCTTCATAATCAACATTCTCAATTATACCATCTTTTAGTAAATAATTTCTTAATGAATCAAAATATTTATAATCTGTTTCAATTTCAAACATCTTATATTCAATAACTTCATATTTTATCGCTTTTTCATAAACTCCTTTCGAAGTATCAACATAAGCTCTTAGAAGACCTCCAGCACCTAATTTAATTCCTCCAAAGTATCTAATTACCACTAAAATTACATTCTCTAATTTAACATTATTTAAAAATTCTAAGATAGGTCGACCAGCTGTTCCACTTGGTTCACCATCATCAGAAGATTTTTCTTTGCCGTTAACTTTATAAGCGTAACAATAATGGGTAGCTTTAGGATATTCTTTATTTAAATCTTTAAGAATATTCTTTACTTCACTTTCATCATTTAAAGGAAGTAAAACGCCGATAAAACGCGATTTATTGATTACTATTTCATTTACATATTTTTCTTTTATTTGATACATAATTTCATTTTTCTTTATTTAACATTTTCTTAAGGAGAAGTTTTCTTAAGCACTAATATTATATAAAAATATTTCACCTTTAAAAAGATAAAATTTACTATTTATTAATAGCCTTTTTTTAGTGCTTAGTATAAAATAACTGCGAGGTGTAAAAATATGGAATTCAATAAAAAAAATGAATCAGGTGTTATTGAAATACCTTTATATCAAAATTTAATTTTATTTTTAACTGGTTGGTTAGGTTTATCAATATTTTCTACAATAATTTCAGTAATTATAACTTCAATTATCGATACTTCTAGCGCATCAGCATCACTAGTAACAACTTTAAATGTCATCGTTAATGTCGGATCATATTCTTTATTATTAATTAGCTTATTATTTATTCTTGGTCGAGATCTAATTAAAAGAATATTTATCGATTATACAAAAATAAGAAAAATACTTTTCGGACTCTTATTTGGAGCAATAGTTATTCTCGCTCAAATATTAGTTAATAGCCTAATACAAACGCTTGCACCTAATACTCCATCCAATGAGAATCAATCTGCGATAGTTGTAATGGTTCATTCACAACCTATATTAATGTTTATCGCAGTAGTAATACTCGCTCCAATATGTGAAGAAGTTACTTATCGATTAGGTTTATTTGGTGCTTTATATAAAAAGAATAGAATTCTTGCTCATATAGTATCTGCTTTATTCTTTGGTTTATTACATTCAATCTTCCTTTCAAGTAAGATATTTACTGCAACAGGAGAACAAATGATTACTGAATTACTAAATTTACCTTCTTATATTATTTCAGGTTTAATATTCTCAATTGCTTACGAAAAAGAACAATCCTTAACTACATCAATAACTGCACATATGACAAATAATTTATTATCATATTTGAGCGTATTATTAATTCAATCTCAATTTATAATTTTAAGATAAGCGTTGAAAAACGCTTTTTTTAATTTTAATTTAACGTTGATAATTATAAAATAATCTAAGAGGTCACTTATGAAAGAAAAATCTTATCAATTTATTAATGGGTTCACATTAAAAATCATCGGCTATATTTCTATGATTATCGATCATTTTATGGTTGTTTTAATTACGTTAAATAAACAAAATAATTTATCCTGGTACAATGAAACTACTTATACTATTTTTCGAATAATCGGTCGATTTAGTTTTATTATCTTTTGTTTCTTACTAGTTGAAGGAATGATTCATACTAAATCACCTATTAAATATCTCGCTCGATTATTAGCTATTTCTCTAGCGATGGATATAGCTTATTTTATTTTATTTAAACAATATATCGGCAATCCAATTACCACTTTATTTGTTGGGGGATTAATAGTTTATTTTTTAGAGAAGACACCTAAGTATTTTAAATTATTATCTTTAATACCAATAAGTGTCACAATCTTAACCGCCTTAGACATCATTCCTTTAAAATTTGATTATAATCTATATGGAATATGTACGATTATAATATTTTATCTTGGTTATAAATTAAGTAATCTAATCGCGAAGAATTCAATAATTCTTCAAGGATTAGATGAAGATACATTTATGAATTCAAGTTATTTTCTCACTTTCAAAAACGCAACTCAATCTATTTTATTTATTACTTATTCTTTAATTATTTATTTCTTAAATCCCGTATGGAATTCGCACGGACTATTCTCTAATATGATGTCCATTCAAATTTATTCGATATTCACCTGTATCCTATTTATGTTCTATAACGGACAAAGAGGATATAACGCGAAATGGTTTAAGTATTCTTCTTACTTATTTTTCCCTTTACATATGGTAATTCTTTACCTTATAATTTATTTCTTGATATAATCAAGTTAGAAAGGAACTAAATTATGCATACACAAGTTGAATCTATTTCCCAATACGATGAATTAATTAAAGAAGGCTTCGTCTTAGTTGACTTTTGGGCTCCATGGTGTGGACCTTGTAGAATGCTTGCTCCTCAACTCGAAGAAGCTGAAGAAGATGAAAAATTAAAAGATGTTAAAGTCTTAAAAGTAAATGTTGATGATTTACACGAAATCGCTTCTAGATATGGCATTCAATCAATTCCAACATTAATCTTATTAAAAGATGGAGAACTAAGAAAAACAAATGTAGGTTATATTCCTTCATCAGATATTGTTGATTTCGTCGTTAATAATAAATAGTCTGCTAGTCAGACTATTTATTTTCTAAGATATCTTATCTAAAGCCTCGAAGAAATGAAGTAATATAACAATTTTTAAAAAAAAATTATCAAATTTTAAAAAAATACTTGCAATATAAAAATACTAGTGTATAATTATACTTGCTTGTGACATGCGAGCGTAGTTCAATGGTAGAACACGACCTTGCCAAGGTTGATACGCGGGTTCGATTCCCGTCGCTCGCTCCATTAGGTAATTTGAGTTCGATACTGCGGTGTCGAACTTTTTTTATAAAAATTTAAAAATATATTTTCACTAATAAGACAAAGAAAAAAGGAATCTAAAATGAATAATGAAAATCTTAATGAGAATTTAATCGTTAATTCTAATAATGAATTAAAAAATAAACATAAAATTTTAAATAAAGTTCATCTTCAAATCATTGCTTTTTTAGCAATGACTATTGATCATATAACTTGGATGTTATTTCCAGGATATCCTTCAACTTTTTTACCCATCTTATTACATGTTCTTGGTCGACTTGCTTTCCCTATTTTTGCTTTCTTTATCGCAGAAGGTTATCACTATACACATGATAAAAAGAAATATATTTCAAGAATCTTCATCTTTTCTCTTATTTCTCATGTACCTTATATGATGTCGAGCGTCACATTTCAAAAATATGGATGGATGAGTCTAATTCCTTTTGCAACAGGTCAAGGGATGGAAAGATTTTTAAATCAAGGAAGCGTATTATTTTCTTATTTTATCGGTCTAGTTATGTTACTAGTTAATGATTCTAAGAAAATAAATACTTTAGGAAAAACTTTATTAATCTTCTTATTATGTATTTTATCATTTCCATGTGATTGGAGCTGTATTGGTTCAATTATAGTTCTCGTTATTGGCGGTAAAAGAGGTAAGGTACTTCAACAAATTCTCTGGTCAACGTTCTATATTGGATGTTATTTCCTTGTTTATTTCTTTTGTTTAGATAAAACATATGCATTAATCCAATGGGGTGTCCTATTAGCGTTACCTTTATTATTTTTATATAACGGTAAAAAGAGTAATAATCCTAAAATTAATAAAGTGATGAAATACTTCTTATATATCTATTATCCTTTACATTTATTAATAATTGGTATTATTTCTCTATTTATCCATTAATAATTTAATAACTAAATTTAAATTATTTTATTAATAAGCATCTATTTAACAAAAATAGATGTTTTTTTAATTTTTGCTTGTGCTTTATCTTAAGATATATTAATATATTTATCGTTTTGAGACTAAGTCTTAATTTTGGAGAAGATATGGAATATAAAACAAATCAAAAAGAATTATTATTATCAATCTTATATAAGGAAAAAGGCTATTCTATTTCTGCACCAAAGATTCTTAAATTAGTCGATGGTAAAATATCTAAAGCTACTGTTTATCGTTTATTAAATCTATTTGAAGATAATGGAACAATTAGAAAGACATTTAATGAACTTTCTTCAAGTTATGAATATCAATATATCGAAAATGATTGTTCAAACAATCACTTTCATCTTAAATGTATTTCTTGTGGTAAGTTAATTCATTTACCTTGTAATGAGGCTAATGAATTTATCGCTCATATCTATAAACAACATAAATTTAGCGTAAATAACAATCTAACGACAATCTATGGCATTTGTTCAGATTGTTCGTTATTAAAATAAGGAGGTTCCATGTTAGATGTATTTCTTGACGCGACGTTAGATACTTTAAAAGCTGTCGCAGTTGTCTTTATTCTTAATATTATCATTTCCTTTGTCGAAGGAAAAATATCTACTAAAGTAGTAAAAGAAAGTAAATTATCAACTTTATTTGGTTCAGCAATCGGTTTAATCCCTCAATGTGGATTCTCTATTGTCGCAAGTGACATGTTCATTAAAAAGAAGATAACTATTGGAACATTAGTCGCGGTATTTATCACTTGTAGCGATGAAGCTTTACCAATGATGTTATCAAATCCTAGTAAAATGATTTATATTTTACCTTTATTAGGAATTAAGTTTGTTGCGGGTTTCTTAGTTGGTACTTTATTAGATTTCATCTTAGATAAAGTAAATAAACCACAAAGTTTTGATGAAGTTATGGTAAGTGATGAAGAAGTAATTCAAAAAGGCTGCTGTAATCACGATATAGAAGAAAATGCTAAACAAACAAAGCTACAATTTGTTAAAGAACATTTGCTTCATCCTTTTATCCATTCATTAAAAATTTTCATTTATATCTTCATCGTGAATATGTTATTTGGAACCATCATTTATTATGTTGGTGAAGACGTAATAAGCTCATTTTTAACATCTTATTACTATTTAACACCTCTTTTATCAATACTCGTCGGATTAATCCCTAATTGCGCTTCTAGCGTCATTATCACTGAATTATTCTTACAAGGTTCATTAAGTTTTGGTGCTTGTCTATCAGGTTTAATTTGTAATGCTGGTTTAGGTCTTGTTTACCTAATCAAAAATAAAAAGAACATAAAAGATGTTCTAATTATAATATTAACATTAGTTATAACCGCGTTAATATTCGGTTATGGATCTATCTTAATTGAAAGTTTTATAAAGTAGAAAATATGATATTTTCTACTTTTTATTTTGTTTTTTTAACTCTATATAAGTCTTTTCATCACTATAATAGATAAACTACATAGTTAAAAAAATAAAATAAAAGAGGTAGATTTCATTCTCTACCCCTAATAATTTAATTAAGCATTAGCTTCAGAACTATCTTCAACTCTTGCCATTGCTTCTTTGAAGTCTTTTTGATCAACAAAGATTTCATTTGTATATGGATTTTTCTTTGCGATAACTGCTCTTCTAATAATCGCAGTTAAAGCGATTACGTTAGCTGCGATAGCTAAGACAGCAATAACTCCTTGCATTGTAGGATTCGCGCTTGTTGGTGCAGTTGCCCCAGTTGCAGTAGCGATTGTCGCACCTTCTCCATAAACAGAAGTAACAACACTGAATGGTTCTTGATCTTGGAAATAAGGAACTACTTGAGCAAACATACACCAAATAGCTAAAGTATTCGCTCTATTTTGAATCCAACCACCTTTATTCCAGAACATGTTCGCGAATGTTGGTGCGAGTAATAAAGCTAAGCCACAATACCATGAGTGAGTTGGTAAGTTATTATATGTATATTCAAAATTCCAAATATCATAAGCGATAATATAGACAAATGTCATATCAGGCCATAACATATCTTGTTTCTTTTTACTTGAATAAATGCCCCACCAGCCAGTCATACAAGCAATATTAATTAATCCAGCGATACCATTAACGAAGTTCCACCAGCCTCCATAAAGCCAGACGCCTTCACTTGATAACCACCAACCTGCGCCGCTACCATCAGTAGAAGCCATTAAGCCTTTAATACCTGATTCAAAGTCAGACGCACATGCAATTAAAATATTAATCGCGACAATTAAGAATGGGAAAGGTTTAAACCAATGGCATTTACCAATACCCCAAGAATATTTGATCATCATGAATCCGATACATCCAGCAGTCGCTGCATATAATTTTGCGTAATGGAACCAAGAATTCATCTTCGTAAATGTCCAGTTACTTGCTGCCCAAGAGTTTGGATCAGCATGACCCCAAATAGTTAAAACAATAAAATAAATTGTTAATACTCCAGGAATCCCTAAAAAGAAGATACATCCTCCGATTTTAGTTCTTCTCGCTAGTTCATTACAGACGATTAAACCTACGAAAACTAAAACCCAACCTAATAGTTGCATTAGAGAATAGGAGCCGTAAATATTAAATAACATATTTTTACCTCCATATATTTACAATTACTATTTTACTCTTAATTATTATTAATTGATATAATTTTATCAATTTATTTAAATTTATTTTAATAATTTTTTTATTTTGATATTACGTTAAAAAAACACTATAAATAATAAGAAAAAAGTAGAATTTTTCAATTCTACTCTTTAATCATATTTAAAAAATCAACTTCAGTTAAAATTTGTATACCTAAGTCGATAGCTTTAGATAATTTGCTACCAGATGCTTCTCCAGCAATTAAAATATCAGTTTTCTTTGAAACTGAAGAAGTGACAGTTCCTCCAAGGGATTCGATTTTTTCTTTAGCTTCATTTCTTCCCATTGAAGATAATGTACCTGTTAAAACAACAATCTTATGAGCGAAAACTCCATTGACCATATCCTTTTTCTTATAGTACATGTTTAAACCTAAGTCTTTAAGTTCATTAATCATTTTAATATTATTTTCATTTTCAAAATAAGAAACTACGCTTTGAGCGATTACTTCTCCTACATCATTAAGTGAAAGGATATCTTCATATTTTGCTTGTTCTAGTTCATAAAGAGAAGGATATTTTTCGCATAAGATTGTAGCCACCTTTGCTCCGACATTTTTAATTCCTAGCGCAAAAACTAACTTATCTAAATTCATATTTTTAGAAATATCAATACTTGCAAGGAGATTTTCAACGCTCTTTTCGCCCATTTTATCTAAAGCAATTAGTTCTTCTTTATGTTCATGAAGATGATAGATCGAAGGAATATCTTTAATTAGTCCTAAAGAGAACAATTTTTGAATAATCGATGCACCAAGAGATTCAATATTCATCGCGTTTTTACTAGCAAAATGAATTAATGAATTAACTTTTCGAGCTGGACAATCTTCATTTAAGCAAAAATAGTCAGCTTCTCCTTCTTTTCTAACTAATTTAGAATGACATATTGGACAAAATTCGATCATCTTAAATGGAGTAGATTCTTCATTTCTTTTACTTAGATCAACTTCAAAGACTTCAGGAATGATTTCGCCTGACTTTCTAACTTTAATAGTATCAAGTAAGCGAATATCTCTTAATTTTATATAGTCTTCATTATGAAGCGTCGCACGTGTGACGCTTGTTCCAGAAATAAAGACTGGATCAAATTCTGCAACAGGAGTTATCGCACCAGTTCTTCCTACTTGGAAAACGATTTTTCTAAGAATAGAAGTTCCAACTTCTGCAGGATATTTATAAGCAATACACCATTTAGGACATTTAACTGTATAACCAATTGATTCATATTCATTTCTTTCATTTACTTTAACGACAATTCCATCAATTGGATAAGCTAAAGCATCTTTATGTTCTCTCCAATAAGAGATATAAGAAATAACTTCATCAATCGTTTCACATTTCTTTCCATGCGGATTAACCTTAAAACCTAGTTTATCTAAATAAGATAAAACTTCATCTTGTTTTAATGAATCAAGACCGATAATTTGATACATGAAATTATCTAGTCCTCTTTTTGAAACGATTTTACTATCTAATGATTTTATCGTTCCACTCGCAGCATTACGACAATTCGCGAATAACGCTAATCCTTCTTCATCTCTTTCTTTATTCACTTTTTCAAGTGATTTTTTTGGCATGAAGATTTCTCCTCTAACTTCAATATCTAAAGGTTCATTAAGTTTTAAAGGAATTGATTTGATTGCTTTTGCATTATTTGTAATAACTTCACCAGTTGATCCATTTCCACGCGTAGAAGCTACTTTTAAAATACCTTTTTCATAGATACAAGAAACGGATAAACCATCAATTTTTAATTCGCAATTATAAGTAGGTGAAGGCATAATCTTTCTAATGTCTGCATCAAATTTTTTAACTTCTTCAACATTAAAAACATCATCAATGGACATCATTTTGACATTATGAGTAATTTTATCAAATTTATCTAAAACCTTATCCGCGACTCTTTGAGTAGGAGAATTCACTTCAATATGGTCTGGATACATATTTTCTAGATTAGTAAGTTCACGATATAATTTATCATACTCATCATCAGACATAGTTGGATTATCATCAACATAATAATCATATGCTGCCTTATTGAGTAAAGATACTAATACCTTCATCCTTTCTAAATTGTCCATTGTTATTTCCTTTCCTAGAAGATTTGTTTTCTTCTAAAATCTGCAATATCTAAGATTAATTTTTCTGTTTTATCGATGCCTAAACAAGGATCAGTAATTGATTTACCATATATTCCTTCTTCAGGTTTTTGATTTCCATCAACTAAATAAGATTCAATCATTAAGCCTTTAACAAGTTCAAATATTTTTTGATTGTTCTTTGTTGATTCTAATACTTCTAAAGCAATGCGAATTTGTTCTAAATAATTCTTATTCGAATTACAATGGTTACAATCAACAATAAGAGCTTTATTAGGTAAATTATATTTATCAAATAATGAACAAATATACATTAATTCTTCATAATGATAATTTGGATGATTGACGCCATGTTTATCAACGTAACCCCTGACAATTGCATGGGTTAAGGGATTACCTTTAGTTTCTACTTCATTATTACGATAAATAAAAGTATGAGAATGAGTACTAGCTACAATCGAATTCATCATAACTACTTCATCTCCTCCAGTAGGATTTTTCATGCCGACAGGGATATCAAGACCAGAAGCGACTAAACGATGTTGTTGGTCTTCAACACTTCTCGCTCCAACTGCAACATAAGTTAATAAATCGTCTAAAAAGACATGATTTTCTGGATAAAGCATTTCATCCGCGCAAGAAAAAGAATAATCTACTAACGCTCTCATATGCATATGGCGAATCGCAAGAATTCCTTTTTTCATATCAGGATGACCTAATGGATCAGGTTGATGTAACATTCCTTTATAGCCTTCACCTGTAGTACGTGGTTTATTAGTATAAATACGTGGAACAATTTTAATAACATCATCAACTTTATCTTGAATCTTTCTTAAATGAGCAATATATTCAAGTACTGCTTTTTCATTATCGGCAGAACAAGGTCCAATAATCAAAAGTAATTTTTTCGATTTACCTAAAATAATATCTTGTACTTCTCGATCATTCTTTTCTTTAATTAATTTATATTTTTCATCTAATGGTATAATTGATTTTATTTCACTTGGAGTTGGTAAACTCGCTTTAAAAATCATATTCATCATTTATCAGAGTTCCTTTCTAATATCTTTTGTTGATATTTTTTAGAAACATTCATCATATCAATTAAAAATTCTTTAAAGTATTCTTTTATTTCTTCATCTTCAATTAAAGAAAGATTTTTATTTAATACTTCAAGTTCTCTTTTTTCATCATAAATTGGTAAGTTATGTTCCATTTTATAGTTGATTACTTCTTTTACTAAATGCATTCTTGTCTCAAATAATCTTGCAATATTTTCATCAACTTCATTTATTTTTTTTCTTATTTCTGTTATTTCCATCTTATTCACCTTCTAAAGAATAAATGCTAGTAAATTTTTCTTTTAAATAAGAAATATAATACATTGGATTAAATTCTTCTTCAGTTACTGTTTTTATCCATTCATCAACATCCATAATCGAAGCATAAACGAAAACATTAGAAATTAAGAAATCATTAATCTTTTTAATATTTCCTTCTTTTATCGCTTGTTTAA
Source organism: Azospirillum sp. CAG:239 (assembly GCA_963653535.1). Lineage (GTDB taxonomy): Bacteria > Bacillota_I > Bacilli_A > RFN20 > CAG-449 > UBA3210. The sequence continues at coordinate 15,222 of CAVJWU010000023.1, forward strand.
CATCGAATTTTGTATTCATATAGTGATATATTTGAGCCGCGTATGCGCTACCTAAAGCATAAGAAGGGAAATATCCATAAGTATCGCACCAATGTACATCTTGAAGAATTCCTTCTTTATCACTAGGAACTTCAACGCCTAAATATTCTTTATATAATTCATTCCATCTTTTATTTAGGGTAGAAAAATCTACATCTCCATTAATAAATTCTTTTTCCATTTCATAACGAATTAAGATATGGAATGGATAAGTTAATTCATCAGCTTCAGTTCTTATTAAAGAAGGGGTCGCAATATTAATTGCTTCATAAATTTCTTCAACACTTAAATCTTTGAATTCAGGGATTTGATTAATTAAAGTAGGATATATTAAAGAAATAAATTCTTTGCTACGACCAATCATATTTTCATAAAAACGTGACATACATTCATGTTCTGCCATTGTCATATGACCAGAGATAAAATGTTCATCATAAATGTCAGGTTCATTTTGATCAAATAAAGCATGTCCTCCTTCATGAAGAGTTGAAAAGACGTTAGAAAAGAAATCATTTTCATAAAAATGAGTAGTAATTCTTTCATCACCTTTACCAAAAGAAGAAGTAAAAGGGTGTTCAGAAGTTAAGAATACTAAATAATCTTTTGAATGATTTTCTAATTTCAATAAATATTTTGAGAATTCTTTTTGTCTAGAAATGTCAATAGGAGTATGTAAAAAAGAAGAAGGAATAACTTTTTTAGATTCTTTAATCTTCTTAATTAAAGGTAATAATTCTTCCTTAAGTAAAGAAAAGAATTTATCTAATTTTGCCGTTGAACTACCTTTTTCAAAGTCATTTAAAATAGTATCATAAATAGTTTTTTCTTGTTCATCACGAGTTAAAATCTTAACTTTTGTCAATTCAACTACTTTTGAAAAATATGGATAAAAAGAATTGTAATCACTCTTTTCTTTGTTTTCGAGCCAAGAAGAAAAAGCTTTATTAGTCGCTTTTAAGTAATTTAAAGAAAGTTCACTAGTAACATTTTTATTTTTTAGATAATCTTCATAAAGATACTTTACTAATAAAGCATCATATTTTTCATAATTATTAATATTTTTATAAGCATTAATAAGAGCTTGTTCATATTGATTATTATGAATTAAATGAAAAATTTTATCATCAATATAACTAATTTGTTCACTCGCTAAATCATGACCTAAAAGAGGTACATTTACTTGCACATCAAAATTAAGTTTTGATTCAATTTTACTTAATAAATCTACTTCTTTAAGTACTTCTTTAATATATTTTAAATTTTCCATAATAGTTGTCTCCTAATTTTTATTGACAGTTTTAATTATTTCTTCGGCAAGAGGAAGAGGTACGATTTGAGATAATTCTAGCACATCTGCCTTTTTTAAACTATCTAAAGTTGGATATGCTTTTAAGATTAATTCTTTTCTCTTTTTACCAATTCCTTTTATATCATCTAAGAAAGAATGAGTTAAACCTTTTCCTCTTAATTCTTTATGGAAAGTAATGGCATAACGATGGACTTCATCTTGCATTCTAACTAGCATTAAGAATAAACGAGATTTTTTATTAATTTCATATAAATTACCTTGATAAATAAGGCCATTAGTATGGTGTTTATCGTTTTTAGCGAGTCCTGCAAGAGGAATATCTAAATTTAAATTATCTAATACTTCTTGAGCGACATTAATTTGGTTTTCGCCGCCATCGACAATAATTAAATCAGGCAATTTCTTTTCTTCATTAATAAGTCGAGAATATCTTCTTGTAATAACTTCTTCCATCGATTTAAGATCATCTTTTCCACTCGACCATGAAATGTTAAATTTACGATATTCAGATGGAGCCTTTTTTCCATTAATAAAACACACCATTGCACCGATAGGATAACTTCCTTGTAGATGTGAGTTATCAAATAATTCTATTCTTAAAGGCGTTTTAATATGAAGTAAAGAACCTAATTCTTCAAGTAAAGAAAGAGTATCATCTTCTAGTCTCGCGGTTAAAAAATGTTCATCTAGTCCGTTTTTTGCGTTTTCTAAAGCGATTAATAATAAATCTTTTTTCATACCTCGTGAAGGGCAGATGACATTTGTATCAAGAAATTCATTTAATAAAGTAGCAATTTCAACTTCCGAAACTATCACTTCTTTTGGTAAATTATGTTTTTGATAATACGAAAAAACATTATCAATAATCTCTTCTTTAATATTATCAAATGTTTCTAAAACAAAGATATTTTTTCCGAGTAAATTACCATTCCGATAAGTCATAATACATAAAGAGAAATATCCTTCCCGAGAAGAAAAGCCAATTACATCTCGGTCAAGATGATCTTGTAGTTGAATATTTTGTTTTTGACAAATTTTATCAATAGATTCTAAAGTTATTTTTAAATCATTCGCCACTTCAAATTCTAAATTTTCGCTTGCTTTCATCATCTTTTCTTTTAATTCTTCTTTAACTATGGTAGTTTCACCATTTAAGAAATGTTGAATTTTCTCTATTAAAGGTTCATAAGTAGAAGATTCTATTTTATTTATACATGGGCCTAAACATTGACCTAAATGATAATATAAGCAAGGGGATGAAGGAATTACTTTACACTTTCTTAAAGGAAAGATTTTATTTAATAAATCAATCGTTTTATATGAAGCTTGTGAAGAAGGATATGGGCCAAAATATTTAAAACGTTTATCATTATCTTTATAAGCGATTTTTAAATATGGATCTCCAGTTTTATTTAAAGCGATATATGGATAAGATTTACCATCTTTAAGTAAAATATTATATTTAGGATAATATTTTCTAATTAAGTTAATTTCTAATAGTAAAGCTTCTTTTTCTGAAGTCGTTTCAATTGTATCAAAATCATCGACTTCACGAACCATTCTTAAAACTTTACCTTCTTGAGGACGAGTAAAATATTGCTTAACTCTTTTAATTAAAGACTTAGCTTTTCCAACATAAATAATTGTTCCGTCCTTATCTTTCATAAGATAAACTCCAGGAACATATGTGAGAAGATCAATTTTAGCCTCTATTTTCTCGTTCATATTTATTTTAAGGTAACGACAGTCGCACCTACTCCTCCTTCGCCTAAACCACCTAGACGATATGACTTAATATCTTTTCTTTTATTTAAATATTCATGGACCGCGGTTCTTAATTTACCCGTTCCTGAACCATGAATTAATCTAACTTCACTATAATGCGCGGTAATCGCGTCATCTAAATATTTATCGATTTCTCTAATGCCTTCTTCAATATGAAAGCCGACAATATTACATTCTAAAGGAACCTTTTTATCGAGTTTGTATGAAGGAGTATAAACTTTCTTTTTAGGTTCTTGCGCTTTACTTACCTTAGTAAGTTCATTAACTTTCGCAGTTATATTCATTCCTCCATTTGTAATAAGCGTAATATTATCGCCTTTAATTCTAATGACTTTACCAATAACGCCGTAACTTGTCGCACGAACAAAATCACCAATAGAAGGAACAAATGTCGCCTCATTAAAATTATCTTCATCATCTAATAAATCATCTAAATCTTTTTTTGCTTTAATTACTTGATGAAGTTTTTTATTTTCTTGTGAAGTAAATTCTTCATATGTTTTTTCAATCTTTTCTTTTGCTTCTTTAACAAGTTTTTCTTTTTCCTCTTCAGCATTATCTTTAACTCGATCAATTTGTCTTTGAAGTTCTTGTTTTTGCGCTTCTAAAGAATTTAATTTCTTATTTAATAAATCTTCTTTTTCTTTCAGTTCAAATTGAATTTGTTCATTTTCTTCTAATTTCTTTTGAAGCATTTTTAAAGTAATTTCTTTATCAGATTTTCTTTTTTCTTCTAAGTAATTAGATGCATCTAATAAAATAGTTTGATTTAAACCTAAGCGATAAGCCATTTCTAGGCCATAAGATTTACCAGCAACACCGAGTCTAAGTCGATAAGTAGGAGTAATATTTTCTTCATCAAAAGCCATTGAAGCATTTAAAATATAATCATTTTCTAGAGCAAAAGTTTTTACTCCATCAAAATGGGATGTAATGATGCCAAAGGCATTCTTTTGATGAATATATTTAATTGAAGCAATTGCAAGAGCTTCTCCATCAAGAGGCGAAGTACCACTTCCAAGTTCATCAAAGATAACTAATGAAGAATCATCGATTAGAGAAACAATTTCTTTTAAGTTTTTAATATGTCCTGAAAAAGTTGATAAATTATCGATTAAAGATTGTGAATCACCCATGTCGACATAGACATGATCAAAGAAAGATAATTCACCTCTTTTAGTAGTAGGTAAAGCTAAACCAGATTCAGCCATCATCACAAGTAAACCAATAACTTTTAAAGCGACAGTTTTACCACCAGCATTAGGTCCAGTGATAATCATTATTTTTTCTTTATTTAAAACAAAATCATTCTTAACAACTTTTTCTTTATCAATTAATGGATGTCTTGCACCAATAAAAGATATCTTCTTTTCAGAAACAATTTGAGGAACTAAATAATTATTATCTAAAGCAAAATTTCCTTTAGCAAGAAGAAAATCTAAATATGTAATTACATCTTGGTCAACTTTTATATCATCAATATTGTTATAAGAAGAAGCAGTAAGTTCATCTAAAATACGATCAATTTCTTCTTTTTCTTTTTCTTTTAAACGTTGTATTTTATTATTAGAAACAATAATTTCTAATGGTTCAATAAAAGCAGTATTTCCAGAAGTAGATTCATCAACAACTACTCCATCAACTTTATTTTTATAAGTTTGCTTAATCGACAATGTATAATTTGCGTTTCTTAAAGCTACATGTTCATCATTTAAATAATCTTTATATTTGATCATTAATGAATTCATGATTTTACTTTGCGAAGCAATTTCATTTTTAAGTTGTTTTCTTATTTCTCTTAAGCTAGATGAAGCATTATCGGAGATTGTTAAATCTTTATTTATAACTTTTTCAATGCGATATTTTAAATTTTCTAAATCATTTAAAGAAGAAATTAAGGTATTAAGATAAGGATAATTTATATCCTTAACAGTTTCATCAATTAGTTCTTTGGCATTTTCTAAATATTGGTGAACTTGGTAAAAGAATTCAATATTTCCCCTGCCACCTTTTTTAATTAATGAAATATAAGTAGATATATCTTTATGTGGATAAATTTTTAAATTACGATATTTTTGAGTATAAGAAATAATTTCTTCTAAATGTGATAATTCATCATTTAATAAAGAAACATCGGTAAACATTTTTAAATTTCTAATTGAACTTAAACCAATTTCTGTCTTCGCATAAGGTTCAATCATTTTGATAATTTCATTAAATTCAAAAGTTTCGTATATATCTTTCATAAAGTTCTCCAAAGCATAAAGATTATATCAATTTATTGATATAAGATAAATATTTTCATAAATTTATGTTCTTTTTATTATTATATTTCTATATTGAACATAAAAAAACTCCTCACTATCGTTCTTAAACGATAATAAAGAGTTACATAATAATTATTCAATTATTTCTTTTTCTTCCGAAATATTTATTTTATTAGAATTAACTTTTTCTTTCTTTTTAAATGTCATTTCAGCAAGAACAACGCCGAGAAAAATAACAACGCATCCAATATATTCTTTTATTGATAAATATTGATTTAAGAATAAAGCACCAAATAACGCAGAAAAAACAGATTCAAACGACATAACTAAACTCGCAAGAGTTTCATTAAGATGTCTTTGGCCAACAATTTGTAAGGTATAAGCGATACAAGTAGAAAAGATTGCAACATATAAAATAGGCCATATAGCTTGACCAATCGAACTCATAGTTGGTTTATCAAAGATTAAAGTTAAAATGAGCGAAAGTACAAAGGAAACTAAAGATTGGCCACATGATAAAGTGATTGGGTCCATGTTACGCGCGAAATATCCCGTTGAAATGATTTGAAAAGCAAACATAAAGGCACTTCCAATTAAAAGAATATCACCAGTTTCTAATGTAAAATTACCTTTAACTGATAATAAATATAAACCAATAACAGAAATAACAATTCCTAAATAAACGTTCCATGAGTAACGTTTATGCACGAAGATAAATAATATAACTGGAATGATGACTAAATACATTGATGTGATAAATCCAGATTTACCTGCACCAACTAAACCAACCCCAAATTGTTGTAAAATTGAAGCTCCGATTAAGAAAAAGCCACATATCGAGGAAGATATAATAATCTCTTTTAACGAATTATTTTTATTTTCTTTTTTTAATTTATTTTGTTTATAAATCGCGAATGGAAGCATGCATACAAAAGCAATAAAAAATCTTAAGCAATTAAAAGTATAACTACCAACATAATTAGAAGCTATATCTTGGAACACAAAAGCGCTACCCCAAATAAGAGTAGTAATTAGTAATAAAATAAATGAGTTTACTTCTTTCTTTGTTTTCATAAATTTCACCGACAGGTTATATTCTAATATAAAAGCATAGAAAAAAAACTAATTTTCTTTCGAAAACTAGTTTTTTCTAATCTCAATCTAATTTATTTTTTTAAGATTAAGTGTCTTGGTAAACCATCAACCCATAAAGGAGTAATTTCTGATTGAATAAGTGGATGGATGTATTTAATTAAATCTTCTGTAACATAAGTACCATCTTCAGTAATCCATTCAAGTGGTACTTTCTTTTCAACGTTCGCGATACTTTTTACATCTGCTTGTTCAGTAATACAAATATAAGGGTTATCAGAAAGACGTTTTAAAATAGTAACTTCACCCGTTTTTCCTTCAAAAGCATTTCTAACTGCAGCAGAAGCAGTGTTAAAAGCTTCCGTAACATCAATTCTAGAAGTAATATGAGCTGCACATCTTTGTAAAGATGAAAGTTCAATCGCTCTAGTTTTAACTTTGAATGTATTCATAACTAAATCAGCAAGATATTTTGCCGTACCAGATAAAAGTTTATGACCGAAAGCATCAACATAATCATTATGTGATCCTAGTTCACATACATATCTTCCATCAGCAAGTTTTACACCTTCGCTAACAGCGATAACTAAAGATCTATTACCGACTAATAAACTTTTAACTTTCGCTAAAAATTTATCTTGGTCGAAGGTATATTCTGGTAGAAGAATCATGTCGACACCTTCACAATCTTCACCTTTCGCTAATGCAGTTGCTGCCGTTAACCAACCAGCGTTACGTCCCATAACTTCAATAACTGAAACTACTGGATAATCATAAACTAAACCATCACGAATAATTTCTTTTGTTGTAGCTGCGATATATTTAGCTGCGCTACCATAACCTGGAGTATGGTCTGTTAAAGCTAAGTCATTATCAATAGTTTTTGGGCAACCCATGAATTTAATATCAGAATGAATTCTTGATGCGTATTCACTTAATTTTTTAACTGTATCCATTGAGTCATTTCCTCCGATATAGAAGAAAGCATCAATTTCATTCTTTTTTAATATTTCAAATATTTTATCGTAAGTTTCTTCATTACCTTCAATATCTGGTAATTTATAACGACATGTACCTAAGAAAGAAGAAGGAGTTCTCTTTAATAAATCCATATCTAAATCATTTTTAATTTGTGTTGATAAATCAACGATATCTTCATCTAATAAACCTTTGATACCATGAACCATACCAAAAATTTTCTTAGCTCCTAAATCTCTAGAAGTTTTAAATACACCAAGTAATGATGCATTAATAACTGCAGTAGGTCCACCTGATTGGCCAACAATTACGTTTCTCATATAATATTTGCTCCTTATATAGATTTATTATATCAAATAATTTAAGCGATAGTAGATTTATTTAAATAATTGTGATTCGTGCACAACAAATTTTAGTTAAAAACGAAACTTAAATACTAATAACCATTTTAATTGATAATTAAATAACTCACTATAACTTCAATAATGAATGATCGAATTAAAAAATCCAAATCTAGTTAAAAATAAAACCCTAAAATTAAATAATAATTCTAGGGTTAAATTATTTAAATTAATTTATTTTTTTGGTCCAGCAGCAACTAAAGCCTTACCTGCGTCATTAGTTTCATATTTCTTAAAGTTTGCGATGAATCTAGAAGCTAAATCGACTGCTTTTTCTTCCCATTTTGAAGGATCTACATATGTATCTCTAGGATCTAAGATATGAGGATCAACTCCTGGTAATGAAGTAGGTACTTCGAAATCGAAATGTGGGATTTTCTTTGTTTCAGCTTTTAAGATAGAACCATCTAAAATTGCATCGATAATTCCACGTGTATCTTTAATAGAGATACGTTTACCAGTACCATTCCAACCTGTATTAACTAGGTAAGCTTTTGCCCCACTTGCTTTCATCTTCTTAACTAATTCATATGCATATTTAGTTGGATGTAATTCAAGGAATGCTTGACCAAAGCAAGCTGAGAAAGTAGGAGTTGGTTCAGTAATACCTCTTTCAGTACCAGCAAGTTTTGCAGTAAATCCTGATAAGAAATAATATTGAGTTTGTTCAGGAGTTAAAATTGATACAGGAGGTAAAACTCCGAATGCATCCGCGGAAAGGAAGATAACATTTTTCGCAGCAGGTGCGCTTGAAATAGGTCTAACAATGTTCTTAATATGATCAATTGGATAAGAAACACGAGTATTTTCAGTTACTGATTTATCGGCAAAATCAATATGACCTTCTTTATCTAATGTAACATTTTCAAGTAATGCATTACGTTTAATCGCGTTATAAATATCTGGTTCTGAATCTTTATCGAGGTTAATTACTTTTGCGTAACATCCACCTTCAAAGTTAAAGACGCCATTATCATCCCAACCATGTTCATCATCACCGATTAATAATCTCTTTGGATCAGTTGATAAAGTTGTTTTACCAGTTCCAGAAAGGCCAAAGAAAATTGCAGTATTTTCACCATTTAAATCAGTATTCGCTGAACAGTGCATTGAAGCCATACCTTTTAATGGTAAGTAGTAGTTCATCATTGAGAACATACCTTTCTTCATTTCACCGCCGTACCATGTATTAATAATAACTTGTTCTCTACTAGTAATATTAAACATTACTGCAGTTTCTGAATTTAAGCCTAATTCTTTGTAGTTAGTAACTTTAGCTTTTGAAGCATTATAAACGACAAAATCTGGTTCAAATGTCTTAAGTTCTTCTTCAGTTGGTTTAATAAACATATTTCTAATGAAATGTGCTTGCCAAGCTACTTCGACAATAAATCTAACTGCCATTCTTGTATCTTTGTTCGCACCGCAATAAGCATCGACAACAAATAAACGTTTGTTAGATAATTCCTTTTTTGCAATTTCTTTACAAGCTTCCCAAGCTTCTTTTGTTGCAGGATGGTTATCGTTTTTATAACCTTCTGAAGTCCACCAAACTGTATCTTTAGAATTTTCATCAACAACGATGAACTTATCTTTAGGAGATCTACCAGTATAAATACCAGTCATGACGTTTACCGCGCCAAGTTCAGAAACTT
>CAVJWU010000024.1:0-23736 GCA_963653535.1 Azospirillum sp. CAG:239
ATTATATATAATATATTATCTAATTATTTTTTTAAGAACATTTGTAATTTGTTCCATCTGTCACGAGCGCATTTTTCAGATTTTGTTAATAATTCTTCACAATGTTCTGGGTTAACCTTTGGAAGTTGTGAATATCTTGTTTCACACATAACGAAATCTCTGAATTTGCTGAAATCTGGTTCTGCGCAGTCGATTTGTAATGCATCATCACCTTTACGTGGATCATATCTAAAGATTGGGAAGTAACCACATTCAACAGCTTTCTTTTCTGTCATTTGTGCATTACCTAAGCCACCTTTAATACCGTGGTTAGCACATGGTGCATAACAAATGATAATTGAAGGACCATCATATGATTCAGCTTCTTTCATTGCTTTAATAGCTTGCATCTTATTTGCACCCATTGCAATTTGAGCAACGTAGACGTTACCATAAGTCATCATCATTAAAGCTAAGAATTTCTTTGCAGTCTTCTTACCTGAAGCTGTGAATTTAGCGATAGAACCTGTTTGAGAAGATTTAGATGATTGACCACCTGTATTTGAATAAACTTCTGTATCAAGGACTAAGACGTTAACATCTTCTTCATTTGCGAGAACGTGATCAAGTCCGCCGTAACCGATATCGTATGCCCAGCCATCACCACCGACGACCCATACTGATTTATCGAGTAAGTCTCTTTCAAGACGTTTTAATTCTACTAAATCATGTTTAGCAATTACTTCTTTTAATTGAGGTAAAATGCTTCTTACATGTTCTTTATCTTTAATGTGAGCGATATAATCTTCAAATAATGCTTTTTCATCACCTTCGACTACACCTTCATCAATTGCTTTTGTCATTAAGCGGATGATATCAGCAAGTTTGTAGTTTGTTGCTACTCTCATACCGAAACCGTATTCAGCATTATCTTCGAATAATGAGTTACCCCAAGCGATACCTTCACCGTTCTTATCAGTACAGAAAGGAGTTAATGGAGTTGAACCTGAATAAATTGAAGAACAACCTGTCGCATTTGCAATTAACATATCTTTACCGAATAATTGAGAAGCGAGTCTATAATATGGAGTTTCTCCACATCCTGCACAAGCTCCAGAAACTTCCATATATGGATATAATAATGAAGCACCTTTTACAGTTGTTACTGGGAACTTATCAGCTTTATATTCGACATGTTTATATAAGTAGTCAGCAGCTTCTTCTTGAGCGTATTGAGATTTAGCATCAACCATCTTTAATGCCTTAACTTGGACAAATTCGCCAGTTGCTTCATCTTTAACACGTTTACCTGGACATTCATTAACACAAACTGAACATCCTACGCAGTTTCTTGGTGAAACTTGGATACGATATTTTAAGCCTTTAACAGTTGGTCCCATTGCATCGAGTAAATCGCCTTTTGCAATTTCTGGTAAACCTGCAACTTCTTTTTCATCAAGTAAGAAAGGTCTAATTGTTGCATGTGGACAGACGAATGCACATTGTCCACATTGAATACATGCATCTTTATTCCAGACTGGAACTCTATCAGCGATAGAACGTTTTTCATTGAATGTAACGTCGTTTCTCATTGTACCAGTGAGTAATTCGTATTCTGTAAATTTACTTGTTGGTAAATCATATCCATCAAGTTGTCCGATAACATTGACATAATTATCCATGTAATCGTCGCCTGATTGTTCATATACTTTGTTATATGGTAATTCAATCCATTTTGGATCAACAGCAACTTCTTCAAGTCCTTCAGCACCTGCATCAATTGCATCCCAGTTCATCTTAACGATATCATCACCTTTTTTAGCGTATGATTTCTTTGCGAACTTCTTCATCCATTCTTGTGCTTCAGCATATGGCATGATTTGTTGATTTAAATAGAAGAATGCAGATTGTAAAATTGTATTTGTTCTTCTACCTAAACCGATTTTACTTGCAAGAGAAACTGCGTCGATGATATAGAATTTTGCTTTCTTTTCAGCGAGTTGATGTTTCATTCTATTTGGCATTGATTTGACTAATGTTTCTTTATCTAAAGTAGTATTTAATAAGAAAGTACCACCTTCTTTTAAGCATTTAATCATATCAAATTTATAGATATATGAATCTAATGAACATGAAAGGAAGTCTGCATGTTCAACGTAATATGTTGATCTAATTGGTTCTTTACCAAATCTTAAGTGAGATCTAGTAACACCGCCTGCTTTTCTAGAGTCATATGCAAAATATGCTTGTGCATATTGATGAGTTGCATCACCAATAATCTTAATAGAAGATTTATTCGCAGAAACTGTACCATCACTACCTAAACCATAGAATAAGCATGAAGTATAAGAATTGTGTGTATGGAATTTTTCATCAACAGGTAATGATAAATGAGTTAAATCATCAACAATACCAATTGTAAAGCCATTCCATGTTTTTTCAGCATTTAAGAAATCATAAACAGCTTTGACATGTTTTGGTTGAGTATCTTTACTTGAAAGACCATATCTACCACCTAAAACTAAATCGAAGTGTCTACCTGTTTGTTCAAATGAAGCGACAACATCTAAGTATAATGGTTCGCCAGAAGCACCCATTTCTTTTGTTCTATCTAAGACAGCAACTTTCTTAACTGTTTGAGGGATAACATCAACTAAATGTTTTGCAGAGAATGGTCTATATAAGTGAACTTTAACTAAACCAACTTTTTCTCCGTTTGCGTTTAATGTATCAACAACTTCTTTTGTACATTCTGTAATAGAGCCCATTGCGATAATGACTCTATCTGCATCTTTTGCTCCATAATATGTAAATGGTGCATATTCTCTACCTGTAAGTTTTGTAGCTTCAGCAAAATATTTGCAAGCGACATCAACTACTTTATTAAAATGGACATTTTGAGCTTCTCTAGTTTGGAAATAAACATCATCATTTTCTGCCCCACCTCTTGTGACTGGGTGAGTATGTGGGTTTAATGCACCTTTCTTAAATTCTTCAAGTGCTTCCCAATTGATTAATTTGTTCCAATGTTCAGCATCGACAAATTCGACATTTTGAATTTCGTGTGAAGTTCTAAAACCATCAAAGAAATGAATGACTGGAACTCTTGATTCGATTGCGACTAAATGAGCAACATTAGCTAAGTCAGCACATTCTTGTACTGAATGAGCGCAAATCATTGTTGCGCCTGTTTGTCTAACTGCATAAATATCTTGGTGATCACCAAAGATAGATAATGATCTAGTCGCTAAGCTTCTTGCAGAAACATGTAGGACTGCTGGTAAGCATTCACCAACCCATTTATAAATGTTTGGAATCATTAATAATAAGCCTTGTGAAGCTGTATATGTTGAAGCTAAAGCTCCACCTTGAAGAGCTCCGTGAACTGTACCAGAAGCACCAGCTTCAGATTGCATTTCAACAACTTTAACAGTTGAGCCGAAAGCATTTAATTTACCTTCGGAAGCGTATTGTTCAACAAGTTCAGCCATTGTTGATGATGGTGTAATTGGATAGATACTTGCAACTTCAGTGAAGTTATAGCTTGCTAAAGCTGTCGCAGTATTACCATCTACTGATAAAAAACTCTTTTTAATATCTGCCATAAATACCTCTCTGTGATATATAAAAATTAATTTAAAATTAACCTATAACATCAATATTATTTTACTATAATTATCTAAAAAGATAAATATTGAATTTGTAAGCGTTTTTTTATAGTTTTAAAAACAATACACTTTTACCGAAAAAACTCGATATAAGTAAAAGTTTACTTTATTTTCAAGCACGATACGTGTCTATCAATTATTCGATAATATAGTAATTAAGGAAAAACTGTTGAACCGTCAAAATGATTCAACAGTTTCCATTATTTATTTAAATTTTTAATAAGTTCCAAGCTTGGAACAATATCATCACCTGTTACACCTTCAAAAATTAAAGTTGCATTAGGTGCGTATTTTTTAATATTAGACATAATAAATTCAAAATCTATTATTCCTTTACCTAGTCCGCATTGAACTAGTTTTTCTCCATCAACATAGAAATCTTTTAAATGGAAGATTTTAATATCATCTTTAAATGTTTCAAGTGCATGAAGGAAAATTTCTCTGTAATCTTGATAATTACCAATATAGAGTAAATTATAAATATCAATAGTTTCTTTTACGTATGGAGAATTTAATTCTTTAACCGCACGAGATAATTGATCTACTGAATAGATGACGTGTCCATAAGCAGGTTCCATAAGAATTGTAGTATGATATTTTTCAGCATAATCCTTTAATTCATGGAAGATTTTCATTGTATCTAAATAACCTTCTTCTGTTTGATTTTTAGGATTATATGTCCATTTATCATCATTATATGAACCTGTCTCAGTTCCAACGTAACAAGCACCAATTTCTGAAGCTAAACGTAAGTGATCAATAAAATATTCTTTATTTTTCTTAACTAATTCTTTATTAGAATGAACTGGGTTAAAGTAAGCGCCTAACATTGCAACGTGAATGTCACGTTTAATTAATTCTTCATAAACTGGTTTTAATGTCTCTTCATTAAAGATGATAGGATTATTATTTTCATCGACAAAAGCTTTCTTAAAAACTAATTGTACCTCGTTAAAACCTAATTCTTTCGCTTTATCTAAAACATCAGGAACTAAGCCTTTTCCTACATCATGGAGACGAATACCAATTTTCATATTATAAAGTTACTCCATCTTTGAAAATTGCAATTTCTTGGAATTCGTTAATTTCATTCTTTGTCTTAATTTCGCCATTAATGACTCCAATAAGATAATTTTTGAATTGTTCAAAGACTTCTTCTTTTGATTTACCATCGACAATTTGTCCTGCATTGAAATCAATCCAGTTAGATTTCTTATTTGCTAATGAAGAATTAGTTGCAATCTTAACTGTTGGAACAAAAGTGCCAAATGGAGTACCTCTACCAGTGGTGAATAAAATTAATTGTGCACCAGCAGAAGCAATATTTGTACAAGCAACCATATCGTTACCTGGACCATTTAATAAATTTAAGCCAACTTGGGAAACAATTTGTCCTACATATAAGACATCTTGTACTTTTGTTAAGCCTGATTTTTGAACACAACCTAAAGATTTATCTTCAAGAGTTGTAATTCCACCAGCCTTATTTCCTGGAGATGGGTTTTCATAACATACTTGATGATGTGCAGTATAATATGCTTTAAAGCCATTGATTAAGTGAACAATCTTTTCGAATGTTTCTTCATCTTTTGCTCTCTTCATTAAGACTTGTTCAGCACCAAACATTTCTGGTACTTCACTAAGAATGGTAGATCCTCCATTAACAACCATATAGTCAGACATCATACCAACTAATGGGTTAGCAGTAATACCAGAGAAGCCATCAGATCCGCCGCATTTTAAGCCGATTGTAACTGCGCTTAAAGGCATTTCAACTCTTTGGTCTTTAATCATTTTTTCATATAATTCTAAACACATTTTTGTGCCAACTTCGACTTCGTCTTCAACATCTTGGCTTCTTAAGAATACAACTCTATCAGGATCATAATCTTTTAATGTGTCTTTGAATGCTTGTAATTGATTGTTTTCACAACCTAATGCAAGAACTAAAACGCCACCTGCATTTGGGTGTAAACAAATCGAATGTAA
Organism: Azospirillum sp. CAG:239; assembly: GCA_963653535.1. Classification (GTDB taxonomy): domain Bacteria; phylum Bacillota_I; class Bacilli_A; order RFN20; family CAG-449; genus UBA3210. The sequence continues at coordinate 5,637 of CAVJWU010000024.1, forward strand.
TAAAGCAACTGTGTTTTGGTGGTCATCGCCAATTTGTGAACATCCATAAGGGTGTTTACAGACAATAACACCATCAATCTTAGTTTCATCAATTTGTGAAAGAACTTCTTTTTTAATTGCTTCAGCTTGTGAATTAACACATCCAACTAAAGGAACAATAAATAAAGAGTTTCTAATACCATAACGATTGAATTTACGTTTGAATAGTCTTACCTTAACATCTTCTTTTTTTGCTTCTGGAGTAGAAAATTCAGGTGTATAAGTATATTCAAGTTCACCACTTAAATTTGTTTCAATATTATGTGAATGAACGTGTTCACCTTTTTTAATATCTCTAGTCGCGTGTCCGATAGGATAACCATATTTAATAAGGTTTTCACCTTTCTTAATATCGACTAAAGCAAATTTATGAGCGCAAGTGATGTCGTCGACTAAGACGACATCTCCTGCTACTTCACCTTTTTTTAAATCTTTTAAAGCAACTGCGACATTATCGGTAGAATTAATCTTTAAAAAATTTGCCATTTTATTCTCCTAAGAATTTTACTAATGCTTCTTTCATGCCTAATGTAGCAATGTCTTTGTAATAACCTGTTACTACTTCAGTCATATTTGCGACTTTATTTAAGTCTTCGCCCCACATAGAAACTTGGCTTAATACATCAGAAACTAATTCTCCTGCACTTAATCCTTTTGCAAATAATGCTTTGAAATATTCTAAGTATGCTGGATCATCTTTTAATGCGATAGTTTCTTCACCACGTTTACCAGCATAGAAAGTAATTAATGCTGCAAGTGAGAACATTGCATGAGTTGGAAGTTTTCCGTTGATTCTTAAATAATCTTTAACTGTTGGAAGAACTCTAGCTCTATATTTAGAAATTGAGTTTAAAGCAATAGACATTAATTCGTGTCTTACGAATGGGTTTAAATATCTTTCGAAAACAGAATTTGCGAAATTAACCATATCTTCGTGTGGTAAATCAATTGTTTGAACTACTTCATCAAAGACGAATTCGTTTGCGAATTTACCAACATATTTATCTTCGATTGATTCTCTAACAGTATCAATACCACATAAATATGAAACTGGAACCATACATGTATGGCAACCATTTAAGATTTTAACTTTTCTTTGTTTGTATGGTTTAATTGAATCTGCGTAAATAACATTTAAACCAGCTTTATCACATGGGAAAATCTTTTCGATGTGAGCTTCTTTTGCTAAAACCCATAAGTGGAAGATTTCACCTTTAACAATGTTGTTATCAGTGTAACCTAATTCTTCTGTGATTTCTTTAATTTCATCTCTTGGATAACCTGGAACAATTCTATCAACAAGTGTTGATGTGAAGTGGCAAGCTTTTTCAACCCATGAAAGGAATGCTTCATCATAACCTTTAGTACGAGCTAAAGCTAAGACACATTTTCTTAATTCATCACCATTATTATCAATTAATTCGCAGCAAATAAAACTTAAACCTTTAGTTGCATCACCTTTAAAATGATCATAACGAGCTTTTAACATAGCTGTGACTTTACCTGGGAAAGTACGAGGTGTTTTTTCAAAGTCAACATCAGTTGTATCAAGTGTGATACCAGCTTCAGTAGTATTTGAGATAACAACTTCTAATGTTTCATTGCAAGCATAATCAAGTAATTTTTGATAATCTTTGTATGGATCAATGAAATCATCTAAAACATCGATAACTTGATGAGTTCTAACTGTTTGTCCTTTATCAATACCTTGTAAATATAAAGTATATAAGCCATCTTGGTTCGCTAATTCTTGAACTCTACCAAATTCGAGTGGTTGAACAACGACAACGTGGCCATTATATGTTCCTGAATCATTCATTTTTTGAATAATCCAATCAACGAATGCTCTTAAGAAGTTACCTTCTCCGAATTGCATTACTTTAATAGGTGCAGTCTTTTTAGCGACTACTTTGCTAGATAAATTTTCCATTTTATTTTTTTACTCCTCTAATCTAAAAAATTAATCTTCATTAATAATATTTTCTGTTTCTTTATTAAAGAAAAGAATATGTTCGTGTCTTACATCAAAATAGAATTCTTTGTTGACTTCATATTTTGTGAATGGTGTAGTTCTTACTACAACGCTATTTGTTCCGATATAGCCATAAATGTTCATTGTATCACCTAACATTTCACTGACTTCGACAACCATTTTTTCTTCCATAATATCTGGTGTGTCTTTTGTAGGTTCAACATTACAACATTCTGGTCTAAAGCCCATAACTACTTTATCTAATTTTTCAGCATTAGCTAAAATTTTTGGATTGTAGTTCTTTAAATCGAAAACTGATCCATCTTCTGCAGTAAATTTGTTTCCTTTAACTTTACCAGTAATAAAGTTCATTTGAGGATCACCAATGAATCCTGCAACGAAGAGGTTTTGTGGTTTGAAATATAGATCATGTGGTGTACCAATTTGTTGGATATAACCATCTTTCATAACGACAATACGATCAGCCATTGTCATAGCTTCAATTTGGTCGTGTGTAACATAGATTGTAGTTGCACCAACTCTCTTATGAATTCTTCTAATTTCAGAACGCATGTTAACTCTTTGAATAGCATCAAGGTTAGATAAAGGTTCATCCATTAAGAAAACATCAGCATGTCTAATTAAAGCTCTACCTAAAGCAACTCTTTGTTGTTGTCCACCGGAAAGAGCTTTTGGTTTTCTTGCTAAGTAAGTTTGGATACCTAAGATTTCTGAGACTTCTTTAACTCTTGTTTCGATTTCATCTTCATCAAAACCAGCAATTCTTAAGCCGAATGCTAAGTTATCATAAACTGACATCGTTGGATAAAGAGCATAGCTTTGGAAAACCATTGAAATACCACGTTCATTTGGTTTTAATGCATTGACTACTTTATCGTTAATTTCAAAAGTACCACCAGAGATTGTTTCAAGACCTGCGATCATACGTAAAGTTGTAGACTTTCCACATCCGGAAGGTCCGACCATGATAATGAATTCATTATCTTGGATTTCTAAATTAAAATCATGGACTGCGTGGAAGCCGTTGTCATAGATTTTATTTAGGTTAGTCATTTTTAAATGTGCCATTATTAAAACTCCTTTGCGAAAATATTATATAATAATATAAAATTAAATGCATTGTGCGGACTGCACAAACATATATTTAGTTCCAAACTTTAATTTATTTTCTTGATTATCTTATTTAATAAGATTTAGAATTAAAACGTATTTTTGGAGGTAATAATAATATATGGCGAAAAAAGTAGATGAAAAACAAAGAAGAAAGATTTTAACTTCTTCGTTATGGTGTGTTGTATTCTCTATTACTGCGCCATTATTTTTATATAATTTTATTAACTCCGTCTACTCTTTATTAGATGCAATTATGCTCGCTTATGTTAGCCCAGTTGCTTCTTCAGCTGGGGCTACTTTAGCTCAAGTTAAAAACTTAATTTCTTCTTTAGCCGGTGGTTTAGCCGCAGGAGGAGCGATTATAGTTTCACGTCATTACGGTGCTGGAGAAATTCAAGAAGCAAAGAAAAGTGCGAATGTCATGTTTACGATGAACTTAATTGTTATCGCTTTAATCTTAGGTGTCATGCTTCCTCTAGCTATACCAATTATGCAAATATGCGGTTGTAACGAAGATATTATCGCAGTATCAAGCAATTATTTTAGATTACAACTAGTTGAACAAGTTCTTATTGCGATTAACTCCATTTTTATCGCTTTAGAAAAGTCCAAAGGCAATACGAAAATTATCCTTATTAGCAACTTAATTATGATGGCGATAAAGATATCATTAAATGCTATCTTAGTTTATGCTTTAAAAGTTAACGATATGACTTATATTGAAATTGCAAGTATCGTCTCTCAATTATTTTTGACTATTCTTGGATGTTATTTTCTCTTTAGAAAATCTAATGTTTTCCGAATTGAATTTAAGTCTTTATCCTTAAAATGGGATTATGTTAAAAAAATCTTAGTTATCTCGATACCTCTATTCTTAGGAAAATTCGTTATTTCCTTAGGTAAGGTTGGCGTTAACGCAATGTGTAAAGTATATGGTTCATTAACTGTTGGAGCTTTAGGAGTTTCTAATAACATCTCTGGATTAGTTACAAATCCTGGTACAGCATTTGAAGATTCTGAATCGAGTATCGTTTCACAAAATCTCGGTAACGGCAACATGAAAAGATGTATAAAAACATTCTTCATTAGTTGCATAATGTTGTTCTCTTGGGCATTAGTTGGTTTCTTAATTGTCAGAGTATTCTTCTTAGATCAAATTATTGGTTTATTCGCGAATACGGATCCTGATTACGCTTCTCAAATTGTCGAATATCAAGAAATGATTAAAAATATCTTCTATTATGATTGTTTATCTATCCCTGCTCTTGCAATAGTTTCAGTTGTCTTAGGCTTCCTATATGGATATGGTCAAACTTTCCTTGCGACAATTAATAACTTATTAAGAATCGCAACTAGAATTGGTACATTATGGTTTTTACAAACATTTACTAATTTAGGTAGTGAATCCGCGGGTATCTCCATGGGAATATCTAATATCTCAATTGCAATTTTATCCCTAATTATGTTATCAATCTTCTTTATTAAAACAAAAGTTAAAGGTTATAAAGGTATGCACTTTAGTGATGAAGAACCAGAGATGCACGAAATTAATGGCATCTTAGTTAGAAAGAAAGAAAAAATCTATCTAAAAGATCAAAAATCATCATGTAAAAATGCTTATTTAGAGATTAATAACCTCTATGAAAATAAGCCATGTATCTTAATTATACCAGGTGGAGGTTATTCACACTTATCTCCACGAGAAGGAACACCTGTATCAAACAAATTTATTTCATTAGGTTATAATACTGCGATTCTCTATTATTCTGTAGGGCCTAAATATTCTTATCCAGTCCAAAAAGATGAAGTTAATACTGCATTAATTTATCTTGCATCTAAATTTAAAGATTTATTCATTTTAGGTTTCTCTGCCGGAGGTCATCTTGCTGGAATTGGAGGAACTGATGTTAACTCACATTTACTTAAAGGCATGATACTTTGTTATCCAGTAATCAATTTAGAAAGCGAAACTCATTTAGGAACAAGAGAAAATTTCTTAGGTAAATATAAAGATGATGTTACAATGCAACGTAAATTCTCTATTGACTTACGTGTTAATAAAAACACTCCTCCTACATATATTTGGACAACATTAACTGATCAAGCTGTACCTCCATCTAATACCATAAGAATGGAAGAAGCATTAAGAAAAAATAACGTATATCACAAAATGAAACTATATCCACGCGGTCCTCACGGCGTCGCTCTTGCCGATGAAACCTCGATAAAAGATGGTGATACAAGTTATGTTATTGAAGAAATTCAATCTTGGCCAAATGATGTAAGTTCATTTATTGAAGAAGTTCTTCATGATGAAGTTGAAGAGAGTATCCCTGAAACACCATTAGTTCAAAATTAATCTTAAAAGAAGGCTTTTGAAGCCTTTTTTTATTACTCAAATTAAAAATCGCATTAAAAAAGTTGTATAGAGTTTTATTTCTATACAACGTTAAATTTAAATTCTAACTTTAATAACTAATTTAGTGATTTCTTCATCATCAATCTTCATGCTTGGAAGATGGACATCACTAGGTGTAAATAATGTGAAATTTTCATTATCCATAATAACTTTATGTCTTAATGGAACATCATATTTAATAACATCTTTTTCTGCGTTATATGGAGTGTGAATATGTTCTTCACATTCTGGTTTTAAATAATCGAAATAAGCAATTTCTCTACCATGTAAAACAATTTGCATATCTAAATGATTTCTATGTTCTTCTGGGAATGCTTGTCCTTCAACTTTACCAAAATAAACTAATTTAGTAATAGTAATATCTTTTTCTGCATTGACAACAGTTTTACCTACTGGTAAAGCTTCTAAGTCATGTGATAATAAATAATCAATAACTTCCGCGAGGCCTTCATGTAAGCCTTTATAATCTTTTAATGTTGATAATAATCCGTTTAACATATATTTATTTACCTTCCTTTACTTCTTCATAAGCTGCTCTTATTTTTTCTGCGATAATTTCACATTCATCATTATCGATATCATGTTTATGAGGATTCATTAAGAAAATTCCACCCCATTCATAATCATCTTTATATTTTGGGCATAAATGATAATGTAAATGTCCTAATGTATCTCCGTATGCGCCGTAATTAATGCGATCTGGATTATAAACTTTTTTAATACATTTTGCTGCATCAGAAACATCTTTCATAAATGCATCTCTTTCTTTATCACTTAAATCAGTAATTTCTGCAACATGGTCATTACGATAAGCAACAATCAATCTACCTGGATGAGATTGTTCTTTAAAAACGATAACAATTGATGTTTCAGTTTTATAAGCAATATAGCCAAATTCAGCAAGTTTTGGTCCTCTTGAGCAATAAGGACATGTGTCAAGTTTCATTATTTTATTCTCCTATTTTTATCTTTGAACTGCGGCGTTACCTCTTGTTTTAATAAAATCTTCAACTTCTTGAACGCCTAAAGTAGAAACATCACCAAATAAGGTATGTTTTAAAATTGAAGTTGCTAAACCAAATTGAAGGGCAAATTGAGGATTATCAAAATCTTTTAATAAGCCGTGGATAACTCCACTTGCAAATGCATCCCCACCGCCAATACGATCATAGACGCTAAATCTAATTGGACCATCGGTTTTAATTGATCCATCTTTACATACACAATAAGAAGTTAATTCATTATCAGAAGCAGTATGAACAATTCTTTCAGTCGAGAAAACATATTTAATTTTAGTGTTAGCCATTAAAAGTTTTGATATTTCAATCTTCTTTTGGATGTTATCTTCTGGAACTACATCTAATGAATAATCTAATATAGTATGAATATCAAAATAATTACCAAATAAGATATCGACATAAGGGATAACTCTTTTAAAATATGGCTTAGATTCTTCGATAGTCCATAATTTAGAACGATAGTTAAAGTCAAAGCTAACAGTTACTCCATATTTTTTACATGCTTCTAAGCATCTATAAGCAACATCACGAACTTTTTCACCTAAAGCTAAAGTAATTCCTGAAAGATGGAACCATGTTGCATCTTTAAAAATTGCATCATAATCTAAATCTGCTTCAGTAATTCTAGTTACCGAAGAATGTTTTCTATTATAAACAACTTTACTAGGACGTCCACCAAAACCAGTTTCAACAAAGTACATACCGATATTTGATGATCCACGCGCGATATATGAAGTATCAACACCATGGCCTTTTAAATGTTTAACTGCAGCATCACCTAATTGGTTTTCAGGAAGCTTAGTTAAAAAGCTTGTATTATGTCCTAAATGAGATAAGGAAACTAAAACATTAGCTTCTCCTCCTCCATAATTAGCCACATAATTTCTCGCTTGAGAAATAGTTGTATAATCTGGTGGGGTTAATCTTAACATAATTTCACCAAACGCAACGATTTTTTCTTTTTTGTCCATAATTACTCCTTTTGATAATTACTTGTATACGTCTATTTTAACATAGATTTAAGAAATTGTTTATAGATAAATTATTTTGTTAACTAAAATTATAGTTCGTAAAATAAGATTATTGTTAATAAACATTACTTTTATAAATTTTTCAAAATGCATTAATATCTATATTATTTCTTCTTTTTTATTTCATCCCAATATCCTTTTGTTTGTTGTTCATATTTATTATCTCCATATTCATAATAAGTTTTAGTTTTAATGTCTGTAGGTAAATATTGTTGATAAACATAATGAGAAGGATAATCATGAGGATAAACATAAGTTGTCCCATGACCTAAGGCTTTACTTCCTTCATAATGGGCATCTTTTAAATGCATTGGTATATCATTACCTAAGCCATTTTTCACATCTTCTAATGCTTTATCAATCGCATTAATCGCCGAATTCGATTTAGGACATGTCGATAAGAAAATAACTGCTTCAGCAAGAGGAATACGTGCTTCAGGTAGACCTAATTGAAAAGCGGAATCAACAAGTGATTTAACAATAACACTTGCTTGAGGATAAGCTAAACCAATATCTTCACTCGCGATAACTAAAAGTCTCCGACAAGGTGAAATTAAATCATTAGCCTCGAGTAATTTCGCTAAATAGAATATTCCTGCATCAGGATCACTACCCCTAATAGATTTTTGAAAACAAGATAATAAATCATAATGAGCGTCACCATCTCGATCATATTTAGACCCTTGGAACGATGAAATCGAATTAACTAATCCTAAGGTCAATTTATAAGTATTATTATAATGAGGACAGATAGAAAAAAGAAGTTCAACCATATTCATCGCTTTTCTAGCGTCTCCTCCAGATAATCGAGCAATATGTTTTTCTAAGCCATTTTCAATATCTAACTCACAATGTAATTCTTCTTTAACAAGATTTAACGCTCTTTTTACGGCAGGAATTAAGTCATAATAAGAAATAGGTTTAAATTCAAAAACAGTGCTTCGCGATAACAAAGCATTATAAACATAAAAATAAGGATTCTCAGTAGTTGAAGCAATTAATGTAATATCACCATTTTCAATATATTCAAGTAGTAATTGTTGTTGCTTCTTAGAGAAATATTGAATTTCATCTAAATATAATAAGATGCCGTTTTGAGCGTTTAAGGTGCCTATTTGATTAATGACATCTTTAATATCTTGACTACCTGCATTAGTCGCATTGACCTTATATAAAGCTTTGTTAGTCATTGAAGCAATAATATTCGCAATAGTTGTTTTACCTGTTCCACTAGGACCATAAAAGATCATATTAGGAATATTCTTTGATTCAATGATTTTTCTTAAAGGAGCATTTTCTCCTATTAAATGTTTTTGTCCCACTACTTCATCTAATGTAGAAGGGCGAATTTTATCTGCAAGAGGTCTACTCATATTTATCACCGAACATATTCTAACATATTTCGATGCGACTTTATAAAAAAATCTTCCGTGCTTGTAATTGGGGATCGAAGCACGAAAGACTTTTTTGAGAGTAGTTATGAAATACTATCTTCTTATTTATTATTAAAGAAGATACGGGTAATTAATTTATTGTTTTTTAAGAATTTTAAAAAGACGTAATTTAATATAAGTTGAAATACCGAGTATTGTCACAACAGTAGTAAGAATAATTAGTTCCATCATAGTGTTACCTCCGTAGTTAGTTATTTCTAACTTACAAATATAGTATAAGTTAGACTAGACTAACTTGTCAACTAATATTTCTCATTTTAATTATTTTTTTATATTTTTAATCAAAGTTTTAATTTCTTTCTTTGCATCAACTAATAAAGAAAGATACATTTCTTCACTATCGATATTCTTCAATTTAAATTTATCTTCATCTAGTAAAATTAAAATAACATTATGATTATGATGGATAAGAATATAAGGTTCACTCTTTTTTAAAATAATATTTTCATCAATTTCAGAAGAAGAATATATATCATATCCTTTTTCTTTTCTTAATAAAGGTAAATCATTTTTTCTTAAGATGATATTAGTTGAATTAATAATTAATTCTTTATCAGTAACATCATTAAAAAGATAAATAATAACGTTCTTTTTTCCGTTACCGAGATCTAAACTCCCTCCTAAACGCATAAAATTAACTAAGGATATATTACCTTTAATAATAGAAGTAAGAGATAACTTAGAAACTTTAATATTTAATAAATTCTTAAAATCTAATTTTTCTTTATGTTTCATTCTTAAAGAATAATTTATCTCGTGATCCAAAGATAAAAAAAGTTTGTTAATTCTTTTATAATTCAGCTCATAAAGAAAATTAATTAAATAAAGCACTCCTAAAGAAAGAACAAATAATCCTAAACAAATTAAAGAATTTGAATTATTAATACCAGCATGAGTCCTAATAGAAGTAATTAACATAAATAGCATCAACATACTTACAATAATCGCGATAATAAAGATAATATTGACGATATTTATTTTCATTTTTAAGTTTTTAAAATTCTTGTTATCCATAAGTTTCACCTAATTAATTTTAATAAAAGTAGTATTTATATACAACAAAAAAGTCCTCCCTAAGGAGGACTAATAAGGTTGAATTTAAATTAAATTAGCACTTTTCTGCGAAATATTTAATTGTTCTGACCATTTGTGATGTATATGAATTTTCGTTATCATACCATGAAACAACTTGGACTTGGAATAAACCGTCGCCGATTTTTGAAACCATTGTTTGAGTTGCATCGAATAATGAACCGAATCTCATACCGATAACATCGCTTGAAACGATTTGGTCTTCGTTATAACCGAATGATGCTGATTGAGCAGCTTTCATTGCAGCATTGATGCCTTCTTTAGTTACATCATTACCTTTAACAACTGCAGTTAAGATAGTTGTTGAACCGGTAGGAACTGGAACTCTTTGAGCGGAACCAATTAATTTACCATTTAATTCTGGAATAACTAAACCGATAGCTTTTGCTGCACCTGTTGAGTTAGGAACAATGTTTGCTGCACCAGCTCTTGCTCTTCTTAAATCGCCTTTTCTGTGTGGGCCATCAAGAATCATTTGGTCACCTGTATAAGCGTGAATTGTGCTCATAATACCAGATTGGATTGGAGCATAATCATTTAATGCTTTAGCCATTGGAGCTAAACAGTTTGTTGTACATGAAGCTGCAGAGATAACTTGATCATCTTTTGTTAATGTGTGTTCGTTAACACCGAAGACAATTGTCTTTAAATCAGAACCTGCTGGAGCTGAGATAACAACTTTTTTAGCACCTGCAAGAACGTGTGCCATTGATTTTTCTTTTGAGCAGTAGAAACCTGTACATTCTAATACTACATCAACACCAATTTTACCCCATGGTAAATCTTGTGCTTTTGGCATTGCGTAGATTGTGATTTCTTTTCCATCAACTGTGATAGAACCTGGAGTAACAACTGTTTTACCATCTTCAGCATAAACTGGTTCTTTAGATGATACTGTGTGTTTGTTTTCTCCGATATGACCTGCATAACCACCTTGTGCTGTATCATATTTTAATAAGTTAGCTAACATACTTGGGCTTGTTAAATCGTTAATAGCTACGACTTCGTAACCTTCTGCACCAAACATTTGTCTGAATGCTAAACGACCAATACGGCCAAATCCGTTAATTGCGACTTTTACTGACATAAATTAACAACCTCCTATAATTTATTGTTTTGTTTTGTCAACATAATCATTTTACTACATCTTAAAAATAATTAGTAATAGTTTATTGATAATTTTTAATTTTTATTTATTAGTTGATTTAATCATTAATTCACACATCTTGTTTGAGAAGCCTACTGGATCAGCAAGAGGCATTCCTTCAATAAGCATAGCTTGGTCTAATAATAGATCAGCATAGTTAGATAATTCATCTTTATTAGTTTCATATAATGATTTTAATGAATTAAAGATTGGATGATGAGGATTAATTTCAAGAATCTTTTCTGCTTTTACTTCTCCATTGCCTTTATTTTGAGCGAGAACTTTTTCCATTTCAAATGATAAACCTTCGCCTGAAACTAGACATACTGGTGAATCAACTAAACGTTTAGATACAATAACATCTTTTACCTTACCATTTAATGATTCTTTTAATGCAGAGATGAAATCTTTATTATCTTCAACAACTTTTTCAATATCTTTCTTTTCATCTTCGCTTAATAAATCTACATTCTCACTAGAAATATTCGCGAATTCTTTATCTTGATATTTGCCTAAGATTTGAATTGTGAATTCATCAATATCTTCATCAAGGAGTAAGACATCATATCCTTTTTGTTTTAATTTTTCCATTTGAGGAATATCTTTCTTACTTGAAGATATGTAATAAATTTTAGTTTGATCTTCTTTCATTAATGAAACATAATCTTTTAATGAAATATGATCATCTCCTCCAGCATGTTTATAGACGAGTAAATCTTGTAATAATTCATTTTTTGAACCATATGATTCATAGATACCATATTTAATAAAAGTACCATAATTATTCCAGAACTTTAAATAACGTTCTGCATCACTATCTTTAATAGAAGTTAATTCTTTAATAATCTTATTTTCAATATTAGAAGATATCTTCTTTAATATTGCGTTTTGTTGAAGAATTTCACGAGAGATATTTAAACTTAAATCACTTGAATCAACTAAGCCTTTAACGAATCTTAAATAATCAGGAACTAAGTCTTTACATTTATCCATAATAAAGACACCTTTAGTATATAAAGATAATCCTTTTTCATAATCTCTTGCATATAGGTTATAAGGAACTTCACCAGGGATGAATAATAATGCATCGTAAGAAATATTACCTTCAACCTTAACATTAATTGAAGTGAAAGGATCGCTAAAATCATTAAATTTTTCTTTATAGAAATTATTTAATTCTTCTTCACTAACATCTTTCTTAGGTTTCTTCCATAATGGAACCATCGAATTTAATGTTGTTAAAGTAGTTTCTTCTTTAGGATTTTCACCTTTTTCATCATATGTAGTTTTAGTGATATACATTTGAATTGGATATCTTACATAATCAGAATATTTCTTGACTAATGCTTCAATACGATATGGTTTTAAGAATTCATCATAATTTTCTTCTTCTTTATTTTCTCTTAAATAAAGAGTGATAGAAGTACCACATTCAGATTTATCACATTCTTCGATCGTATATTCATCTTCACCTGTTGAAGTAAAGACATAACCTTTTTCTGAATATGGAGATTTAGTTTCAACAACTACTTTACTCGCGACCATAAACGCGGAATAAAAGCCAACACCGAATTGACCGATGATATCAACTTCGGAAGCATTACCATCTTCTTTTTCTTTCATCTTCTTAATAAATTCTGAACTACCAGAGCTTGCAATTGTACCTAGGTTAGAATTTAATTCATCATGAGTCATACCGATACCATTATCAGAAATAGTAATAGTTCTTGCTTTTTCATCGACTTGTAAGAAAATACGGTAATCATTTCTCTTTTCTAATTTATCATCAGTTAAAGATAAATAATGATATTTATCTAAAGCATCAGATGCATTAGAAATTAATTCTCTTAAAAATATTTCTTTATTTGTATAAATAGAATTGATCATTAAGTCTAATAATCTTTTTGATTCAGTTTTAAATTTATTTACTTCTGCCATTTTGATAGCCTCCTAGCACTCAAAGAACTTAAGTGCTAAATACTATTATATTAATGTTTTTAGCAATGTCAAGTAAAGAGTGCTAGTTTTTCATAAATTTCAAATAAAAAAGACCGTTAATATCATTGTAGATATTAAACAGTCTTATATTAAATATGGAAAGCTTCACAAGTTTCGAGGAATTCTTTTAATCTAGGGCTCTTTGGTGAATTGAAGATTTCTTCTGGAGTACCGCTTTCAACGATTTTTTTATCATCAACAAAGATTACTTTGCTTGATACTTGTTTTGCAAAACCTAATTCATGTGTAACTACGCAGATGGTCATACCAGATTCCGCTAATTCTTTAATGACATCAAGAACTTCTTTAACCATTTCAGGGTCTAAAGCTGAAGTAGGTTCATCAAAAAGCATGATTTCTGGTTCAAGAATTAAAGCTCTAACAATCGCAATACGTTGTTTTTGTCCTCCAGATAATGTTCCTGGATACGCATTAGCTTTATCTTCAAGATTTACTCTTTTTAGTAATTCCATTGCTTTTTTAGTTGCTTCTTCTTTGTTCATCTTCTTTAACATCGTAGGAGCGAGAATCATATTGTCTAAAACACTTAAATGAGGGAAGAGTTCAAATTGTTGAAACACCATACCAATTTTTCCTCTCATTTCATTAATATTCTTATCAGTGATCAATGTTCCATCGAGAAGAATTTCTCCTTTAGTTGGTTTAACTAAATGATTCATGCATCTAATTAAAGTAGATTTACCACTTCCTGATGGGCCAATAATAGAAATTACTTCACCATTATTAATTGTTAAACTAACATCATCGAGAACAGTTTTACCATCATCTAAGAAAGTAACAGTAACATTTTTAACCTCTAACATGGCGCATCAACTTCCTTTCTAATAATCCTAATAATTTAGTTAAGATATAAACGATGACAAAATACGTTACACCCATCACCAAATAAACAGTTGTATAATCATATGTTGCAGTTGCTAAAGATTGGAAAGCTTTAGTTAAATCAACAACAGCAACGAAAGAAACAATGGAAGTTTCTTTTACTAAAGTAATTAATTCATTACCTAGAGAAGGTAAAGCATTTCTTAATGCTTGAGGGAATATAATTCTTGCCATCACTTGTGAATAAGATAAGCCAAGTGATCTACCTGCTTCCATTTGTCCTTTAGGAATTGAATTAATGCCTCCACGAATAATTTCTGAAACATATGCTCCTGAATTAAGGCCAAAGGCAATAATCGCAACAAATAAAGAATCAACATGAAGCGGAGCAAGAATAATAAAGTAGATAATCAATAGTTGAACTACCATTGGAGTACCTCTAAAGATTGATACATATGCTTTAAAGATATTTTGTAGAATTAAAATAAATACATTTTCACTTTTAACATTAAGAATTAAACAAGTAATAAAGCCAACAATAACGCCTCCAACAAAGGCGCATATTGTAATAAGCATTGTCGTACCTAAACCATTAAAGAGATTTTGAAGATTTTTAGGATTAGAGAAGTTAGTACGTAACTTATCTCCAAGTCCTTCTTTAAATACTAAAGCGAGGGTTAATAATATTAAGAAGAAGGCTAATAACATCACCCATTTAACAAAAGTATTCTTATTTTTAAATAACTTATTAAGCTGCATAGTAAGTATTAATTATTTCTGCAAGTTTGCCATTAGATTTAATTTCTTTAATGAATGAATTTAAAGAATCTAATAATGTTGTATTACCTTTTGCAACTGCGATTGCATATTCTTCTTCTGTTAATACAACATTTTTAATTACTTGACAAGTAGGATATTGTTTTACATATAAACTTGCTGGAGCAGAGTCAATAATAACTGCATCGATATTTCCATCAGAAAGATCTTTTGTAGCTAGAAGGCCATCTTTATATCCTTTACAAGTAGCATTTTTAATGCCTGCAAAATCCATTTCTTCATCACCGTTAATATATGATTCACCAGTAGTACCGATTTGACAACCAATTGTTTTTCCTTCTAAGGCTGTTAATAATTGATCTTTTGTATAATTAACTAATACTGAATCAGATTTAACAATAACAACTTGGCTAGCTTCGTAATATGTATCAGAAAAATCAACTACTTTAGCTCTTTTTTCAGTTTTAGTCATACCTGCGATACCTATGTCTGCTTTATAAGTTTGAACTGAAGGAACAATTGCATCAAAATCAATATCACTAACAGTGAGTTTTGCTCCTAATGAATCAGCATAAGCTTGAGCAAAAGCAATATCAATGCCTTTGAATTCACCATTTTCTAAATATTCAAATGGTTGGAAAGTTGCATTAGTCGCGACAATTAATTCTTTGCTCGATTTAATGTCATCTAATGTTTTCATGCTTGTTCCACATGAAGATAGGCCTGCTCCTAAAAATGAAATAAGACCTAATGATAAAATTTGTTTTGTAAGTTTCATAATATATACCTCCTAAATTGAATAGAAACTTTCAAGTTAAGAGTGTTTTTAAATAAAAAACGCCCTTAAACAAGATTGTCTAAGGGCGATATAATCGCGGTGCCACCTTAGTTGCTCATTAAATCACTTCAATGAGTACTCTATGAGTTCAATCAAACTCAGACGCTTTGACGGGCGAACCCGGGTTAGGCTTTTTACCTACCAGCTCCAAGATACGTTCATTAAATTCTTCTATACTAGCCTTTCACCACTTGCTAGCTCGCTAAATAGTTTCTTTTAACTACTACTTCTTTTCGTTGCATTTAATGACAATATATTATGTTTTCTACTAACTTATTGCAATAACTTTTTTAATTTTTTTAAAAAATTTTTATAAAGTTATTAAACACCTGAATAAGAAGAGAAGCCTCCATCAATTGGTAAAACTACCCCAGTAATAAATGAAGAAGCTTCTTCACTTAATAAAAATAAAACAGATCCTAATAATTCACTAGGTTCACCAAATCTTTCCATTGGCGTTGAAGAAATAATTTTATGAGTTCTTGGAGTAGGAGTTCCATCTTCATTCCAAAG
Organism: Azospirillum sp. CAG:239; assembly: GCA_963653535.1. Classification (GTDB taxonomy): domain Bacteria; phylum Bacillota_I; class Bacilli_A; order RFN20; family CAG-449; genus UBA3210. The sequence goes on from CAVJWU010000024.1 coordinate 21,913, forward strand.
TAAGGTTTTATTCTGTGCAGTTGAGAAGAATCCTGGAGCAATTGCGTTTACCCTAATACCTACTTTAGAAAAATGAACCGCGAGCCATTTTGTAAAATTAGAAACGCTCGCTTTAGCTCCTGAATAAGCAGGAATCTTAGTTAAAGGAGTAAAAGCATTCATCGATGAGATGTTTAAAATAGAACATCCTTTTTTACCAATCATATCACGGGCAAATTCTTGTGTTGGTAATAAAGTACCTAAGATATTTAAATTAAATACAAAAGAGAACCCTTCTTTATCTAAATCAAAGAAAGATTTAACATCACTATCTAAATCGCCTTCAAAAAAATATTCTTTATCAGTAGTTGCTTTATTATTATTTCCTCCTGCTCCATTTAGTAAAATGTCAACGCTACCTAAATCTTTTAAGATTTGTTCGTGACAAACTTTTAATGATTCTTTATCAAGAACATTTGCTTCATAACTAAAAGCAATACCACCTTCTTTTTTTATTTCTTCTACGTATTTATCCGCGGATTCTTTATGTAAATCAAGTAAAGCAACCTTAGCTCCTGACGAAGCTAAAGCTTTTGACATCATTGAGCAAAGCACTCCTCCAGCTCCTGTTACAACTACTACTTTATCTTTTAAGTCATGAACTTCAATTGGTAATTTCATTTTATTTTTTCTCCTTTTCAAGAGCTTCAAATAAACCTTGTAAATAACAAGCACCTAACGCTCTATCATATAAGCCATAACCAGGTTTAGCCTCTTCGCCAAAGATATTTCTACCATGATCTGGTCGAACATATCCATCAAATCCATTATCTACTAATTCTTTAACAATTTGATAAACATCAACATTTCCTAAGTCAGTTTGATGACCATTTTCATAAAAGTCAGTTTCATTAATAAATTTAAGTTGTCTTAAGTGAGCAAAATAAATTCTACTTGCATATTTTTTAGCCATATGTGGTAAATCATTAAATCTACCTGCGCCTAATGAACCAGTACAAAAAGTAATGCCGTTATGAAGATTAGGAACTGCTTCAAATAATTTATCGTAATCACTTTCTTTACCGACAATACGTGGTAAAGAAAATATATCCCATGGAGGATCATCTGGGTGAATTGCCATATTGATATTAGTTTCATCGCAAATAGGCATAATAGCCTTTAAGAAATAAACTAAATTATCAAATAATTGTTCATGAGTCATTCCTTCATATTCTTTTAATAAGTCGTTTAGTTCTTCGCTAGTATAAGATTCATCCCATCCTGGTAATCTTAAATTATGTTTATCTAATTTCTTAAAATCTTCTTCACAATATGATAATGAATTAGATCCATCTTCATGAACATAATGTAAATTAGTTCTAAACCAGTCAAATACAGGCATAAAGTTATAACAAATACATTTAACGCCGTATTTAGCGAGTAAAGTGATATTCTTCTTATAATTTTCAATATATTTATCACGAGTAGGTTTACCAAGTTTAATATCTTCATGAACTGGAACAGACTCAATAACTTCCATTTCTAGATGAGCCTTATCACATAATTCTTTTAAGTGTTTAATACTTTCTTCAGGCCAAACTTCACCAACTGGTACATCATATACCGCGGTTACAACTCCTGTCATACCTTGAATTTGTTTAATATAATTTAAAGGAATACAGTCATTTTCACCATACCATCTAAACGTCATTTTCATATAAAAAACTCCTTATTAAATTAATTTTAATATAAGAGAAAAATAAGTCAATACATGAAAATTGTATGTATAACATAACAAGTAGAAATCTTATGTACATATAAAATTATAAATCAAAATATTTTAAA
>CAVJWU010000025.1:0-21369 GCA_963653535.1 Azospirillum sp. CAG:239
TATCTTTTTGGAAACTTTTTCCTTTTTCTTTATTGTTCAAACTGCGAAAGTTGAGATTTATATTATTATAGAGCAAATAATAATAAATTCCACTCTAAAAACATCATATAAGGTTAAATTAATTTGATTATAAAGTACTTACAATAATATCTAGTTTAAAAGGTATTTTATCGCTTAATTTATTGCATGAAGTTATTTAATTAACATCATTTTCACTTTCATTATTGCTTTTTTAGAAAAGATATTTTTTAATAAATATATGGGAGCTTAATGAATTAGGCTGAGAGGACACTTCTTAGTGTCGACCACACTTGATCTAGGTAATGCTAGCGGAAGGAATTTTTTATTTTGTATTTTTCGTTCTTTTTTTAGCTTATCTAGTCAGAAAGGACGTTTTTTTATATGAAGAAAGAAAATAAATTCTTCACTACGAGAAATATCGGCGAAATCGCCATATTTACCGCGCTTGCCTTTGGACTAGATTTTTTACAAGGCGGCATATTTAAGGGAGTATTCCCTAATGGAGGTAGCATAGGTATTGCGATGTTACCAATTTTAGTTCTTGCATATCGAAGAGGATTTACTTCTTCTTTAGTATGTGCAACACTATTAGCTTTCTTACAATGTTTTGGAGGCGTATATGCAATAAGTTCATCTTGGTATAATGTTTTATTCCAAATCTTACTTGATTATATTCTCGCCTATCCAGTTGTTGCGATTGCCGGTTTATTCTATAAACCATTTAAGAAAGCAGAAACTAAGAAAGAACAAACTAAATATTTAGTTCTTGGTTCAGTTCTTGGAGGAGTTGCAAAATTTTTAACACACTTCTTTTCAGGCTTTATCTTCTGGGCAAATTATGATTTCGCTGGAGGACCAGTAGTTTATTCAATTGTCTATAACGGAGCTTACATGTTACCTAATACTATTTTATGTACTATCATCTTAGTATTAATTAACTTAAAAGCCCATAACATCTTTGTTGTTAAAGAAAATAATAAAGAAAATGAAGGAGAATTAATTCATGAATAAATATTTAGAATTAACTAAAAGAATTATTCTTTTAGTATTAGGAACTTTCTTAAGTGTCTTATTCTTTGTTTTCTATATTAAAAGTTATTCATTCTACCAAGATGAATATGGAACAGATATTTCTTTTAATAACGATTATTTAGTTTTAACTCTTCTAGGTTTAATCGTATTAGTATATGGAATCATTTCTTTATACACATTCTTAAAGAATAAAGAGAATAATTATTTTAATCTCTCTTCATTATGTTTTACATGTCTAGGAGGCTTTTATTCTCTCGGCATCTTCTTTAAACAAATCGCAAAAGGAAAAGAATATGCTCCAAATGCACATTATCTTTACTTAGGCATTATGTTAACTTTATTATGCGTTTATTTTATTATTAACGTATATGAAGATCATAAAAAGAAAATTAATAAACAATAAGTAATGTTCCTTCTTTTACTTCAATACAGGCTTCTAAAGCGATAAATTCATTAGAAACGCCTAATGGGAAGGAATTATCTAAGGTAATATCATTTACTTCATATTTTAAGTTTTTAAGGCTTACGCCTTTAGAAACATCAAGACTAAAGATGGAAATATATCCATCTTTTTTATTGATAGTTAAAGAAGAATTTGTTAAATAAGTAATAACTTGTTTATCACTATAAATATGAATATTTAAACCTAGTTTATGAAATTTATAAGCATCTTGGATTAAAGCGATAGAATGATCAATTCTTCCTCCTAAACATCCATAAATATCAATATCTTTATAGCCTAGGTTAAACGCTTCTTCTAAAGCTCTATGTGTATCAGTAATATCTTTGATTGGATCTAATTTAATAATTGGGCAAAAGTCAGGAACATAATTTAAAGAATCAAAATCACCTACACCTAAAGAAATTTTATAATGATGTTTCTTTAAGAAAGAAATTCCTCCATCTACACCAATAATAAAATCTTCTTCATCATACTTAAATTCTTTAATTAATGGGCTTGCCCCGACAATGATACATTTTCCCATATTTACTCCTTACAAAATAAGAGTGGAGAAACTCCACTCTTATTTTTTTCTTTCTGATAATTCTTTAAATGTTGGAACCTTTTTAGCTCCGTATCCTTTCTTTCTAGTATTAGTATATTTTAAGAAAGGATTATATTTTTTCTTTTTTTGAGGCACTTCTATTGATGGATCTTCTTGAACGTTAGTTTCAGGAGATTCTTGAGGAACATCTAAATTTAGATTATTTGGTTCATCTTGAACTTTTTCAGTAGGTTCTTCTACTGGTGTTTCTTCATTTACATCACTAGGAGTAACTTCTGGAGTGTTTTCCTCTTTTTCTTCAGTAGGTTCTTTAGGACCTTCTTCTTCAGTTACTTCTTCAATTGGTGTTTCTTCTTTAGTAACTTTTTCAGTAGGTTCTTCTACTGGTGTTTCAACAACTTCTTCAGTAGGTGTTTCTTCAACAGTTTCTTCAATTACATCAGTAGGAGTAACTTCTTCAGTGGTTTCTTCCGATTTTTCTTCGATAGGTTCTTCAACAACTTCTTCAGTCACATCTTCGCCTGGAATTTCTTCTTCAGTGATTTCTTCCACTGGTGCTTCTTCTTCAGTAGGTTCTTCTACTGGTGTTTCAACAACTTCTTCAGTAGGTTCTTCTACTGGTGTTTCTTCAGTAATTTCTTCTACGTTAGAATCTTCTTCAGTAGTAGTTTCGTTAAGAACTTCTACACTTTCTTCTTCATTAGGTAAATTGCCTTCTAAAGTATTTAGATCATTTACTTCATTATCATCTTCTAATGAGTCTTCATCAACAATTTCATCTTCTTTTAAATTTTCATAGATAAAGTCTCTAACATCTTCACTTAATGGTTTATCTTCATCTTCATAAGTTTCATCAGGAAGATATTTTTCATAGAACTCATCATTATCATTATTTTCAATTGGAGTATCTACTTCTTCTTCAATAATTTCAATTACTGGTTCTTCTTCTAAGACAATATCGATATCTTCATCAGAGATGTATCTAACTTCTCTTTCAACGATTGGTTTCACTCTTTCAATATCTTTGTCACTTACACCTAAATCACTTACTCCGTAGCCGATATCTTCTAAGTAAGCTTTACGATTCTTTTCATAAGATTTTGGATTTTGTAAAATTTCATCATCCTCTTCTTCACCAATTTTTGCGATATTATCTGCATGAGAATTAACATCACTTTCTAATTTTCTAATAAATTCATCACTCTTAGAAGAAATTTCATTCTTATATTCTTTTCTAATCTTATATTCTTGGTGCTCTTTCTTATAAATATATGCTTTACGAGCATTATTACATTTTATCTTTGCGATAGGTTTTCTTACTAATAAATGTAATGCTTGGAAAATAATAAACCAAAGGAATAAGATAAAGATACATGCAACGACAATAACAACATATTCTACCCATGCAAAATCTTTAAACCAGACATTCATGATATCAATATAGCCATTATTAGAACTTCTAGTGAAGAAGCTAAGAATGATTGAATGAAAGTCACCTTCTTTAAATAAACTGTTTAAAGCTGGTTCTAAATAAGAAGAATAGAAATGTAATGTACCATTTAAATGAGAAGAAGTTTCTTTACAGATTGCTTCATCAAATCGAGCAGTTACTAAAACAGTTAAGAATAAGGCAGGAATTATTAATGAAATAAAGACATGTGGAGAGAAGGTATGAATGTAATTACGAACTCTAAAGCGAGCTTTTTCAGCCTTAGTTAGTTCATATTTTTCAACTACGCTTCTTAATTTATCTTCATTATGTTTTCTTACAATATAAGAAACTAAAGTCCAAATAATATAATATAAAATAACAAAGAGGACATTCGCGATTATAAGGCCAACTAATGAATTAAATGAAGTATAACTAATCCCCTTTACAACAATATTTAAATGCAATAAAGATGATAAAATACCTCCAAAAACAAACAATTGATCACCTAGAAAATATATTAGATTTAAAACTGGAGTTACTTTAAAGAAATTAAAAACATTACCTAAGGCAAAAAGAACGATTAGGCAAATTTCGACAATAAAGATGATTTTTAAAATAAGATGTTTCTTCATATTGTTTCTTGCTCCTTAGATTGATTATATCAAAAGGAATAAGATTTTTGCAAGAAATAGACTATATAAGAAACTTATAAATAAATTAAATATCAATTTTAGTATATTTAAAGGTGATATTTTGGCTATTTTTATAATCAGAATAAACTTTTTTAGCTTCATTAGAAAGATGAATTTCATTATCATTATCTTTTTCAATATAGCCTGAGATAAGATTATCTTTTTTATATAATGAATTATCATTATCTTTTAATGCCCAAATGGCATTAAAATGATTATATGTTAAATTAACTAAGCTTAAAGAAGAAGATATCATAAAAGAAGTATCAATTTCTTCATTACAAGAACATTCTTTAATTGATAAAAGTAAATTACGTGTATAAGTTTTATTATTATAATTAAAGGTATTAAAATAAGTCTTATCTGTATCATTAAGAGAAAATGTTCGATATGAACTTACATTACACGAGCCATAATTTTTAATTAATCCTATTAAAGTAGGTTCATTATTTCTTATATCAAAAATAGAGATATCATTACTAGTTGTAAATAAGTTACCTAAGAAACTCATCTCACCATTTGGAGTATAAAAATATCCTTTTAAATAATTATTTTCTTTCATTTGAGAAGTCATATAATCTAAGAAATAACCATTAAATAAAATGTTAAAGTCTAATACTCTTACTAGTTTATTTTGATCTTCAATTGAATTTAAAAATTCACTTACTTTATTTGAATACGAAAAATTAATTACGTTATTTTCTTTAAATGTCAAAGAAAAATTACTGTTAACATCAGAATAAATATCTTTAATCTTTTCTAAATCTGTTCTAATAGTTTCAGAAGTTAAACTATCAGTATTAACTTTAAAATAAGTCCAAGTGGACTCATAATAAGTTATAAGTAAACCACCAAAAATAGAATAATGTTCATTAGATTTATTATAAGCGTCTAATAATGAATTATATAAAAGTTCATCAATAACGATATCTTCATTAGGATGAGCGTTTATATAATTCATTCCTACAAGATCATGATCTTCAAAGGAATAAAATAAGTCAAAAAAGTATTTTGCTTTATCTAAAACAAAATCTTTAATTGTTTGGTATTTGTTATTAGTAGTTGTTCCATTTGAGTTATCTAAATAATAAACTAAATTAAGTCTTTTATTTAATTCATAGTATGATTCATCATTTAAAGAACTACTAAAAGAAAAATCATACATTCCTTCTTCTATCTTATATTGATTAGAACAAGTAGATATACCAATACCAAAAGAAACCGCGGCAATAATTATGGCCATAACAAAAAGGGCGATTCTAAGCCATATACGCTTAGAACAAACCTTAGAATTATCTGAAGTTAGTTTTTCGTCCTTTTTTGTTTGTTCCATAAATTTTTAATTAATTTCCGCTGGTGGTAATTTCTTTAGCTTCGTGATTACGATATTTACCATCTTTAATAACTGTAGTCCAAGCTTCAGAAGGAGTATAATAAACAACTAAACCACTACAATTTAGTAAGCCTTGTGCATAAGAAGTGTCTGGTCTACCGTTAAATGTTAATTTTTTAATAGAAGAATTTTCGAAAGCTCTAGGGAAAATATTTACAGCACCATCATCAATAACAACTTCTTCTAAAGAAGTAGTTTCCGCGAATGCTTTGTTCTTAATATTATAAGAAGTATATTTTCTTGTATCAGTATTAGATTGTTTTTCTAACTTATCACTAATTTCAATATTAACTTTCTTTACCTTAGAATTAGTAAATGCATTTCCTTCAATTCCAGAAGTTATAAATGTAACGCTTCTTTCTGTCGCGGATGAATCTTTAGTATAGTTACCTTCACTATCTTTTGAAACACCAGTATACATGAAGTTAAATGTAACATTTTCAGGAATAGTAATTTCTCCTTCACTATCACCGACATATTTATAAATGTTAATATTACCTTCTGTTGCTTCTAGTAAAGTAGTTGAGAAAGTAAAATCATAACTATTAGTTCCTTTATTTTTAGCTTCAAAATTTTTCATATTACTTACTTGGCTAACATTTCTAGCTTCAATAATATGAGATTGAGTATGATAATTAGTATAATTTCTTACATCTTCCCAAGATGTATAATCTGGAATATTATCAAAATAAATACGTTTATTTGGATCATAATTTCCTGCAGAATAAGTCTTTTTACTCTTAGAATACCAATAGCCTGATCCTGCTGAGTTAGATTCCCAAGTTGCATCAATTACATGCCATCTACCATTATAGTAAACTTCGTTCCAAACGTGATCTTGATATTCACCAATTTCAGCTTTATTTGTTGCATAGTCTCTACCTAATGATTCAATGGAAGGAATACCAATACCATTTAACATGATATTCATTAAGTCAGCATAACCTCTACAAACAGTAAAGATACGATAATCATTAACGTCTTCATGATTTAAATCAGAGTTATTTAAAATACCTTTTGGAGTATAACCAGCTGTTACTCCACCTTCTTCAACTGCTTCTTTATCATAATAAACGTGAGAACAGACATAGTCATAAATTGTTACGACATTCTTTTCAATTACTTTAGGATCAAGTGTAGGTGAATCCCATCTAGCATTGTCATCATTATAATTAGGACAAATAATTTGAGCGAGTTTTTCAAAGAAAGCAACTGCTTCTTGTTCTGCAGCTTGCGATTTGTATTCGTTTGTTAAACCATCTCTTGGATCGATATATTGATTAATAACTGAATAAGTATAAGTCGCAATTCGATCAGTCATTTGAGGATCTTTATCACCAATAACTTGATAACGTGGTGAATAAGAAGTGTCGTAATCCCAAGAAGGTTCAACATAATCAATCGCGTTAGTATAATATCTTCCTGTTTGATCATATTTACTTACAGACGAAGATGATGAAGAAGCTTCTGACGAAGAAACTTCTGATGAAGAATCAGATGATGATGAACTTGAACTTATATTAGATGATGAGTTACCTCCTGAACAAGAAGTAAAAACTCCTAATAATAAAGCGACTGATAAAATTAATAAATTAGTCTTTTTCATATAAGCCTCCTTTAACCTCTAATTGAGGTATATTCTTCGATTTCTTTAGTGTTACCAAAGACGAAGTGATCGTGTCCAATATTGATTAATACAGGTTTATCGACTGAATAATCATGAATGGAAGGATCATAAACAAATAATTTTTTATTCTTTTCAATTTCAGGATCTGGAACTGGAATTGCGCTCATAAGGGATTTTGTATATGGGTGTAATGGATGATCAAATAGTTCTTGTGCAGAAGCAATTTCGACGATATTACCTTTATAAATAACCCCAATTCGATCAGAAATAAATCTAACAATAGAAAGGTCATGAGCGATAAATAAATAAGTTAAACCTTTCTCTTTTTGGAATTTCTTTAATAAGTTTAATACTTGAGCTCTAATAGAAACATCTAAAGCAGAAATTGGTTCATCAGCAACAATGAATTCAGGTTCCATAACAATCGCACGAGCTAAACCAATTCTTTGACGTTGTCCACCGGAGAATTCATGTGGATATCTAGTTAAATGTTCAGGTAGAAGTCCTACTTCACGAATAACTGTATTAATCTTATTAAGACGATCTTTTTCATTTTCATATAAATGGAAATTATATAGGCCTTCTGAAATAATATATTCAACGGTCGCTCTTTCATTTAATGATGCGGCAGGATCTTGGAAAACCATTTGGATTTTTCTAATACAATCTCTTTTTGTTTCACGAGAGATTTTACCAGAAATTCTTTCTCCATGGAAAAGAATTTCGCCATTTTCACATGGATTAATTCTCATAATTGCTCTTCCAATCGTCGTTTTTCCTGATCCAGATTCACCGACTAGGGAGAATATTTCCCCTTTATAAATATCAAAATTTGCATTAGTAACAGCTTTATTGTAGCTTGCGCCTTTGCCGAAAGCTATATCGACATTACGTACCGAAATAAGTACTTCTCTTTGTTCTTTATTTTCTTCCATAATGCCTCCTATTTTGTTTCTTCTTTATTAATAGAAGTATAGACACTTTTACTTAATGTTTCATGTAAATTTTGAATATTCTTAGGCTTTTCAACTTTTGGTGCACGTGGATCAAGAAGCCAAGTACGGGCAAAATGAGTATCAGTAATCTTGAATAAAGGAGGTTCTTTTACAAAATCAACCTTCATTGAATGAGGATTTCTAGGAGCGAAAGCATCGCCTTTAATCTTGTTATAAAGTGAAGGAGGAGTTCCTTCAATTGAATATAATTTTTCACCGATAATTGAAAGTTGTGGTAAAGAAGATAATAAAGCCCAAGTATAAGGATGAGCAGGTTCATAGAAAATTTCTTCTACTTTACCATATTCAATAATTTTACCAGCATATAAAACTGCAACTCTTTCTGCAACATTCGCGACAACTCCTAAGTCATGAGTAATATAGATAGTTGTAAAATGTAATTCTTCTTGTAATTTCTTAATCAATTTAAGAATTTGTGCTTGAATAGTAACATCTAACGCCGTAGTTGGTTCATCACAAATAAGGATTTTTGGTGCACAGCTAAGCGCAATAGCGATGACTATTCTTTGTCTCATACCACCAGAATATTGGAAAGGATAATCGTTAAATCTTTTTTCAGGATCAGTAATTCCTACTGCCTTCATCATCTCAATAGCCTTTTCTTTCGCGGCAGTTTTAGAGAGATTTTGATGTTTTATAATAACGTTAGTGATTTGCTTACCAATAGTAATAACTGGGTTTAAACTCGTCATTGGATCTTGGAAAACAGTCGCAATTCTTGAGCCTCTAATTTTTTGCCAATCACTAGGCATTCTAATTTTTGCAAGGTTGAGTACAGCATAACCATGTAAATCACCAGAAGGTAAATCTTCAAGGTATTTAACTCTAAAATTAACTTTTTCAAAGATGGAGTTAAGGACATCTTCATCTTCTAAATTTAAACCTTGCTTACAAGCTAATTTAAATTCTTTCAATAATTTAAAAGTTAACTTTAAATTTTGATTGAATGAATATCTTGAACTAGAAAGAACGATTTCACGAGCGAGAATTTCATTTCTTTTAGCTACTTTACTTGCATCTACTTCTTTAGAAAGATTTTCTTTTAATTTATTTTCTAAAGAAGATATTTTATCAAGATAGTTAGTTTTATAATCTTCCGATTTAATTACCTCGTTATAATGTGACTTCCTTAAAATTTCATGTTCTTTTTCGAGAGTTTTTAATTCTTCGTTAAGAGTTTTTAAGATATTTTTTCCTTCTTTAAGTTCTTCTTTTTCATATTTACGATCAAAAAGGAGATTAGTATTATGTTGTTCAACAATATTATTTTCTAAATCTTCTTTCTCCTTTAAATACAATTTTTCTTCTTCAGAAGGAAGTGTTTCGATTTTTGTTTTTTCTTTCTTTAACGTTTCTAATTCGTTATAAAGAGGTGAACAAACTTCATATTTATAATATGAATTTAATAATTTTAATGATTGATTATAAATGAATTTTCTTAATTTAGTCATCGATACAACAGTATCTGCAACTTCATCATCATTTAAAATGATTTTACCATTAGAAATATAACCATTTGAATCAAGCATTCCGGAGAATGTCTTAGTTAAAACAGATTTTCCAGAGCCTGATTCACCGACAATCGCGAGTGTTTCTCCTTCATAAATATCAAGATCAACACCACGAATTGCGTTTAGTTCTTTACCTCTAACTTTAAATTTTACTTCTACATCATGTAGAGATAATAATGTTTTTCTTTCTTCCATATAACCTCCTACATGTGCGTTCTTGGATCAGATGCATCACCAATATTTTGTCCAACGACGTATAAGACGACTGAGACAATACCAGCGACAATAACTGGTGGCCAGAATTGCCATGGTTTAGATGAAACTCCTGAAGCAGTAGCTTGTTCAAGCATGGTACCTAAGGAAGGAGTATTCGCTCCTGAAAGACCAATACCTAAATATGATAAGAATACTTCACTTGAGATATAGCCAGGTAATTCACTTGCAAGAATGGTGACAATAATTGAAACCATAAATGGTAAGATATTTCTTATAACAATAGTGAAGATATTAGTTCCTAGACATCTAGAAGCTAAATTGTATTCTCGATCACGAATAATAATAACTTGTGTTCTAATAAAATACGCAATTCCTAACCATCCAGTTATACATAAGGCAAAGACTAATTGCCAGAAGCCCGACCCGATAATATAAGATAAAATCGTAATAAATAAGATAGTAGGAATATTACCGATAATATTATAAATTTGCATCATAATAGTATCGAAAGTTTTACTAAGTCCCCATACTGCACCGAGAATAATACCAATAGACATATTAATCGCCGTACAAATAAAAGCCAGTAATAATGAAGTTCTTGTACCTGACCATAATTGATCAAAGACTGATGCAGAAACTTCGTTTGTACCAAAAATCCATCTAATATGGAAAGAAGTTAATGGAACAACTTTTTCCATTGTATCGCTTGGAGATAAATTTTGGAAAGAATTAACCTTATCAGGATATAAATTCAACATATAGAATTGATCATATGCGCTGAAGATTGGATAAATAAATGTGAATACTAAGAGAATAAATAATAAACCTAGGAAGATCCAGTTAGATTTCTTTCTAAAGAATACTCTCCAAACTGATTTCCAATAAGAATATCTAGGTGCGGTGATTTTTTCTGATTCGTATTCATTGTGGTCGACAAAGACGAATAAGTCATCTAAGCCATCACTAGTTACGTCTAAGACTTCTTCTTCCATTTTCTTTTGCCTCCACTTGAACTAAATTGAATTCTTGGATCAACAACTGCCATTAAAATATCACCTAAAATTAATGACACAATTGATAAGAATGAGAATAAGAATGTTAATCCTAAGATAACTCCGTTATCAGATTTATTAATTGCTTCAGTGAGCATTTTACCAGTACCAGGAATGGAATAAATCTTTTCAGTGATTAATGAACCGGAAATACAGCCAATAATCGCACCTGGAATACCGTGAACAATAGGAATAATTGCATTCTTTGCGATGTGTTTTGTAAATATTTGACCATCAGATAAACCTTGAGATTTCGCAAATTTTGCATAATCAGAATTCATTTGGTCAATCATATATCTTCTTGTCCATTTCATTTCACCAGCAATAGAAGGTAACGCAAGCGAGAAGATTGGTAAGAGATATAATAAGACTTTAGGTCCTCCACTAGTTAATGACGTTGGTAAATGTAATAAATCTCCACCTAAAGATCTAAACATATATAAGTAAGATAATGAAGGAACAGCGATTAAGAAAACAATATACGCAGTACCTAATTTATCAACCCAAGTATCTTTCTTTCGCGCCATTAAAATGCCAAGAGGAATACCAAGCACATATGCGATTAATGTTGCAAAAATACCAATTGTAAATGAATAGCCAACTCGAGTCATACCTGGAGTATAGAAAGATGCATAAGAATATCTTCCTCCAAAGTTAACAAAGTCGCTACCTTGTTCTGAACTATAACTAGATGAACCATAAACATATGTTAAGGTATGGAAATCATATGGAGTTTGTTTTGCTATCGCATCAGCTGGTCTTTCACTTTCATCTATATTTAAATAAGCAGGATAAACTAAATCTCTTCTAATATAACTTTCCGTAGAAGTAGCTGCTTGTCTATTTTTAAACATTTGTTCATAAACTGATGAATTATTTAAGTCAGAACCAATATTAAGATGAATAATATTTTGATGAATGAATGGGAATTGATCATCAAAATAAATTAAATATTTATGGGCTGTTCCATTACCAACTAAAGCTGGCATATTTGAATATTCATCCCAAATTAATGAAATGCCTTTATTTTGAACTAAATAACTATCTTTCTTAACATATAAATTAGAATCAATTACTTCTCCTGAACGAGTTAAATCATAATCATAAGATATTATTCCATCTTCTTTTGTGACATAAAGATCAATGTAATAATTACCTGCACCTCCAGCAAAAACAATATCTTCATCAAACAATTTCTTAACATTTCCACCTTCGTAGAAAGCAATATTAAATGAATCGTCAATTTCTAATTTTTCATCAGTAACAGAAATTTCAAAGCTATAGATACCTTTGTCATAAGATTCCATTTGATAATCAAAAGCGCTCCAATATTTAAAAGTTTCGCTTGCCTTATCACTAACATCACCATAGATGTTATTTTCAACAATGTAATAACCTCTTTCAATTTGATAATTTTCTAATGTTTCTTTATCAACATCATTAACAGTCTCAATTGAGATTAAGTTAGAGAAGAAATCCCAAACTCTTTCAAAGACATTGACGTCTTTAGTTGCATATAAATATTGAGAAGCTTGTTTTTCTCCTCTTTTATAAATTGCATCTAATTGAGTAATTTTATATCCCATACTTTCGTATTTATTAATAAATTCAAGTACATATTGATATTCATTATTATCTTCTTTATTTTCTGGGATTTGAATTGCTTCTTCATAGTCATATTCATCGAGCGAAGAAGAATAAGTATTATAGATATAATCTTGGAAATTGACTTTAGTTAAAAAGCCATATTCTTCGTAGATTGTATCAGTTACTTCTTGACGTTCATTTTCATCAAGTCGAGCAAGTCTATCACGATTTGCTCCTAATACGTTACTTCTATTTGCTGCGACAAATAAAAGGATGACCATAATAACCATAATGCAGACTAATGAAAATATAGAATAAATGATTCGTTTTAATACATATCGACCCATTTTTTCTCCTTTCTTTTCATCGTAAATTACTTATCGATGATTTATATAAATAAATAACGAGGCAACCATAAAATATAGTTGCCCCGAGATGTTTAATTTACTTTTTAGAATAAACCAATAACTTTAGTCATATATCCATTTTGAGATAATGAATTTAAATAAGTTAATGGATCACCATAGTCTGCGCCCCAACCTGAGCCCCAGAATAAATCGTAGTTCATATCATCGCTTGATTCACCATAATATGAAGCATTGTTATAATTAGTTAAGTTTGAAGTATCCATGATGTTTACTGTTACATATTCAGTACCAAATGCTTCTTCAATAGCTTTCTTATAATATTGAGCTTGTGAATTTAATGTAGATGATTTTGAGTAATTAATAATATCGATTTGGACTGGACCATTTGCGAAGAAATCACTGCCTAAATCTTCTTTAGTTTTAGCGAAATATTCTTTTGCTTTTGTTGGTAAATACCATCCATCAACACCATCTTGAACCTTAATACCATCATCATTAATTTGATTTAAGTAATATTGAACCATATCACCATAGACTGTACCACTATCCCAAGTCTTATTATCAATAGTGACAGTTTCAGAAGTTGAAACAAAGTCTGGAGAAACTAACATATTTCTTAATGAAGTTTCTGCAAGGTCTTCAGTAGTAGTAATACCATTCCATGTTTTCTTACTGAATGCATAAGATAACGCTTTTCTAAAGTTCTTATTTAATAAAGCTGTCTTTGTCTTAGTTTGGTCATCTTTGTTATTAAGTTTAGATGATTTTAAAGAAGCTTCACTATCAGCCCCATAATTCTTTCTATTTAAGTTATAACCTAAGAAATATGTTGTTGCTTTAGTAGATGTTTGATATGCATAATCTTCATAATAATGATTTTCCTTAGCTTTAGTCATTAATTCAGAAGATAAAGTACAACCAGTATATGTACCAGCAAGACATGCGTTCCAATAAGCATCTGTATCGCTTGAATCAGTATATGTGTAATCAATTGATTCAACGATTACTTTATCTGCATCATAATAATTAGGATTCTTTTTGAAAACGATTTGGTTGCCATCAGTAATCTTTGTACATAAATATGCGCTGTTATAGAGGATTGTATCAATGTTATTTGATGCACCTGATTTACCATATTTATAAGCTGCACTTTTTGATTTTGATTTAAATTTCGCTCTACCGAATACGCCGCCACAATTTGTAAAGAAAGTAGCATTCATTGGCATAAATGTAGAATATGTTAACATTGAAAGGAAGTAAGGAATATCTGCAGTTAAAGTAATTTTTAAAGTATAAGTATCTGTTGCTTTAATACCGACATCATCAAATTTAGTAGTTTCACCTTTAAAGTAAGCTTCTGCACCATCAACAACTCCACAAACTAATTCACCTAAACCAGCTGAGCAGTCTAACATATGATGGAAACCATCGACGAAGTCTTGTGCAGTAATACCAGCATATACTTCACCGCTTGATTTATACCATTTTGCATCTTGTCTTAAAGTGAAAGTGTATGTTGTTTTACCACCTTCAATACTTTTATTCCAGCTTGTTGCAATACATGGTTTCAAGTTACCTAAGTTATCATATTGAACTAAGCCTTCAACCATATTAGCTAAATATTCAGTTGTTGTCGCTCTTGAGTTATTATGAATATCTAAAGTTTCAGGAATCATTGAGAATAATGTATGATATTCAGTTTGAAGTGTATGTCCTTTTTTCTTTAAATATGCTGCTGGATCATAATTACCTTCATCACCTTTAGCTTTTTCTTGTTTATAAAGTTTGTTTAATTCATCTCTTTCAGTACGAGTAATAAAATCATCGCTAATGACTAATGATTTTAATTTGTCACTATCAGTTCCCCATTGAACACTTGGAATAGAGTTAGGGGCAATTCTCGTAATAGCCCATGAACCACCGTCAGTAGTTGTTGGTAACATAACTGCTGAATCAAGTAATTTAGCTTCAGCTTGAGCAAGACGAACATATCTTTTACTATCGTTTTGATATTCATCTACGTTACCAGTAACAGGATTAATTGAGTCTAATGCTGCTTGATATTCACCTAAAACTGCTTCATAGATTGTATCATCATCAGCATCTGCTCCAATTTGTGAAGAACTGCTTGTATTTGAAGAAGCGGAAGTTCCAGAATTTGAAGAAGATGAAGAAGTAGTTCCAGAAGATGGATTAGTTGAGCATCCTACTACTGATAGAAGAGCTACTGCTGAAAGTAAACTTAATTGTTTTAATTTCATATTTATATTTCTCCTTTTAAAAAACACGTTTTTTTATATATAGTAAAACTATATATTATTAAAATTTGTAACATGTAATTAAATCATAGAGAATAATAAAAACTAATTCAATTAAACATAAAAAATATAATTAAAAAAAGCGCTTTCATAAGCGCTCATTTTTTTTACTTTAGAAATAATTGGATGAAGAAGATCATAACGATAAAAAGCACCAAAGAAATAATATTTAGAATATTTTTCCATTTCTTTTCAATATATTCATCGGTTTTTTTATAAGCTTCTGGTCCAATTTGCTCTTTATATAGAGATTTATTCATACTTGATAAACGGGAAAATAATATCACTGCATGGATTAAACTGGTAATTAAAAAACCTATTTTGTAAGTGTCGTGATTCCCGCTTAAGGCAGAATAAATTATTAAGCTAACAAAAATAATGATGTTAATTAAGCAAAATACAATTAAGTAATTTCTTTTATATCTTTTTGACATTTATTTCACTCCTAAACATGTATAGCGATTTTATTTATTTCAAATAAAAAATTTGCGATAAAATTACTATATCCCTCTAAATGAAGAAAATATATTTCATGTTCACCTTGTAATAATCTTAACTTAATACGATCAAAGATTAATTCATTTGAAAATTCATCATTGATAATATCTTCTAAATAAATAATCTTTATTTTGTCTAAGAAAGAAGTTAGATAAGATACACTTTTTAAATCTTTCTTAGAATATAAAATTAAACAAGTTTCTTCATTGATATCTTGATAATTTAAATATGAAATATCAAATTTAGTTTCAACATGAATATTATTCTTTTTAACCTTGGTATAGAGCTTAATTTCTTTTTGATCATTAGAAAGAAGAAAAGAACTATTTTTTAAAGAAGAAATAACATACTTAATGTATATTTTTTCATAATTTACAAAAGGATGATATTGTTTCTTTTTGTAACAAAGATTATTTATTTTTCGAAAATAATAATATTTGGTAATTTTCAATTTACTAAGATAATATTTAACTGCAAGAAGGGAGAGAGAATCAAACTTAAAACTAGTAAAGCTAGTACCAATATATAAATATTTCTTAATTAAACTTTCCATATATTTATCTTTCTATCTTCTTTGATTCTCTATCTAAATCACGTTGTTTAATAGTCTCTCTTTTATCGTAAAGTTTCTTACCTTTTGCTAGAGCGATTTCTGCTTTTACTTTACCATTTTTAAAATAAATCTTAGTACAAACTAAAGTATAACCTTTTTCTTTAATTTTTTGACCTAGTTTAAAAATTTCTCTTTTATGAAGTAAAAGTTTTCTTGTTCTTAAAGGTTCATGATTAAAAATATTGCCATTAAAGAAAGGAGCAATATTTAATCCTAATATATAAGCTTCACCATTTTTAATAATCGCATAAGATTCATTTAAGCTCGCTCCATTAAATCTTATTGATTTTATTTCTGTTCCTTTGAGTTCAATACCTGCTTCAGTAAAGTCGGATAAGAAATATTCAAAATGTGCTTTTTTGTTTTGAGCGATAATCTTTATATTTTCATTTTCCATATAATTTTTAATTTCGTTTTTAACGTAAAATTATCTACGTTTTCTCATTTTCTTTCTTTTGACATTAGTAAATTTAGGTCTTTTAATATGTTTAATAACTTTTTCTTCATTCAATAAAGTAAAAGTAATTCGATGAGTATCAATATCAACTGCTTTAACTGAAATTGATACGATATCACCTAAAGAAATACTCTTTTTAGTAAAGGCTCCAGTCGCAGACATATATGTTTCATTAAATGTATATGTATCACTTAAATCCATAAAATCAACAAATCCGTTGATGCCATTATCAAGTTCAACAAAGAAGCCTTTATTAGTCATACCATTAATATAGCCTTTAAATTCTTCATCAATATGTTTAGACATGTATTTGGCTGATTCTAAATCATCTACATCTCTTTCAATCGAGATTGCACGACGTTCAAAAATAGAACAATTTTCTGCAATAAAAGCAATTTCTTCTTCAAAAGTAGAATCAAAATCAATATTACCTTCAACTAAATATCGATCAATTAAACGATGAACTAATAAATCAGGATATCTTCTAATTGGTGAAGTAAAATGAGTGTATGAAGTTGAACTTAAGCCAAAGTGATGTTTGTTATAAGGAGCATAACGCGCTTTAGCTAAAGAACGTAGAAGCATCATTGAAAGAATTTTCTTCTTAGTTTCATCATTTACATTTCTAATAAAATTAGCGAGTTCAATAGGTTTAACTACAAGAGGATCAAAATCTACTTTTTCACCTAAATGTGTGGATAGTTTCATAAATGCATCCATCTTTTTAGCTTTAGGTTGTTCATGAATTCGATAGATAAAAGGTAGTCCCATCGCTTCAATAGTTTCTGAAACTTGTTCATTAGCTGCGATCATTAAATCTTCAATGAGTTTTTCTCCATCACCCTGTGTTCTTTTAACTACATCAACAGGTTGACCTTTAGAATCTAAAATGAATTTAATTTCTGTTGTTTCTAAATCAATTGATCCGCGTGCAGATCTATTCTTTCTTATCTTACGAGCTACTTCATTTAATAAATAAATAAGATCATCAATTTCTCGTGGGAATCTCTTTTCAATCTTTTCTTTATTTAATAATTTATTGACATAATTATATGTTAATCGAGCATGTGATCGAATAACACCTTTAGTAATACGACTATTTAAAATATTGCCATAACAATCGACAGTAAATATACAAGATGTAACTAATCGATCAACATTAGGATTAAGTGAACAAATACCATTTGATAATTCAAAAGGTAACATTGGTACAACACGGTCTGCAACATAAATAGATGTTCCTCTATTCAAAGCTTCTTTATCTAAAGGAGAACCTCTTTTTACGTAATGAGCAACATCTGCAATATGAACTCCGACAATATAGCCTTCTGCACAACGTTCTACTTCAACTGCATCATCAAAATCTTTCGCATCATCTCCATCGATTGTTACAATTACATGGTCTCTAAAATCTTCTCTACCAACAAGTTCACTTTCTAAAACAGAAGAAGGAATATTTTTTACTTGTTCAAGAACTTCACTAGGAAAATCAATGGTCGCATTATATGAATAAATAATTTTAGTAATATCAACACCTTTATCAGAAGCTCCTCCAAGAAGCGAAATTACTTCTAAAAAATAAGTTTCTCTACTTTGACGAATAATTCTACAAGAGGCAATTTTTCCTTTTTCTAAAGGTATAGAAGACTTATCAATTAAGAATACTGCTTCTTTTGAAGCTATTCCTTTTGCATCTAAATAGAAATAATTATTGTATTCTAAAAGTTCACCAACAATGATGTTCTTGTTTCTTTTAATAATTGAATAAACTTCATATTCTGCTTTTCTAAATTGCGCAATTTTCTTAAGATAAACTTCATCATCAAGAATTGCCCCATTAAGATTATAATTAGAAATATAGACATCCTCTTCTTCACCGATGGAAGCAAAAGAAAAGCCGTCTTTAATTGAAACAATCTTACCTCTAACTAAATTTAATTGTTCAGGTAAATAATAATTTTTTCTTACTTTAATGATTTTACCTTCATCTTCTAATTGACCTAAGACTTCGAGAGTTTCATTAGTATCGCCAAAAAACTCAAGTAAAACCTTGAGTGGTAATGAATGTTTCTTTAATAGTTCAATAATTCTTTCTTTCATGATTTTCCTTCTTTTTTCTTTCTTAAAATAAAAGAGGGTTTATTAACCCCCTTAATGATTAGCCAAAATACTTAGTTAAAAGTGTGAATAAGAAGAAGATAATACCAACAATTAATGTTGCGATTGATACAACTTTTTCACTACCTCTTTCTTTAGTTTTTGCAAAGATGTTCATCTTAGATCCGCCGGTAATCGCACCAGAAGCACCATTAGATTTACCACCTTGTAATAATGTTAAAATAATCATTAAGATTGATACAATAATTAATACAATTTCCATAAAGCCTCCTTAAGAGTCTTTTATATAATACAACAAAATATAGCAAAACACTATTAATTTTTTTAATATTTCATGATATTTATAATGACATTAACTAGAAGTTAACCTATAATGCTTTTAACAGAGTTGTTAGAAAGCGTTAAGTGTCTATTTCTAGGATAAAGATTTAGGACGAACACGTCAGTGGCGGTTTTCTAACTTGTCCGCTGTAAGAATGCGGGCCTCTATAGGAGGTCTTTTTATATGAAGAAAAACACAATTTATAAATTAATATCCTTTTATATCATAGTCGTTATTATAGGCTTTCTAGGAGGATATTTTATAACTAATTTAATTAATAAACAAAATGAAACATTCGTTTCTTCTTTTACATTAAAAGAAGGCGATTATAACGCAAATTTAGACTCTTTGAATGATGAAAACTTCCTTAAAGAAGTTATTAATAATCATCCTTCTTTAAGTCTTGAATCAATCGATGTTACTTCTTTACTTAATAATCATGATTTCATTCTTACATCGGAAAATGATGTATATACAATTACTACTAAAACAAGATATTATGAAACAAGTTATATTTTTTCAAGTAACAAAGTTATTTCAAGAGCTTCTACTTTCATTAAATATTCTCTTTTCGATTTAGTCGGTAAGAATAATGTCACTTTCTTAAATTCGAATATTGGAGAAATTAAAAATTCTCTTTCTTGTCCGCTTGGAGGATTAATTGGTATTACTAGTTTAAGTTTAATTGTGACTATAATCATTTTAATCATTCCGAAAAAAAACGTGAATGATTTTACCTTTGATAATGAGGAAACCTTTAAACATCCTTTTTCACTAACTTATTGGAAAAAAGCATGCACTGAATTAAAAAGTACGAAAAAGATTGTTACCTTAGGTATGTTATTTTCTTTAGTATTACTTTCAAAATTTATTTCTTTACCAAGTGGATTCGCTAATCTAAATATTAGTTTAGGATTTATTTTCTTAGCGATTATCGGTTATATCTATGGACCAGTAGTAGCTTTTATTATTGGCGCATCAAGCGATATAATTGGTTATTTTATTAATCAAAGCGCCTATGTATTTAATTTAGGTTATACCTTACAGGCCGCTCTAGCATGTTTTGTTTACGGTATCTTATTTTATAAAACAAGAATGACTTTTTCTAAAGTCTTATTATCAAGAATTATTATTAACTTTATTTTAAATGTGTTGATGGGTAGTTTCTTAATGATCATTGTTTATTATCAAGGTGGCACCATTACTAGCGAACAAATATTTGCTTCTTTTAAAGTATATGCATTAGTTTATTCTTTACCAAAGAATATCATTTGTTTATTACCTCAAAGCATTCTTCTTTTCGCCATAATAAAAGTGATATCACCGATACTTGCAAGATTTAATTACATCTCAAAAGAAGTATCTAATAATATCACTTTAATTTAATTATTGATTAAAAGTTAATTTATGAGGAACTTTATGACAATGTCTGCATCGAGGTTCATATTTTTCACTAGCCCCAACAATTACAATATCATCTTCATAAAAACTAGGTTCACCATTAACAATTCTTTGTGAACGAGTGGCATTAGCCCCACATACAACACAAATTGCCGTTAATTTTGTTACGTCTTCCGCAAGACACAAGAGTCTTGGCATAATTGAAAAAGGGTCTCCTCTAAAATCATTATCTAAGCCTGCGCAGATGACCCTAATTCCTTTAGTCGCTAAATCTTCAACGACATCTAAAATGCCTTCATCGAGAAATTGAACTTCATCAAAACAAACTGCATCAACTTCTCCTTTAATGTATTTATAAACATCTTGTGAAGTAGTTAAGTTATAACATTTAGCTTTTGATTTATTATGAGAAACTACTTCATCTTCAGAATATCGATTATCAATTTTAGGTTTAAAAACAATAACCTTTTTATGTGCGAATTCTAATCTTCTAATTCTTCTAATTAATTCTTCTGATTTTCCAGCAAACATTGGTCCGCAGATCACTTCTATCCATCCTGGTCTAGTATTAAATTCCATATTCTCTTACCTCTTTCAACTCTATATATTCTATCTTAGAGGAAAAAGAATAACAATTTGTAAATATTGTAAATTTTATCATTCTCTTTTCAAAAAAAATGACCCACTA
>CAVJWU010000026.1:0-20954 GCA_963653535.1 Azospirillum sp. CAG:239
GATATGCAGGCATATATTCACCTTCCTTTGAGTAATACTATAATAATTATAAAATCGTTTTAAAGAAAGTAATTTTGATTAACTTTAGCAAAATAAAGATAAATTTTTACTTTTTATTTGTTTTTTAACTCACTTAATCATTATAATGTAATTAACTATTAACGAAGAAAGAAGGTGGGTATATGAAATATCATGTTGGAGACATTGTTCAAGGTGAAGTTACTGGTATCCAATCTTATGGAGCGTTTGTAAAACTTGAAGATGGTGAACAAGGATTAATTCATATATCAGAAATATCTTCTTATTTTGTTAAGAGCATTTCAAACTATGTCCAAATTGGTCAAATTATTAAGGTCAAAGTTATCGATTGCTTACATGATAAACAATTATATCGTTTATCTTTAAAACAAGCTCAAATAACTCCTCGACAAAACATTCGTCAAAGAAAAGCTTTTAATGCGAAAAAGAGATTTAAGATTCCCCTTGATCAACAAGATTTTTCACCATTAAGAGATCACCTTGATGATTGGATTAAAGAAGGACAAGCTAAATACGGAGAATAACATATGATTAAAGTAGACTTATCTAACACAGTTACAAAGATTCCTTTAGACGCATATAAACAAGACGTCAAAGTTGTCGACAAAATGATCAAAGAAAAAACAGGCGCAGGAAATGATTTCCTCGGATGGGTTAATCTTCCTTTTGATTACGATAAAGAAGAATTCGCTCGTATTAAGGAAGCGGCAAAAGAAATTCAAGAAAACTATGAAGTTTTAGTTGTTGCTGGTATCGGAGGATCTTATTTAGGTGCGAGAAGTGCGATTGAAGCATTAAACGGATTATTCCCAACTAATAAAGTAAAAATTATCTTTGTTGGTAATACTTTATCAAGCAATTATATTTATCAAGTACTTAATTACGTTAAAGATAAGAAATTCGCGATTAACGTCATTTCTAAATCAGGAACAACAACAGAAACTAGTGTTGCATTTAGATTATTAAAAGAATTATTAATTTCTAAAGTAGGTAAGGAAAAAGCCTCTAAAGCGATTTATGCAACTACTGATAAAGCTCGTGGTGCATTAAAAACTGAAGCGGATAAGGAAGGTTATAAAACTTTCGTTGTACCAGATGATGTCGGTGGTAGATTTTCAGTCTTAACTGCAGTTGGTCTTTTACCAATCGCTGCCGCGGGTGGAGATATTGATGCTTTAATGAAAGGTGCACAAGATGCATTAAAAGATTTTGATAATGATGATATTGAAACTAATGTTTGTTATCAATATGCTGTAACTAGACACTTCTTACATAAGAGTGAAAATAAAGCAGTTGAAATGTTTGTCACTTATGATCCTGCATATACCCAATTAGGTGAATGGTTAAAACAATTATTTGGTGAATCAGAAGGTAAAGATAAAAAAGGTCTTCTCCCTGATAGCGCGACTTTCTCAACTGATTTACATTCTCTAGGTCAATTCATCCAAGAAGGTACCCCTTGCTTATTTGAAACTGTTGTTATGACCGAAGAAGCTACATATGATGTTGAAGTTAAAGCAGATGAAGAAAATCTCGATGGTTTAAATTTCCTTGCTGGTAAGAAAGTCTCTTATATTAATAAGAAAGCATTTGAAGGAACTCTTCAAGCTCACGTCGAAGTTGGCGGAGTACCAAATGTTGTTGTAACTATTCCAAAGATGGATGCGTATAACTTAGGATATTTATATTATTTCTTTGAAAAAGCATGCGCAATGAGCGCTTACTTACTTGGAGTTAATCCATTTAACCAACCAGGCGTTGAAGTCTATAAAAAGAGAATGTTCCACTTATTAGGTAAACCTGGATATTAGAATTAATAAAATAGGTAAAAAAAGATAAAAAAATTGAAGCTAGAATTAAATTACAATTCTAGCTTTTTTGTTACTAGAATTTTATTTTAAAATTAACTTTTTACTATTTTTTCGGATATAGAAGAAAAAATAAATCGATTATTTCTTTTTAATTAATTATATAGCTTAGCAATTTCTTTAACTTGTATACATCATTGTTGACAACTTATCTAAATTACTTTAAAATTATTTTATGGAAGGGGTTACAAAGGAGTTAGTATGTCTTTTAAACAATTTCGCACTATTGACATCTTAATCTTTAGTGCAATAGCGATAGTGTTCGAACTACTAAATTACTTTGCCACAACTTCACTTGGAAGCTTTAAAATAATCTTCATGTCATATTCGATTGTTCTATCGTTAGTAACAATGTATCGTTGGGGATTAAAAGGAAGTGTTGTAGCATTCCTTGGTGGCTTAGCTGCCTGTTTAGTTTCTAGGACAACATCGTTTCCTCATTACGTCGGTTATAGTGTTGGAAATTTATTAGGTGTTGTTATTGGGTATTTAATATTTCAAAAGATAATTGGCAAAGAAAAATTATTAGCTCATCATCATGGTTTGCTATTTTTATATTTATTTGCAGATTTCGTCTTTGTTATATTACTTAGATGCATAATCATTTGCATTTTTGAACCTTCAACTTTCTTTTCAAATTTATTTGCTTCATTAAGAAGTGAATTAATATTTGAAAGCATGAGTTATGTAATTTCTAATTTAATTCTAGCAATATGCGCGAGAAAAAATGGGAATTTACTCATCGAAATGAAAGAATATGTTATGGATGTTCAAAACAAGAAAAAACTTGGTGGTCTTAAAGAAATGCAAGAAAGCCCTTACTTCAACAAAGACAATCCATTCACTGAACCTCAGGAGTTCGATGAATCAAACATCCTTGAAGGAGGAACGTTAAGCCAAGAAGATTTAGATTCGCTACAAGATCTATATGATAATGATGGTACACTCCCATCTAAAAAAGAGTAAATGGAGGTAGGCTATGGAAGAAGCTAAACTAGATTCTAATGTTGTTGAACTTGATCCAGAACTCGAAAAAGAGAAAGTTCAAGAATATTATGAACGAAACCACTGGAGAATTACATTCAAAAGAATGCTAAGAGATTGGCGTTTATATGTAATGTTAATTCCACTTGCACTTGTATTTATCTTTTGGAGATATTTACCAATGTATGGTTTACTTGTCGCTTTTAAATATTATGATAATAATGGTATTGTAAGCGCAGATTTTATTGGATTTGCAGGTTTTGCAAAATTATGGGTAGATCCATTATTCTGGAGAGCATTTAGAAATACATTCATGTTGTCTTTCTACGGATTAATATTTGGTTTCCCATTCCCAATTATCTTAGCTTTATTATTTAGCGAAGTTAAAAATCAAGCTTATAGAACAGTCTTACAAGTTCTATCTTATTTACCTAAATTCGTTTCATTAGTTGTTGTTACAACTTTAATTTCATTATTATGCGCTAATCAATCAGATACTTATTCTGGTGGTCTTATTACTAAATTACTTATAAATTTAGGTTGGATTCAACCAGGAACTAGTTTATTAAGAGATGGCGCTGGTGCTTATTTCCGTGCGATTTACCAAGTTTCAGGTATTTGGGAAGCGGCAGGTTATGGTTCTATTGTTTATTTCGCTGCTATCTTATCTATTTCACCAACTTCATATGAAGCTGCTAGAATGGATGGAGCTAACAAATGGGCACAAATTAGATATGTTACTTTCCCTGGTATTGCTTCGACATTAACTATTATGTTAATTCTTGAAATGGGTAAAATGTTCACTGTTGGATATGAAAAAGTATACCTATTATATAATCAAGATATTTATGAAACAGCTGATATCGTTTCCACTTATGTTATGAGAAATACTGGTATGTCTGAAGGCGGCGGACAAACATCCGCAATTAAATATGCAATGTCTAGTGCTGCTGACTTATTTAACGCTTTAATCGCTATGTTCCTTGTTATTGGATCTAATATGGTTGCAAGACAAGTTTCAGATACTTCATTATATTAGGAGGATTCGTGATCATGATAAAAAAATTAGATACATCCGAAGTAATATTTAAGGTTCTAGCTTATACGTTCCTTACAATATTTGCAATTTTCTGCTTATATCCATTCGTTTATTCAATTTCATGTGCGATTTCTGGTACAGATGCAATTAATGCTGGACAAGTTATCTTATTCCCTATTGATCCTCAATTTAATGCATTCGCTTATGCGTTTGGATTACCAACATTCTGGATTACATATTCAAATACATTATTCTTAACTTTAATTGGTACAATCTTCTCAATGTTTGTATCAATCTACGGCGCATACGCTTTAAGTAAAAAAAGAATGCCATTTAATAGAGCATTAAACTTCTTATTAGTTTTCACAATGTGGTTTAGTGCAGGTATCTTTGCTACTAGATTAAATTATATTAGTTCAAGAGATTTCTTTAGAGCAATTGGTATTAGCGATGATAAATGGTTAGTTGTTATTGCAATGGGCTTAAATGCATATAACGTAATCTTATTAAGAAATGGTTTTGCGGGAGTTCCAAAGGAAATTGAAGAAGCTGCTTTAGTTGATGGAGCAAATGAATTCCAAATTGCAAATAAAGTTTATGTTCCTCAATCAAAAGCAACTATCGCAACAGTTGCATTATTCTATGGTATTTCTAGATGGAATGGTTATTTCTGGGCTTCACAAGTAATTGAAGATGAAACTCAAAAACCATTACAAGTTTACATTCGTCAATTATTAGTTCAATCACAACAATCAGATAGTAGAATTAATTATGATGGATTCTCACAAGATTCATTATTTTATTGTTTAATTGTTTGTGCGATTATTCCAATTATTATTATTTATCCATTTATTCAAAAATACTTTGCTGCAGGTGTTAACCTCGGCGGTGTTAAAGAATAATAAAAATTACGATTACTAAATTAATCGTAATCGAAATGATACGATTAATTAGCAATATAAAAATTATTTTGTTTAAAAGAAAGAAAAGGAGAAACTTGAAATGAACAAAAAAATAGTAACAGTATTTGCCGCAGCAGCAATGCTTACAGTTATTACTTCATGTGGAGGAGGATCATCTTCTTCCCAAACATCAGGAGGATCATCTGATTCTCAATCATCAGCTGCGCTAACTGGTAAGGATGCATATTTAAATAAAATCAACAACACTTGGCAATTACCAAATTTAACAAATGCATATAATAGTGCATATTCATCAATGAAAAGATTATCAGTTAATGTTGATAACATTGATACTTCATATGTATATGATGCTACTCAAAAGAGCGCAACATTAACAATGTCAGTTAACTATGATAAAGATACTGGCATGAAGTATAATGGTGATAAAGATTATACTACTCCAAATAAACAATCTACAATTAAAAATGGTGAATTTAAACCTGTTTGGAAAGAATTACAAAATAAATTAAATTTCACAATTAATGATGTAACTTCATCCAAGGATAAGGCTGTAAATGATTTTAAAACAAACTGGGGCGGCACATTAACTGCAGACATCGCTTGTGGTAACGTTTCTGATATTGTTGATAAATCAGTTAAAGGTGATGAATCAATTTTAGATTTAGCTGAATATTTAGATAAATTACCTAATTTTACAAAATTCTTAAAAAAGAACCCATCTGTTTTAAATTCTATTTTAACTACTAAGAATACTTCAGCTCAATCAACATCTACTCTTGGTATTTATTATATTCCATATTTCGATGGTTATGATGATTTAGAAAAAATGACAATGTTAAGAGCAGATTATGTTCGTAAATTATTAGATGGTAATTTTAACGAAGCTGATTGGGATACAGATTCAACAATTTGGACTGATTCAAAATATCAACCAACAGTAACTGAAGCTTATAGTGTTACAGTTCCTACTTCAATGGATGCAAACACTACAAAAACAATTACTAAATCAATTGATGGCGCTGGATCAAATATTGTCGCACAACAAAATGCTTTAGCTAGTGGTGAAAGAACATCTGCAAAGATGGTAAAACAATTTAGAGATTATATCGATGCTAGATATGGTCAACAATATGCAAATCGTTCTGACTTATTCTTAGGTGTTGATGCTTCATATGATGCAGATGAAATGATTGCTTTAATGAGACTTGTTAGAGTTTCACCAAAAGGATTAACTGGTAACGCAGAAGCAGAAATGGTTCCATTTGTTCCAAGAGAATATAATAACCAACGTATCGCAGATATGTATAGATGGGCTGGTCATTTATGGGGTGTTCGTGGTGTTGAATCTAGATGTGGTTATTTATATGTAGGTAAAGACGGTAAAATCCATGATGCTAGAGGCGATGAAGAAATCACAACAATGCTTACTTATTTAAACGAAATTTATGATGAAGGCTTAATCTTAAAAGATTTTGAAACAAAAACAGGTTATGGTATTTCAAATGGTAAATTCGCTGAAGGCATTGTTATTGACAAAGGAAGTACTCAAAAATATCATGGCTTCATGGAATATGATTATTCTCAAACTCAAGGTGTTTGGAATGATAAATCAACAGTTGAAGGTTATGACTTTAGACCTATTTTAAATGCTGAAGCTAAATGGGATGATGGCGATAATTCAACATCATATTTCCAATTCACTGAATCATGGAGATCTGTTAAATCACAAGGTTGGTGTTTAAATTCTAGTTTAAAGAAAGATACAAACAAATTAGAAAAAGCATTAGCAGTTGTTGACTATTTCTTCTCTGAAGAAGGTCATAATTTAAATTCTTATGGCCCAGCAAGCTACGGCTATACTAGTGGAACTATTTCATACCAAGGTAAGTCTATTGCTAAATTTACTAATGAAGCTCTTGCTCAATTAAATGATACAAGTATCGGTGGTGGTTCATATACTAACTACTTAAGAAAATATGTTGGTGCAACATTACCAATTGGTTACATTAAAGAACAAGGTATGGAATATCAAGCAACTAGTGCAAAAGCAATTAATGGTTTAAATATCATTAACAAAGCAATTGAACTTGGTACATTCAAGCACGTAAGAGTTGATTCAGTTGCAACTGGCAAAGATTTCTATCAAATCGTTCCATCAACATTTAGATTATCAACTGCTCAAGTTGAATTAAAAACTGATCTTGAAGGTGATACTAAATTAGGTAACATCAATTCCAATAATTCTACTTCTAAATATTGTATTTGGGATAAGATTGTTATGACAGGTAGCTGGAATTAATAAAAAACTTTAAATTATTTTTTAGGGATGAGTAATCATCTACTCATCCCTTCCTTATTTTTGTGGAGGAGAAAATTTATGCAAAAAGATAAAATTACTTTTAATAAATTGCTTAAAAGTAAACAAAAAGGAATAATTATCGCTTTATTTGCTATATCTATTGTTCTATTTTTATATTCATTATTATTTATGACACCATTCTATGATATGTATCTTATAAATAATACTGCTGTTATAAGTATAGATAAATTAGTTGAATATGGCATTGATATTGAAACATATAAACAATTGTATCCAGATGCAATTTCTTATAGTACTATTTTTGGTCAACAAACTGTTTCTGGAATAAATGCAGGATATTTTAGCGTAAGTGTTATGGAAACACTACAAGCATTTAATAAAACATTGTTCGCAATTAGTTTCTTTGGAATTGTTGGATCTTTAATTTTATTTGTCTATCGTTCTCAATTAAGAAAAAGATATTACATTACAAACTTTATCTCGATTGTAATTGTTATCGCATTTGATCTTTTTGCATCAATTTTCACTTTAGTTAATATATTTTCTTTTATGAAAACATTCTCCAATGATATTAATTATGAAATTTTGAATGTTTATCAAACTATCACATATAATGGTGTAGATAGTGGAGGAATTGTTACATCTTATTTCTCATTTAATGCATTCAGCTGGGTTTTTATTTTAGGAATTGTATTCTGTGCTATATGTATTTTAATTGCTGTTTATGGTATTGTATTCTTAGTAAAGAAATATCTTTACCAAAAGGAACATCCAGCATTAGATATTAGTGGGGTGGTTATCAATGAATAATGAAGAAAAAAAGACAGATTTCATCAGTGAATCTGAAGAAATTGAAGATGTAAAAGATATTAAAGATGATATCTTACGTTATACCAATAATAAATTATCTTATTGGTTGTGTTTATTAGCAATTGTATTTAATGTAGCTAATTTCCTTATTTGTTATAAAGTAAATAGTAACCAAAGTAGTTCAATTACAAATTATAAATTAGGATTTGATTTATTAATTAATGTTATTCTGATTATTGCTTTCTTCTTATTAGCGGAAAAAACAAAAGCTTATAACAAAAAATCAAGTTATTATTGTATCGGTTTTGGTGCTTTCCAAATTGTAAGAATATTCTTTATTCCGTTATCATATTATTTAACTAATCTTGATGTTAGTGAAACTGCATATGGTTTAGATGTTGGTAGCTTTATTTGGTGTATTGTTTTATTAGTTTGTTCTTCTGCTTCATTAATTGCTGCAGCATTAATTAATTTAAAGAAATGCGATACATTAAATAAACATTTAAAAAAGATTGGAGCGATTGATTAATTATGGCAGAATTAAGACTAGAACATATTAAAAAAGTTTATGATGGTGGCGTCTTAGCTGTTGAAGATTTCGATATCGATATTCAAGATGGAGAATTCATTGTTATCGTCGGTCCATCAGGTTGTGGTAAATCTACAACTTTAAGAATGATTGCAGGTCTAGAAGATATTACTGATGGACATGCATATTTAATTGAACAAGCAACTGAAGATAAAGAAGAATTTAATAAAGAAATTACAAATCTTCCTTCAAAAGATAGAGATATGGCAATGGTTTTCCAAAACTATGCTTTATACGCTCACATGACTATTTATCAAAACATGGCTTTCTCTTTAACTTTAAGAAAAACTGATAAAGTTGAAATCCACAAAAAGGTTATGCATGCGGCTGAAATCTTAGATTTAACAACTCAATTAAATAAAAAACCTAAACAATTATCTGGTGGTCAACGTCAAAGAGTTGCTTTAGGCAGAGCTATTGTTAGAAATCCTAGAGTCTTCTTATTTGATGAACCTTTATCAAACCTTGATGCTAAATTAAGAGTTTCTATGAGACGTGAAGTTAAATTATTACACCAAAAATTAGGTGCAACAATGATTTATGTTACTCACGACCAAGTTGAAGCTTTAACTCTTGCTGATAGAATCGTAGTTATGTCTATGGGTAAAGTTCAACAAATTGGTACTCCATTACAAGTTTATTCAGATCCAAACAATGTATTCGTTGCTTCATTTATTGGTAACCCTCCAATGAACTTCATTGAAGGAACAGTCGATGAAAAAGGCACATTTATTTGCAAAGATTTCTCTTACAAATTAGATGAAAAGAGAACTGCATTATTAAAAGATCATGGATATTGTGGAACTGGTAAAGAATTAATCTTAGGTATCCGTCCAGAACACTTCCTTCCTGGTGAAGATTTAAGAATCACTAATGAATTATTAGAACATATGGGTCCAGCAACATTATTCCATTGTTACGTTGGAGATACCAAAATGCAAGTCAAATTACCTGGTTGGTTAGATTATGATGATGGTGCAGAATTCCATGTATCATTTAATCAAGATATGGTCTGCTTCTTTGATAAAGAAACAGAAGATAGAATTCGTTAAGGAGGTCGCTAAAAATGAGTTTTTCTGAAAAATTAAAATTCTCTTTAAGAAAATTAGCTATTTCTTTAAAAAGAAACTATTATGTTATTCCAATGTTAGTTATTGGTATTACAATCTTTGTCATCATGTGTTCATTATCAGCAATATCATCAGTTATTACTAGATATGCTGGTAATACAGATTATGCACTTGCTCCATACTCAGCAATTTTTGAATTCTGTGTTTGCTTATTAACAATTCTAGGTGGAGTTGCTTATATTAACTATGCATTTGTTGGATATGGTAAGAAAAGACCTCTTTATATGATGATTATTTTCTTGGTCTTATTTGCAGGATCAGTTGTATTATTATTCTTAATTTATAAAGGTATTACACCAAGTTATCAAGGCGATATTGAAACTTATAATGCCGCTATTGCTGCAGGTGACCAATCTGTTATTGCTGAATATAGCGTTTTCGTAGCGAAAGGTAGTAAAACATTTACATTACTTGTTTGGCATATTGTTTTATGCTTATTATCAATCGTTCTTGTTATTACTGCTCCATTTGTTCAAGCAGCATTAAAGAAAGTTAAATTTAAAAATATATCAAGTGCTGGTTCAACTACATCTGATAAAGAATAATTAGAAAGGGTAATAATGAAGAAAAAGACAAAAGAAGAGATAGCCCAAGCAAAAGAAATTGAAAATTATCAAAAAAATAGTTTTTTGAGTAAAATTCCTTATTGGGTGAAAGCAGTACTTATTAAATATTGGTTTTTCGGTGTTATTTGCTTCTTTGTCCTTATGGGACTAGGCCTAGTTATTTCGAATCCCCTTGATAGAATTGTCGTCTGTGGATTATTAGGTGGCATGATTACCGATGTTGTCACTGATAATATCTTAATTATGATTGAATCCTCAGAACGTGAATCACAATGGTTCATGATTTATAAAAAACCTAAATCGGTATTATCACTAGTTGTTAATTTAGTTTATTGTTTAGCGTTATTCTTCGGATGTAGCGAACTAATGACTTTAATTATTTCTACATACAGTGATAAAACAATCTGGTTCTTACAAGAACCTTGTTCTCAAGCTTTAGTTTTAATTATTGTTGATATGGCATTTATTGGAATTAAGGATTTAATTCTATATGAATTAATCAAACATAATTACATAAAGCCAAAAAAAAATAGTAAATAAAATTAAGGAGTTTAAATTTATATGAAATTAATATTTGTTTCTTGCGTCAGCGCAACTTTTGATTTAGATAACAATTGCATCTATTATGCAGATAAAGCATACGATGTAACGTTAAATGGAAAGAAGGTCCTCACTGATGTAAGGACAAATATTTTTTCTTTATTTGATTTAGAACCACAAACTGAATACGTTGTTGAAGTTAATGGTGAAAAAGTCGAATTCAAAACTGATGCAGTAAGTGAAGTATTATCTTCTAAAGGAATTGATAATACTGGTAAAACTAATGTAACTAAAGATTTACAAGCATTAATTGATTCTGCTCATGATGGAGCGTTAATTAATATTGAACCTGGTACATATTATTTCACATCTTTAAAATTAAAATCTAATACTACTTTTAATTTAAAAAAGGGTGCAACACTATCTGCTAGTATTGATATAAGTGAGTATGAAGAACTCGAAGGTGAAGTTACTTTACCTAACGGAGAAGTAGTTCAATACGGTTCTTGGGAAGGTAGCCCAGCTAAAATGAAACTCTCTCTTATCAATGCTATTGACGCTCATGACGTCAAGTTAGTTGGTCAAGGAATTATTGATGGTAGAGCGCAACTTGGTCCATGGTGGATTGATGTTAAGAATTTACCATATGTAAGACCTCATATCTTATTCTATGTACAATCTAAAAATATCTATACTCAAGGTATCACAGTAAAGAATTCTCCTCAATGGACTATTCATCCTTATTTCTGCCAAGATTTAGGATATTATGATATCTACATTGAAAATCCTAAGATTTCACCAAATACTGATGGATTAGATCCACAATGTTGTAAAAACGTTGATATTATCGGAGTACATTTCTCAGTTGGTGATGATTGCATTGCAATTAAATCTGGTAAAATGTATATCGGTCAAAAATATAAAACACCATGTGAAAAAATTACAATTAGAAACTGCATTATGCAATATGGCCACGGCGCGGTTGTTCTAGGTAGTGAAATGTCAGGTGGCATTAGAGATTTAGTCGTTGAAAATTGTATTTTTGATCACACTGATCGTGGCTTAAGAATTAAGACTCGTAGAGGTAGAGGTAATACTGCAGTTATTGATGACGTTACATTTAAAAACATCTTAATGAAGAATGTTCTTTCTCCAATTACTGTCAATATGTTCTATTTCTGTGATCCAGATGGTAAGACTGAATATGTATGGTCAAAAGAAAAATTACCTGTTGATGAAAGAACTCCTTACTTAGGTAAATTCACTTTCCAAGATATTCTTGCAGAAGATTGTGAATATACAGCAGGATATTTCTATGGATTACCTGAAATGCCTATTGGTGAAGTTAATATCAAAAATTCCACATTCATCTTTAAAGAAGATGCAGGAAGTGGAACACCAGTTATGATGACTAATGCAGAAGTATGTTCAAAACGTGGTTTTATATTTAAGAATGTTCATAAATTTAATATTGAAAATGTCAAAATGGTTGGCCAAGACGGACCTATTTATGAAAGTGATGGAACTGAAGTAAAATAATGGCTGATGAAGTAAAAGCTTATTTAGTCATTTCCAAAGATTTTGACAATTTAAACATTCTACAAAAAATGATATTTCTAATTACTAAATTAAATTTATCATTAAATAATGAGGAAGGATTTATTCCTCTTGAACTACCTTATAATGAACTGACCAAATTAAGCGTATCGATTAAAACAATCGCACACGACTTAAATTTAGATGGCATAGGTTTATGCGTTGTTCCTTGTTTTGGAACAAAGATTAAAGAATTAATACCTTTAAATAAATATGATTTCTATTATTTATATGATGAAGTATTTAAAGGTGTTACTAAAGGAGAAATTGAAGTTAAAAAGGTTACTTCAATACTTGAAAACATTAGCAAAGAAACACTTGAAACAATTCAAAATTATATTCGATTTGATCAATCTGTTTCTTTAACTGGGGAATATATGTTCGCGCATAGGAATACAATTAATTACCGCGTGAACAAATTTAATTCAATTACGCAAATAAATATAAGACAAATGCATAATGCAATATTTGTTTCATATATTATTTCGCTAATGTAAAGGAGAGATTATGTTAAGCGTTGATGAAATATATGAAGAGATTAAACGTGAAATTATTAATCTCGATTTAGTCCCTGGAAGTAAGGTTACTGAATCATTTTTAACAAATAAGTTCCACATCTCTCGAACTCCAATTAGAAGTGTTATTTCACGTTTAGAAAAAGATAATCTAGTTGTTGTTACACCTAAAAAAGGAACTTATGTAAGTAAGATTACTCTCGAAAATGTTTCGGATTATATGAAGCTAAGAGTCATTGTGGAAACACATGTTCTTAGAAATGTATGTAAAACCATCACTCCTGAACAAATTGACGAATTAAAAGATATTATTGAAGAACAATCAAAAATTATTTCGATGGAACCAAGCATTGAAAAATCAAAAATGTTCTTCCATAACGATAATTTATTTCATTCGACAATATTTAAATTCGGAAATTCGTTAGGATTATGGAAAATTATTCATTCAAATGCTATAACATTAAATAGAGTTAGAATTATGGCTAACTTGAGAGAAACAACACAGGTTGAAAACATCTACGAACAACATTACGCGATGCTTAAATGTTTAGAAAAACATGATGAAGAAAAGCTTGTTAAAATCTTCACTCATCATATTGA
Source organism: Azospirillum sp. CAG:239 (assembly GCA_963653535.1). Taxonomy (GTDB): domain Bacteria; phylum Bacillota_I; class Bacilli_A; order RFN20; family CAG-449; genus UBA3210. Next base: position 13,520 of record CAVJWU010000026.1, read on the forward strand.
TGATGGTTTAGAAGGTATCAGTAGTGTTGTTGCAAAATACCATGATTATTTTATGTAGGAGGAAAAAATAACATGAAAGAATTTTTAGGGGAAGACTTTTTATTAGAAACAGAAACAGCAAAAAAGTTATATCATGAACATGCAAAAAAGATGCCTATTTATGATTATCACTGTCACTTACCAATTAAAGAAATTTATGAAGATCGTAAATTTGAATCTGCAACAGATATTTGGTTAGTTGAAGGTCATTTTGGTGATCATTACAAATGGAGAGCAATGAGAAATAATGGTGTATCTGAACATTATATTACAGGTGATGCACCTAAGAAAGAAAAGTTCTTAAAATGGGCAGAAACAATCCCTTATACAGTTGGTAATCCACTTTATCACTGGACTCACCTTGAATTAAAAAATTATTTTGGTATCACAGATATATTCTCACCAAAAACTGCAGAACATACTTATGATGTCATGAATGAAAAATTAAAAGGAATGTCTGCACGTAAGATTATTGAAATGAGCAACGTCGATACTTTATGTACAACAGACGATCCAATTGATGATTTACATTATCACGCATTATTAAAAGAAGATAAATCATTCAAAGTACATGTTTATCCAGCTTTCCGTCCTGATAAAGTAATTAACATTGATTGGGATTCATTTGTTCCTTATATTGGTCAATTATCAAAAGTTGTTGGTTATGAAGTTAAAGATTTAGCAACATTAACTAAAGCATTAAAAGAAAGAATTGAATTCTTCCATGAACATGATTGTCGTGTTTCTGATCACGCATTAGACGTCGTAGTTTATGAAGAAACAACAGAAGAAAAAGTTGATGCAATTATTAAGAAAGCATTAAGAGGAGAAACATTAACTCCTTCTGAAGCTGCTCAATATAGAGGTTATATCATTGTCTTCTTAGGCAAAGAATATTCTCACCATGGTTGGGTCCAACAATATCATATTAAAGCTTTAAGAAATAATTCTGGTAGAATGATGGAAAAAGTCGGCGCAGATACTGGTTTTGACGCAATTAACGATGGCTCATTCGCACCAGCATTATCAAAGATTTTAAATAAACTTGATTCAACAAGTGAACTTCCTAAGACTATCTTATATTCATTAAACCCAGGTGATAATGAAGTTCTTGCAACTTTAGCGTTCTGCTTTGTTCAAGAAGGTGTTCCAGGCAAAATGCAACTTGGTTCTGCATGGTGGTTCTTAGATCAAAAAGATGGTATGGAAAAACAATTAACTGCCTTATCTAATTTAGGTTTATTATCTAGATTTGTCGGCATGTTAACTGACTCAAGATCATTCTTAAGTTATACACGTCATGAATATTTCAGAAGAATTTTATGTAATAAATTAGGCCATTTAGTTGAAAATGGTGAATATCCAAACGACATGGAATTCTTAGGTAAAGTAGTCGAAGATATTTGCTTCAACAATGCAAAAGCATACTTCGATGCATCAAGATAATATGGTAACATTATTCTTATTTGGTGATTCAACTTGCCAAACAAACTTACAAGATACTTATCCCCAACATGGTTGGGGACAAGTTATTCCAGAATATTTAAATGATGATGTAAGAGTAATTAATCTCGCTCGTAATGGTAGATCTACTAAAAGTTTTATAACTGAAGAAAGATATGAACCTGCCTTAAGAAATATTAAAAAAGGTGATTTCTTGTTCATTCAATTTGGTCATAATGATGAAAAAGAAGACGAAGCAAGAAAAACAGACCCTTGGACAACTTATCAAGATAATTTAAGATTTTTTATTTCAATCGCACGTAATGTCGGGGCAACACCTGTTCTTATTTCATCAATTTATAGAAGAAAATTTGTCGATGGAAAATTAGTTGATAATTGTCATTTAGATTTTCCTGCCGCGATGGAAGATTTAGCGAAAAAAGAAAATGTTATCTATGTTGATGGAACTAAATTAACTTACGATGCACTTAATAAAATTGGTGAAAAAGAATCGAGAAAATTCTTTATGAACTTTGATCCAAATATCTATGATAATTATTTAGAAGGTAAAGAAGATAATACACATTTAAGATATGAAGGAGCAAAATTCGTTTGTGATTTAATTGTTCCAGAATTAAAGAAACATCCTGAATTAGAAAAATTATTTAAATAACAAAAGGGTAGCCAACTTGGCTACCCTTTTAATTTCTTATTTTCTCATCCAATCTACTCGAGAAATATTTTCGCTACCAGGACCAAAAGATCCAGTTTCATAAAAACGAGAATTAATATGTCGATCAGTTCCGACCCAAATAGAAAATCCTTCTTTTTTAATATGGGTATCTAAATAGCAATTGATGAAATGACACATGCCATATTCTCGCCAAGGACGAGCTAAATAAACTGATTCATCTTTTGTTCCTTCTTCTTTAAGGAAACGACAATTTATAAAATTCATCCCGTATTGATTTTCTTTGTCGTGATCAGGCGCGACTACCCAAGTATCACGATATGTCGCAAGTGAATAGATGTTACAATCAATAAAATCTGCGCTTGCACCACCAAAAATAAAATCAACTGTTCCTTTAATTGTACAAGAGATAAATCTTTGATGGAATTCTCCATCGTGTTCTCTTTCATCACGAGGAAGAATAGGAATATATCTTTCAATTAAATCTGGTGAAAATGGTCCACAGAATAAAGTGTCTTGACGAGCAAGTAAAGTACAATTTATACAAGTGATGTCATCGTTATATAGGTGAAGGGCTACTGCTTGACCAATAGAAGGGCCTTCTCCGGCGGAATTTTCAATTGTTAAATTTCTTAAAGTGACGTGTTTACCTTTGACTAACATAGTATAAGTTCTAAAAGTAACGTATTCAGTTCCATCTTGATGAATCTTTTTTGCATAATCATTATAATTAATTTTTGCTTTATTTTGTCCATCAATAATTACATTGTCTTTGTCAACAACTACTTTTTCAAAATATTCTTCATCATCTAATAATATTAAAGTAGGCTCATTAATAGAGTTAATTGCATCATTAATTTTTTTAAATTTGTTATTTATACCAACATGAATAATTTTCATAAAAATTGACCTCGTCAACAATTATAATCTTACTAAAAAAAGAAAACATTAAAATATTGAGAAAAAATCTAATAGTTTAATGAAGATAGTAATACTACTTTATTTTTTTAAAATCTATAAAAAAAATGTTGTATACAACAAAATAGTATCGTGTTATAATTTAAGCGTGTAAAGAACATTTTTATATACATATTTGGAGGTTTATATATGGATGTATTAGCAAGAGTACACGAAATTGGCGTTGTCCCAGTTGTCGTACTTAACAAGGTTGAAGACACAGCTTCAGCTTTAGACACTTTAATCGAAGGTGATGTACCTGTAGCAGAAATTTGCTTCAGAACACCTTGTGCAGCAGATTGCATTAAATTAGCTGCAAAAGAATATGGTGAAAAAGTTTTAGTTGGTGCAGGAACTGTTATCAATGCAGCTCAATGTGAAGAAGCAATTGCATGTGGAGCAAAATTTATTGTTTCACCAGGCTTCTCAAAATCAGTTTGTGATGTTTGTAAAAAACACAATGTCCCATACTTACCAGGTGTAGTTACACCAACAGAAATTATGGAAGGCATTGAAAATGGTATTACAACATTCAAATTCTTCCCAGCAGGTGTATTTGGTGGCTTAAAAGCAATCAAAGCATTAGCAGCAGCTTTCCCAGCATGTAAATTCATGCCTACAGGTGGAGTTGATAATTCAAATATCGCTGAATTTGTCAAATTCGACAAGATTGTCGCATGTGGTGGTTCATGGGTATTAAAAGGAACTAAAGAAGAACAAGTAGCAGCTTGTTTAGAAGCTAGAAAAATTATTAAGGAGAATAGAAAATAATGGCTAAAGTAGTTACAATGGGAGAAATCATGTTAAGACTTTCTTCCGCAGGAAATTCACGTTTTGTTCAAGCACAATCATTAGATGTTTGTTACGGCGGAGGAGAAGCTAACGTTGCAGTTTCTCTTGCAAATTATGGACACGAAGCTTACTTCGTTTCAAAAGTCCCAGAACATGAAATCGGACAATGTGCAGTAAATGCATTAAGAAGATATGGTGTTCATGAAGATTATATCGCTCGTGGTGGCGACCGTTTAGGTATTTATTACTTAGAAACAGGTGCTTCAATGAGAGCAAGTAAAGTTATTTACGATAGAGCTAATTCTTCAATTGCAGAAGCAGATGCAAGCGATTTCGATTTCGATAAGATTTTCGAAGGTGCTTCATGGTTCCACTGGTCAGGAATTACTCCAGCTATCAGCGATAAATCAGCTGAAAATTTAAGACTTGCATGTATTGCAGCTAAAAAACATGGTGTTACAGTTTCATGTGACTTAAACTTCCGTAAGAAATTATGGTCATCAGAAAAAGCTATTTCTATTATGAAACCATTAATGCAATATGTTGATGTATGTATCGGTAACGAAGAAGATGCAGAATTATGCTTAGGCTTCAAACCAGATGCAGACGTTACAGGTGGTAAAACAGATGCAGCAGGTTACCACAAAATCTTCGAACAAATGGCTAAAGAATTCGGCTTCAAATATGTCGTATCAACATTAAGAGAATCATATTCAGCAACTCACAATGGTTGGAAAGCATTAATCTACAACGGAAAAGAATTCTATGAATCAAAGCACTATGACATTAACCCTATCATCGATAGAGTTGGCGGTGGTGACTCATTCTCTGGTGGTTTAATCCACGGCTTATTAACTTGGCCAGAAGACCAAGGTAAAGCACTTGAATTCGCTGTTGCAGCTTCTGCTTTAAAACATACTATCCCAGGTGACTTCAATTTAGTTTCTGAAAAAGAAGTTCTTGCTTTAGCTGGCGGAGACGCTTCAGGTAGAGTTCAAAGATAATATGAAAGAATTAGACATTAGATATGCGAATCATCCAGATGATTCAAAGCACTATACTACTGAAGAATTAAGAAAACATTACTTAATGGAAAATGTTTTCGTCAAGGATGATATTAGTTTAACTTATTCTCACCAAGATCGTATGATCGCAGGTGGTGCTTATCCTGTTACTAAAGAATTAAAACTTGAAGCAGGTGACGCATTAAGAACAAAATATTTCTTAGAAAGAAGAGAACTTGGTGTATTCAATATCGGTGGTGATGGTAAAGTCACTTTAGACGGTAAAGAATATGTCTTACACAAAACAGATTGTTTATATGTTGGAATGGGCACTAAAGAAGTAGTATTCTCATCAATTGATGCAAAGAATCCTGCAAAATTCTATATGTGTTCATCCCCAGCACATAAATCTTATCCAACAGTTTATTTACCAATTGAAAAGGCTAGAAAAGTACCAACAGGTGATCAAGAACACTTAAATTGCCGTACTATTAATCAATTCATCCATTCTGATGTTTTAGATACATGCCAATTATCAATGGGTTTAACAATTCTCGCTCCAGGTAATGCATGGAATACCATGCCTTCTCATACTCATGAAAGAAGAATGGAAGTTTATTTCTATTTTGAACTTGGAGAAGATGATGTTGTCTTCCACTTAATGGGACAACCTCAAGAAATTAGAACTATTGTTATTAAAAATGAGCAAGCTGTTATTTCACCATCTTGGTCAATTCATTCAGGATTTGCAACTAAGAGTTATGCCTTTATTTGGGGTATGTGTGGTGAAAATAAAGCTTATGACGATATGGACGTCATTAAATCAACTGATTTAAAATAAGGAGATTTATTTAAAATGGAATCAATGTTTTCTTTAAAAGGAAAAATTGCATTAGTTACAGGTGCTAGCTATGGTATTGGCTTTGCAATTGCAAAAGCATTCCATGAAGCAGGCGCGACTATTTGCTTTAACGATATTAACCAAGATTTAGTTAATAAAGGTTTAGCAAGTTATAAAGAAGCAGGTATTGAAGCACATGGTTATGTTTGTGATGTTACAAACGAAGATCAAGTTGCTGAACTTGTCGCAACTATCGAAAAAGAAGTTGGTGTTATTGATATCTTAGTTAATAACGCAGGTATCATTAAGAGAATCCCAATGACAGAAATGTCCGCAAGTGATTGGAGAAAAGTTATCGATATCGATTTAACTGGTCCATTCATCTGCTCAAAACACGTTATCCCAAGCATGATCAAAAAAGGTCATGGCAAAATCATTAACATTTGTTCAATGATGTCAGAACTTGGTAGAGAAACAGTTTCTGCTTATGCAGCAGCAAAAGGCGGCTTAAAGATGTTAACAAAGAACATTTGTTCTGAATATGGTGAATACAACATTCAATGTAATGGTATTGGCCCTGGTTACATCGCAACTCCTCAAACAGCTCCATTAAGAGAAATTCAACCTGATGGATCAAGACATCCATTCGATACATTTATCTGCGCAAAAACTCCAGCAGGTAGATGGTTAAATCCTGAAGAACTTGGAGGACCAGCAGTCTTCTTAGCTTCTGAAGCTTCTAACGCAGTTAATGGACATATTCTTTATGTCGACGGCGGTATCCTTGCTTATATTGGTAAACAACCTAAGTAATATAAATTTCAACATTAAGGTCATGCATGAGCATGGCCTTTTTTCGCGTAAAATTAGTATTTATTGACTTATCTTTTATTTAATTTTAAAATATTAAATATTATGAGGTGATAGAATGATTTCAACTAAAGGACGTTATGCACTTAATGTAATGATTGATTTAGCTATATATGGTGAACAAGAATTCATTTCATTAAAAGATATATCAAGAAGAACTAATATCTCTTTAAAATATTTAGAACAAGTAATTGCTTTATTAAATCGAGCAGGACTAGTTAAAAGCTTAAGAGGTAATAACGGCGGTTATAAATTAAATAAATCTCCTAAAGAAATTACTTCTTATGATATCATTATCGCAACTGAAGGAGATATATCAGTTGAAAATGCCTCCAAAGAGGATTTAAACCCGTCAATAAGAGACTTTTGGAGAGGCTTCGATAAAAGTTATGAAACGTACCTAAAAAGCGTTAATTTAGCCTCTTTAAAAGAAAAATACTTGGATTCAATTCAAATTGATTTCTCAATTTAATAAAAAAATATTTAATCTTTAAAAAAGATATGATAAAATCGTAATTGCGATGCGCCCGTAGCTCAGTGGATAGAGCAGAACTCTCCGAAGGTTAAGGTCGTACGTTTAAGTCGTATCGGGCGCCCCAATATGATTTAAGAATACATGCGGGTATGGCGAAACTGGCAGACGCGCTAGACTTAGGATCTAGTGGATACTCCGTGCAGGTTCAAGTCCTGTTACCCGCACCAAAGATTATATAGCAACACAATGTGTTGCTTTTTATATAAACTATTCTTCTCCTAAATTTCTAAACTGGTAGACTTAAAGAACTCAAAAAACTCTCA
>CAVJWU010000027.1:0-20352 GCA_963653535.1 Azospirillum sp. CAG:239
GTACTTAATTTAAATTCTTAACAACCCATTTTGAGGGGTTAATCCCAAATTCAGGTTATATGCAACTTTTAACGATATTCAATAAAAAAATTAAAAAAATTTTGTTTTTTTATTTTAGAAAGCGTTTACATTAATTTTAAAATCACAAATAAAAGATGTAGCTTAAATTAGTCTTAAACTACATCTTTACTTTATTTTTCATTTTTTAATTTTTCTTTATATTCGTTATAAGGAATAGGCTTACTATAGTAATAACTTTGAATTATGTCACAATCATTATTTTTTAAGAACTTAACTTGTTCAAATTCTTCAGCTCCTTCTGCGATAACTTTTTTGCCAAGTTTATGACACAAAGAAATAATACTTGAAATAATAATTTTGCTTTCACCAGTAAAACCATTTGAGTTTCTAAAGAATCTTTGATCAATCTTAATCGTATCAAAATCAAGTTCAGAAATGATATTTAAAGACGAATATCCAGAACCAAAATCATCCATAGAACATTTGTAGCCACGAGAATGAGCGATACTAATAAAACGTTTAAAGACGTTAATGTTTTCAAATAGCAATCCTTCCGTAATTTCAAATTCAATTAATTCATGAGGAATATTATATTCATTAACAATATCTTCATAAACATTGATGAAATTTAAGTCTCTAAAGTGTTTCTTAGAAAGGTTAACACTTACTGGAACAACTTTAATGCCATTATTAATCATTTCTCTAAGTTGCTTACAAACATTTTCAAAAACATAACTATCAATTTGAACAACAAAGCCATTCTCTTCAAAGATTGGAATAAATTGTCCAGGTGGAATTAATTTACCATCACTATCTCTCCATCTAACAAGAGCTTCTGAACCAACCCATTCATCTTTAGAAATATCTCTCTTAAGTTGATAGAAGACTTCAAATCTATTTTCATCAAGTGCTTGTTGAGCTTTTAATTCAATTTCAGCATTACCTTTTTCAATGCGGTCTAATTCAGCATTGTAGAAATTATAGTTAGTCTTAGTATAGTCGTATTGAATGTATTTACTTGCTAGAGTCGCTGATTCAATCTCTTTATCAATTGAAGTCATCGTTTCAAAAGTAGTACGTTTAATACCATAACTAAGTTCAACGCCGTGAATATCGCGATATTTTAATAAATTCATATAGTTTTGAAACGCAGTAACTTTATCAATAATATCTTTCTTCTCTTCATAAGGAATAAGGACAATAAATTTATTTCGATCTTCTATCGCATTTAATCCATCAGGGAAATTAGTTTTAATTTCTTGTCCAATGGTCGTGATTAAACCATTAATATATTCAGCATCATAAATTTGTCTTAAGAAATGATATTTTATGATTGTAATATAAATTAAAGCAAATTTTGTTTCTTGATTTTGACGGATGACAATTTCAGCATCACGTTTAAATGATTTGATATTTAATAAGCCAGTATTATCATCGTACGCGGCATATTTCTTTTGTTTAATTGCAATACCGCATACTGCAAAAATCAATGTAGCAACTGCAAGTGCACTTACCCCTAAAACAACTGTTACAATAACTAATGATTCAGCATATAAAGAATTAATTTGATATGATAATTGTGATTGAGGAACAATTAACACCATTCTTAAAGTTAAATTATGACTGACTTTATCAGTATCAGTATATGTAAATAAGTCAGAAATATAACACATTTTAGTTGAACCATTTTCATTATTACCATCATTTTCTATATATACAATAGATGAAGAAGGATGATTTGGTGATAACACATTATCTTTAATATAATCAATTGTGAAAGTAGATTTATCTTGAGAATAATCCGCGAGCATTTGTGAAATGCTTGCATATTTCATAGTTGAAGATGTTTGATTTTTATTATCATAGAAAGCAATAATTTCGTTATTAGAATTAGGATCAACATCAATTAAAAGAATCGAAGTCAAGTTATTATACAAATTAGAATGTAAATACGATGTGATAGTAGAAACATAAGCTGCGCCATAAATGCCCTTGATATTAGGCTCATTATCAAATACGTAAGAATAGCCAAAATAAATTTCTTCATTAGATGCATCAAAAAAGAAATCTAACGTTCCTTCTTTTGATGAAGCAATATATTTTTTAAAATCATCTAAAGAATTATATGTTCGTCCACTTCTAGTAATAGTAGAAGTTGATTCATCTAAGTAAATAGCGTCAATCATATCAAATCCATTATAAAGAGTAGAATATTCTTGTAAATCTTTCTTTAAAGTTGGATAATCCACATATTTATATGTTTCAGAATTACTGAAGAATGATGCATAAGTCTTTAATTGTTCATAATTTTCATCAACTCTTAATTCAATACCATTTTTTACTTCTTTTGATGCGTTATTAATACGAGTAGTTGAAATGTTTTCAATTTCGTTTTGAACCCTTATTGAATAGTTATTAAAAATTAAGACCATTGCCGCGACAATCGAAGCAACTAAAATCATCATTAAGATAATTCCGATTGTTTTAATAGAATCGATTTGTGTCTTAACGTCTTTATTACTCTTAGTTTTAATCATTTTTTTGATTTTATTAACTTCCATATAGAGAGCTCCGATAAGATTATCTTACCATAACTAATCTAATTTTTGTAAAAAAATCACTTTTTAATGCCTATTTATAGTAAAAAGTTTATAATTTTATCGAAAATAAGGAGACTAACTTTATGCGAATTATAATTATTAGACATGGTGATCCTGATAACGCAAATAAAACATTGACTCCCACCGGTTTTAAAGAAGTAGAAGCACTAGGTGAATATTTAAAAGATTTAGAATATACTAAAGCTTTTTCTTCTCCCCTTCCTCGCGCGATATTAACTTCTCAAGCAGTTTTAAAACATCATTCTGACGAAGCGACAATTTGTCCATGGTTACAAGAATTTTCATATAAAATTAATGTTCCATATAAAAAAGAACAAAACTTAACTTGGGATCTATACCCTTCTTATTTTAAAAATAATGATAACTTCTATCTCCGTGATGATAAGTTCTTGCGTGATCCTAGTTTCAATGGCACAATGATCAAAGAAAAATATGATGAAGTCATCTCTTCATTTGATAATATTTTAAAAGAATATGGTTATGAACGTGATGGACATATCTATCGAGTTACTAGAGAAAATAAAGATACATTAGTTTTCTTTTGTCATCTTGGGATGATGAGTTTATTAACATCACACTTAACTGATATTCCATATATGGCTTTAGTAAATTCTTTCTTTGCTCCTCCAAGTAGTATTACTACTTTTATCAGTGAAGAAAGACAAGAAGGTATCGCTCAATTTAGATTACAAGGGTATGGAGATATCTCTCATTTAAGTATTAAAGGATTAAAACCAAGTTACCTTGGTAGATTTTGTGAAATTTATCATAGCGATGATCGACATGAATAAAAGCGCCGAGGCGCTTTTATTCTTGTTCTTCGATAAATTGTGAATTATATAAACTTGCATAAGTTCCATTTAATGCCATTAATTCATCGTGATTACCTGTTTCAATAATATTACCTTCTTTCATCACTAGGATAATATCTGCGTTTTTAATCGTTGATAAACGATGGGCAATAACAAATGATGTTCTCCCTTTTGTTAATTTATCCATCGCTTCTTGAACAAGTATTTCAGTTTTCGTATCAACATTACTAGTCGCTTCATCGAGAATTAATAAAGGAGCATTTTCCACCATTGCACGAGCGATCGTTAAGAGTTGTTTTTGTCCCGCGGATAAAGATGAATCTTCTTTTAAGAAAGTATTTTCTTTGTCTTCTAAAGTTGCAACAAAATGTTTTAAATTAGCTTCCTCAATAACTTTATTAAATTCTTCTTCACTAATATCTTCTTTATTAAAGAGGATATTTTCTTTTAAAGTACCTTCAAACATCCAAGTATCTTGTAATACCATACCAAAGAGAGATCTTAGTTCCTTTCTTGACATATCTTTAATCGAGATATCATCAATAAGAATATCTCCTTCATTAACTTCATAAAATCTCATGAGTAAATTAACTATAGTTGTTTTACCTGCTCCAGTTGGACCAACAATTGCAACTTTCATACCTGGATCAATCTTAATAGAAAAATTAGGAATAATAATATGGTTATCGTTATAACCAAATTTAACATTTTTAAATTCTACTTTACCTTTAACATTGTCTTTTGATAGATATGAAGGTTTATTCGTTTCATCATCAAGTTCACTTTCATCTAAGAAAGCAAATACTCTAGAGGCACTTGCACCAGACATTTGAAGAGAGTTCATCGCTTGAGCAATTTGACTTAATGGATTTTGGAATAAATTAACATAGATTGTAAATGCAGTGATAGTTCCAAAACTAATACCTTTATTATAAGCCATAAGTAAACCACCAACTAAGAAAACTGCGCTATAAGAGAAGTAGGAGACAAAGCTCATCATAGGTTGCATAATTCCCCCGTAGAATTGAGCTTTAAACATCGTCATATGTAAATCTTCATTTGTCTCATCAAATTTTTCTCCACGTATTTTTTCCGCATTGAATAATTTAATGACGTTTTGTCCTGAATAATTTTCTTCGACGATGCCATTAACTCGACCAGTATAATCTTGTCTAAGTTTAAATAAAGGCATCGCTTTTTTCATGATGATCATTAAAGCAATTACCATTAATGGAATAGAAATAAGGATTGTACATGCCATTTGCCATGAGGTAATAAACATCGCGATTAATACGCCGGTAAGCATAAAGATTGATTGAAATAACATCGATATGCCGTTTTGTAAATTTTGCGCGATATTATCAACATCATTAGTAACGATTGATAAAGTATCACCATATGGATGAGAATCAAAATATTTTAATTTCATCCTGTTAATCTTTAAAGAAATCTCTTTTCTTAAGTTCCTTGAATATCTTTGTGTTACTTCATTCATAATAAAAGATGATGAAAAACTTAATAAAGCATTAACGATATACATCACAATTAAAGCCATGCCATAATTAAATATTTTATTCATATCAATTGACTTATTAACGGCGTTATCAGCAATCTCATTAGTAAAATCTTTTAATATTTGAGGAGCATAAATAGAAATTAAGACAGAGCAAATTATAAAGATAAATGAAATGGCGATTGCTAGATAATAAGGTCTTAATGACTTAAAGAGTTTTTTATAATCAGGTTTTACCTTAGGAGCATAATTATTTTTCATTGGTCTCATAAGCCTAATTCCTCCTTAGATAATTGTGATAAAGCGATTTCTTGATATTCTTTACATGTCTTTAATAATTCTTCATGTTTTCCTTTACCCACAATTCTTCCATCTTCAATAACTAAGATTTGATCAGCATCAATAATTGTACCAATTCTTTGAGCGACAATAATTTTTGTCGATTCTTTTTCATATTGTTTTAAATTTTCTCTAACTTCTTTATCGGTTTTATAATCTAAAGCAGAGAAAGAATCATCAAAGATATAAATGCTAGGATGTTTAGCTACCGCACGAGCGATACATAATCTTTGTTTTTGACCACCTGATACATTCTTTCCACCTTGAGAAATTTCTTCATCAAAGCCTTTTTCTTTTTCGTTAATAAAGGAATATGCGCAGGCAATTTTACTTGCTTCAATGATATTATTTTCATCCATTAAAGGATTACTTAAAGCGATATTTTCTTTAATGCTACCTTTAAATAACATACCTTTTTGAGGAACAAAACCAATTGTATCTCTTAGTTTTTCTTGTGAAACATCTTTTACATTTACCCCGTTTACAATTACTTCTCCTGAAGTAACTTCGTATAGACGAGGAATTAAATTTATAAGCGTAGTTTTACCGCAGCCAGTTCCACCAATTATCGCGAGAGTTTCTCCTTTGTTAACTTTAAAAGAAATATCACTTATCGCACTTTCTTTTCCATCAGAATATTTAAAAGAAACATTTTTAAATTCAACGCTACCGTCTTCACTAAATTCCTTACATTCTTCTTTATCTTTAATGCTAATATCTTCATCTAAAACTTCATTAATACGTTTTGCTGATACAATTGCTCGAGGAATGAGTAAGAAAAGCATCATCAACATGACAAAAGCCATGATAATTTGTCCTGCAAGCATAACAAATGAGGAGACAGTTGCATAATCAATATTACCTTGATTAATTAAAGAAGCACCTATCCAATAGATTGTTAATGTTAAGCCAGAAGAAATAAGTGACATACCTGGAGAAAGTAAAGCCATAATTCTACCAGTAAAAATTTGTGATTTAGTAAAGTCAGTATTAGCTTTATCAAATTTATCTTCTTGGTATTTTTCTGCATTAAAAGCTCTAATAACTCTTACACCAGTTAAATTCTCTCTTGTAGAAGAATTTAATTTATCTACATATGTTTGCATTTTATTAAATTTAGGTAAAGCAATAACCATAAGTATTCCAATAAAGGCGATTAAAATAATTATCGCGATTGATGTAGCAAGCGTTAATTCAAATGAACTAGCGCGAATCTTAATAATTGCCCATACCGCAGTAATTGGAGCTGCGAAAATCATACGCATTGTCAATAGATTAGCCATTTGAATTTGTTGCACGTCATTAGTCGTTCTAGTAACTAAACTAGGGGTAGAAAATTTATTAATTTCTTCTAAAGATAAGCTTTCTACTTTTCGATATAACTTAGTTCTAATTGATGTAGAAAGGTTACTAGCCACTGCCGAAGCAATGACAGAAATTAATCCTTGTACAACCATAATACCCGCGGCTAAAGCAAGCATCATAAGCCCGTTATACCATATATCCCAAGTTGATGCATTCGCGATAGATACAATCATCGAAATAGTTTCTTCATCAGTTATCATTGGTAAATAGGTTCTTACCTTTGTCGCATCAGTTAAATTTTCTAAGCCAATCGAATTAATAAGCGTTCCAATTGAACCTAAACTATCAAGATTATTATGATAATTAAGATATGTAATAGCTTTAATAATTCCTGATACATAATCAGTAATAGTCATAGTTAACCATACTTGCATAAATGTGAAAGCAAGAATTAAGATAACAAAGCATATATCTTTTTTAGTTAAATTTTTATAAAGTTTAAACATAACTCTCCTCCTTTTCGAAAAATGGTATATTATCCGAAGTTAATTAATAGTAAAATATTAAAAATAATATAACAAAATTAACAATTATATAGTTATGTCTATTTTCTTAATTTATACAAATATAGCCTAAATGACAAATGATCATTTAGGCTATATTTTATTTTTATTTTTTATAAGTAATAGTACCAAAGAAAGATGTATTCCATTCTGACATAACTTCACTAGCGCCACTAGATGAAGTTGCAATTTCTTTCGTCTTTTCTACTTTTTCCCATTCTCCTTCAGTCATATTGATACTTAAAGAAGTAACAGAAGACTCATATAAACAAGAATAACCGACCCTAGTAATAGTTGAAGGGAAAGTTAATGTTTTTAAATATGTAGATAAGGCAAAGGTAGTCGCATCAATTTGTCTAGTTCCTTCTTTAACTACATAACTAGTTCTTGTTGGTGTTTCGCTTCCTTCTGGTTTACCAAGTCTAGAAGGATAACATAGAAGTCTAGTTTCATCATAAGAATATAAAACTCCATCATCTAATTTAAAAGAAGTGTTATTAGAATTTAAAGTAATTGTATGAAGCTTTTGGCTATAAGCAAATACTCCTTCTCCCATCTTTTTTAATGTTGAAGGTAATGAAACTGATGCAAGATTTTCTCCATAGATAAATGCTTCATCACCAATTTCTTCTACTCCTTCAGGAATAACTAAGTTTTCTAAATAGCCAAAATAGTTACACGCATGTCGACCAATTTTTCTTAAAGAAGAAGGGAAAGTAACATTTCTAATTAATTTATTATATGTAAATGCTGAATCTTCAATTTCTTCGATACCTTCTTCTAAAACTAAAGTAGCTAATTTAACATTATTAGAAACTGATTGATTAGGGATAACTTTTAAAGATCCTGGAAGAGTAAGAGATGTTAATTGTTGTAAGAAAGTAAGACATAATGAACCAATATGAGTTAAATTCTTAGATAAAGTTAATTTAGTAACATAAGAATATGCGAATGCTTCATTTCCACATGATGTTACTGAATCTGGTAAAGTAATAGTTGTGATATTTGATTTATAAAAAGCACAATTACCAATTGTGGTAACATTTTTACTCCAAGTAATAATTCTACCTTTTAATTTAGAACCATAGAAAGCATATCCTCCAATTTTAGTTACACTTTGAGGCATAGAAATATTTTTAGAAATTTCTACTGGGCAATAAACTAAAGTAGTTTTATTTTTGTTATAGAGAATACCATCTTCAACAGTATAATTTGCGTTATTATCTGCAACCTTAATTTGCGCGATAGTTAAGCAATCCGCAAAGGCAGTTTCATCAATTGTTGTAACTGTTTCAGGAATTTCGATGCTTGTAATTCCGTTAGAATACATAAAGCATCTTTCGCCAATTTTAGTGACAACTTTATTTCTAATCGATGAAGGAATGACACATGTAGCTGGTTCAGTCTTATCATCATAACGATAACTAGTTAAAGTTATTGTTCCATCAGCGTTTTCTTCATAACCAAAATTAGAAGAATTAGTTTCTCTTTGCGAAGAAGAAATTGAATTAGAAGATGATGAAGCAGGGCCTACATGTCTAGATGAAGAAGAACTTGAGGATGAACTAGGAGTATTATTACATGCGAATAAGGTGAAAATTGAAGATAAAGCTAGTAAAGACACTAATAATCTTTTCTTCATAATTAATCACCGAAAGCATATGGAAGAGTAGTTGTTCCAACATTAGAAATCTTCATGATGTAAGATTCACTACGAGTTAAGAATGAATTATCAAAATAGTCAGTAACAACAATTCTATCAATGTTATCAGTATCACCATCCATATAGATAATACATGATGTTCCATATCCATCTAAGTAGTCAAGTTCTGCATCAATTGGTGGGACAAAACAATCTACTCCAATTACTGTTTTTAATTCATCACAGATAACATATGCATTTAAGCTAGCATCATAAGTAAATAATTCAGGTGCAACACCTTTAATAATAGGTTTAATAACGCTCTTACTTAAACCAAGCATATTGTAGAAGCTTGCGCTACCTCTAGCTTGAGTCCAAGTGTTAGTTCCAGCATGATAGCCATAAGGAATCATTTTATCACCATCAGTATCATATTTAATTAATACATCACTACTTGCATCAATTTCAGCACCTTCAGCAAATTTAATGAATGCACCTTCATCTGTATAATAATATTTATGATGTAATTCTGTTTCTTCACTACTACCAGAATAGCCAACTTGAATACCAGTATAAGTTAGATCAATTGTATAATTAGAATCAATTTTAGCTAAAGCAGAAGCTAAACGATCATGTTCATCTTTATGAGCTTTTACTGCAGGTAAAGAAACTGTAGCAGTTCCAAGGTCTGTTAAAGTTAATGTAGTAGAAGATGTTAAGTTATAATAGACGTTATTATATGAAGAGTCAGTATAATATTGGTTTTCTAATTTGTGTGGAACAATGTTTAATGTAATTGAATCATTATCATTAACAGTAAATTCAAATGAATCAATAACAGTATCATAAATTGTATCTGCAACACCTAATGTACGATATGTAAAGAAGCTTGCTTTCTTTAAATCTAATGAATATGTTGTTCCTTCTTTTAAAGTTAAATCACTTTCAAGAATATAATTAAATGGGTTATCAAGTAATAAACCATAGTTAATACCTGAACTTGAAGAAGTACTTGCTTTATAATATTCAACTTCGTTTTTATAATTAAGATCTGCATAATAAACGTAACCATCATCACCTTCAATACAGACATCATTAACGATGTCTCCGCTGGTACCTGAAATATGACGTTCTGCACTTGGATGATCACTAGCTTTTTCAAAAGCATAATGAACTGAATAAGTTGTATCGTTAGTTGCGCCAGTTTCAGTTCCGTTAATTCCACTTAAATAATGAGCGGTTTCAGACATTGTTCCATCCATTGAAAAACCATTACGTAATTTTCCTAATAAAGTTGCGATACTAGTTCCCTCTTGAGATGCACTAGATCCTGATGTGCTAGTAGAACTACATGAAGCTAAAGTTGGAAGTGCTAAAGCTAAAGAAGCACATGCAATTAATAAAATTTTCTTTTTCATTTTTTTCTCTCTTTCTAAATTTATAAATTAATTTTTGAATAAAGTATCAATACCATCAATTACAGTTGTACCGATATCATAAATTGTTACATTAAGAATAACTCCAACATCTGAATGAAATTCATATGTAATTTCATTTTCTGTTGATGAAACATAAGCCCAAGTTACATTCTTAGCGAATGTTTGATCCCATCCTAAGCATAATAAGAAATAACACATATCGTTATTTTTTGATTCAATCATGTCTGGTTTATTAGGAAATGGTTTTGATAAGTTAGTTTCATATTTACTTACATCTAATGAAGTAAATACTGGTGCTACTTTATCTTTATAAGCACCTAAACTAACAGTAAAACTATATAAATCTTTAATGTAATTATTGTTATCATCTAATTGATAATCACCTTTATATAATTTTCCACCATGTTTACTAAATATGAATACTCCGTTATTATCTTCTGCATATCCTGCCACATCGACTGAGTTATTCGCATCACGATAGACTGCGTTATTTGTACAATGAACAATATCTGCTTTATCATTAGTTCCTGAATCATATTTAATTGTATAGTTTTTCTCTTGTTGATCATGTAATTTAGTTAAATTATTAATTAAATAATTCACTTTTTCACTTGATGAACTTTGTGCCGAGGACGAACTAGAACTACTTGTTGTAGAACTTAACATATTTCCTCCACATCCTACAATTAAACTAGATAAGGCAATTAATGAAAGCATTAAAACTTTATTTTTCATTAACTCTCCCTTCCTATTATATTAATATAATAGACCTAAGTGATTTTAATTTTATAAGGTAGTTAATCTTCAAGCAATGATTTTAAAATTGAAACCCCTTTCATTAATAAATAGCAAAAGAAAAAACACATAATGTGGTTTATTTTCTTTCTCTAACAAGAATTTTTAAAGGTGAACCTTTAAATTCAAAGCTATCTCTTAGTCTATTCTCAATATATCTTTGATATGAGAAATGCATATAATCTGGATTGTTAACAAAAAGAATGAAAGTTGGAGGACATACTGAGACTTGGTTAGCAAAATAAATCTTTAATCTACCTCCATTAAAGATTGGAGTAGGATTAACTATTTGAGCATCTTGAATAATGTCATTTAAAACAGATGTACCAACTCTAGTATTATATGAAGTATATGCTTGAATTATTTCTGGGAAGATCGTATTAATTCTTGAATGATCTTTCGCGGAAATAAATACAATTGGTGCATAATCTAAGAACTTAAATTCTTTTCTAATATTTTTGCTAAATTCAGACATTGAATCTTGATTATGTTCAACTAAGTCCCATTTATTAACGACGATAACGATTGCTTTATTTGCTTCCATCGCATAACCAACAACATGTTTATCTTGTTGTTGAATACCTTCTTTTGCATCGATTAAAAGTAATACAACATCACTTCTATCAATCGCCGCGAGAGCTCTTAAAGCTGCATATTTATCAACTGCTTCATAGATTTTTCCACGTTTTTTTAAACCTGCAGTATCAATAACTACATATTGTTGTTCATCTCTAACAAATGGTGTATCAATGGAATCTCTTGTCGTTCCTTCAATATTTGAAACAATGACTCGATCATGACCTAAGATTGCGTTAGTTAAACTTGATTTACCAACATTTGGTCGACCAATTAAAGAGAACTTAATTGCATTATCATATGTATTAATCTTCTTTTCAGGTAATAAAGAGATGATTTTATCAAGTAAATCACCAACTCCAATACCATGAGAAGATGAAA
This sequence comes from Azospirillum sp. CAG:239, assembly GCA_963653535.1. Classification (GTDB taxonomy): domain Bacteria; phylum Bacillota_I; class Bacilli_A; order RFN20; family CAG-449; genus UBA3210. The sequence goes on from CAVJWU010000027.1 coordinate 12,008, forward strand.
TAGCAATTGGTTCACCAATACCTAAAGCATAGAACTCATTGACGTTATAAATTTTGTCGATATCATCAATTTTATTAACTGCGAGAATAACTGGTTTATTTGATTTATAAAGCATTTTACATGCGAATTTATCATCACCAGAAAGTCCTTTATTACCATCTGCAACATAAACAATAACATCTGCTTCTTCAATCGCGATTTCTACTTGGGCTCTAATTTGTACTTGGAATGGTGCTTTTTCAATTTCAATACCACCTGTATCAATCAGCGTAAATTCTTGTGTTAACCATGTCGCTTTAGCATAAATTCTATCTCTAGTAATACCTGCTTCATCATCAACGATTGAATATCTTTCTCCAACAATTCTATTAAATAAAGTTGATTTACCTACGTTAGGTGAACCAACAATTGCGACGACTCCCCTACTCATCTTTAAAACCTACCTTTTCTTTAATAATAGAGATAATCTTATCAACTGATTCATCAATTGTTAATAAAGATGTATCTACTTCAACTGCATCTTTTGCTTTAGTAAGTGGTGCGAATTCACGATGAGAATCAATATAATCTCTTCTTTCTAAATCTTTTTCCACTTCTTCTAAAGTACATTCCATGCCTTTACCTAAATTTTCAGCATGTCTTCTCTTCGCTCTTTCATGAACGTCGGCAATTTGGAAAATCTTAACATTTGCATCAGGAAGAACATATGTTCCAATATCTCTACCATCCATAACTACCGAAACATCTTTAGCCATGTTTCTTTGAAGTTCAACTAGGAATAATCTTACCCCTTTATTAGCTGCGACAAAGGAAACATTATTAACAACTGCTTGAGATCTAATTTCTAATGTGACATCTTGGCCATTAAGTAAAACCTTGCCATCAATGCATAAATCAATTTTAACGTGTGGTAATAATTTAATAACTGCGTCAGTATCTTTACAATCTACTTTTTTCTTTAATGCATATAAAGTGACACAGCGATACATCGCACCAGTATCAACATAAACAAAGCCTAATTCTTTTGCCACTCTTTTTGCAACGGTAGATTTACCTGCCGCACTTGGTCCATCAATTGCTACACTAATCATCATAATAATATTTCTCCCTCGCTATTTATTGAACAAAAGTACAAGTAATACAACGATCACTGCGAGTAAAATAACTACTCCAGCGATTATTCCTATTGTGATAAGAAGTCTTTTATTTTGTACTTTATTAGCGTTCTTCTCTTGTTTTTTTAATTCATCTTTTGAAATCATTGTCGTATATTCATCATGAGCTTTGACAATTTGATCAATTGAGATAGATAACGTATTCTTTTTTATATGTTGTTCTTGAAGTTCATCATTAGACATAGCTACATCATCTTTCTCTTCATTAACTTGAAAAGGAGAATCAAATTTATAAGTATCCATATCATCGATTTCTTCACGTAATTTTTTATATTTTTCAACTCTTGTTTTCTTATCCATAAAAAAATCCTCCCATTACTATAAAAGTATAACAAAATGTAGGTAAAATTAAAAGTATACTTTTAAGTGTTTAATATTCTTCTACGATTAGCGAAGTAAACTTATAAATTCTTATTATTTATAAATTTTCTATAAAACAAGATATATCTAAGTTAGTCATTTTTAACTCCTTTATTAGTTAAAACTAACATTTTTAATAATCAAAGTAAGCAATTGAAATTTAGTTATTATTTGTTATAATGAAAAAGTAATTAGGAGGTCAATTATATGACAAAAGTTAGAGTAAATAAAGATGTATGCGTTGGCTGCGGATGCTGCACAGGTATCGCAAGCGATGTATTCGTAATCGGTGATGATGGTTTAGCAGAAGCAACAGGTGCAGTAAGTGAAGCAAATGAAGCTAGCGTTGAAGAAGCAGTTGCTTCTTGCCCAGTACAAGCTATTGAAGCTGAATAATAATATTCACTAATCGTCTGAAAAGGCAATTTTTGTTTGCTAAAAAATAATATTTAACACAAAAAAAGAACTATTTTTAACTAGATTAGTTATTAATAGTTCTTTTATTTTATTATTTAGAAAAATTTAATTCATTACAGATTTTAGTTCCATTAACTGTGATAGATAAACATACTGCAGTATAATAATTTTTCGTATTGAAATTACATATCGCGACTTCCATATCAACTTCTTGACCTTTATAATCGTTTAAGAAAGAATATTGACCTGCATTCGCGGAATAAAGTTGAATACGTGAATCACCACTAGTTAAAGCATAACGAGAATAATTCTTAGTTGCTTCATAAGTGATTGTTGCTTTTAAAGCATATACTTCGGTTGTATGATCAACTGAAGGATCTAAGGAACAAATATCCGCGAGAGTCTTATCTTTAATAAATGAAGCAGTTGAATATTCATGTTCACCATAAAGATTTTCAACTAATGTCGCACCATAAATTTCCGATTGACCAGCAATACCAGTTTTACCATCTTTTACGTAAGTTTGTCTTTCACCTTTTAAGATTACTTCTTCACCAAGATGAACTTTACTCATTTCTTCACTTGAATCCATTAATACAGCGATTGATCCAGTTTCATCAATAATATAGAAACCAACCTTATTTACTAAACTAGGTCCGACAATACCTTTAACATAAACTTCGCTATTATCTTCCGTATCAATTACTTCTTTAACGCTCTTAGTGACATAACTAGGTTTTTCTTTTACGCTGATAGTATAAGTTTTAGATGCAGTTTGTTCTCCATAAGTAGTTGTAATAGTTACAGTTGCAGTACCGACATTTTTAGTGTGGAAAATAGTTCCTTCATCAGTAGTTACAAAATAGACAATATCAGTATTACTTGATAAATAAGTAACATTAACTCCTTCGAAAGGAATAATTTCGTTATCAATACTAGTAACACATGAAATAGAAGGATCAGTAGTATATGAACTTTCAAATTGATTATCACAATAATAATCTAATGCAAATTTTGCGATTTTTGTTGTATCAAATTGATAATTGCTATCGATAACTTTAATTACTTCAAATCGATATGAGCAACCAGTCGAAGTTGATTTTGCGTTAATTGGAGTTAAATATAAAGTGCATTTCTTACCATCGTATTCATCTAAGAAAGCATAATCACTTCCTGAATTCATAGTATAAACATAACTACCAGTTTTTCCATCAAAGTCATTAATATAATAGTTAACAAAGCCAGCACTTTCGGCCTTTTTAATAACCGCGTTAACTTTATAAATCTTGTTAGTTATATCATCACTAGGATTAGTATCCATAATATCTTTTACGCTTTTTTCTTCAATCCAAGATGTATTAAAGTCGTGAAGAGCTTTATCATTACTAATTAACGTACAATCTTGAATTTGATTTGAGCCTTTATAGTTATATTTACTTGCATTAGATGCTTCGCTAGAAGAAATATAATAAGTTTTACTACCAGCGACTTCTACTTCATTTCCAACTGATACATTAGAAGCAACATCTTTATCATAAACGTAAATTGATGAAGTTTCATCAACTAAATAAAAGCCATTAGGTACCATTTTATCCGCGTAAGTAATTAAGCTTACAATACCTTTAATTTTAACTTTTGTATCTTTAGCTGCATTTCTCGCGCTTAAAATATTCATAGAAGTATAATCAGAAGTATCTTGTTTAAGATGATTAAATTCAATTAAATCCGATTTACCTAATTCAGCTTTAGAATTATATATTTTAACATTTCCCTTAATAACTACTTCATCTCCTTTAATTGGTTGATCAGTTAAAGAAGCAAAGTCATTTAAACCATAAACATATAGATCATTAGTTCCATCAGTAATAGTCATTTCACCATAAGTAGTATTTGATACCGTTTTAATTAAGCCATAAACATAGACTTCACTAGATACGAAGTCACTATCTTTTCCAGCAGTTAAATTAACTGCATCAGTGACACTTATTGCATTATATTTATCTTTTAAAGATTGGCTAGTAGAAGATGAACTACTAGAAGAACTTGATGATTGTTCACTTGTACTTTCTTCACTAGATGAGATTGAACTAGAAGTGTTTCCACCACAAGAAGTAAAAGTAAGCATTAAGCTTGAAAGCACTGAAAGTGATAAAAGTAATTGTTTTTTCATATTTCCCCCATAAATTACATTGCTATTATAGCAAAGAATTAAATTTATAATTATAAACTAAAGTTTAAAAACTAAGATAAATAAAAAAACTACAGAATTAATCCTGTAGTAATTAGTTAACACCTACTTCTTCGCGAGTAAGTCTTTAATTTCTGTTAATAAAGCATCAGTTCTAGAAAGTTTATTTGCTTCTTCTTCAGCGAGTCTAGCTGCTTCTTCTTGTTCTTTCTTTGCTTTTGCTTCTTCTTCGTCATGATCTTTAATTGCTTGAGCTTCTTTACGAGTTAATCTTAAGCCTTTTTCTTGTTTACTTACCGCGCGTAAATATGTATTGTTTGCAGCAATAGAAGCTTCTTTAACATTGTTAAATGCTCTAACGATTAAGAATAAGACAAATGCAACTAATAAGAAGTTAATAATTGCAGAGATGAATGCACCCCAGTCAATGTAAATAGAATTAGTTAAGTCTAAGACTTTGTTACCTGAAGCATCTTCAGTTTCAACTCTAACTAAAACTGTGTACATCTTTTCTAATGCACCAGTGTCACCACCACAGCAATAGTAGATGATCATATTGATGATTGGTTTTAAAATACCATTAGATAATGCAGTAACAATCGCAGTGAATGCTGCACCAACGATGGTACCAACAGCCATGTCCATGACGTTACCACGAGAAATAAATTTTTTAAATTCTTCGAAAAACTTTTTCATTTTTTGACTCCTTTATACGGAAGATATTGTATAACATTTTTCAATATTTTGCATAAAAAAAGAATATAATAAAAAAATTATAATTCAAAATACTTAATTGTAAACGTTTTCACTAGCAATAAACCTAATTTATCATAAAATTATGGTAAGATATATCTACTTTTCACGAAAGGGATTATATATGAGAAAAACAGTACTTACACACGAAGATATCCAAAATATTTGTAAAACAATCGGTAGTCAACTCTCTACTAGATATCGTTTCAGTGAACATCCACCTGTTTTTATTGGAGTTATGAAAGGGGCTATTCCTTTTTTACAAGATTTAACAACTTATGTAGATATTCCTTTATGTATTGATTATATTCAAATTTCTTCTTATGAAGGTACTTCCACTACTGGAAGAATTTCGTTAAAGAAAGATATTTCTCTCGATATTAAAGATCGTGATGTTATCATCGTTGAAGATTGCTTAGATACTGGTATATCGATGAATTTCTTAGTTGATTATTTTAAAAAGAAATATCAACCTAAGAGTTTAATCACTGTTGCTTTAATTGATAAACAAGGTAATCGAAAAATGCCATTCACACTTGATTATTCAGGTTATGTCGCTGGTAGCGAATTCTTAGTTGGCTACGGTCTTGATTACAACGAATTATTCCGTAATGTTAACGAAATTTTTATTCCAGATGCTGAAGAAGTAGCTTCTTGGAATAAGATATTAGGTATTAAATAAGGTATAAAAAAGGACTGCTTAGTAAGCAGTCCTTATTTTATTTCTTTTCTTAAATAATAAACAGATATATCTTGTCCTAATTTATAAGCGACTGAATGAAGTAATCCTTCAATAACAAATCCATTTTTTAAATGGAAAGCTAATGAAGACTCGTTAACATTAGTAACAATAGATATAATATTCGAAAAGCCTTTTTCACGAGCTAAAGAATAAATATGATCAAATAATATTTTACCAATATGTTCATGAAGATGATCTTTATCAACATATAAAGATAATTCAACTGTCTTTTTATATGCACTTCTTTCATGGAATTCATGTAAGTAAGCATATCCTAAAACTACACCATTATCATCTTTATAAACAATATAAGGATATTTAGATGATATTTTATTTACTCTTTCTTTAAAGGTTTCGTTACTAACTTTCTCTTCTTCTAAGGTATAACAAGTATTAACAATATAATAATTATATATTTCTACACATCTAGATATATCTTCTTCTCTTATTTTTTCTATTTTCATAATATTCTCCATCGACTAAATTATTATAATCTCTTCAAGAATATTTTTTAAATATAAATTAAGTATAATTAAAGATTTATAACATAGGCTTATTATCATTTTTAAAATGAGTATGGTAGACTGTCCATTTTGTCATCTTGATAGATAACCATAATCCATAGATACCAAAAGTGACAATCGTTAATAATAACCAAATGATGTATTTAGCAAATAATTGAGCCCCATTGCCATTAAAAGTAAGTCTTTGTCCATCAATACAAGTATGTTTAGTTTCCCATTTGAGTTTTAAACATATTGCCCATGGATAAGCAAGACCTAAAGTTAAAACTGAAATAAGGAAAGAAATGATATTATAGCCAATAAGTTGAAGTAATCCTCCATCAAATCTTGATGAACTATTTTCTTCATCTTGAGAAGAATTTTCTTTTAAATGAGTATGATAAAATGCTAGCTATAACAAATTAATTGTTATTTTTTAAATTATCTAAATATTGTTCAACATCGATTGACCATTCATAAGGGCGAAGATATTCACCATTATAATCATCATTAAGTCCTTTTAAATAATCGTAATAATCACAGGTGATGTAATTAACATTTAAAGAAGTTCTCGCTCTTGAGAAGTTAACAATATATTCAATTCCATATTCTTTTAATTTTAATCTTAAACGGCATATCGCATCACGATATAATCTTTTCGCTAGTTCAGGTTCTTTATCAATCCACAGTTTAGTAATTGCTTCTTCTAAAGTTACTTCTCCACCTTTTCTATCGGCAAGTAAGGCTAATAATTCTTTACTCTTTGAACGAGGAAAATCAATTTTTACATCATTAACAAAGACATCAAAATGAGAAAACATCCTAAAGTGAATTTTCTTATTGAATGCATCTGCGTTTATAATAAATTCTTTAACAATTTCAGGATCATAAGGCTTATAACAAAAGCCTAAGAGATTATCTTTTAATTGTTCTTTAATCTTCTTTTCATCTTGAGTATAACCAGTAATAAAGACAACCTTAATATTAGGATCTAAATTTATGAATTCTTTCGCTAAAGCAAATCCATTAATTCTTGGCATAACGATATCTAAAAAGACAATATCTACCTTACTAGAAGAAGCATGTTCTAATGCTTTTTCATAATTATCTTTAAATAGACTAATATTAACATTTGGTAAATCAATAACATGTGAAGTAAATGTTAATAATGCATCTTGTTCATCATCTAAAACTATAATGTTCATATTAATCCTTTCTTGGTACAGAAATTGTTATTTTTGTACCTACGTTTTCTTTTGAAGTTATACTTACATTACCAGAAAGAAGAATCTTAATCCTTTGCGTAGCATTCTTAATTCCAGTACCTTCTTTAATATTGTCAGATCCTATTCCATTATCTTCAATTTCAATGATATTAAAGTTATCATCTTGAATTAAAGAAAGAGAAATAAAACCATCTTCTTTGTCGACAATATGAGAATGTTTAATTGCATTCTCAATAAATACTTCAATCGATAAAGGAGGAATTTTAACATCATTTTCTTCAATATTTAGTAATAAAGTAATATCTTTCTTTAATCTAAGTTTTTCAATTTCGACATAGTTAAGTATATAATTAACTTCTTCTTCAAATGGAATTAAAGTTTCTTGATCATATTTTAAATCATATCTTAGATGTTTAGAAAATCTTCTTAACATTTCTTCTCCTACCGCGTAATCTTCTCGATAAGCTTGCTCAATTGATGTTAATAAATTAAAGATATAATGAGGTTTAATTTGTCTTTTTAACGATTCAGCTTTAATATAAAGAGATTCCTTTTCACTTTCTAATAGTTTAATATATTTCTTCGTTGTGGAAACAGTTGAGATACGATATAAAATGATAATAATTATTACTAAAGGTAACATAACATAAGATATCGATTGTTCAAGTCCTGCAATCATGATATTTTCTAAATCAAAGAATGTCATCGTAAAATATGTACTTAAAGATAAAATCATGAGAATAAATAAAAGACGTATTCCTTTACCTTTTGAATCATTATTTACTAGACCAATACAGATAAACAAATAGTTAAGCAAAGTCAACATTAATGGAATAACTTGATAGAATGTTCCCATTAATACAAAGTATAGAATAATATCAATTAATGAATTAATTCCAAATATTAAATAGTAGATATTATCTTTCTTAACATATTCTTTTTTACTTAATAAATAATATAAACTGAAAGATATTCCTATAC
>CAVJWU010000028.1:0-19732 GCA_963653535.1 Azospirillum sp. CAG:239
CACTATTTCAACTCCATAATAATTAAAGTAGCAATAAAAATCAATTATGTTAAAATATAATTAGCTAAGGAGGTTGATACAATGTCAAGATATCTAAATAAAAACAATGATTCATATTTTGATTGTTTAAATTCTAAAATATTCATTGATAAATCAGAATTAATCAATATTACCAATTCTAATTTGAGAACTAACGATAAATTTATGTGTGTCACTCGTCCTAGAAGGTTTGGTAAAACTATGGGTTTATCAATGCTTAATGCTTATTATTCAAAAGGTTGTGATTCAAAAGATTTGTTTAAAAATTTAAAGATATCTAATGAAGCATCCTATTTAGAGCATTTAAATAAACATAATGTCATTTGGATTGATATGGCTGATGTATATTCTAATACAGATGATAAGAAGGACTTTATAAAGAAAATAAAATCTAATTTATTAAAAGAATTAAAAGATACATATACGGACATTAATTTAAACGATTTAACTCTCGGTGAAGCTCTAGTAGAAATTAATTCTAAATTAAATGAGAGATTTGTCTTTTTAATTGATGAATGGGATGTCATTTTTAGAGAACAAGAAAATAATACAAAATTATGTGATGATTATATTCTGCTTCTTAGATCATTATTTAAATCAAGCAATGTTTCTTCTTGTATTGATTTAGTTTATATGACCGGTATTTTACCTATTAGAAGATATTCAACTCAATCTACATTAAATATGTTTAGAGAATACAATATGCTTGATGCAGATAATCTCTCTACTTATTTTGGCTTTACAGAAGATGAAGTCATAGGATTATGTAACAAGTATAGCCGCGATTTTAATGAAATTAAATCTTGGTATAATGGCTACAAACTAAATGGAAATGATATTTATAATCCTAAAAGTGTAGTTGAAGCTGTAACTAGAGGCATATGTAAAGAATATTGGACAAAGACTAGCGCGATTGAAGCTGTCACTAATTATATGAATTATGATAATGGTATTTTAAAAGATACTATTACTAAAATGTTAACTGGTGAAAAAGTATTTGTTAATGTTTCTCTTTTCGATAATGACCTAACTAAGGTTAATTCAAAAGATTCAGCTCTAGTTGTATTAATTCATCTAGGATATTTAGCTTTTATTCCAGGAGAAGAAGTAGGCTATGGCTATTGCTATATTCCTAATTATGAAATAAGATTAGAGTTTGTAAATGCATTACAAGATTTAAAATGGAACGAAATATATAATCCAATAGCCTCTTCACGTAAATTATATGAAGAAACGTTAAAAGGTAATACTCAATATATAAATGAAACATTAGATAAAAACCATTTAGATCTAGCTGGACCTTTTAATAAAAATAAAGAAGATGTCCTAGGTATTATCGTCCAAATCTCTTATTATGCTTGTAAGAAATATTACAATGTAAAAAAAGAAGATAGTTCTACTTTAGGTAGATCTGATATATCTTTTATACCTTATAGCAATGATCATATTCCAATGATTATTGAATTAAAAGTTAACGCTTCTCCTAGTGAAGCACTTAAACAAATTAAAGATAAACAATATTTTAATTCTTTAGGTTCATACCATGGAGATGTATTATTACTTGGTATCTCTTATGATGATCAAAATTTAAAGCATGATTCAAAGATTGAAATAATAAAATTATAATTACTTAAATTTTTTAAAAGGGCTGTCATTATAAACAGCCCTTTTTAATGTCATATATATTTTAAAAGATAATATCTTATTACATATTTTTGGTCATTTTTTTATAATAATAGATAAAGCACGGAATTTCGAGTAAAGCACTTAAGATCCATGAACAAACATATAATAGATACAGTGACTCAATCGTATGGTAATAATTAAATATCGTATAAACCCAAATAATTCTAAATACGCATACACCAAATACTTCTAATAACATCGGTAAGAAAGTTTTACCTAATCCCCTACTAGCTGCGATGGCTGAATCCATTAAAGCGGAGACGAAATAAGAATAACCCATAATTCTAAGTCGTTGTAATCCGCTGGCAATAGTTGCTTCATCAGTAGTAAAAAGTAATAAAGCAGGGCGACCACCAAGTTCTAAAAATAAACCGATAATTAAACCTACTCCTAAAGAATACACTAGAGAAATTAAATACGAATGAAGAATTCTTTTCTTCTTGTTAGCCCCATAGTTTTGACCGATAAAGGAACTACCAGCATAATAAAACGCAGCCATAATATCATAAACTAACGCATCGTAATTCGTCGCGGCAGAATTACCATTTACCATCGTAATATCGAATGTATTTACGCTTCCTTGGATAAATAAATTCGCAACTGCGAAAATAGCATTTTGTAATGAAGCTGGAATACCAATTTTTAATAATTCCATCGTATCGTTTTGATTCGGCTTAATCTCTTTAATTTTAAGTTTAAATTCATCAGTTCTTTTCGCTAAAGAAATTAAGATTAAGCTCATCGATAAATATTGTGAAATACTACTTGCTAAAGCAACTCCTAAAACATCTAGTTTACAAACTGCAACAAAGAACATATTTAGACCAATATTTAATAAACCCGCGATAGCTAAATATATTAAAGGTTTTTTCGTATCTCCTAATGCAGAATAAATTGCGTTACCATAATTATAAAGAGCTACTCCAGGCATGCCACATAAGTAGACACAAAAATATAATCTCGCATCAGAAAATACTTCTTCTTTTGTTCCTAAAACGCTTAATAAAGGATAAGATAATGATATTCCTAAAACTCCGAATAAAACACCAATAATAAAACAAAGAATAACTCCGTTATGAATAGTTATATGAATTCTTTCATCATTTTTTTGTCCAATTGCTTTGGCAACTATTACATTAACTGCGTTTCCCATGCCAATCATGATTCCAGTAAATAATGAAACTAAAATTGAAGTTGACCCAACCGCGCCGATAGAATTCTTGCCACCGAATTGACCAACTACAATAATATCTGATAAATTAAATAATACTTGTAAGAAATTAGATAACATTAATGGTAAAGAAAATAAGAATATTTGTTTCCAAAGATTTCCTTTAGTCATATCTAAACTTTTTGAAGCCATAAGTCACCTCACACAAAACAATATTTTATCACTATAAAAATTAACTACAAGAAGATTAATCTAAAACATCGATAATTTGATAAGCATTATCTTTTAAAACGCGATCCATTGTTTTAATTATTAATTGCAAGTTTGAAGACGATGAGAATGAAATATCAAACCTTTCATTTAAAAGTCGATAATTATATTCTTTATTTTTAAGAGTAAGTAAACGGACGTTCTTGTCATTTTTTAATTTTTCATAATCTTCAACACTTGTTTCGAAGAAAATATATTGGCCAATTTTATCTTTGGTCTTCTTTTTTAAGAGGCCATAAAGACCTCCAATATAAATACCCTTTTTTGAATAAAATGAAAATATATCCGCGAATTTTTCAAAGACATCTTCGATAAAGTTTTGATATCTTAATTCATTAAGATCAGTTTTATAAGGAATTAAAACTAAATATAGTAAAGGTAATTTACCTTGATAATAATTATTTTTCAAATATGCTTTTTTAGCGTTATTAAGCTCAATAAATTTATTAATATTATTCAAACCTTGATTTAATTTATATATTTTTTTATCTACTTCTTTTTTTGAATATTGTAAGAATCCTTCTAAATCAACTTCATTATTTTCAATATAACGTTCTTGCACCGTTTTTAAAGGAATCTCTGTTTCAATTGATAAATAGATAATATCTGCGAAAGGGACTTGATCTCTTGAATAATAACGATATGAAGATTCATTATCAATATAGATTGGTTTTAATATGCCAATACGATCATAATATCTTAACGATTTAATACTTAATCCACTTAATATGGAAAATTCACCAATTGATAACAGATTTTTATCTTTCATAGTTGACTCTCCCCTATAGGGATAGTTTATCATATTTTTCGTGTCTAAGAAAGGAGTAAAAAAATTTATGGAAATGAGTCAACATTTTAGAAAAAGAGACTTATTAAAATTTTCTCTTCCTGCTATCTTCATGATGATTATTTCTTCTATATATGGTGTTATAGATGGATTATTTATATCAAATGTCGAAGGAGATACCGCCTTCAGCGCGGTTAATCTTATCATTCCTTTTGTAATGATTCTCGCCGTATTTGGTTTCATGTTTGGTCAAGGAGGTTCTGCTTTAGTAAGTAAGACTTTTGGTGAAGGAGATATCGAGAAAGGAAATCGTTATTTTACAATGAATGTTATTACATTAACGATTATTTCAATAATCGCATCTATCGCTGGTTTCTTTTTAATCGAACCTATTTCACATCTATTAGGTGCGAGTGAAGCAATGTTACCTTATTGTATCATGTATGGAAAAGCCTTAGTTCCATTTGTCTTATTTTTTTCTTTACAATATGCATTCCAATCATTTATGGTTGTCGCAAAGAAAACTTTATTAAACTTTATATTTACGCTTATCGCTGGAATAACTAATATTGTCGGTGATTTCTTATTAGTATGTGTTTTTAAATATGGTGTTGTAGGCGCGGCGATTGCTTCAGGGATTTCTACTTTAGTTGGATCTTTATTACCTATTTCATATTTAATTATCTATCGAAATAAAAATACATTAAAATTCGTTCCTACTAAATTAGAAGCTAAACCATTAATTCAATCTTCATCTAATGGCCTTTCAGAAATGGTTTCAAATGTTTCTATGTCCTTAGTTAATATGTTATACAATGCACAATTAATGTTTTATATTGGTCAAGATGGCGTTACAGCATATGGAATTATAATGTATGTAGGATTTATTTTTACTGGTGTTTATTTTGGTTTCTCTATGAGTGTTTCACCATTAATTTCTTATCAATATGGGGCTAATAACAATAAAGAATTGCAATCATTACTGAAGAATAGTTTATTAATCTATATTCTTTTTGCTTTAGTTTTATCTACTGCCGCGATATTATCTTCTTCTTTACTTGCTTCTGCATTTATTAGAAACAATGATGCTTTATTAGAATTATCATCTAATGCATTAAAATTATATTCAATTAGTTATTATCTCGCTGGCTTTAATATCTTCTTCTCTGCCTTCTTTACCGCATTAAATAATGGATTTGTTTCAGGATTTATATCACTTGCAAGAACATTTATTTTCCAAGTTATTTGTATATACGTTCTTCCATTAATCTTTAAAGAAACAGGTCTATGGATTTCAATGGGTGTTTCTGAAGTTCTTTCCTTAGGAGTAAGCTTATTCTTCCTCTTTAAGAAAAAAGATGTATATCATTATTTTAGTAATAAAAAGGTCGCATAAAAAAATCACTTCATTTGAAGTGATTTTTATTTATATAATAACTGCCGTTGAACAGCCATTTTCTAATGCGACTTTTTGTAATTTTAATAAAGTATCATCATCGACAATTACTTTACCAAATTCTTTTATACCATCTTCTCTAACGCCAAAATAACGATATTTTAACAATTTATAACGGACGTTAGATTTAATTATTTTTGAAACTTCTTTAACAGTATATGCATTTTCTTCTTCATTATGAGGAAGAATGACTGTTCTAACTTCTTCTAATTTATTTATTTTTAAAAGATAATCTAAATTATTTAAAACAACATTATTATCTTTAGAAGTTATATAATGATGAAATGAATTATTAAATGCTTTTATATCTAACATCACTCCATCACTAATCGAGATTAAATCTTCCATCTCTTTTAAATCATAAGATCCATTTGAATCTAATAAACAAGTTAAACCCAACTTTTTTACTTTGATAAATAAGTTCTTAATGAATGTTGGATAAGTTGTACATTCTCCTCCAGAAATAGTTATTCCTCTTATAAAAGGGCGAACTTCTTTTATCATATTTAATAATTCTTCTTCACTATAATAAGTAATCTTAGGCGAAGATAAATTAGGGCATGTTTTAATGCAAGTATCACAATTTACACATTTGACTTTAGACCAAATAACCTTGTTTTCTTCGTTAAAACTAAGCGCATTAACTGGGCATAATTTAACGCATTTACCACAAGAAGAACAAAGATTTATCGTTTCAGGATTATGGCAATAAAGGCATCTAAAAGGACACCCTTGGACAAAGATAACGAGTCTATTACCAGGCCCATCGACATTTGAAAATGTGATAATCTTATTTACTGGAAGTTTTTCCATAAACTTTTCTTTCTAAAGCGTGTCCTCCAAGAGAAGCACCTTTACCAAAGATTGTACAGTTATTAACAGATTGAGAAGCGTTATTTAATTTTTCTATTTCACTCTTTTTAACTAAGTAGCCAGTAACTCTAACTAAATCATTATCTTCGTTATAAGCAGTAAAATATCTCATTCCAGAATTAAACGCACCTTTAATAATATCTAAAATTGCTTCTTTAGAATTTGACCATGTTTGATCAAATTTAAAGATATCACCTACTCCACATGGGAAGAATTTATGTAAACGTGATTCAACTTTTAAATGAGTAAATAAGTCAGGTTCATAACCAACTGGGATTCTACATCCTGGTGCATCATCCATTCCATCTGTATCAATACCAACTTGGGCATGCATTTCGTATTGGTTATTATTACCTTCACAATATAATCCTTTATGGGCTTTTACTTGTTTTTCAATTGCTTCTAAAACTTTATAAGCTAAAGCATTGGCTTCTTCATTATGACCAAAACCTAAGTTCTTATCTTTAATACCAAGAAGGTTATTAACGCATTCAGCCACACCGACTACTCCGACCATGCCAGTAAAATATTTTTGTTCAACAAAACCTTCTTTAACTAAGAAATTAGCTTTAAAGAAAGAAGATTCTTCAACGATAAATTTAACTCTTTGATCAATATATTCTAAGATTAAGTTAACATACTTTGGTAAGACGTAAGAAAAGAAATGATCTTGAGAAGTAGCTTCTAAAGATATTTCATATAATCTTAAACGAGGTAAGGTATAACCGCCTCCACCAATATTTAAAGCATTATAACAACTTGCAATTCCATAAGGATGATTTTTATGTTCTAAAGAATACATTTTGTCATTAGCGAAACTTGGTTTAGAAGTTTTTAACATTGAATCAATACTATCTAAAGCTAAAGAAGTAGGAGTCTTGTCTTCATTATAAAGTAAAGTAATATTTGGGACTGCAAGTTCCATCTCACGTGTTAAATCTAAAATAATACGTGTAATTTTACTATCTTCTGGACCGATATCCGCATGAACGAAAGAATCTGGAAGAGTTTTATCAATATTTTTTAAAAACTCTCTTAAGATTTCTTTAGTTAAAGGATTATCCGCATCTTTTTCAAATGGCTTAAAAATATGAGTAAAGTTACCTAAATAGACTGGAAAAGAAGTAATTGAAGGAACATGATGATAAAAAATAAGTAAATTAGAACAACATTCTAATAATGTCTTAGGCTTTTCTAATTCTAGAAAAGCGCATCCTTTTTCCATTAAAATATCATAATTAGGTAAAATATACCTAGGGCGATAAGGATTAAGTCCTTCGCCTAAATCACATACTTTTCTTTCTTCTAAAGCTTTAATCCATAAAGGATTTCTTTTTAAGACTTCTACTTCATTTTCAGCGAGACGGGCTAAAGCAAGAAGTTCTTGTTCATAAGTTAAAGAAGTATCTTGAATAATATTCATTAGTTTTTTTTCTTCCATAAAAAACCTCCAAGCAATATTATCTTATCACAATAAGACATTTTTAAGAATATGTAAATCTTAAATAGACAAATAGAAATTTTAATTTTAAACTATTAATAGTTTACTTAGAGGTTTATTATGCATTTTGATTCTACTATTGACATAGTCTTATTCATAATTCAATTAATTGGATGTTTATCTTTTTCTACTTCAGGAGCGATACGCGCAATTAGAAAGAAAACTGATATTTTAGGAGTTTATATTTTAACTTTAATTGAAATCTTCGGCGGAGGTCTTCTTAGAGACTTAATCATTAATAAAGAGCCACCACATATTTTTTGGGATGTAGAATATTTAGTTCTTGCCGGAGTATCTATTATTGTTTCTACTATTTGGTTTTTAATTGGATATTTTCCAAAAACTGCCAATATGATTGAAAAGAAAAGACATGACTTTTGGATTTATCTTTTCGATGCATTAGGAACAAGCGCATTCGTTGTCTGCGGTGTTCAGTTAACTGCTTCTAATGTACCTAGTAATTTCTCTACTATAGGTACATATACTTATATGATTTCTTTAGGTGTAATAACTGGTATTGGAGGAGGAGTATTTAGAGATGTCTTTGTTGGTGATATTCCAACCGTCTTTAAAAAACATTTCTACATGACTCCTTGTATAATTGGCGCGGCAATCTATACTGTATTTTTCTTACATTCCTTTAATCAATATGCATCAATCTTTATTTCTATGGCAGTTATGGTAACTTTAAGAGTTTTAGCCACAATCTATAAATGGAATTTACCAACTGCGAAAGGTTATAATACATTAATAGAAAATAACCAAGATTTAACTAAAAAATAATACATATATTTTAAATTATGGTAGAATAATAATGCTTTGAAAGAAGGTATAAAATTATATGGAAAAAGAAATGGATATAGAAGAACAAATTAAAAAGACACTTGATAAAGTTCGTCCATTCATTCAACGTGATGGAGGAGATGTTACATTCGATTCATTTATTGATGGTATCGTCTATGTTAACTTCTCTGGTGCATGTGATGGATGTATGATGATTGGTGATACATTAGGTTCAGGTATTTCAATTATTTTACAAGAAGAAGTTCCTGGCGTAATTGATGTTAAACTCGCGAGTGAAAAACCTATTCAAACTGAAGAAGAAAAAAAATAAGTTAACAAACAAGTTAACTTATTTTTATTTAGTCTAAAATATAAAGATTATCGATATCATTTAAAATTGCGTATCCATCGTGATGATAGACATCAACCTTGTTATAAGTAATTGGTGACTTATCGTAATGAATGAATACTCCACCGGCTTCTTCAACAACAATTTGTCCTGCCGCGGTATCCCATTCTTTCGTTCCTTCTCCATATCTAAACATAACATCAGCCTCTCCACGAGCAATTAAGCAAAATTTAATTGCTGAGCCGACCTTATTTAATTGAACAATATTATGAGGGTGCTTCTTAAATACTTCTAATTCTTTTTCTCCAATATGGAAACAAGAAGTTAACATCTTTAAATTAGTTTTATTCTTTGTAACATGAATTCTCATAGGTTTGTTACCTTCTTTAACGTAATATGAGCCATTACCTTTGGAAGCATAATAATATTCATCTTGACAAGGAATAGTAACTACTCCTGCAACTACTTCATGATTATGAATTAAGCCGATGTTAGTTGTAAACATACCATCTCTAATAACGAAATCTTTTGTTCCATCGACTGGATCAACAACAAAGATATATTCTTTGTTTAAACGTTCAAGATTATCTTCACTTTCTTCTGTTAAAAAACCATAGTCAGGAAATCTTTCTTGAAGATATTCCTTAATTAATTTATCCGCGGCTTTATCAGCTTTAGTAACAGGCGAATTATCGGATTTAATTTCTACATCAAAATGAGTATTATAAATTTCCATAATAACCTTTTTTGCTTTTAAAGAAGCTTCAATCATCGCCTCTAATTCTTTTTCGAACATAAATATTCTCCTAAAACTTTATCTAATTCTTTAACAACTAATTCATAATCATCTAAGGTAAATAATTTACAACCTGAAGCTTGTGCGTGTCCTCCTCCGCCGAATTTAACCGCGGTAGGTTGAACAGGTACTCCTTTTGATCTAAATTCAACACGGACTTCATTATTATCGCTTTCCGAGAAGAATACCCAAATAGGTGATCCTTTAATATTCGCGACTGAATTAACTAAAGAAGCACATGTATTATAATCTAAATCATGTTCATGAACGACTTCCTTTGGAATGGTTAAATAAATAACACCATTTTTAGTTTTCTTATAATGAGAGAAGATATAGCCTTTAAAACGTAAAATCTTTTCATCTACTTCATATAAAATATCGTATAACTTACCGATATCAATGCCAGTATTAGCAAGATGAGAAGCAAGATTATAAGTTGAAGGAGAAATAGGTTGATAAAGGAATCTACCTGAATCAGTCACTAAACCTAAGAATAATGGTAAAGCAGTTTTTGGACCGAATTTAATGTTTAGTTTAACAAGCATTTCAGTAATAATTTCTGTACAAGAAATTTTATCATTAATAATAATTTCAACTGCTCCAAAATGATCTTGTAATAAATGATGATCAATTTTAACAATCTCTTTAGCAAGTTTATATCTTTGATCTTCAATGCGGGCAACATTAGCGACGTCAAGAACTATTGCGAGAGAATTTTTAATTACTTCATCATCAACTTGATCCATTTCTCCAACTAATGAAAAGAAGCGAGGTAGACCGCTACCTAAGGCATAAACTTTCTTTTCAGGAAAGTTTTCTAAAATAGCGTTTCTCATTCCTAATTCAGATCCATAACAATCACCATCTGGAACGACATGACCAAATATTGTAATAACATCTGCATTTTTTATCTTTTCCCATGCACTTTTATATAATTCTTCCATTTTTCCTCCTTAGAAAATAAAGAGTCCCATTGGGACTCTATAAATTATTTATTAATTAAAATTCTTTTGCTTTGCCGATACAGCCAAACATTTCCATTTTAATTTTGACAATTTCTTTAATTCCTTCAGTACCAGGAGCTAGTAATTTACGAGGGTCAAAACCTTTACCTTCTCTATCTTTACCTGCTTCAATATATTTTCTTGTTGCTTCTTGGAAATATAATTGGCATTCAGTATTAACGTTAATCTTACAAACACCTAAAGAAATTGCTTTCTTAATCATATCTTCTGGAATACCTGTACCACCGTGTAATACTAATGGCATATCTCCGCATTTAGCTTTAATTGCATCTAATGCATTGAAATCAAGACCTTGCCAGTTTGCAGGATATTTACCATGGATATTACCAATACCTGCCGCGAGCATATCAATACCTAAATCTGCGATCATTTTGCATTGGTCAGGATCTGCAACTTCACCTCTACCAACAACACCATCTTCTTCGCCGCCGATAGTACCGACTTCAGCTTCGATAGTCGCACCCATAAAATGAGCGAGAGTAACTAATTCTTTTGTTTTTTCAATATTTTCTTCAATTGGATAATGAGAGCCATCAAACATAATTGATGAATAGCCAGCTTTTAAAGCTTTTTTTGCTCCTTCATATGTACCATGATCTAAGTGTAAAGCAACTGGAACTGTAATGTTCATTGATTTAATCATTGCTTTAACCATATCTGCGACAACGTTGTAACCTGTCATGTATTTATTTGCCCCTTCTGAGACACCAAGCATAACAGGAGCTTGTAATTCTTCCGCAGCAGCTAAAATTGCTTTTGTCCATTCAAGGTTATTAATGTTGAATGCACCAATTGCATAATGGCCTTCACGAGCTTTTTGCATCATTTCTTTTGCGTTAACTAATGGCATATTTTTATCCTCCTAAATATTACCTATTGTTTATAATTTGATTATATCACAATTGATAATAAATTATCAAAATAAAGTATATTTAATTACTTTTTTTCATCCTCATCAGTAACATCAGGCTCATATTCAGATTTTTCTTCTTCATCTTCGCCGTATAATTCTTTTCTTTCTTTTCTTTCTTCTTCGTCTAATTCTTCTAAGTCTCTATCTTCATCTTCATCATCATCGAGAACGAGAGTCTTATTATCAATAGAATATTCTTCGTATTTATGTCTAGAACGTAAATCCCATTTATTATCAATTAAGATAAAACGTCCGTCTAAAGTTAATGTTGAATAGAATTCACCAATTTTAGAATTCTTTTGTGCTTCTGAATAACCATTTAATTCGCAAAGTCTAGTCCAAATTTCTTTGAAAGTGACTCCACCGTTACGTGATGAGATAAGATCGTAAACAATTTCGATATTTGATTTATTTTCCATAATATAATATTCCTCCTATTACATTTTTTCTGGAGATGTTACTCCGATAGTAGTTAATGCATTTGCCATAACTATTTTACTTGCCTTACATAAAGCTAAACGTGAAGAAGTAACTTCTAAGTTATTTTCATCAATAACACGGCATTCAGTATAGAATTCATGAATTGAAGTTGCAAGTTTTTGAATGTAGTTTGTAATTTTATAAGGCGCTCTTAGCATCGCAGCATTATATATTTCTTTAGGGAAATCAGCGAGAACCTTTAATAACGCTAATTCCTTTTCTTCTTTTAAGTATTTTCCTTCATAATCAAGAGGAATATTCATTCCTTTTTCTAAAACTGCACATAATCTAGCATGGGCATATTGTGCGTAATAGACTGGATTAGAAGTATCTTTCTTACTTGCTAAATCAAGGTCGAAATCTAAATGAGTAGAACCTGATCTAGAAACGAAGAAATATCTAACTGCATCAACT
Organism: Azospirillum sp. CAG:239; assembly: GCA_963653535.1. GTDB lineage: Bacteria > Bacillota_I > Bacilli_A > RFN20 > CAG-449 > UBA3210. The sequence goes on from CAVJWU010000028.1 coordinate 12,544, forward strand.
CCAGAAATTTCACATAATTCTTTCATTGAAACTGCATTACCTGTTCTTTTGGACATCTTGAATTCTTGTCCATCTTTAAACAATCTAACCATTTGGATTAATTCGACATTAAATACATCGCCTGAATAACCTAACATTTCAAGAGATGATCTCATTCTTTCAATGTAGCCATGATGATCAGCCCCTAAGCAATCGATGATTTGAGTAAATCCTCTTTCTAATTTATCTTGGTGATAAGCAATATCAGGAAGTAAATAAGTATAAGCACCATCTGATTTAATAATAACTCTATCTTTATCATCAGTAAAATCAGTAGTTCTTAAGAAAGTCGCATCATCTTGAACATAAATCCATGGTTTTAAACTTTCTAATACTTTATCAACTTTACCTGCATTTCTAATTGCTAATTCACTTGAGAAGACATCAAATTCAACCCTAAAATCTTTTAAGTCTTTAATAATCTTATCTAATTCTAATTTAATACCAATCTTTTTAAAATAAGCAAAATTTTCATCGTTATCTTCAAGTAATGAAGTTCCTTTATCATCTTTAATATTTTGAGCGAGAGCAATTAAATCTCCTCCGTGATAACCATTTTCTGGGAAAGGATAATCATTTTCACCACATGCATGATGATATCTTGCACGTAGTGATAAAGCTAAATTATTTATTTGATTACCTGCATCGTTTACGTAATATTCTCTAGTTACATCAAAGCCAGCTTTTTTATACAATCTACAAATTACATCACCAATCGCCGCGCCACGAGCATGGCCTAAATGCAAATCACCAGTTGGATTTGCTGAAACGAATTCAACATTGTATTTACCAGGTTGTTTTTCTTTAGCGTTACCATAGTCATCACCTTCAGTGCAAATAACTTTAATTACAGAAGTCAATGAATCATTTGCCATAAAGAAATTAATAAATCCAGGACCTGCTATTTCAATCTTACTAATACCATCTTTATCTAAGTTATCAATAATATCTTGAGCGATATCTTTAGGTGCTTTATGTAATACTTTTGCCATCTTTAATGCAATTGTACATGCGTAATCACCATGAGCTTTATCTTTTGAACGTTCAATGATGATATCTTTTAATTCAACGTCCGCGCCTAAAACCTTCAAGGAAGCTTGTAATGCATTTTTTAATTTTGTTTCAACATCTACCATACTTTCTTTATCTCCTAACCTCTATTTCAACGATATTCCTTGATATTGGTTTATCGTGACTTTTATCTTTTGAATCAAATAAATCGTAATCTAAATAAACTTTTGAATCATTAATATCGATTGTAAATGCTTTGTTTTCTAAGAAAATCGAATGGTTTTCATCTAAACGATAATTACATTTACAGTACTCATCTTTTTTTAAAGCTAATGTAAGAAGAACATTATCACTTGATTCAACGATTATAACTTTATCTTTTGAAAAGTCAATACTAACATTTAATGTTCCAAGATCAGTTTCATAGAATCGATACATAAATCTCTTTAGTTCAGCATCTAATTCAATCACTTCTCCTTCATAGACGAAAGAGCCGGATTTTCTCGTTTCATAATCTTTAACTGATAAAGTAATTTTACAAAGTTTATTTGCCATATATTTCACCATAAAGAATATATATTAAAAATATATATTTTACAAGCGTTAATTTTTTAAATCGGTTAATATTAGGTATCTAAAATTTAATAATTGAAGTGTTTTTTTTATTTAATATTCTACTGTTGCAGTATAACTAGTTACGTCTCTAACTACTTCTCCATCAATTTGTAATGCCATTGGAACATCAAATTGAACTGTGATTGTTTTACCTTTAACAATCGTAATAATATCTTTATATTTTAAGTGTTTACCTTTAAAGATTGATGGAAAAGCAAGTAATGTACCTATTTTGCCTCTTGCGCAGGTAAATCCGCAGAAAGTAAGAAGGTGAGAAGATCGATCTTGATGAGGTGCAACCATCATTCCTCCTCCGTAATATCTACCATTCATACTTGCAGCTAAAGCAGTATTTTTAAAATCATAAGTTACTCCATCAACTACAACATGAGCATTTGGTCCTTTATATTTAAATAATAATAGTTTAATTACAATCGTTGTGTAATTAATCTTTCTTTTACCTTTTGCCTTCATTTCATCCGCGACTCTACAACATTCTCCGTCAATCCCGTAACCTATCCCATTAACGAAATAATATTCTTTACCTTTGACGATGATTTTAGGTAAAAACTCGAGTTTTTTGTTTAGATATAAAAGTTCATCTTCATCAAATTCATCTTGATTGTCATAAGCAAAATCGTTACCAGTTCCGCATCGATGTAAATAAAATGGACAGACTAATTCATATTTTTTATATGTTTCATTAACAAAACGATTTATTGTCCCATCTCCTCCAAAAAGGATGACTTTATCATCGCTAGTTAGTTTAGAAAAGAAATCTTGATAATTTAAATCTTTTAAGGAGATTAAAGTTCCTTCTTGATATTCTTTTTTCATCTTCTTTAGCATCTTTTTGACGTTCTTTTCACCATTATTATTATCAGAAAATGGATTAAATAAAATATATATCATAACTAATTCTTCCTTTCTAAAATCACTTTTTTAAATTAAGGTAACGGGAATTAAAAAATAACACTACTAACATAATCACAAACAAAATAATAAATACTAAAGAGATGCTTATAGAATGTATAAAGAACAAATACCCTAACGTATAAGCATTAAAAAAATAGTAAATTAGTATAAATATTATAAGTGAAAATGTTAATAATGTTATTTTGAAAATCATATTATTTTTCTAAGCGAGCGATAACTTCATCTGTTCCTAAAATCTTAATGATGTTAACTAATTCAATCCCATGAGGTACACCAGTTAATTTTAATCTAACAGGCATATAGAGGTTCTTTCCTTTTACACCAGTTTGAGATTGAACATTTTTAAATGCTATTTTAATACTTTCAGGATTAACTTCTTCTACCTTCTTTAATTCTTCGATTAAAGAAGAAAATACCTTTGGTGTAGTATCTAAATTTAGCATCACTAAATCTTCTTCAGAAGTTACTTCTTCAGGATGAATAATTGATTCAAGAGGGCGAACAATATCTTGTCCACATCCTAATTCTTCTTTGTATAAAGAAGCAATTTCTAATAATGTTGCATCATCATATTTACTTAAATCCATTACTTTAGCCATAAATGGTTTAATAAATGAAAGATATTTTTGATCATCTAATTTCTTAATATAATGTGAGTTAACCCAAGTCATTCTAGTTTGATCAAACATACTTGGTGAAGTGGATAATCTTGCAGGATCAAATTCTTTACAAGCTTCTTCAAGCGTAAAGATTTCTTGATTAGATGCAGGAGTCCAACCTAATAATAAAATATAGTTAACAATCGCTTCAGGAAGATAACCTAAATCACGATATTGTGACATAAATTGAAGGATATTATGATCACGTTTAGATAATTTCTTACCGTCTTTATTTACAATAATAGTCATGTGACCAAATTGAGGCGTTTCCCAACCTAACATTTTATAAATCGCGAGTTGTTTAGGAGTATTAGAAAGATGTTCTTCTCCTCTTAATACGTGAGTGATATCCATAAGGTGATCATCAATAACAACTGCAAAATTATATGTAGGAATGCCATTAGATTTCATAATGACAAAGTCTCCACCTAAATCGTCACTTGTAAAAGATACTTTACCTCTTACTAAATCATTAAATTCGATTTTTTCATGATCTGGTAATTTAATTCTAATACAAGGTTTTCTACCTTCTTTTTTATATTCTTCAATCTTTTTAGAATCGAGAGTTAAACATTTTCGATCATATTTAGTCGCGCGAATTCCTGCGTTAAGTTGTTGTTCTTTTCTTTCTTCTAATTCTTCATTAGTGCAATAACAATAATATGCATATCCTTCATCTAATAACTTTTGAGCATATTTTTTATAAATATCAAGTCTTTCCATTTGACGATAAGGTGCATATTTTGGATTAGGTTCATATGGTGATTCGTTTGGTACAATGCCTAACCATCTTAAATCGTTATATTGAGATTCTTCGCCTCCTACAACATTTCTTTCTACATCCGTATCTTCAACTCTAAATATAATTTCACCATTATATTTCTTCGCGAATAAATAATTGAATAAAGCACTTCTAGCTCCTCCAATATGTAAAAAACCTGTTGGAGATGGTGCATATCTTACTCTTACTTTCTTTTCTTCCATAAGTACTCCTACTTTTCTAATAAGACAATTGAAGTTGCTTCAATTGCTTCATTACGTCCTAAAGCATCAACTTTTTCATTTGTTTGAGCTTTGACTGAAACTTCATCAACATCAATTTCTAATAAAGAAGCGATGTTTTGTCTCATGACATCAATATAATCTTTTAGCTTTGGTTTTTCTAAGATGACCGATGTATCAATATTAACGACGTGATAGCCTTTTTCTTTTACTAATTTCATCGTTTCTTTAACAATAAAACTTGAATCGATATCTTTGAATTTATCATCATTATCAGGAAAATGTTTTCCTAAATCGCCTAAAGCTAACGCTCCTAATAAAGATTCAGCAATGGCATGATATAAACAATCGCCATCTGAATGAGAGACATTACCTTTAAAATAAGGAATACGAACTCCTCCAAGAATAAAATCTCTACCATTTTCTTCAAGTCGATGAATATCTCTTGATTGACCTATTCTAAACATAATTTCACCTAAACATTAAATCTAATTAAGAGGCAATCGCCATCTTTAACTTTATAAGCTTTACCTTCAGTACGAATTTTTCCTGCTTCTTTTAATGCTTTTTCACTTCTTAATTCATGAATATCATTGTATGAATAAACTTCAGCACAGATAAATCCTCTTTCAAAATCAGTGTGAATTGTTCCAGCACATTCAGGTGCGCTCATACCGTTAGTAAAGTTCCAAGCTCTAACTTCATCTTCACCAACTGTAAAGAAAGTTGATAAATTTAATAATCCATAAGTAGTATGAACTAAACGATCTAGACCAGTTTCACTTACTCCTAAAGCGGAAAGATATTCTAATTTTTCTTCTTTAGATAATTTAGATAATTCTTCTTCAACGTTCGCGCTTATCGCAATGACGCTTGAGCCTTCTGCATCGGCAATTTTCTTTACTTCGTTATAGTATTTACTTCCTTCAGGATTCGCGTAATCTTCTTCAGTGACATTTGCAACGTAGACAACTTTTTTATAAGTTAATAAATTGTAATTAGAGAGAAGAAGTTTTTCTTCATCAGTGAAAGATAAAGAACGAACTAATTTTTCATTTTGTAAACATTCTCTTAATTTAACTAAAAGGTTATATTCTTGAACAGATTCTTTATCTTTAGAAGTTCTCGCTTTTGTTTCAACTTTGACAATTCTTTTTTCAACGACATCTAAATCAGAAAAAATTAATTCTAAGTTAATTGTTTCAATATCTCTTTTTGGATCAACAGTATTTTCTACGTGAATAATATCTGGATTATCAAAGCAACGAACGACATGACAAATCGCATCACAATTTCTAATATTACCTAAGAATTGGTTTCCTAAGCCTTCACCTTTTGATGCACCTTTAACTAAGCCAGCAATATCAGTGAATTCACAAGTTGCTTTAACAACCTTTTTTGGGTTGAAGATAGAAACTAAATCATCAACTCGAGGATCATTTACTTCAACAACCCCGGAGTTAGGTTTAATTGTCGCGAAAGGATAGTTCGCCGCTTCAACATTAGAATTTGTAATTGCATTAAATAAAGTTGATTTACCAACGTTTGGTAAGCCAACAATTCCCGCTTTTAATGACATTTTATATATCTCCTTTTTTTCTTAAAGTCTAAGATTTAAAAATCTTGCGTTATTACTTTATCATAAATCGCTTGTTTTTAATAGATATTTAATAAAATTAAATATATCTTATAGAAAACTTCCTAAATCCTTTTTTACATATTAAACCAATTAAAATCTGTAAGTAATATCTCAAATACTATATTTGAAGTATTACCAATTGCTATATAGAATATGACACTTTTTTATATTCTTCTTCATTAAACAAATTAGATGAAATCATATGGTATACAGCATATACATCTCTAATGGTACATCTCAATTGATAATTGTTGATTTCCATATATCTTCTTAGAATAGATGCAATTTCATTCCTATACATAATCATCTCATCTTTGGAACAAGTGAGTGAAAAATCTAAATCAATGTCAACGCTAAGTCTTGGTAATTGGAAGACTGTCAAATTGATAGCTGTTCCACCTTTTAGAGCAAGGCAAGAAGATAACTTATCTATTTTATTGATGAAATCAAGCACATCAACTAATCTCAATACTTTTTCTAAGGTCTAACTTCGAAAACCATTCTCTTTTGCAAGTGAAACAATCTCACGTTTTTGATAATTAAACATCGTCTTACTCCTTGTTTATGTAATTATAGATATCTTTATCAATATAAATCTTCCATTCAGCATTATAAACGTGATTCTTTATATTATTATCAAAATGTCCTCTTAGAGAATCAGATTCTAGATGGCATTTTTCAAAGAAAGAGTCAGGAATGTTGAATTTATCCTTGAAGAGATAAAGGATAATTCCAACCTTCTTATAGAGCATTTTTGAATTAATTCTATCTAGATATTTCAAAATATCATCTATAGAGATATATGGAATCATATTGATACAATTAAGAGTTTCCTCTAAATCAGAATATTTACCAGAATCCTTAATTGAATCAACAATCGTTCTTTCAATTGATGACACCTTAATTCCTCTGATATTCTCTATAAATAGATCCTGTGTTGTATTTATGAATGAATACCTATTCTCATCAAATTCAAAATCTTTAAATTTTGTAAGCGAAGATACAAAAACACAATTATAAACCTGATTATAATAGTTATAAAATTCAAATGCAGAATGATGAGATACAAAGGAAGAATCTGTAATATTCGAAGCAATCAAAAACTTGTCAGCAATACATTCACCGCTCTCAAGACTGAGCGCTGTATATAAATTATGTTTAATTCTTCGAATGTAACCTTTATCTAAATAATCTTGAATGAGACTTAAAGCTGAACTTTTATTGCCAACAATATTACACACATCTGAATAATCGAAAAGTTTCAATTTTGTCAATTCACCTAAATATT
>CAVJWU010000029.1:0-18504 GCA_963653535.1 Azospirillum sp. CAG:239
GATCATTAAGTATCTATGTATGGATTGATGGAACTGATAAGTCATGTACCAATGCAATCATGAGCCAAAAATTAGAATTAACATTTAATTTCACTATAAAATAATATGTAAATATACTTATGAAATTAGGTCATGGGGACATAATTTAATATTTGAACATAAAAAACATAACAAAAGTATTGATTTTAGAAATTTACGGCTTATAATATGAATTATAAAACAAATATTTAAAGAAAGTTATGGTGATTAAATGAAAGTTAAATTAGGTGATTTAGATATTGAATTCATCTCAGGACAAATTCAATCTAGAGTTGAATATAAAGGTGAAGGAGATAATTTAAAGAAAATATTAAGTATTGTTCCTAAAGCTATTGAGAATGGATATTTAGATTGGAATAATCTATCAAGTTTTAATGCCCTTAAAACGACTAATAATATTAGATTATCAGAAAAAGGAGATATCATTTTAAAAGTTACTACTCCTTTTGATGCTTGTTTACTTAATGAAGGTGATGAAGGATTATTTATCCCATCATTTTGTATGAAGCTAAAAGTAAATGATAAAAGAATTAATCCTTATTATTTACTTGCTTTTATTAATTCATCTTCATTTTATAATGTAGCAAAATCTGCTTCAGTTGGTGTCGCGGTTAGTATTATTAATATTTCTAAAGTAAAAGAAATTGAAATACCTCTTATTCCATTAGAAGAACAAGAAATAATCGCGGATAAATATAAAAGAACGATTGAAAAGATTAAAACCATGAAAGAAATAGTTTCGTTAGAAAGAGAATATTATGATTCTTGCTTTAAAGAATTGGAGGAGAATTAATATGAATGATTTTGATCTATTAGTTACTTTAAGACATAAATCTATTTTACCTTATTATGGTTTTTCTCAAAATGCAGTTGCGTTATTGTTTTTAAAATATATTAGAAACAAAAATTATGCTTCTAAATTTAATAAAGCACTTGATAATGGTAATTTATCAAGCGCTTTATTAAATGAATTATTAAACAAAATAGAAGAAGAATATAGCCTTAAAAAGAATATTTTAAGTGATGCTGTATTTGATATTTCTTCTAATATTACTAACGAAAATATAATCGCGTATTTAAAATCTGATCTTATTGATTATTCTAAAAATGAGAAAGAAGACTTAATATATGATATTTTATCTTACGCGGATAAAGATACGTCTAGAACTAATATTTATACTACAAATAGAAGTTTAACTACTTTAACGCAAAAGATCTTAGATGTTAAAGAGGATGAATCATTTATGAATACATTCTCAGGTTTTAATACTGCTTCTATTAATATACACGCTAATAAATATTTTGGTTATGAATTATCTACATCAATTTTAGGAACTTCATTAATGATTATGATTTTCTTAGATAAGAAAAATTTTAATCTATCTAATGAAGATATATATTTAGTTACTAAATTAGAAAAAGTGGATAAGGTATTAACTGATGGTCCTTGGGGAGTATTTCTTGATAAGTTAAAATATAATGAAAGATCTAAAGTTAGTAATAAAATGGAATATCATAATATTGATATTACATTAAATGCATTAAAAGATAATGGTAAAGCTATTATTGTCGTTCCTAATAAATTATTAATTAGTGATACATATAAAGCATTAAGAGAAAATCTTGTTAAAGAAAAACTCCTTGAAGGAGTGATATCTTTACCATTACTTTCCACTAAAACAAGTGTTAATCCTTATCTATTAGTTATATCTAAAAAAGATAATAAAGAAGTATCTTTTGTCGAAGCTAATAATAAAGAATTCTATGTCCAAAATAAAAGAATTAATAATTTAACTAGTGAAGGCATTAATAAAATATTATTAGGCTTAGAAAAAGAAACAACTTATTCTAAGATGGTTAATATCGATAGTTTATTAGATCAAAAAGATATGTCATTATTAGTATCTAACTATGTAAAAGAAGATGATAATAAAGAATATTCTAAAAAGGAAGAAATAGAAGAAAAATTAAATTCGTTATATGCAAGATTTAACGATTTAATTAATGGATAAATAATAACTTATATTATATGAAAAGTTATTAATATAAAGAAAATAAAGCTTTTATAGTAACTAATGGTTACTTAGCTTTATATATTATGTTAGGAGAATATATGCTCGGCGCGATTATTGGAGACATGGTAGGGTCTAATTATGAATTTAATGATTTTAATAAACCTACAGAAAAAACATTAGAATTAATTTCTTTAGAAAATAGAATGACAGATGATAGTTATTTAACTCTTGCAGTTGGTAAAGTTTTAACTAAATATTATCCATTTAGCTTTAGCGAAGAAGAAAAAGAAAATATTCAACATGATTTAAAAATTGAATTTAAATATATGGTTGAGCATCATGAAAATGCTGGTTTTGGTTTATCTTTCTATCTTTGGTCAAAACATAAGATAGAAGATATGAAACCTTATAATTCTTGTGCGAATGGTTCTAGTATGAGAATATCTTCTGTTGGCTATTTTTCTCATTCGTTAGATGAAGTTAAATATTTATCTAAAATAGTAACAGAAATTACTCATAATCATCCTGATGGTCTTAAAGGAGCTGAAGCTATTTCTTCATGCGTATTTATGGCGTTAAATGGTTCTACTAAAGATGAGATAGAAGAATATATTACGAAGAATTATTATCCACGTATTAAAGAAATTAATTATGAAAAATGGGTTAAAGAATATCAAACAGATTTATTTTGTGAAGGATCTTGCCCAGAAGCTATTTATTGCTTTTTACATTCTTCATCTTTACAAGATGCGATTATAAAAGCAGTTTGTTTAGGCGGTGATAGCGATACTATCGCTTGTATGACTGGTAGTATTGCAGAAGCTTATTACAATAAAGAAACTATCTCGAAGTTAGAAGAAAAATATATGGATTTTTGCATTGAAAAAGAATATCTCGATATTATTAAAGATATGCATAAAAAGATTGGAAGCAAGAAATTTGAAAAATAATAATATAGAAGATAAATTATATAAAAATGAAATTACATTAATAGATGATTTAAAAAATCGTATTGAATCTAATCCTAATTATTTTATTTTTAGTGATGTTGATGCTCAGGATGAAACTTCTATAGTTTCACAAAGGGACTTGTTAGAAGAATGCTATATTGAAGCAAATATCGCGCTTAAACATTTAGATTTCTATGATGCTTATGATTGTTTTAATATCTTATTTAAAAAAGCAAAATTATATAAACAAATACCTATTAAATATTTAATTTCTTTTAGCGAAGTTCTTTTATGTTTAAATGAAATTTTAGTTTGTTATGATTTTGTAACTTTCTTATATTTTAATATTTGTCTTATGCATAAAGAATATGAAAAAGAAGCAATAGAAATATTTATATTTATAAAAGAAATTGAAAAATTAGCCAAAGATATTAATAACACTAAAGATACAAATATTTTAAAAGACTACATAATTAATGAAATAATTACTAAAGAAAATATCATATATAAAGATGATGATATTATCATAAATGAAATGAATGAAGTAACTAATATAGTTTCCACGTTTAATTATTTAGGACTTTAAAAATACAGGGGTTTACCGAAATGGTAAGCTCTTTTTATTTTGAAAATTTAATAGAACATAAAAAAAATAACAAAAGTGTTGACTTTTAAATTTTACGGCTTATAATAGTAGATGTAATAAGCGAACACAAAAAAAATATCAGTTCGCAGAAAGAGGTATATATGTTAGTCACATCCGCATTAGCGAACAAAATCTTAGTTGAATTAAATTCAGATAAAGAAATTTATCTCCAAAGAGAAAGAGATTCTTCTTTTTACACCGTTTCCCAAGGTGAAGAAGTTGAAATTCCTTCCTTTGATTTCAACGAATGTTGTAGAGCAATTGACGAAATAGACAGTAAGGTTGGTATCATAAAACATGCGATAAATTTGGCAAATATAAATGCTAAAATTGATGTTCTAGGTGAAACTTATTCTGTCGACCAACTATTAGTCAAGATGGCTCAACTATCGAAGAGAATGAATTATTTTAACCTTCTTAGAAAAGCCCTTCCTAAGAAGAGACTTGATTCAAGATGCTATGGTAGTTCTAGTTCTAGTACAAAAGTAGTTGAATATCAATATATTAACTACGATGTACAAGATGCCCAAAGAGAATACAAAGAATGTCAAAAGAAGGTAACTGCTTTACAGTTAGCCCTCGATACATATAATCATACAGTTCAATTTGATATCGATATTGATTATGATTTCGAAATGGAGGATGAAGAAGAATAAAATAGCTAAATAAAATCTGTTCCTACTTTGCTTGAGACTTGTCTATACCTTGCGTATAGATAAGCTCCGCTAAAGAGTTATATTTAGCCTCCCCTAGAGAGTCTTCTAGAAACAAATAATTTTAATTAGAGAAATTAAGATATTTTTGTTCAATGTTAATGCATTATATCGTTTCACGTTTTTTTAGTTAATGTTATTGTTCGTAAAGAGAAAATAGGTTAGTGAGATTAATTATAATGATCGTTGGTTGATCTTTGAGTCGTCTTAGGCAAAGTAAAAACTTCTTAAAATTAGAAATGATTTTAAGTGATATCGAAGTATTAGGTTATAGATATCAAAACTTATGTGTAGCAAGGTGAAAAGACTTGTTTGATAAATTTGAAATTAGGAGGAATAATCATTATGAATAAGAAAATATTATATGTACATGGACTTGGTTCAAGCGGTAATTCAAGAACTAGTTCGATCTTAAAAGAACATTATAAGGATGACATTGTTCTTTCACCTGATATTCCTTTTGAACCTAATAAGGCGATGGCCTTTCTTAGAGAATTAGTTTTAAAAAACGATATAGATGTAGTAATTGGAACTTCTCTAGGTGCCTTCTATGCGATGCAATTAGTCACTAAAAAGATTATATTAGTTAATCCTGCTTTAAATCCAGATGTCGATTTAGAAAAAGCTATTGGTAAAGGTACGTATCAATACTTTTCTAAACGAGAAGATGGTGAACAAACTTATACAATTGATGAAGACTATTTATCTACTTTAAAAAAGATTAAAGAATCATTCTTTAATGAAAATAATCTTGGTGATGAATCTATTTCTCTTACGGGATTATTTGGCGCTAAAGATGAATTATTTTCTCATGTAGATGATTTTAAAAAAGTTTTTCCTAAAGCTAATGTAGAAGTACATGAATTTTCTCATAGACTCAGTGATAAAGATATTAAAGAATACTTAATACCTTTAATTGATAATGACTAAGTTAGAATGAGAAATTGTTAAGCTATGAACAATGCTTGTTTGAGAAAGAGAAACTAATCTTTTTACTTAATAATGAGGAGAACAAAGAATGGAAGATAATGAAAAATTATTTAAGCATTATATTTATATTGAAGGAGGGAACGAGATATTAAATTATAAAGATTTGTTCGTTTTAATCGATGGCATTAAATATAGTTATGAATTTAAAAAATCAGACATATTTAATAGTGAAGAAAAAGTTATATTAACCTCAATAGAAGGCAAAGAACTAGAATTAGAAGAAGATCTTTCTAACGAAGAAATAGATGATCTAGATGATTTAGAAAGATTAAACCTCATTGTAAAAGTAAAAAAGAAAATTAGATCATATAGATATAAAAAAGTAGAATTAGAAGATAATATTGTTAGATTCTATCCTTGTCCTGAATTCGTTGAAGAACCAAAAGTAGTCTCTTTCCCTAATAAAAAAGAACTTGATTCAATATTAGCGCATTTTAAAAGAAGAGAATTTTATAAACCTTTAATTATATTATTCATCTTAGCTTTCTTTTTTTCTTGCTCGTTTGCCTATTTAAATCAAGGTTTGACATACAAAATAATTACATTAGTATTAGGAATCTTAACGTCACTATTTCTATTAGGCTTCTTATTTTTCTATATTTTTGATTATATAGTAACAAGAAAGAATGATTGGGAAAATTGGCAATCTAATTACAATAAATATTTATTAGACAGAGAAAAATATATTGTCTATGAACGTAATTATTCTAATTACATGAAAGAAAAAAATCGCATTGACGAAACTAAAAGAAGACTAGATATATGGGTAAGATCAATTCTTAATCAATCAGTATCAGTATTAGAAAAAAAATTAGCTAAATTAACTAATGATTTTATTTGTGACTACCAGATGTCAATAGGTGACTATTATAAATTAATTAAGATAATGGAAGATGAAGATATTGATGATGTAGACGAAGGATTAGATAGATTTAATGAAATATATTGTGAAGATGATGACGAAGAAGATGATTTAACAGAAGAATATATCAAAAATGGATCACTAGGTAGACGTGAATTTGATGACGAAATCATTAAACTTTTAAGAGAACAAAATGCTTTATTAGAAGAACAAAAAGAAGAAGAGGAAAGAAAAGAACGTTTATCTCGCATGCTAAAATCAAAAGAAGAATCTAAAAGAAGCATTGAAGAAGCTAACGTATTAGATCGAGAACGCCGCGAAAATGAAAAACTAAAAGAAGATATTAGATCACAATGTGCAACATGTAGAAATAAACCTTGCGCGAATGCGTATAAAACACCTAACTGTCCTAGATATATTTGGTCTGGTAGTAAAAAATATTAGTTATATGAAAGGAGATTAATGTGATTGAGTTTAATAGTACTAGTGAATTAGAAAATAAATTATATGTTGTATTAGACATATGGGGAATATGTAACAATAATCTTATAAATCCGAGTAATTTAGCTAAATTAATAACTGCAAGAATTAGTTTAGAACACTTAAATGATGAAAAAGTAATTAAGAAAAATATTGAAGATGTAATATTAGAATATTTAAAAGATAAGAAAGAATATCTATTAGATTTAGATATTATCATTAAATTAATATTTGAAGATAAATATAATTATTTAAATATTCTAAAATCATACAATGTTTTAGATAATTTAATTAATTATTATAATTATCCTTTACTTAAAGATATTCTATCGCATATTAATGATGAAACTACTATATGTATCTTTTCTAGTTTATATTTAGCTAAACCTAACTTTAAGTATATGATTTGGCATACTAATATATTAACGGAAAAATTAATTAGACCTAAAATTTATGATTTAACAAGAGAATATTTTATAAATGATGAATATAATAAAATTGAAAATATATATTTAACATTGAGCAATGATCAAGGCTTAACTAAACTAGTAGCTTTAAAATTTGCTCGATATTTAAACATGAAAGAATTTTATTATCGAGATAAATATGAAGAAGGTATTATTAATGTAAATTCCGGTGTATTAACTCCAAAAAAGAATAAAGGTATAGTAATAGAAAATAATAATGTTACCTTATTACAAGGCTTTACTTCTATTGATGTATTCGAAGATTATGATAGAAGTACATATAGGGTATATAGCTCCAATAAATTTATAAATAATATCGTTGATTTTGATGATAACTCTAATTCTAACCGCATTAGTTATAACAAAAGAAAAAGAATTAATAAGATGATTCAAAATGCATATTTTTATAAGTAATCCTTTAATCTAGACCAATATTTATAAGAATTAAAAAGATGATAGAATGTTAAGCTTTAATTACTTAATATCTATCATCTCTTGTTATTAGTATGATGTTTCTAACTAAGACTTAGTTTTTCTATATCGTTACTTGGTGTAGTAGGGACATAACGAAACTGATAAATTTATAAATATGAAACTTTTTAAATGGGGAAGCTTTCTTTACGTTTAAAAATGTAACGTTAAATTTTAAAAACTGAATTTGCTCAATCGCGGAAATGAATTCTCAAAACAAAAGGAAGATTGGACGAATGAATTTTTAAGAAAATTACGATTTTATCGCAAAATGAGTCAGTTTTTATAGTTGAAACAGTATTCTAGAAAGGAACTAAGCAATGAAAATTATATTAAAATGCTAAATTCTGGAAGTATGTAAACTTAAAAGTACATTATCATTAAGCAAAAAGATATAGACGTGAGTTACTAACGTTTGGTAAAAAAGTAACCTTATTATTCAAAATTCTAATTTTTGAATAATTTCGAATTGTTTCTCACTTCCTTTTTGGTGGTGTTGAATCATTCACTATTTTATTTGTAGAAATTTATTTTCTAGCATATGTATTTTCATCTTTCCCCATTACTTCTGCAGCAAATTCCATTACTGTTAATTCTACTATATGATTTGTTCTATTGTTTCTCAATTCGATAACACAATCTTTTGGTAAGTGAAGTACCATTGCTTTTTCGCTACGGTTGATGCTTATATATTTATTAGAAATCTTATATGTATAGTAGGAGTACTTACTGGTTTCAGGCATTTTACATAACCTATATTCCTTATAACTTGCAATTTTTGCTGACGATGAAACGGAAATATGTATCGTATTCTTTTCATATTCTTCGTCTTTAGCGAACATTCCGCTAACAATTATTTTTTTAAGTCCATTAATGGCTTTTTCGTAATCACAAGGCGCATATAACATCGTCCAAGTATTCTTTTCATAGTCTTTTTTATAACACTTTGTCGCTATTATTTTTTCGAGCAAACTTGGGACATCGACGTCATCTTTCGCTGATATACATTTCGAATGATATTTCCGATCTTCTCGGACTCTATGCACAAGCGCACGAAAATCATCGTTTAATTCTACTCTTTCGAGTAATTGATATATGTCATAAATATGGCGAGAATGCTTTTCCATATCATCTGAAAGCATATAATCGCATAACGCAAACACTTTATCTACAAGCGTTCTTTCCATTGTTTGGGTATGAATATCGAAAGGGATTAACTCATATTCTTCTGCTTGCTTTGTAAAGCTATTTGCTTTTAACCATTCTCCAATTAGAGAATCAGCTTGTTTCACTTCTTCCGGATAGCATTCCTGTATAAATACAGTTTCTACTTTGATAACAGGATTTATCTCATCGTTTTCAAATAAAAGTGGATAACTTATTTCATAGCAGTTATAATCTCGTCTACTTCGCGTATTTTCAATGTTGCTAATTGTTAATCCAAGTTCTTCACAGATTTTTATAATCGTCTGTTTTACTATTTTTCTTTGCCCTTCAGTGCGATGCTCATTATCAAGCGTTAAGTCTATATCTTCCGAAAATCTATTGATTGCTTTATGACATTTAGAAAGTGATGTTCCACCTTTAAAAATAAGTCCAGAAATCTCTTCGTTCATTCTTTTTAAAACTAAAGTAACATAGTAATCTTTTTCGATAAGAGCAGGCGAAATATTTAACCCTCTACTTACTGTTTGTATTGCTTCAATAAAATCATTTTTATTCTTATGCAATCTCATTTAATATATTGCTCCCTATCATATTTTTTAACGCTTTTGCTGGAAACTTCATTGCTACGTCAATCAACTGTTCTTTTGTAACGCTTCTTTCAGATATAAAGTCAAGCAATCTTTTTTTTGCAAACTCATTGATTTTTTCACTTTTCAAATTATTGAACAGTTCCATTATCATATAGGCATTTACATTATCCTTGTTAATTTCAAAGCGAGATTTTCGCAAAATAAAGGTTCTACCATCTATCGTTACTTCTCTACGCTTTGCTGATTCGTTGTTGGATATGATTTCATAGATATTAGGAACTTGTGTTGTCATTGAAAACATATTTTGTAACTTTAAACCACCGTATATTCCAAACACCTCATCTTTCCATTTCAAATATCTACGGGACATTACTGCATCTGATGTTATTGTGGATAAACCAATAAATGTTTTACATGGGACATAATATATACCTTTTGCGAAATTGACAATTTCTTTTTTTTCTTCTGCTTCTTTGATAAATCTGAATATCTGTGGTCTTGAATAATCAGGAAAAAGCTTGATTATTTCTTCTGTATAGATTGGTTCGTTTGTAGCAAAACTGGTTTTAACTCTTTCGGTAAACATAGACTTAACCTCCTTTGGCACGTAGTTTATTCCAAATTCAATTATATGATACTAAGATTAACCATAAAAGTCAAAATTAATATCATAGTAATTACATATATTCTAGTAAATTTATTAAAATATCTTGGATTTATCTAACCAAGACTTAGTATTTCTATATCATTACTTGGTGTAGTAGGAACATTATCTATGAACATGTTATAAATCTTTCCTCCTATTGTCTTAAATTGTTATTCTTTTTAAGAAAGAGTACTTACTACCTAATAAGGAAGTAAATAACTATCTAAAATTAAAACATTCGAAATAATTATATGATTAAAAAATCTTTTGTTTATATAAGACATTTTTACAATAATTATCTAATTTATTCTCGTAACATATTGAATATTCTTCTAAAAAGCACCATAATTTACAAAAAAGGAGTTACATATTGAAATATGAATATATTAGTTTCTGGCGGTGCAGGTTATATTGGATCACATACTTGTATCGAACTTATCAAGGCAGGTCATAATGTTGTTGTGGCTGATAATCTTTATAATTCTTCTAAGGAAGCTGTTAGAAGAGTTGAAGAGATTACTGGTACGAAAATTAAATTTTATGAAGTAGATTTAAGAGATTATGAATTATCAAAGAAA
Source organism: Azospirillum sp. CAG:239 (assembly GCA_963653535.1). Lineage (GTDB taxonomy): Bacteria > Bacillota_I > Bacilli_A > RFN20 > CAG-449 > UBA3210. The sequence continues at coordinate 10,615 of CAVJWU010000029.1, forward strand.
ATCTTTGAAGAAAACAAAATTGAAGGTATCATTCATTTTGCTGGTTTAAAAGCTGTTGGTGAATCTGTTAGTAAACCACTTGAATATTATCAAAATAACTTAGTTACAACATTTGTTCTCTTAAGACTTATGAAAGAATTTAATGTTAAAAACATTGTTTTCTCTTCATCAGCGACTGTTTATGGAACTCCAGAACGTTTACCACTTGATGAAGAATGTAAAACTGGTGGTACAACTAATCCTTATGGAACTACTAAAGTCTTTATTGAACAAATTTTAAGAGATGTCTATAACGCAGATAAATCTTTAAATATTGCTTTACTTCGTTATTTTAATCCTATCGGTGCTCATCCATCAGGATTAATTGGTGAAGATCCTAAAGGAATTCCAAATAATCTTTGCCCATATGTCACTCAAGTCGCAATTGGAAAACGTGAAGTAGTACATGTTTTCGGTGATGATTATGATACTGCAGATGGTACAGGAGTTAGAGATTATATCCATGTTTGTGATTTAGCATATGGCCATGTTCTCGCACTTAAAAAATTATCAACCAATTGTGGTCTAGTAACTTATAACCTTGGAACTGGAAAAGGATATTCAGTTTTAGAAGTTATTCACGCATTTGAAAAAGCTTGTGGACATAAGATTCCTTATGTTATTGAAGCAAGAAGACAAGGTGATTTAGCTAGTGTATATTGTAATCCTGAAAAAGCATATAATGAATTAGGATTTAAAGCTCAATTTGGAATTGAAGATATGGCAAGAGATTCATGGAACTGGCAACAAAAGAATCCAGAAGGCTATAATACAAAATAAGCTGTAGTTATAATTTAGTAACGAAATAAATTTAACCCCAAAAGTTGGAACGAGGAATCGATAGACTTGAGGGGTTTTATTTTGAAAATAACAACATATGACGACGATTCTTGAACTTATACATTTAATACTCATTAGATGATAATTTATTTGGTGAAATGAAATATAAGCTGATGCTTAATTTTAGTATAAGAAAAAAACTAGGACATTTTTATATCCTAGCTGTAGTTAACGTATTAATAATAGGAAGAATTACAATAATATTTGTTTAGTAATTAATTATAATTTAAAAAGTATCACGTCATCTGATTGTTAAGACCAATGTCTTATCTACTAATTTTATTTGTTAATTTAATAGAAAAACATTATTATGAGGATTATACTTTTCAAGCATTATATTTATAATACTATTCATTTTCATATTCCTTTCTTATAAGTTTAATTAATAATTTTAAGTTTGTCTTATTATATAAACTAGCAAGCCTTTTTAACAAGGCAAAATCACAGGATGCGAATTCATCTTCATCTATTCTTTTATCGATGAAGAGGAGTTCTTTTAACTCATTTATATTTTTTACAACTCGCCATTTATAAAGAGAATCACATATGGCTTTTTCTTTAGAAGCTATTCTAACAATATAGTCTCCTTTTTCTAGACATGTTAATCCCTCACTAAAAGCATTTGCAGGAATATCGGTGTATTCATATCTAGCAAAGGCATTTTCAAACGTCTTATTTTTTCTAACTCTTAAAGTGGCAGAAGTAATTGCATATACTCTTTCTGGTATTAGACCATAATAAGACAACGCAAAATCAAAACTTAAATATGAGGGAGATAGAATTACAGAGGCAAGTAAGCATGGATCAACATTCTTATCTGTTTCATATATTCCTTTAGTTAACCTAATTAAGTTTCCTTTTTGAGCTTCCCTTTTAATCTTATCTAAAGTATTAGAGTATTTGCTATATTTCTCTTTTAACATTGAAGTAGTAACAATCATATTTGCACCTCTAAATACAATTATATTGTATTTTTGGGAGCAAATCAATGATTCAACTATCAATTTTCTGTAGAGAAGTCATAACATGACACTTATGACGATGGTCTTGTTGTTCAAAAAGAATGTGTAATTCTTGAAGAAAGAAGACAATAGTTGAAAATATAGGTATTTATTTATCTAAGATGGCAAAAGAAATTATAGGTATTGAATTAAATGAAAAAGCAGTAGAGAATGCTAGTTATTATGCTAGTTGTGTAGATAAAGTATTAACTAAATTATTTAAAGATAATATTGATATTGATGTAGTTGTATGTGATCCACCTAGAACTGGACTAGGTGAAGATGTATGTAATACTTTACTTAATAATAAATTTAAGCTTATTGTATATGTTTCTTGTAACCCACCAACTTTAGTTAAAGATTTATTATCTAAAGTGTATAATGTTAAATATATACAACCTGTTGATATGTTCCTATATACCTCATATGTGGAGACTATTTAGTTGTTAGAGCAAAAGATGGGTCAAAACTCATAAAAATACTAGAATTTAGCCATTTCTTTAAGCATATTGTGTTTGTTAAGGAGAATGAAGGCTACTTACAAAAGAAGGTTTTAAGAACTGTTCCAGTATCCGTATATTACTATATGGGATGAGTAGTAACATATTCTCAACCAAAATTAAGCCATTTAGAGGGTAAAAACAGTCAAGATACAGTTTAGTCCGCCGTCTTATGGCTTTTTAATTTGATGTATCTTCTAATAGTTTACACTATGGTGGGAAATTTATGGGAGTGGGAAGGTCGAATTTAGAAAAAAGATATTTCCATATAGCAAAAAGTGTTATAATATTTTTAATCTATCGACATATATAACAAAAAGTGTTATATTTATAGATATAGATAATAGAGGTCTTAGCATGGTTGATAATTATGCAGAATTAATAAAAAAACTAAGAAAAGAAATGGTTTTATCACAAGTTGAATTTGCTGAATTACTTGGGGTTTCTTTTGCATCTGTAAATAGATGGGAACAAGGACATCACGAACCAACAATAAAAATCAAAAGAAAATTAAAAGGTCTTTTTAAAGAATACAATATCACGGAAGATTAATGGGAGGTAGGCTTATGACTGAAGAGGAAGTAAAACTAAATTACATTACACCAGCTATTGAACAAGCTGGCTGGCAAAAGAAGCAAATTCGTATGGAATATGCTATTGATGCTGGAAAAATAGTTTTAAGGGGAAATGTAGTCAAGCGCTTAAAGAAGAAAAAAGCGGACTATGTGCTTTTCTATAAAGAAAATCTACCTTTAGCAGTTATTGAAGCAAAAGATAATGATCATCTTATTGGTGATGGCATGTTTCAAGCACAAGAATATGCAAAAAAACTTGATGTTAGATTTGTTTTCACCTCAAACGGAGATGGATTCTTGTGCCACGATATGGAAACAGGTGAAGAAAAGCAAATTAATCTAAACGAGTTTCCTTCACCTGATGAACTTTATAACAAGCAATTTAAGCAGGAAATCGAGGATAATCCAAACTTAAAAACTGTTATTGATACTCCTTACTATTATGGAGAAGAAACATATCCTCCTAGATATTATCAACGAATTGCAATCAATCGTACTGTAGAGGCTGTTGCTAAAGGCAAAGATAGACTTTTACTAGTTATGGCAACAGGAACTGGTAAAACCTATATGGCTTTCCAAATTATATGGAGGTTATGGAAATCAGGTCTTAAGAAGAAGGTTTTGTATCTAGCAGATAGAAATATCCTTGTAGATCAAACAATTATTGGTGATTTCAAACCATTCAAAAATTCAATGACAAAGATTACACATAAGAATATGGATACTTCTTATGAAATTTATTTGTCTTTATATCAACAATTATCCGAGAATGATACTTCAGATTCATTGGCTTTATTAAAAGAAAATTTCAAACCTGATTTCTTTGATTTAATCATCGTTGATGAATGTCATAGAGGCAGTGCACGTGAAGATTCAAACTGGCGTAAAATTTTAGATTATTTTGCAAGTGCAACCAAAATAGGTATGACTGCAACTCCAAAAGAAACCAAAGAAATTTCTAACATCGATTACTTTGGAGAACCTATTTATACATATTCATTAAAGGATGGCATTGAAGACGGTTATTTAGCCCCATACAGAGTTAAAAAATATGCATTAAACGTTGATGTATTTGGCTATAGACCTCAAATTGGAAAAACCGACAAAGAGGGCGACATTGTTGAAGACCGTGAATATGGAATAAAAGATTACGATAAGAATTTAGTAATAGATGAAAGAACGAAGTTGGTTGCTGAAGAAATAACTAAATACTTGAAGAGTACAGATAGATTAGCTAAAACCATCGTTTTTTGTGTCGATATTGATCATGCTGAGAGAATGAGACAAGCTCTTGTTAACCTTAATTCCGATTTATGTGCTAAAGATCATAAATATGTCATGCGAATTACTGGCGATAATGATGAAGGGAAAAAGCAATTAGATAACTTTATCGATAATAATTCTGTATATCCAACAATCGTTACTACAAGTAAATTAATGACCACTGGTGTTAATTGTCAAACTTGTAAAAATATCGTGTTAGATAATGTTTTTGGTGAAAATGGAATGACTGAATTTAAACAAATAATCGGTCGTGGAACAAGAATTAAAGAAGATTATGGAAAGATGTATTTCACTATACTTGATTTTAGAAATGCAACAAAACTCTTTGCTGATCCAAAATTCAATGGTCCAGACCTTCAAGATGAAGATTATGACCCGGAAGGCAACGAAGGCAAAACACCTGTATATATAGATTCTGATGATCCTAAGGAAGTTGACGAGCCAGCCGAACAACATAAGAAGAAAGTATATATAAACAATGTTGAAGTCGAGATCGTTTCTGAAATGGTTCAGTTTTATGACAAAGATGGTAAATTAGTCACAGAAAGTTTGAGAGATTTCACTAAGAGAAATGTTTTAAAGGAGTATGCATCATTAGATGACTTCTTGAATCTTTGGACGAGTGATGGAAAAAGAACTGTTATAGTTCAAGAACTTGAAGATAAAGGCATATTTATTGAAGAATTAAGAAAAATCTATCCTGCTAACTTAGACGATTTTGATTTAATTTGCGATATCGCTTATGGAATCAAACCATTGACAAGAAGCGAAAGGGCTAAAAATCTAAAAGTAAACGAAGTCTTAAATCAGTATTCCGATAGTTGTAAAAAGGTATTAGAAATCTTATTAGATAAATATTCTAATGATGAGCTCAATGATTTTTCCGATTCTAAGATTCTAAAGCTTCCTGATTTCAATGAATATGGCAATCCGATGAAAATCGCTAGTATGTTTGGTGGGCTTAACGGATATATAGCTGCAGTTCATAAGGTTCAAAATGCCTTATATGCTAGATAGAAAGTGAGATAGTTTATGTCTGAAATAAAGTTATTCAAAATAAAACCTACTGTTGAATTAATAAATGGAACAACTGTTCTTGTTGAAAAAGAAATTCAAACAATCATCGAAAACAATATGTTTCAGTTCTTTGGAGTTAAGTTCTTAGCTTCCGAGTATGCATTTGATGGCGGAAGAATGGATTCTATTGGAATCGATGAAAATGGTTCACCCGTCATCTTTGAATACAAAAGAACCCAAAATGAAAATGTAATCAATCAAGGCCTTTATTATTTAAACTGGTTATTGGACCACAAGGATTCATTTGAATTACTTGTACTTAAAAAACTAGGAAATCAATACGCTGAAAATATTGATTGGAGCATACCTCGTGTTTTATGCATTGCAGGTGATTTCAATAAATATGATGAAGAAGCCATCAAACAAATCACAAGAAAAGTGACTTTATTCAGATATAGAAAATACGATGATGATTTAATTATGTTTGAACAGCTAAACACTAATGATGTTCAACCAATAGAAGATACGTTAGATAGTACAACTTCAAACAAAAGAAACGATATAACCTTTACAGAATGGCTCAATAAAGCATCTCCCAAAATCAAAGGAATGTATGAAGATTTAAAAGACTTTACTTTAAAATTAGGTGATGAAGTATCATTTGAACCATTAAAGTTATATGGTGCATTTAAAAAGATTACTAACTTTTGTTCCATCGTAATTAAGCAAAATAAATTAGTGATGTTTTTTAAACTGGACCCAACAAAATATTCTCACGAATGTTTAAGAGACGTTTCTAATCTTGGGCACTGGGGAACAGGTAATCTTGAGATGACGATAACTGAAGAATCTCAAATTGAATTTGCAAAGCAGCTAATTCAAGATGCCTATAGCGAAAATTAAAAGGAGAAGACAATAATGGCGGTAACTAATTTAGTTAAAAGAATACAAGATATAATGAGAAATGATGCTGGTGTCGATGGAGATGCTCAACGTATCAGTCAGATGACATGGATGTTCTTTTTGAAGGTTTATGATGCAAAAGAACAAGAATGGGAATTCTATGATGAAAACTACAAAAGTTTGATTCCTGAAGAATTAAAATGGAGAAATTGGGCTGTTGATGATCATAGTAACAATACCATTACTGGAGATGCGCTTTTAAAATTAGTAAATGAAAAACTTTTCCCAACTTTAAAAGAATTAGAGATAAACGAAGAAACTCCATTGAAACAACGTATAGCAAAATATGTATTTGAAGATGCTCAGAACTATATGAAAGACGGAGTTCTTCTAAGACAAGTAATTAATGTCATAAATGAAATAGATTTTTCTGAATACAAAGAAAGACATGAGTTTGGAAATATTTATGAAACTATTTTAAAAAGTCTTCAAAGTGCAGGAAATGCAGGTGAATTCTATACACCACGTGCAGTTACTGACTTTATGGTTCAAATGATAGATCCAAAATTAGGCGAGACCGTTGCTGATTTTGCTTGTGGTACAGGAGGTTTCTTAACTTCTACATTGAAATACCTTGAACCACAAAAGAAGACTGCCGAAGATATCGATAAATACAACAATACCATTTATGGAATTGAGAAAAAACCAATGCCATACCTTTTGTGTATTACAAATATGCTTATTCATGATGTTGATGAGCCAAAGATTTATCACATGAACTCTTTAGAGAAGAATGTTAGAGATTATAAAGAAAACGATAAATTCGATATCATCCTTATGAATCCTCCATATGGTGGTTCAGAAAAAGACGCTGTCAAAAATAATTTCCCTGCTGAACTAAGAAGTAGTGAAACAGCTGATTTGTTTATGGATGTTATCATGTATCGTTTAAAGAAAAATGGTAGATGTGCGGTTATTATTCCTGATGGATTCCTGTTTGGCGAAGATAATGCAAAGGTTGCTATAAAAACAAAATTAATCAATGAATTCAACCTTCATACCATAGTTAGAATGCCTCATAGCGTCTTTTCACCATACACTTCTATTACTACAAATATCTTATTCTTTGATAATACTCATCCGACTGAAAAGACATGGGTATATAGAATGGACATGCCTGAAGGATACAAGAATTTCTCAAAAACAAAACCTATTCAATTAGAGCATTTTAAGCCTGTTATTGATTGGTGGAAGAGTAGGGAAGAACTTGTAGTTGATGATTTTCCTAAGGCCAAATGCTATTCAAAAGAAGAAATCGAAAACCTTCATTACAATTTAGATTTATGTGGATATCCACATATTGAAGATGAAATCCTTGAACCAAAAGAATTGATCAGACAATTCAAAGAGAAAAGAGATTCTTATAATGCTGAAATGGAAAGAACACTGGCAAAGATCATGGAGTTATTAGATGAAGACAATTAAGAATTTAAAAGCTGAAGAGCTTAGAAAATCTATACTTCAATTAGCTATTCAAGGAAAACTTGTAAAGCAAGATCCTAATGATGAGCCTGCCAGTGAGCTTGTTAAAAGAATCTATGAAGAAAAACAAAAACTAATAAAAGAAGGAAAAATCAAAAAAGATAAGAACGAATCTTACATTTTTAAAGGTGATGATAATTGCTATTATGAGAAGATTGGCAAGAACGAGCCTGTCAAGCTTGAGGATTT
>CAVJWU010000030.1:0-18274 GCA_963653535.1 Azospirillum sp. CAG:239
TCAAAACGTCGTGAGACAGTTTGGTCCCTATCTGTCGTGGGCGTAGGAAGTTTGACAGGATCTGTCCCTAGTACGAGAGGACCAGGATGGACATAGCAATGGTGCACCAGTTGTCACGCCAGTGGCACGGCTGGGTAGCTACCTATGGAACGGATAAACGCTGAAAGCATCTAAGCGTGAAACCGGCCTGAAGATGAGACTTCCCATTCGCAAGAAGTAAGATCCCTTGAAAGTTACAAGGTTGATAGGTCACAGATGTACGTGCAGTGATGCATTTAGTCGAGTGATACTAATAGATCGAGGACTTAAGATTTGTAAATTTAAAATAAGACTAAGCGGGAGAAAGAACAAATAAAATATTATCTAGTTTTCAGAGAACGATTCGAAAAAAAGTCTGGTGGTGATGGCGCGGTGGACACACCTGTTCCCATCCCGAACACAGAAGTTAAGCACCGTAGTGGCGAAGGTATCCGTAAGGACAGAATAGCGAGCTGCCGGGCTTTTTTTTTGCATTTATTTACCATATGTTTATTTTTTATTTTTTTTACATATGTTATTATATTTCTAGAAAATTTTTGTAATGAAAGGAGTGATAAAATGATACATAAATTTTGGGAAAAAATGAAAGAATCGTTAGTATCTATTTTACCTGTAACACTTATTGTTTTAATCTTGAATTTTACTCCCTTACTTAATTTAAATGCTGGCGAATTATGGATTTTTATCGGATCAGCTATTTTATTAATTATTGGTATGACTTTCTTTAATCTAGGTGCGGATGTGGCTATGAGTCCTATGGGTAAACATATTGGTACTAGCTTAATGAAAACGAAGAAAATCCCTCTTATTTTAGCTATTTGCTTTATTATGGGACTTTTAATTACTGTCGCTGAACCTGATTTAAGTGTTCTTGCTGGACAAGTTGCGAAAGTTATTAATTGTCAAGTATTAATTTATACAGTCGGTCTTGGTGTTGGTATATTCTTGATGCTAGCAATTATCAAGATTGTCTTTAAAAAAGATTTATCGAAGAGATTAATGCTCTTTTATATGTTAATCTTTATGGTTACCGCGATTGTCGCGATTAATGGAAAAGAAGCTTTCCTTGCGTTAAGTTATGACTCAGGTGGTGTAACAACTGGTCCTATTACTGTTCCATTTATTATGGCTCTTGGCTTAGGTATTGCTCAATCAGTTGGTGGACGTGAATCTAAAGAAAACTCATTCGGTTTAGTTGCTTTATGTTCAATTGGTCCAGTTCTAGTAGTTCTCTTATTAAGTTTAACTACTTCTGGAAGTATTGATTATGAAATTCCTGCTGGATATAGCATTAATCCAGATACAATTGGGATGACTATTTTAACTACATTAGGAAGTACTGCTAAAGAAGTCGCACTTTCCTTAGGATTAATCTGTGTATGCTTCTTAGTTATTAACTTCATCTTTATTAAACTACCTTTAGCTAAGTTAATTCAAATTGGTTATGGAATTATTATTACTTTTGTGGGCTTAGTCTTATTCTTAGCTTCTGCAACACTTGGTTTCATGCCTATTGGTTATAAATTAGGTTGTGAACTCGCGAACGTTTCTTCTATTTGGGTAATTATAATTGGCTTTATTCTTGGTATGGTCGTTGTTTTAGCTGAACCTGCTGTCCACGTCTTAACTAAACAAGTTGAAGAAGTTACTACTGGTGGGGTAAGTAAAATACAAATGTTAATTTCTTTATCAGTTGGTGTTGGTATTGCTTTAGGATTATCAATGATTAGAATTGTTTTTGATTTTTCAATTCTTTATTATTTAATTCCAGGTTATTTTATTTCATTGGCTTTATCTTTATTCGTACCAAAAGTATATACTGCAATTGCATTTGACTCAGGTGGAGTTGCTTCAGGACCTTTAACTTCAAGCTTTATTCTTCCTTTAGCAATTGGTGCTTGTTACGTATTACAAGGTGAAAGTAAAATTCTTTATGATGGATTTGGTATTGTTGCTATGGTCGCGATGACTCCATTAATTACCATTCAATTATTAGGTTTTAAATCAATTATTACTGAAAAAATTGTTCAAAAACGTCGTACTAAGAAAATTCTTAATGCTGATGATGAACAAATCATTTATTTCTAGAAAGGAGAACTTATGGCTGATAATAAAATTAAAAAAACTATAGAAGCTGTTGAAGATAAAATCCTTCCTAAAAATGAAACTAAAGAAGAAAAATTAACTGCGCCGATAAAACTAAAGATTTTATTTACAATTGTTGAAAGACAAAAAGCGGATTTCTTTATGAGCGCTTTAGAAGGCTTTGATGTTAATCTTCAAACTGTAATGTATGGTAAAGGTACATCGACTCAAATTAAAAAGTTAGTTGGATTTGAGGCGAATAATAAAGCAGTTATTATTTCATTAGTACAAGCTAGTAAAGTAAAACAAATTTTCGCAGCTTACGAAGACAAATATTTTAAAACAAGAAATGGTAAAGGTGTGGCTTTTACAGTAAGTTTAACTAGCGTTATTGGTAAAACGGCATACAATTATTTAGCGAATCTAGGAGGTAGATAATATGGCAGAAGAATTAGATACAAAAAATGGACACGAATTAATTATTGCAATTGTTAATTCTGGTTTCTCTGATCAACTAATGGATGCTGCACGTGGAGTAGGTGCGAAAGGTGGTACAGTTCTCGATGCGAGAGGAACTGCCCGTGAAGAAGCGGAATCTTTATTCCATATTTCATTCCACCCAGAAAAAGAAGTTGTTCTCATTCTCGCCGACGTTCAAATTAAAGATGCAATTTTACATGCGATTTATAAAGAAGTTGGTTTAGGAACACAAGGACAAGGAATTTGTTTTTCTATCCCAGTAGATGAAACTGCAGGATTAAAGAAAATTAAAAAATTAGTTGAAGAAGAAAATTAAATAAAAGAATTAATCTTAGATATTAATCTAAGATTTTTCTTTAACGGAGGTTATTATGGGTTTTAGTAAATTTTTATTAGATAATAAATCAAAATGTCTAGAATTAGTTGAACTTCTAGGTAAAGATTATAAATATGTTTCTGTTTTAGGTAGTGATGTAAAAGGCGTAACCATTGTTGCGAATAAAAACACATCATCAATTGGAGAAAATTCTTTTGATAAACAATTAGGATTTGTTGTTAAAATGTCATCTGGAAGAGCATTCTATGAATATTCATTTGATTCTTTTTCTGAAGATGTTCCTAGTTTAGTAAAACGTATTAAAGAATCTTTAAAAGTAGATGCTTCTTTACTTAACAAAGAAGTTTTTACTAAAGATGTTGAAGAAGAAAAAATTGTAAAAGATTTTATTCGTGAAAGTGATTTTAGTAATTATTCTAACGAGGAATTATTAAATTTCACTAAAGAACTAGTTAATAAAACTTTAAAGAAAGATACTCATTTAGTAAACGTAAATTGTTCTATTCAAACATTTGATGTTTCAAAAATGTTTATTTCAAAAAATAAAGTTTTAACGCAAAATTACACATGGGTATATTCTTCTTTAATTGGATTTTATCTTGGTGATAATTCGAAAATGGCTGTTAGTCGAGTAGGAGCTAATTCGCATTTATTAAAAGATGCAATAAACGAATTACCTACTAAGATTGATGAATTAGTTTCGACTAGCCAACATCTTTCTAATGCAAAAAGTATTGTTCCTGGTGTATATGATGTTATTACGCATCCTACTATTACTGGTTTAATCGCACATGAAGCTTTTGGTCACGGAGTAGAAATGGATCAATTTGTTAAAGATAGAGCTTTAGCTAAAAAAATGGTTGGTGAATATGTTGCTTCACCATTAGTCAATATGAAAGATGGACCTAGTTCATGTTTTAGTGTTTCTAGTTATTTCTTTGATGATGATGGCGTTTTAGCTACTGATACTCAAATTATTAAAGATGGTATCTTAGTCACAGGTATTTGTGATTTAGTTTCTTCTCGTGAATTAGATTGCCCTCCAACTAGTAATTCAAAAAGAGAATCATTCAAACGTAAAGCATATACTAGAATGACTAATACATTCTTTGAAAAAGGTAATGATAAACTTGAAGACATGATTAAATCTATTAAACATGGTTATATGTTATATCAAACTAATAATGGAATGGAAGATCCTAAATCTTGGGCTATTCAATGTGTTTGTCAATATGGAAGAGAAATTATCGATGGTAAATTAACCGATAATTATGTTTCTCCAGTTGTTATGTCTGGATTTGTCCCTGATTTATTAAAATCAATATCTATGGTCAGCGATGAAGTAGAAATTGAAGGTGCAGGCGCATGTGGTAAAGGCTATAAAGAATGGGTTAGAGTTTCTGATGGTGGCCCATATTTGAAAGCAAAGGTGAAATTAAGCTAATGGAAAAGATTATTAATTTATTAAAAAGATATGATAATATTAATGATTATCGTATTATTACAAAAAATGTTGATAGTTATGAATTATTCTTTGTTCATGAAAATTTAGAGACAATTAGATCAACATCAACTACTTCTTTAGAAGTTACTCTTTATATTGATCATGATGATTATAGAGGTCATTCTACTTTTAGTGTTAATCCTAATGAAGATGAATCTAGTTTAATTTATAAAATTGAAAACGCAATTAAAATGGCTAGCTTAATTAATAATAAGAAATATAAGTTAGTTAAAGGAGAGACATGTAGTGAAACCTTAAAATCTAATTTTAACGATTACGAAGTTTCTTCTCTTGGTGCGAAGATGTTTTATCTCCTTCAAGAATGTTCTTCTAAATCAAAGGGACAATTAAATGCAACAGAAATTTTTATTTATAAAACAACAACTCATTTAGTTACTTCACAAGGAATGGATAAAAAAGAGATTAGATATTCTTCTATGATTGAAACTATTCCTACTTTTGACACGAAGAAAGATTCAGTTGAAATTTATACTCAATTAAATTTTACTTCTTATAATGAAAAGTGGTTAAAAGAACAAATTAATCAAGCTTTAAAAGATGTTACTTCTCGTTCTAAAACTAAAAAATTAGATACTTACAATGATGTTAATATTATTCTAAGACCTCAAGAAATTGAACAAATCATTAGAGCGTATGTTGATGAATTAAATTATTCAACTATTTATAATCACTATAATGTTTTAAATGTTAATGATGATATTCAACTTAATTCTTCTTGTGATAAACTTACTGTTTCAGTTTTAGGTCAACTTGATAACTCTTCTTCTAGTCGTTTATTTGATATCGACGGTATTACTTTAAAAAAGAAAACATTAATTAAAAATGGTCTTTTAGTTAATACTTATGGATCAAATATGTATGCACAATATTTACATAAAGTTCCTACTGGTAATCTAAATTTAATTGAAGTTAAGAAAGGTTCCTTTTCAGTTAAAGAATTAAAAGCGCATCCTTATTTAGAATGTGCATCTTTTTCTGGCTTACAAGTAGATTTAAGAAATGATTATGTTGGAGGAGAAGTTCGTCTAGCTTATTATTTTGATGGAGAAAAGAAAATACCTGTTACTTCATTATCTATTTCAGGCAAATTATCTGAAGTTATAAAAAATATTAGTTTATCAAATAAAATTACTACAGTTAATTCATATAAAGGTCCTAATTTAGCTTTATTAAGCGGAATGAAAATTTTATAAGAAAATGTCACTTTTGTGACATTTTTTTCTTTTCAATTTTTTAGTAACTTTGTTTTACATATTAGTTTAAGCATGATAATTATAAATATATTATTTAACAAAGCTTAAAAATTGTTTATAATTTAAATAGATAAAAAAAGGAGGAAATCTATGTCACAATCAATCGATATAATAATAAAGTTTGTGCCAACAGTTTTTTTTGTTTTAGTACTTCTTATTCATACATTTATTGGCTATAAACGTCGCTTTAAAAGGTCATTGTCGTTTTTAATTAGAAGTTTAATTGTATTTGGTATATATTTAGGTATTTATCTTCTTGCGATTAATCTAGAAGTTGTCGATAATTATTTATTAAACTTTGTAAATCTCTTTATGGGACAAAATGGCCTCCAAAATCTTCTAGGGGTAAATTCAACATGTACCTCAGTTAAAGATTGCTTAGTTGAATTTATTCCTCGTTTAATGGGTGATAATGTCTACGCTAGCGCATTATATGATAATGGAGCTTATATTAGAACATTAGTCAGCATGGTTTATAACCTAATTTGGTTTATAATCCTTTATATTTTCTATGGTATTACGATGTTCATTGTTAAAAGAATTTATTGTCATAAACATCCCTATAGAAAAGAAAAAGAAAAACTTATTGAAGAATGTGAACAAGGTGAAAGAAAATCTCAAGGTCGTCTTGGTGGTTCTTTAATTGGCGCATTTAGAGGGGTAATTTCTGGAATTATCATTTTAAGTTTATTTGGTAATGTCTTATATATTTCTACTGGTGGAAAAGGACAAAATAAAAATGATGAAACAATTACATTAGACGATACTTATGATCCATATATCAAGATGTATCAATCAATATCAAATTATGGTGAATATGGTATTTATTATGTCTTAAATGCGATTAGTGATAAACAAAATGTTCCTTATTATCTTTATATTACTGATGTAGTGTTCCATGGACAAATTAATGATGAACAAAATTCTTATAACGAAACGATTTCTTTAAGAAATGAGCTTGCTTCTGTTACTTCATTTGCGACGCGCGGAACTAAACTTCTCTTTAAATACGGCGGACAAGAATTTAAAGATATTGTCCTTAAAAGAGACACATCAAAAACTATTTTAGATGAATTAGTTTCTTTATATTCTTTAGAAGATTTCCAAACTGAATTTAACGCTTTACTAGATGAATTAGATTTAAATTCTTATTTATTTAATTTTGCTTTTGGATTTGCTCAATCACTTTTAATAAGCGTTGATGATCCAACTTCGCCTTTATATTCTTTATCAGATGATTCAAAAGAAATATTAAAAATATGTTTTAAAAAAGGATATAAATCTGATGTTATTCCTTTTGAAAATGAAAGTACAGATACTTTACCTTATATTAGTCCTAAGGTAATAGTTTCTAGTAGCGATATTAAATATCTATTTGAAATGTTTACTAAATTTTATGAATATAGTAAGACTACATATGATACGAATTTTAAAAAGACTGTCGCGAGCGTTTCTTTAATTAAAGATTTAATTCCTATTTTTAAGAATTTATCAATTATGCAAACATCCTCAAAAGAAACATTTAATCCAATGATTTCTCGTTTATATGCTTTTGCCGAAGTTAAATATCTTGCTGCACCTGATGAAGATAGTCAAGTTAAATCAATTAAGAAATTAAAAACTATTCAAGCATCTTCTATTTATAAAGATATTGATTGGATTGGTGAATTAAATACTTTACTTGATGTAGTTACAGATGGACTTACAACTTATAAGGATGCATTAAATAATTTAAATGATAATAATGAAGATACCTCTAGTATCCCATTAGTTATCTTAGAATGTGCGAAAAGTGACACTTATCCTTCTTTAGTAGATAAGATTTGTTCTTCGGTCGTTTTACAAAACGTAATGGAAACTTCAATCGTTACTTATTATGTCGATGAAACTTTAGCGAAACTCGTTAATACTGAAAAAAATAATCTTGCTTTACCTGATGATATTTCTTTTGTTGATAAAGAAGGAACACGAGGAGAAACGTACAAGATTTTAAATTTATTACGTACTATTTCTACTAGTGAAGATGTTGTACCAAGTTCAGACGGAGATATAAAAGTAAGCGAATTTATTAAGAAAATAATTAAAGGTGAAATTACAGATACAAACGATATTATTAATCTATTGAAAGTTAAAAATTCACAAGATTCTTCAAAAAGAAGTGAAGTTATTTCTTCAATCATTGATAGTGATTTATTTAGAAGTACTATATCTAATTACATCTTTATTAACGAAGATTCTATTAAAGATTCATTAGGCTTTGAACTTGTGATACCTGATTCTTCTTGTGAACTTAATTCTGATAACAAGAGATGCAATATTAAAACTAGTGAATTTGAAAATATTTTAAATGTATTTCAAAAAGTTGATGTTGATGCACTTCAATCGGGCGATGTCGGTACTGTCTTAAAAGAATTTAAGAAAGTTAAAACTGAATTTTCTGCTTCTTCTATTTTAAGAGGTAGTTTAACTAAATATTTGATGGATAATGATTTTGGTGATTTTAAATTTATTATACCTGATGCATCTTTAGATGAAGATAATATCTTAACTTCTACTGAAATAAATTATTTCTTTGATTTTATTGATCATGTTGATACTGATAAACTAAATGAAAGTCAGAGCTATCTACTTGACGTTCTTGTTGATAATAAACAATTAATTTTTGATTCAAAAGTCTTAAAAGCTACCGTTAGTAATTTTATTTATCCTATGGATGGCGATGGTAAAGAAGTAGTTTATAATGGCATTACTTTAATTGTTCCTAGTTCCGCGATTGATAAAGATAATTATGTTAAAGATAATGAATTAGATAGTATTATTGAATTTATCGCAAAAATTAAAGAAAAAGATACAGATTCAATTTCTAATGATCAAATCTTAACGATTATTTATAATAATGAACATGAAGATGGAAATACAAAGATTTTAGATTCTTATATTCTCAATGCTTCAATGGTTAATGTTTTACTTGATGTAGATGAAGTTTCTTCATCCATTCCTACTTCATTAGATAAAGAACATGATGGTAGCGATGCCTCTTTACATTCATTTACGAGTGAAAATGGTTGGTACACGGAAATTAAAAAATTAATTAACGCTCTTAGTGAAATTTGTTATGAAACAGAAAGTAAAGAAATTAAAATTTCTAAATTAGAAGATTCTTCTTATTTAAAGAATGCGATTTCTAATCTATTAGAAGAACCTATTTCAACTAGTGATAGTGAAATTAAAACGAAACTAGATGTTATTTATCAATCACTAATTATTAAAAATAAAGTAACTACTGCTTTAGATGATTCTTTATCTTCAGTTGATGCAATTAAAGATAGTTATAAAGATGAATGTAAAGAAGAAGATGGTCTTTATAAAAAAGAAGAAATTGCTTCTATACTTTATTTCTTAAAAGAATATAATATTTCCATTGAAGAATTTGAAAGCTTTGAATTTGCTTCTTTACTTGATAAAGAGGATACTAATTATATCTTAGGATCAGCGACAACTAAAGAAGACGCCGTTAAATTAGATATTATCTATGATTCAACTTTATTAAAACTTTTAGTATCTGATAAACTAGATGAAAGTATTAAAGATAATATTAATGATTATGAAAATGTTAAATTACAAATAAAAGTTAAATTAAATGATACTTCTAGTAATTATATTCATCCTTTAAGTGAACTAAAAGCTACTTTACAAGTCATGAGTGATTTAGGTATTAGTTTTTCTAAAGATAGTTCAGGTGAATATTCATATTCCTTTAATGGAGCAAGTATCTTAAAACAACTTTTTGATGATGATAAGAAACTAAACAGTATTTATTCTTCTAAAATAGTTGTTGGAGTTGTTACTAAATATTTATCTGATTATTTAAGAGATGAAGATTTATTTGGTAATAACACGATTGATCATCCATATGCTTATAGTGATTTTAATACTTATGTTACTAAATCATTCTATAAACAATCAGAAATAGATAATTTATTTAAATTATTAAAAGATGATAGGTTACCAGGTATTACTTTTGATGAAGATAATGATACTTTTACAATTGATTTCAAAAAAGAAAAAATTGATTTAAGTGCGATTAAAGATTTATTTTATAACGATACAAACTCATTCTATCTCTTAGATGGATATATCTCTAATATTTTAATGACTTTAGGAACGTTGATTATTCCTGAAAGTGAAGCGGATACAATAACAAATGATCGAGATAATAAATTATTCATTGATCATACAAGCATTAAAACTTTCTTAACTACGATAAATACTTTAGGTATCACGAAGCTTTCAGAATTTAGTTCAATTAGTGATTCACTAAAAATTAAAGAAGAACATTTTGATATAATAATGAAATCAAGTATTTTAAAAGAAAGTATTATCACTAAGAAATACGATAATTTATATCCTAATAGTGATAAGGCTGAAATTAAAGAAGGCTATATTGATGGAGAATTAACTTTATCTAACTACGTTAGTATTCAAGAAACTGAAATTAAGAACGCCTTAAATACTTTATTATATTTATCTAAAGAATTAAGTACTGATCAAAATCAAGATTATATTTCATTTGATATTATTAATAATTTAAAAATTGGGCATATTACTAAAATTTATAATGAAGATGGTGATACATTTGTTAACACGATTAAATCTTCTTCCTTAGTCTATAACCTAACTAGTGATATTATTATTGAAGAAATGAACAAGTCTTCTATACTTCAATCTAAGATACAGGATAATACAGAAAATAAAGCTGTATGGGATTTAACGAACGTTAATACCATCTCAAGAAAAATAATAAAAGAATCTTCATTTGATTATATGTTACAATTAATTAGTGGTAAAATCATTCCTACAATTTAACGAATTAGCCTTGAACGTAAGTTCAGGGCTTTTATTGAACAAAAAATCTAATAATGTTTTATAAAATAATAAAAAAGCCAAAGTTATAGGATATAATGTTTAAATGTTATTTATAAAAGGAACGAAATTTGTTAAACTAAATAAAGCAAGGTAGGTAAATTTTTATGAACAAACTTATGATTATTACTGACTCCAATTCAGGTATTTTACAATCTGAAGCAAAAGAATTAGGTATAACTGTAGTACCAATGCCATTTGTTATTAATGGAGAAGAATTCTATGAAGATATTTCTTTATCACAAAAAGAATTTTATGATAAATTAAAAAATCCTGATGCTGACATTCATACATCTCAACCATCTAGTTTCTATTTAGAAGATTTATTTGAAAATTTATTAAACGAATATGAAGAATTAGTTTATATTCCAATGTCATCTGGATTATCTGCAACTTGTCAAAACGCAACTGCAATCGCTCAAAAATTTAATGGACGCGTTTTTGTTGTCGATAATCAAAGAATCTCTGTTACTCAAAAAGAATCAGTTTTTGAAGCTATTGCTATGGCAAAACTTGGTAAAACTGGAAAAGAAATTCATGAATATTTAATTAATACCAAAAAGACTTCAATTATCTATATCATGGTCGCAACCTTAAAATATTTAAAGAAAGGTGGTAGAGTTACTCCTACCGCGGCAGCTTTAGGATCGATGTTAAGAATTAAACCAGTTTTAGTTATTAAAGGGGAAAAACTTGATTCTTTCTTTAAAGCATTAACTTTAAAACAAGCTAAACTAAAGATGATTGATCAAATTAGAGTAGATTGTGAAACTTTATTTAAAGAAGAATATGATAAAGGCTTAATGGTTGTCAGCGTCGCTCATACCGATAATGAAGAAGAAGCACTTAAATTTAAAGAAGAAATTTTAACTTCTTTACCTAAACTAAAATTTAGATTTGTAGATCCTCTTTCTTTATCTGTCTCTTGCCATATTGGTCCAGGCGCTCTAGCGATCGCAATTGCGATAGATTCATACTTAAATTAATATTATCGATAAAAAGTTACTTTAAAGGTAACTTTTTTTTAGGGTATTTATTTTTTTACGATATATGTTATCATTAATAAGAAGAGAGTGTTAAGATGAAAATCGAACAAAGCGTAATTGAAAAAATTAAATCTGCGAAAAAGATTAATATTATTGGTTGCCCTGGTGCAGGAAAATCTACTTTAGGTAAAAGATTATCTAAGGTTCTTTCTTTACCAGTTGTTTTTCTTGATACTATCTATTGGAAACCTAATTGGGTCAGTTTACCAAAAGAAGAATTTGTGACTAAGATGCTTGAAGAAACAAAAAAAGAATCTTGGATCATGGATGGAAATTACGAATATTGTTTAGAACAAAGACTTGATAAAGCCGATTTTAATATTTATTTAGACTTATCTACTTTTACTTGCTTAACTTCCGCGTATAAAAGATATTTTATTTATAAAAATAAAACTCGTTCTGATATGACCGAAGGATGTCATGAAGTAATGGATAAGGAATTTGTTACTTTTATCATGAATTACAATAAAAAAAGTCGTAAACTTAATTACGAACTTTTAAAGAATGCTAATGTTAGTTATTTAATTCTTAAAACGAGAAAACAAGCACATAAATTAGTTAAATTATTAACTTCGGATAATTAATCTTCATTCGAATAATCACTTATATAATTATTTTCGTCATCGTTATCGATGGCGTTTTCTTTTGACATAAGACGTAACATTTGATCTAATTCTTGATCATTTACTGGATCTAAGAATACTTGTTTAGAATATACGTGATAAGTTTCTTGACCAATCGTTTCAATTATTTGAAGACATATTTTTTTTGATAAGGCGTTAATCGCAGGATTTATTACAACATTTTTAGTCCAGGTAACTGGATTAAAAATATTAATTGCTTGCCAAATGATTTGGCCAACTTTTTTTAATTTATATTTTTTTGCGACTTTAACAGGGGCAGAATTATCAATACTAGATTTAATATTAAGAATTTGAAGAACTTGTGATAATTTTAATCTTTTTAATGGTTTTAACATTCTTTTATCTAATAACGATTCAAGTTTTTCAACGATATAATGATCAAGAAGAATAATTTCTTCAAAGGTTAGTTCACAGATTGGATTTTTACTATCAGGATAAAATCGAGAAGCGATTTGCTTAATTAGTTGTAAAGAAACAATTTCAATGTTCTTAAAAGTGATTTCTTTTTGCTCTTTAGTTCTTCTTAAAAAAGAATCCTGGGCGATTTTTATATCGTTTTCAATTTCTTCTTTTGTGATATTTTTTGTATTTTCATCTAAGATAACGGCATCTTTTTTTAATGATTTAGTCGTAATTAAAATATAGATTAAAACAAATAAAATAGGACCGATCATTATTCCAATTAAAAAGGCGATAAGTGAAGAAATATTAATAGAAAAATTTACATCAATTAGAAACATTATCTTCACCTCTTTTTTATAATTATAAAAAAAATCATTTTAATTTACTATTAAATAATATCGAAATGTTCTATAATATGTTAGTTTTGAAAAGGAGTCAAATTATGAAAGCAAGTAAAATGTTAATTGCCACAATGAAAGAAGTTCCTAATGAAGCGGTTATTCCAAGCCATGTTCTCTTACTTAGAGGTGGTTATATCCGTAAATTAGTCGCTGGAGTTTATTCATATTTACCGCTTGGATTAAGAACTCTTAATAAAGTAGAAAATATCATTCGTGAAGAAATGGATAAATCAGGCGCTTTAGAAATTCTTTCAAGCGCGATTCAACCAAAAGAATTATGGGAAGAATCAGGAAGATGGTATAAATATGGTCCTGAACTTATGAGATTTAAAGATCGTCATGACCGTGAATTCTGTTTAGGTCCAACACATGAAGAAATCTTTACTAACTTAGTGAGAAACGAAATTAAATCAAAGAAATCTTTACCAATTAATATTTATCAAATCCAAACTAAATACCGTGATGAATTTAGACCTAGATTTGGTCTTATGAGATCAAGAGAATTCATTATGAAAGATGCATATTCTTTTGATTTAGATGAAAAAGGTTTAGAAGTTTCTTATCAAAATATGTATGAAACTTATCAAAGAATTTTTGATCGTTTCCATTTAAATTATAAGATTGTTCTTGCTGATACTGGTGCCATTGGAGGAAATGGTTCACATCAATTTATGGCTTTATCTAGTGTTGGTGAATCTGATATTATTTATTGTTCATGTGGATATGCCGCGGATCAAGAAAAAGCTGATTCAAAGATGGATGAATATAAATTTAATGGTGAAGAATTACCTTTAGAAGAAGTTCATACTCCTAATACAAAGACAATTGAAGAATTATCATCTTACTTAAAATGTGATTCTCGTGATATCGCTAAAGCTGTATTATATAAAGATCTTGCACATAATCAATTTGTCATGGTTCTTTTAAGAGGAGATCGTGAAGTTAATGATATTAAAGTTGTTAATAAACTTGATATTGCTGAATTTGAATTAGTCCTTGCAAGTGAAGAAGAAATTGCTTCATTAGGTTCTTATCACGGCTTTATCGGTCCAAAAGGCTTAGAAAATAAAGTTAAAATCTTTATTGATGAAGAATTAACTCACATGAAAAATGTCATTATTGGCGCGAATAAAAAAGATTATCATCTAATTAACGCAAATTACGGTAGAGATTTTAAAGCTGACGAAATTAGTGACTTTAGAAAAGCTAATGCGAATGACCTTTGCCCAGTATGTGGCAAGCCTTTAAGTAAAGAAAGAGGTATTGAAGTTGGTCAAATCTTTAAATTAGGAACTAAATATTCCGCTCCTATGAAAGCGAATTATCAAGATGACGATGGTACATTAAAACCTATGGTCATGGGTTGCTACGGAATTGGTGTAACTAGAACAATGTCTTCTATTATTGAACAATATCATGATGAATTCGGTATTAAATGGCCTTTAAATGTCGCGCCTTATCACGCGGTCATTGTTCCTATTTCATATAAAGATGAAGTACAAAAAGAAAAAGCTAATAAACTTTATGAAGAACTTCTCGCAGCAAAAGTTGAAGTAATTCTTGATGATAGAGATGAACGCCCTGGCTTTAAATTTAAAGATTGGGAATTAATTGGTATTCCTTATATCATTACTATCGGTAGAAGAGCTAGCGAAGATATTTGTGAATTTAAACTTAGATCAACAATGGAAAAACAAGAACTTCCTATTGATGAAGCAAAAAATATTGTTATCGATGCAGTAAAAGCATTATAAAATCGAATCCTTAGAGTAATTTCTAAGGATTTTTGTTAGAATATAAAAAGGTGGTGTAAATATGGTTTATTTAATTTATGGTGAACAATATCCAATCGTCTTAAAAAGAACGAAAAAGTTAGTCAAACAAATTTTAAATGATGAGATTGATGAATTTTCATATGTAAAAATGAATGCAAAAGTTGATCTAGTAGAAGACATTGTAAAAGAATGTACTTTACTGCCTTTTTTAGGTAATAAAGTAGTGCAGGTTGATAATCCATATTTTTTATCTAATGAAAGAGAAAAAGTATCTTTTGATAAAGATCAAGACTTTACTTCTTTAGCAAATTATATTTTAAATGATAAAGAAGATAATTCAGTTACTTTAATATTTGTTCTTGAAAGAGCAAGCGTTAATAAGAAAAATGAAATATATAAAGCTATTGAAAAAAATGGCAAAATTATCTTTGAAGAAAAATTAGATGCTTCAAGTTTAAGAGTGACTGGTAAAAAATTTTTTGAAAAGAAGGGTGCAAATATTACTAGTGAAGCATTAGAAGAACTTATTTTAAGAACTAATGATGATTTATCATTGTTCATTAATGAAACAGATAAATTATCTTTATATACTAAAAACGTCACGTTAAAAGATGTTGAATTATTAGTTCCTTCTCCATTAGAAAATAATGCTTTTAATATCGTTGAAGCTTTATTAAATAATAAAATTAATGTCGCCCTTAAAACATTTAGAGATTTAATTTCATTAAAAGAAGATCCTACGAGATTATTATATTTATTTTATTCACAATTTAAGACATATCTAATCATTTGTTATTTATATAAAGAAGAAAGAAAATCACTTGATGAAATAGGAAATATCTTAAAACCAATGAACATTTATCGAATAAAAATTATTACACGTAATTTATATTCTATTTCTTATAAAGAACTACAAAATATCATCGATTATTTGTATTTATTAGATACTAAATTAAAAGCGATGGAAATAGAACCTATTACAGGAACAGAACTATTTATGATCAATTTTAATGAAATTAGAAAAGGTGTAAAAGAATATTAAACTTTGCTTATATGAATAATTAAATTAAAGGTAGGGAGATTATGTTTGGAAAAATTTTAGGCTACAAATTAAACGGTAATACTTTAACTATTAAATTTGAAAATAAAGTTGGAGAAGTTATTTTTATTGATGATGGTATCGCCCAATTTAAAGAGAAAGATACTTCTATTTTTGCATTTAATTCAATAAATCTTATTTCTCCTTTAGATATTGAAGTTTCGTTTACTAATGAGGTTTTAAACGTCACTACTGGTCGATATATTTATTTAATTAAAAAAGATTTTCTTGTTGATATAAAAAAAGATAATAAACTAATTTCAACTTCGACAAATAAAATTTTAAAAAAGAAAACAATTTTAAATAAAGAACTTCAAGAACAAGAAGGACACGAAGTAAATGAAGCAGATGACTATCTTTTTTCTATCCAAAAAGAAATTTCGTCAGAAGATTATATTTACGGGCTAGGTGATAAATCAGGCTTTTTAAATAAAAAAGGCTATGAATATGAGATGTATAATACTGATAATCCTGCTCCTCAAGTAGAATGTTTTAAAGCTCTTTATAAATCAATTCCTTTTTATATTGTTTTTAATACTTCTTATCAATATGGTTTCTTTTTCGATAATACGTATAAACAACATTATGATGTAGGTAAAACTGATCCTCATATCATTAAGACATCTTTTAAAAAAGGCTATTTTAATTATTATTTTATTGGAGGGGATTCCTTAAAAGAAATAGTTGAAAATTATACCTTTATTACTGGTCGAATGGATCTACCTCAAATTTGGACATTAGGTCATCAACAATCTCGTTGGTCATATATGTCCGAGAATGAAGTTCTAGAAGTTGCCCATCAATTTAGAAATTTAGATATTCCTTGTGACACATTATATCTTGATATTGATTACATGGATCATTATAAAGTATTTACTACAAATAAAGAGACTTTTCCTCATTTTAAAAAGATGGTTGATGAATTAACGGCAATGAATTTTAAATTAGTAACTATCATTGATCCAGGTGTAAAAAAAGAAAAAGGCTATGAAGTATATGATCATCTCACTAAAAATAATTTAGTCGCAACTTTAAATAATGAAACTTATTATAATGAAGTTTGGCCAGGAATATGCGTTTATCCTTCTTTTATAGATCAAAAAACGCAAGATTTTTGGGCAGAACAAACAAAATTCTTAGTTTCTTTAGGCGTAAGAGGAATCTGGAACGATATGAATGAACCAGCTTCTTTTAAAGGAGAACTTCTAGATTACGTTGAATTTAAGATGGACAATAAAATCTATTATCATGAAGAAGTGCATAATATATACGCGCATTACATGAATAAAGCAACGTACGAAGGATTAAAGAAGTTTGATAAAAGAAGACCATATATTATTACTCGTGCAGGTTACAGCGGAACGCAAAAGTACGCGACTACTTGGACAGGCGATCAACATTCTATCTATCCTCATTTACAAATGATGATCCCAATTTTATTAAATTTAGGTTTGTCTGGCTTCCCAATATGTGGAACTGACATAGGTGGATTTTGTTCTGATACAACAAAAGAATTATTAATTCGTTTCGTTGAAGCAGGAATATTTACGCCGATGTTTAGAAATCATTCGGCGATGAATACAACTAGACAAGAACCTTGGGCATTTGATGAAGAAACTTTAAACATATATAGAAAAATGATGAAAACACGTTATCAATTTATTCCATATATGTATGATTTATGTTTTGAAGCAAGTAATACAGGTTTACCAATTATTAGACCATTAGTGATGGAATTTCCATTTGATAAAAATACTTATGAAATGAATGATCAATATATGTTAGGAAGTAATGTCTTAGTTTCACCAGTTCTTGAACAAGGCGCGAAATATAAATTAGTTTATTTACCAGAAGGTAAGTGGTATAACTATTTTACTAATGAAGTTTATGAAGGCGGATATCACGCGATAAAATGTTCTTTAGATGAAGTAATTATATTTATTAAAGAAGGTAGTATTATTCCTCAATATGAAGAAAGAAATTATATTGATCCACATACTGATACATTAATTTTAAGAATTTATCCTGGATGCGGTAATTACGTTCATTATCAAGATAATGGTGAAGATTATCAATATGAAAATGGTGAATATAATATGTATGAAATTATTCACGACGATAATTTCTTAAGGATTTCATTACCTTATCATTTTTACAAACAATATAAAAAGATTATCTTAAGATATTTAGATAAAGAAGTTTCTATAACTAACTATAATACCCAATTAGAAATAAAATAGTTAGATGGAAAAAGCCCGTCATTAT
>CAVJWU010000031.1:0-17609 GCA_963653535.1 Azospirillum sp. CAG:239
TAAGAGTTTTTCACCCTGTCGGAATACTTTGCTTGGAAGTTATCCAGCGATTTATGCGTACTATACGACGACGATTTTACTTCGATAGGCAATAACTTTTTTCCAGACGTGAGCAAAAAATCAACTTCATACCGGTCAAATCTATGGAAAAACAGTTCATACCCCGATGAAGTAAGAGCTTGTGCAACCGCATTTTCCATAACCATACCGATATTTACGCCGAGTTTATCTACTATAAGTTGCTTATAGATTGATTGTTCTATGGGCAGTTTGGAATCGGCAAAAATTGCCGTTACGAAAAGTCCTGTGTCTCCCATATAAATTTTTTGTTTGGCATAATCTTTTGTTCTGTTTAGTCCTACGCTCGGATCGGTACAGTTGTTCGCTATATTGACAATCATCGAATCCTTAATCGCCTCATAGGAACTGTATGTTTTAGACGCTCTGTTGTTTTTCCCCAACGTAACGGAGCGAAACAATCTGCTTTGTGTAGACAATTCGGACGGAATTGCATCTAAAATAATCGATGTCGAAAAACGATATTTAGTATCTAATTTTTTCAAATCGTCGCGGTACAATTTCAAAATATCTCGTTTTACTTCGTCAATACGCGAAAAATCATTCGATTCTATGAGTTCTACAACCGCTTGCGGCATACCGCCGACCGCAACGTATAACATAAAATCTTTCAGAACTTTTCTATGTGCAACTTGTCCTAACGGCTTCAAATTCAGAAAGCAGTCTCTGATAATATCCGCAGTGACGGTATCGCCTTTTGCCCATAAAAATTCCTCAAAATCGAGCGGATACATATTTATAGACTTTTCTTCGCTCGGAATAAGAATCTTTTCCACGTTCTGCTTTAAAGTTATGAGCGAACCCGTTTCGATATAATCGTATCTCCCATCGGCAACAAGTTGTTTTATCGATTGCCGTGCAAGCGGAAACAGTTGAACTTCGTCAAATATAATCAACGATTTTCTCTCTATCAGCCTTTTTCCGTATAACAACGATAGATTTCGAAAAAAAGTATCGAGATCGGAAATGTCGTTCTTAAAAAGTTGTTCTACTTTACCGAGATCCGACTGAAAATTTATAAGTATATACGTTTCGTACTCGTTTTTAGCAAATTCTTCTACTATCGTTGACTTTCCGATTCGTCTTGCCCCCTGAACGAGCAAAGCCCTTTTCCCTGCCCAATTTTCTTTCCACTCTAAAAAGCGGTCATAAATTTTACGTCTGAATACCATTTCAGCCCTCCATAATTTTTTCATATCGGTATTGTACCATATCTTAATATAAAAATCAAAATTTTTTCAAAGCAATTTCCCCATAAATACAAAATGTTTTCTGTATTATATCCCCAAAAATCAAATTTTGTGCCATTCTTCGACTAAATATTCGTTCGATCCTTTACTGTTTTTTTAGACGAATAGTTTTAGCGCTCATTTCAATATGCTTGATTAAAATGTATTTCTCTTTTTTGCATATCAGAAAAAGTCTTGCCGCCAAGTTAAAAAAAATATAGCTTAAAACCCAAAATCAATCAAATTTTTGAATTTTGGTAGAATTCGTATAGGGCAATTAGTGTTAGTCCTTATAATTAATTGAAAATTTAAAAACATAAGAAAAAAATTCATCAAAAGATTCAAAATGCAAATTTGATAGATTAAAAACATCTTCAAAAGCTAAAGTGAGATTTTCTAAATTAAGTTTAGAAGAAGTCCTTTTACATTCAAAAACAACAGTCGGTAATAAGCAATCTTCTAATGATTTACGAATAATTTCAGATTTTCCTACTCTTCTTCTATCATATAAGAGAATCGTTTCTACTCGATCAGCTTTATATGCATCAACGATCTCTTTTAATTCTTCAGTTCTACCAATAAACATAACTTATTTCACCTCAATTAAAATAATGTATATTTATAAATTTATGCAAATTGATTTGTAACAAATGGTTTTGTATAAAAATATTTAGTTCAAAAAAAGAACCACCTTATTTTAAAGTAAAGTGATTCTTTTAAATATTAAAAAATTAATCTTCGTAACGAGCTCTTGCTTCTGCTTTCTTTCTTTCAGAAGTATTTAAGATTTTCTTTCTCATTCTAATGAAATTTGGAGTAATTTCTACAAGTTCATCAGTATTAATATAATCTAAACAAGCTTCAAGAGACATCTTTTTTGCACCTTTTAAAGTGACAGTTGTATCTTTATTTGAAGAACGTTGGTTAGTTAAATTCTTTTCTTTAACTGGAGTAACTGCAAGATCAGTATCATATTTATTTTCACCAACAATCATACCTTCATAAATTTGATCACCTGGTTCAATGAATAATGTACCTCTTTCTTCAATATGTTGAATTGCGTATGGAGTAGCTTGACCAGTATCAGTTGAAACTAAGACACCGATCTTTCTTTCACCGACAGCAAGTTTTAAAATTGGACGATATTCTTTAAATGTATGGTTAATAATACCATAACCCTTTGTTAAAGTCATAAAGTTAGTCATAAAACCAAGTAATCCTCTTGATGGCACAACATAATTAATTCTAACTTGGTTTTCATCATAGTTCATATGAACAAGTTCAGCGCCTCTTGAGCCTAAAGATTCCATAATTGAACCCATGAATTCTTCTGGAACATCAATTTGAACATCTTCATATGGTTCACATTTAACTCCATCGATTTCTTTGACGATAACCTTTGGTTTACTGACTTCAAGTTCAAAGCCAGTTCTACGCATATTTTCAATAAGAATTGATAAATGTAATTCACCTCTACCAGAAACAATCCAAGATTCAGAATTAGGAATTCTTTCAACTTTTAAAGAAACATCTCTTTGAGTTTCTCTAAATAATCTATCTTCAATCTTTCTAGCGGTTAATTCTTTACCATCTTGACCTGAGAAAGGAGAAGAATTTGTACCGAATGTCATTTGTAATGTAGGTTCATCAATTCTTAAGATTGGTAAAGGTAAAATGTTATTAGGTTCACAAATAGTTTCACCAACACTTAAATCAGGTAAACCAGCAATTGCGATAATATCACCAGCATCAGCTTCATTAACTTCAATTCTCTTTAAGCCGAAGAAACCATATAATTTTTGAATTCTAAAGTTCTTAACTGAACCATCAATTCTACAACAAGCAACTGTATCATTTACTTTAATCTTACCTTGAGCGACTCTACCAATACCAATTCTACCAACGAAATCATTATAGTCTAATAATGCAGGTTGGAATTGTAAAGGTAATGTTTCATCAGTACATGGAGCTGGAATTTCAGAAATAATCGTATCAAAAATTGGATCCATACCTTCTTTTTGAGTATTGATATCTGGATCATAACTTGATGTACCTTTAAGAGCAGAAGCATAAACTGTCTTAAATTCTAACATTTCATCATCCGCGCCGAGTTCAATGAATAAATCTAATACTTCATCAAGAACCCTTTTTGGATCTGCGTTTGGTCGATCAATTTTATTGACGACAACAACAGGTTTAACATGAGCTTCGAATGCTTTCTTTAAAACGAAACGTGTTTGAGGCATTGTTCCTTCTAAAGCGTCAACGACGAGTAAGCAGCCATCAACCATGTGCATAATTCTTTCAACTTCACCACCGAAGTCAGCATGACCCGGAGTGTCGATAATGTTAATTCTATAATCTTTGTAATTAATCGCAGTTGGTTTCGCTAAAATTGTAATTCCACGTTCTCTTTCGATATCGTTATTGTCCATCATTCTATCTTGGACTTCTTCATTTTCTCTAAAAGTACCACTCGCTAATAAGAGTTGGTTAACTAATGTTGTTTTACCATGGTCAACGTGAGCGATAATTGCGATATTTCTAATATTTTTCATCTCAAATGTCTCCTTAAAAAAACCTAAAATATAATATCAAATCTAGTTTCATAGTTAAATAAAAATATAATTAATTTTAAAAATAATTGAAAAAAGTACAATATTCTATAAGAATATGTACTTAGCGATTTATTTATCTAAATCAACAATTGCAGGAATAATTACAGGACATTTTCCTGTTTCTTTACGAATATAACGAGCGATTCGATCAACTATTTTATCTTCAATTGGAGTATCTTCATAATAACCAGTTAAATAGACATCAACTTGATCTAAGAATAATTGAGTGATGGTATGAAGAATATTTTCTGAATCTTTTAAGAAAACAAATCCTCTCATTTGTACGTCAGGTCCAGCGATAATTGCTTTTTGTTTACTTGAAACTGTAACACCCATAATAACAACTCCATCACCAGAAAGACGATTTCTTTCTTCAATAACATTATTACCGACATTACCGATATCACTTCCATCAATTAGAACATCACCAGTATCGATTTTGTTCTTATAATCAACTTTTAATGTGCCATTTTCACCAGAAATAAACATACCGTTATCAAGAACAAAAATATTTGAATAATTAAGTTTTTTGTTGATATTTAATGCAATTTTAGCATTTGCCATCATATTAGAATATAAGCCATTAATTGGCATATAATATTTAGGTTTAAAGAGTGTCAATAAAGTCTTTATATCTTCTTGGCAAGGATGCATTGTAATAATATCTTTTCTAGAGAATTTTATAACTTGGCAACCTGTTTTATATACTTCATCAATACTTGCAACATATGTAGTTTCATTATTAGGAACTGGAGGACAATCAAGAACGAAAGTATCTTGTTCAGTAAATTTTAATGAAATAGATGAGAAAGAACCATTCGCGAAATCGACAACTTGTTTATAAAGTTCGCTACCTTCGCCAACTAAGAGAACAACTAAATCTTTTTCGCTGACTCGATTAATATTTTCAAATTTTTCAAACTTAACTTTATTTTCAAAGCCTTGTTCTTTAAATTCATTGAATAATTTAAGGTAATCGTCTCCAACATTAGTTTTTGCAAATATTACTGTCTTATTATTTTTTACGCATAATGACATAATTTCATTAATATGCATGACGTTTTGGCCGTAACAAGCAATAAAAATTCTTCCTTTACTCATTTCAAATAAATCATGAATATGAGGAGTTAACATATATCGAGGTGTTGCATACCCAGTAACATTTGCATTAGATGAATCTGATAATAACAATAAAGTTTCATAAGAAGTTGATTTTAATAATTCTTTTGTATTCATCTTAAATGCATCAGGAATATTATTAAAATCAATGATGAAATCAGAAGTGTAAACAATTTGACCTTGATCAGTAACTAAAGAAAAAGCATATGAGAAAGGAATAGAATGAGTTACGCTTGAGAAAATAAATTTTCTTCCCCCAATTTTCTTTTCTCCTGATTTAAGAACATAATCAAATTTATAATTAACTTTTAAACCTAATTTCTTTGTATATAATTCAATTCTTCTTGCAGTAAATGGTGAAGTAACAATAGGAGCTGGTGCTTCCATATAAACATAAGGTAACGCTCCCATGTTATCATCATGAGCGTGAGAAATGATATAAGCTTTAATTCTCTTTTTGTTTTGATATAAATAAGCGCAATTAGGAATAATCGCGTCAACCCCTGGAATAGATTTATGTGGATAAGAAAGTCCGCAGTCAAAAACGAAGATATCATCGTTGACTTCAACAACATATAAATTCTTGCCTCTTTCATCAAGTCCACCCAGAGCAAATACTTTAATTTTGTCTGCCATGTATTATAATCTCCTTAATTTGAGCAACATCAGTATACCATAAAGGTAGGATTTAAAAAACAAAATTTGATTATTTAAATTTTTTTCTTTACAAATAGTTTATTTCTCGGTAAAATTAGTAACGCATATGGCGAATATGGTGAAGTGGTTAACACATCTGGCTGTGAACCAGACATGCGTCAGTTCGATTCTGATTATTCGCCCCATTATTGAAGCATTAGTTTGATACAGTAAAATGTGTCGAACTTTTTTATTTTTACGATAGTTCAATTCCTACCGTCAGTTCAAACTACTAAGCTTTGATACAGTACAAAACAATTCATATAGCTTTTGCAGTTCTTTTATATAATGATTTATAAGTTTTAAACGTCAACGATTGTACGATTATGAAAAAAATAAAAAAATAAAATATCAAAAATAAGTAAACCTCGGTTCAACTTTTGTGGTTCACTTCAAAGTGCTTCGGCACTTTTTTCTTTACAAGTTCTTTACAATCTTTTTACTGCTCTAAGTGAGATTTAAATATTGTTATTTTTTATTATATAGATGTTTCAAGGGGGGAAAAGAAAAAATATGAAAAAAATTGGAACAATATTAATCACAAGTTTATTACTAGGAGTAGGTGTTGTATCGTGTGGATCAACTTCTTCTACTTCCAGCGCAAAAGACAATAATTATGATGTAACAAAGGCTATTAAAGTTTATACTCGTGATACTTCAAGTGGTACTAGAGAAGGTTTTTTTGAAAAAATCAATTTAAAAGATGCCGCGAAAGATAATTCATTATTAGTAAACGGAGTCATTGAAACTTCCGGTAACGGAGATATGAAAACTAAAATTCAAAATGATGAATATGGTATCGGTTATATTTCACTTGGCTCATTAGATTCATCTTTAAATGGTTTAACTTATGAAGGAATTAAACCAACAGAAGAAAATGTCTTAAATGGTACATATAAATTAACAAGAAACTTCAATTATATTACTAGAAAAGATGATAATTCCGTTCAAGGACAAATCATTAAAGCTTTTGTCGCTTATATGGGAACTAAAGAAGGTAAAGCAACTATCGCTTCTGAATCAGGCATCGTTTCTATAACTAGTAGCGATAAATCATGGGATGAAATAAAAGCAAACTATCCAGTATGCGCTCAAGATAATTCAAAAGTCACTGTTTATTTCGGCGGATCTACTTCAGTCGATAAAATTTGTTCTGCTTTAACACAAGAATTCTCCGCTAAATGTGGTAATTTTATCGCTAATCATAACCATACTGGTTCAGGTGACGCATATAAATACACTCAAGGAAGCGCGAAAGATGACGCAGCTAAATTAGATATCGGTTTCTTATCAAGAGAAATTAAATTAACAGATTCAGAACCAGCAAGTGAAGGAACATATGGCAAAATTTGTGTTGATGCAATTGTCGCAGTCACTAATACAAAAAATCCACTTACAAGT
This sequence comes from Azospirillum sp. CAG:239, assembly GCA_963653535.1. GTDB lineage: Bacteria > Bacillota_I > Bacilli_A > RFN20 > CAG-449 > UBA3210. Next base: position 7,142 of record CAVJWU010000031.1, read on the forward strand.
ATTACTGCAGATGATTTAAATAAAGTTTATACAGGTGTTTATACAAGATGGAGCGATCTAATCAAATAATAAAAGAAAATATCGATAAGAAAATTAAAAATAAGACCACTTTAGATAAAATTATCAAAGTGGTCTTTACCCTAGGTGGATTATTATGTGCCTCAGTAATTGTCGTTGTTGTCATCTTTATTTTTATTAAAGGTCTAAAACCATTTATTAACACATATACAATCGACGGAGTGGAATATAGGGTTGACTTTTTTAAATTCTTATTTGGTAATACCTGGTTTAATTATCCAAATGTCTATGGAGCTGGCTATATCATTGTTAACACCATTTTCGTTACTTTGTTAAGTCTAGTAATCGCCGTACCTATTTCAATCTTAAGTGCTTTATTTATCGTTAGAATCGCCCCAAAATGCGTTAGTAAAATTCTTAATGCAGTAATTGAACTTCTTTCAAGCGTTCCATCAGTTATTTATGGAGTTTTTGGTTCTGGAGTCATAACTAATATAGTTAAAAACATCTCATCTTGGTTTAATTATCAATCAGCTGGAGGAGTTTCTACTTTATCGGCTGTTTTAGTTTTAGCCATCATGATTATACCAACAATAACTATGATATCAATTACTTCAATTAAAGCATGTAAACAAGATTATATTAAAGGTTCATTAGCCCTTGGTGCTTCACCAACTTATACGAACTTCCACGTTGTCTTAACAAGCGCGAAAGGTGGTATATTTTCTGGAATTATCTTAGGTGTCGGTCGAGCATTAGGAGAAGCTACCGCGGTAAGTATGGTCGCAGGAAACGCAAGTAACGGACCTACATTTAATCCTTTTGACATTACCAAAACTTTAACTTCTACGATGCTACAAGGTTTTTCAGAAACATCAGGTCTAGATTATGATATTAAATTTAGTATTGGTATTCTTCTTATTGTTGTTATCTTAGTCACTAACTTATTACTCAATCTTATCAAGAAGAAGATTGGAGGTAGTTATGCTCACTAAAATAAAAGAATTTTATTCAAAAAAACAAAGAAAAATTAAAGATATCTTTTTACAATCTATCGCTTGGATATTCTCTAGTTTTGAAATAATAATCATTATTGGTATTTTAGTTTTCGTCTTTATTCATGGTGCGAGTAATTTATCATTCAAAATGTTATTTTCAGATTATAATGTCACCGTTATTAATCTTAAATACGAAGGTGATATAACTCCTTATGAAAATAAATCGATTGAAGGTTCATTTTATTCCTCAACTTGGGGAGTAGCTTTAAAAGATGAAACTAATAATGCAGGAGAAAATGTTGTTAAAATCGCTTATATTGAGCCTTCTTCACCATTTAAATATTGTATTGATCAAACAAGTGGAGATATCACTTCTATCGAAGAAAATTATTGTATTACAAAAATAGTTTTAGAAGACGAAATAGGTAATGTCTATTATGGCTTTAGTAAAAATGGAGCTGAAAAAATGGCCAATACTCTTTCAAAAGGAACTAAAATAACTGATTTACAAGTTACTACTTCTGGAGGAGGAATTCGTGGTTCATTAATAACAACTTTAATTCTAATCGCTTTAACTTTACTTATTTCCTTACCTTTAGGAATAATGGGGGCAATTTATCTATCAGAATATGCTCCAAAAAATAAATTCACATTAGTCATTCGTTCAATGATTGATATGTCTAGTGGTATTCCTTCCATTATCTTTGGTTTAGTTGGTGCGGCAGTATTTATTCCTTTTTGTAATAATGTCTTCTTCTCTTCTGGTTATTCAATTATCGCAGGAAGTTTAACATTATCTATTATGCTCCTACCATTAATTATTAGAACGACGGAAGAAGCTCTTCATAATATACCTGATTCATTAAGATCTGCTTCTTTAAGTTTAGGAGCTAGTAAAGTTCAAACAATTTTTAAAATTATTATTCCAAATGCATTAAGTGGTATTTTAACTTCCACATTACTCGCGATTGGAAGAATTATTGGTGAATCCGCGGCTCTTATCTACGTTATGGGTACGATGATTAAAGATAAAATTATTATTAATCAAGGTTCTTCTTCTCTTGCTGTTCATATTTGGAGAATCATGCAAGGAGAAAATCCTAATTATTCTCAAGCTTGTGCAATATCAATCATCATTCTTATCGTAGTATTAATATTAAATATATTAGTTAAGTTTATTAGCAAAAAATTAAATAAATTCGAGGTGAAATAAATGGAAGAAAATATTATATTTCATATAGAAAATCTAAATTTACATTATGGAGAAAAACATGCGCTTAAAAATGTTTCTATCGATATTTTAAAAAATAAAGTCACAGCATTTATCGGTCCTTCTGGATGTGGTAAATCTACCTTACTTAGATGTTTAAATAAGATGAATGATTTAATCGATAATTGTAAGGTTGAAGGAACTTTAACTTATGATCATAAAGATGTAAAAACAATTAATCCTATCTTATTAAGAACAGAAGTTGGGATGGTCTTTCAAAATCCTAATCCCTTTCCAATGTCAATATTTGATAATGTCGCATATGGACCACGTTGTCAGGGAATAAAAAAGAAACAAATATTAAATGAAATCGTGATTGACGCATTAAAAAAAGCCGCTCTTTACGATGAAGTAAAAGATCGTTTAAAAGATTCTGCACTAGGTTTATCTGGCGGACAACAACAAAGATTATGTATCGCGCGCACTATCGCGATGAATCCAAGCGTCATTCTAATGGATGAACCTACATCGGCTCTTGATCCAATTGCGACCTTAAAAATTGAAGAATTAATTGATGAATTAAAAAAAGATTATACGATTGTTATCGTTACTCACAACATGCAACAAGCAACAAGAATTAGTGATTATACAGCCTTTTTTATGCTAGGAGAAATTGTTGAATACAACGATACTGAGACACTATTTAAAGAACCTAAGAACAAGAAAACAGAAGACTATATAACAGGAAGGTTTGGTTAATATGAAGTTAGAAGAAGAAATTGAAAATTTAAATAAAATGCTTATTAAAATGGCTGATGTAGTCGAAACAAATTTAAAATTAGCTATCTCACTTTACGAAGGCTTTTCTGAGGAAAAAGTCTCATTAATTAATGATGATTTAGTCGATTTACATGAGCGATTAATCGAAGAAACATGTATGTCAATAATGCTTCGAGAAAGACCATACGCTAAAGACATGCGTAATGTCATCGGTATATTAAAATTAGTCGAAGATCTTGAACGTTTAGGAGATCACGCCGAAGATATTGTCACATTCACAAACAAACTTAGTTCATGTCCTCATCATGAGCTAAAAGATTTAGATCTCATGATTGAAAAAAGTATGTCTATGGTTCATTCTTCAATTGATTCATTCATTAAGAAAGACCTATTAGAAGCGAGTGAAACAATAAAAAAAGATGATGAAGTAGATGCTCTTTATGAAGGTCTTTTAGAAGAAATAATTTCATTAGATGAAAAAAATATCGTCGATTCTTCTTTTGCAATTTATACTACTTTAGTAGTAAAATATTTAGAGAGAATTGCAGATCACGCATCTAATATCGCGGAATGGGTTATCTATATTTTAAACGGATATCATAAAGATAAGCAAATCTTTTAGTCGGGGGACCATATGGAAAATTATTTAATATATTCACTTGAAGATGATGAAGATATTTCTCTTATCATCAATAAAACCTTATCTCATCAAGGTTATGAAGTTAAAAGTTTTCTAAATGCAAAAGATTTTTTTCTCGCTTTTAATTCGTTAAAGCCAGACTTAATCTTATTAGATTTAATGTTACCTGATGTAAACGGCTATGATGTATTAAAGAAAATACGTAAAGATAAAGATAATGATCATATTGAAGTAATCATTTTAAGCGCGAAAAGTATGCTTATTAATAAAGTTGAAGGTCTTGATTTAGGCGCGGATGATTATATCACTAAACCTTTTGATTTGCTTGAATTAATGTCTCGCGTTAATGCGCGATTAAGAAAACATAATAAATCAAACGCATTAATCTATGAAGATTTAACCTTAGATAAAAATAAACATAATGTCACTTTAAAAAACACGGAAATAAATTTAACAAATAAAGAATTTGAAATCTTAGCCTTTTTATTAGAACACTTAGGTGAAGTAGTTTCTCGCGATAATTTATTATTTCACCTTTGGGGAAAAGATGATGCTTACGAATCAAGGACGATTGATATGCACATTAAAAGTTTAAGAATTAAACTAGATGATAAAGAAGGCAAACTTATTCAAACTATTTATGGAATAGGATATAAGATTGGAAAATGAAAAAGAAATTAACTTTAACTAATATATTAATAACTATCACTTCGTTAACGATTTTGTTTTTAGTATCTTTATTTAGCGTTAAGCAAGTAAATGATAATAATGTTAAAGAAAATGCTGCGACATATTTAAAATTCGCGATGAATATTTATGATGGAACTAATGAAGATACCTTAATATCTTATTTTCCAAGCGCAAATAAAATTAGAATTACTGTCATCGATTATAACGGCAAAGTTATCGCAGATAATTTTAATCAAGATTACGATAGCTACGATAATCATCTAGAAAGAGAAGAAATTAAAAATTTAGGTAACGTTTTTTATCGATATTCAGATTCAACTAAACAAGATATGGTTTATCTTGCTTTAAAAGATGATGGTCATTACTTAAGAGTTTCTTTCCCAAGTAAAAACGTCAATAAAATATTAGTTGAACTCGCTCTTTCTGGTATCATTACCGGCGTATTAATAAGTTTATTATCATATATTGTTTTTAGAAGAATCATCGTTATATCAAGTAAGCCTTTAGAAAATGAAGTAAAAGAACTTTCTTCCTTAGTAGGAGATGAAAACAATATCGAAGGTGATGATATAGAAGCTTTATCGAGCGAAGTAACAAAGGTAAAGAAACTAATAAATGAAAAAATAATTTCAATTGAACAAGAAAAATTAAAAAACCAATTTATCATCGATAATATTGGTCAAGGAATTATCCTATTTGATGAAAATTTAAATATCTTAAACTGCAACAGCATTGCTTTAGAAATTTTTAATATAGAAGATAGAAAAGAAAATTATCTCTATTTTATAAGAAGTTTAACGTTTCAAAAAGCTCTTGAAACATGCTTAAAAGACAAAGAAAACATTCAAATTGAAGAAATAATTAATGACAAGAAATATCAAATAACTCTAACAAGTGTTTCTTATAAAGACTCAACACTAAAAGCAATAAGTATGGTCTTATATGACATAACAAAAGAAAAGAAGATTCAAGAGATGAAACAAGATTTCTTTGCGAATGCTTCTCATGAGCTTAAATCCCCTTTAACAAGTATTATTGGTTATCAACAAATGATAGATCAAGGTATCTTAACTAATGAAAGTGAAATAAAAGAAGCAACTAAAAAAACGCTTCTCGAAGCTCAAAGAATGAACGCTTTAATTAAAGACATGTTAGAACTTTCTTTTTTAGAAAGTGAAGTTAAAGTTGAAACTAGTTCAACAAAAATTAAACCTATCATCTTAAATTCACTCTCATCATTAGAAAAAAGAATCATTGATAAAAACTTAACTATTACTACTTCTTTAGAAGATATTGAAGTTAATATTCCTTATCGAGATGTTGAACACTTAGTGAATAATCTAATTGAAAACGCAGTTAAATACAATAAAGAGCACGGAGAAATCAATATCGATTTAAGTTCTAAAAATAATTCTTTAATTATTCAAGATACAGGTATTGGTATTGAAAAAGAAAACTTAGACCGCGTATTTGAACGTTTTTATCAAATCGATAAGTCACATACTAAAGGTAATGAAGGAACTGGCTTAGGTTTATCAATCGTTAGACATATATGCTTAAAATACAATATTGAAATAAAGTTAGAGTCTGAAATTAATGTTGGTTCAACATTTACCTTAAAATTTCCTTCTTAATATTAATGAATCTACTAGGCATTAAATATTCATGTATATCAAAATGGAAATTAAATATATCAACATTTTTTACACGAATATTTTTTCTTACGATATTATACCTGACTTAGACGTTAAAATGAAAATGCAGTGTTAAATTTTAAAAGACTAGTTCTATAATTCTAACTGAATTTTAGAACATAAGTTTGATATTTGCTGTGTGTGAATTTCACCTCTTATATTGATTTAATGAATTATTCAAGATACAATTAATGCAGAATTAAGGACAAATACGTCGCTAATTCCGTATTGAATGAGTAATTGTAATGATAAATAGAAATATTATTTAGATTAGATAATTTCAAAAATGTGGGATGGTAACATTAAAGTTATCACTGGCATTAGAAGATGCGCTAAATCTACATATTTCAAAATGGAAATTAAATATACCAACATTTTTCGTATGAATATTTTTTAATTGAGATATTATATTTTATTAAGTAAAATATATTTGAGGTAAACGTATGCTAATAAGTTCCATTATTTTAACAAGTATTATATTTACGCTAGAATTAGTATTTGCTTTTTTAGAAAAAGAAACTTTAAGAAAGATTATAAAACCTTTTTGTATGCTTTCTTTAACATATGTTTTAATTTCTTTAGGCTCAACTAACCCTTTCTTATACATTACAATCGGACTTGGTTTCTTAGGAGATATCTGTTTAATTTATAAAAAGACTAATCGTATAATGTTTTCTTTAGGAATTTTCTTTTTCTTTATTGGACATTTATTCTATTCATATCTCTTTATTAGCTTACTTTCTTATAAAGTAGAATTATGGGAACTTATCTCTCTAGTTGTATTTGGTTTATTAACACCAATTCTCAGTTATAAGATGCTTCATCCATTAGTAAAAGAATTCACTATTCCTGGCACATATTATTTCTATATTCTTTTTATGGATTTATTATTTGCCACTTTCTTAATGGTTGATCAAACTAATATAAATACTATCCTTATTTTTATTGGAGTACTTATCTTTATCTTGAGTGATTCAATTTTATCTTTTACTACATTTATACTTGATATTAAACGACGTGATTTTTATATTATGCTTACATATTTAATCGCGCAAAGTTTAATTGCGATTAATCTAGTTATGTTATTATAGGAGACAATAAACATGAAGAATGCACTTTATTTTCAATCTGGTGGACCTACCGCAGTCATCAATGCTTCTTTTTATGGAGTAATTAAAGCTTATTTAGATTCTCTAGATGAAGTAGATAAATTATTTGCCTCACGTTATGGAGTTGAAGGCGTCATTAACCAAGACTTAGTAGAGATAGAAAAAGATTTATCTAAATATGAAGAAATTAAATCACTTAATGGAGCGATTTTAGGTTCTTCTCGCTTAAAATTAAGTAAAGATACAAATGATGATAATTATTCTAAAATCATTGATACAATTAAAAAATATAATATAGGCTATATCTTAGTTAACGGCGGTAATGACTCAATGGATACCGCTGATCGCTTAAATAAATTCTTTAAAGAAAAGAATATTGATACAGTCGTAGTTGGCATACCAAAAACTGTCGATAATGATTTAATGCTAATTGATCATACTCCAGGATTTGCTTCCGCTTGTAAGTTTGTCGTTAGAACAATTATGGAAATATCCTTAGATATTAATGTTTATAAAAAAGGTCGTGTCACTATCGTAGAAATTATGGGTCGTGATGCAGGTTGGTTAGCTGCTAGTAGCGAACTCGCCACTCGTTATAACCTTGGTCCAGATTTAATTTATGTTCCAGAAAGTCCATTTTCTAAAGATAAATTCCTCGAAAGCGTTAATAAAGTTTATAAAGAAAAAGGTCGTTGTTTAGTTTGTGTTTCTGAAGCATTAAAAGATGTTCATGGCGAATATATCTCTACTTCAACAGGTGAAGTCGATGCATTTGGTCACGTTCAACTCGGCTCAGTAAGTAAATATCTAGATGATTTAGTCTCGAATGAATTAAAATTAAAAACTAGACATATTGAATTATCTTTACTTCAAAGAGCTTCATCTCACATCCAATCAAAAGTCGATGTTGAAGAAGCGATTAATGTTGGCTTTTTAGCGTTAAAACACGCAGTTAAGCACGAAGAAGGAATGGTTTCAATTAAGCGAGATTCTTCTTCACCATATAAAGTTCATTATGAACTAGTACCGTTAAAAGATGTCGCGAATGGAGTAAGACATTTACCACAAGAATATCTTTCTAAAGAAGGTAATTATATTAATAAATCATATGAAGAATATATCTTACCTTTCATTGATGAAGATGAAATAAAAATTGAATGTGCCCATTTATTTATAAAATAGGAGACTAACCATATGAAAAGAATTGCAAAATTTGAAAAAGTATCTTTTGAACAATTTAAAAAAGATTATATTGATACATTTGGTGAAATTAATGAAACTAAGTTAAAAGAAATATATGATTCAATTTCTTTACCTAGAAGAGCGACACTTTCTTCAGCCGGATACGATTTCTTCACTTATTCAAAAATTAATTTAAAGCCAAATGAAACAATTAAATATCCTACTGGTATTAGATGTAGAATTGATGAAGACTATGTCTTAGTTATCGCTCCTAGATCTTCCTTAGGTTTTAAATATCGTCTACAACTAGATAATACATTAGGTATTATTGATGCCGATTATTATAATGCAAAAAATGAAGGACATATCTTCATTAAAATGACTAATGATTCAAATATGAACAAAGAACTTTCTTTAAATGAATTAGAAGGTTTTGCCCAAGGTATCTTTTTACAATATGGCATTACTGAAGATGATGAAGTCACTGCAAAACGAGTCGGAGGATTTGGTTCTACAAATAAGTAGAACACATGAGAGTATGGTGGAATTGGTAGACACGTTAGAGTCAGAATCTAATGGGAAACCGTGTGAGTTCGAGTCTCATTACTCTCACCAAATTTTAAGGAGTCAAAATGAAACATTTAATTAATATTTTAAAAGGCGCGGCAATTGGTGTCGGAATGATTATTCCGGGAGTTTCTGGAGGAACAATTGCTGTTTTACTAAATATTTATGAAGGTATGATTGAAGCGATAAGCAACTTAAAAAAGGACTTTAAGAAATCATTTTTCTACCTTTTACCAATTGGTATTGGTATGGTATTAGCTTTCGCGGCAATGTATTTTCCATTAAAATTATCTCTAGAACATTTCCCAATTCAAACAATTACCCTATTTGTTGGCTTAATGATTGGTAGTTTACCTAAACTATGCTTAGACGCTCATGCAAATGGCTTTAATAAAAAATTTGATATTATCTCATTTATCATTCCTCTCGCCATCGTTATCGGTATTTGCTTTATTCCTAACATGGGAGTCGTATCATTAGGTGAAGATATGCTATGGTATTCATATATCTTATTATTCGTCATTGGTATTTTAGCTTCTTGTGCTTTAGTTATTCCAGGAATATCAGGTTCCATGTTATTATTAATCTTTGGTTATTATGAACCATTATTAAATACAATATCTTCTTTAAAAGATACTCCTTTACATGCTTTACTTGTATTATTTGTCTTTATAGTTGGTTTAATAATCGGTTTCTTTATGATTTCAAAATTAATGAACTTCTTATTAACTAAGCATCGTAGAGTAACTTATTGGGCTATTGTAGGCTTTGTCTTTGGTTCAATTCCAGGAATATATCTTTCTTATGATTTTAGTGGAACTAATTTAGCTTGGTATACTTTTGTTACCGCGGCAGTTCTATGTATTATAGGAATAATTGCAAGTTTCTACTTAATTCGATTATCAGAAAAGAAAGCATTAATAATAGAAGAAAACTAATATATTTCCTTACATTTAATTTATTTATAGTGAATAGTTAAACATTTGATATCCTCTTAATTTATGTTAGAGGATATCTTTTTATTTAATTTAAAAGATCTTCATTATGACAAACAATAAATTGTAAGCGTTAAATCTAGACCATTATTTATAAGGATATAGATAAATTATTTCATTTGTGAAAGATTTACATGATTATTCAAAATAAAACAAAAAAGACTAAAATTGAAGTGAACCCCAAAAGTTGGACCGAGGTTCACTTCAAATTAAGTCTTTTAGGATGTCCATAAAGTGAATTGAAACTTATTAATTTACTACATAAAATATCATAAGCTGATTTATCATTACAACCATATTACCTTACTCACCTTTAGAACTATTTTATCATCGCATCTTTTTATAGCACATCGCGATTTTTATTTTGTTGTTTCTTATCCCCATTTTAAAGTGCCATGTCATGAATTTAATTATGCAAGCAACCAAACACATCTCTAAATTTAAAAAAATGTCCTCCTTTTAAGAGGACAAGAAATTGCTTTATGATAGGCGAATTAACGCTACAAATCGAGCAGCATAAGTTCTTATGGCATTTGATATCTATCAATATCTCATGAGCACCAATATGGTCATTTACTTTTTCTC
>CAVJWU010000032.1:0-16640 GCA_963653535.1 Azospirillum sp. CAG:239
ATTTCTTAAAAAGAATTGTAGTTGGAGCACATACGCCTACATATAGTAATTTAGATTTAGTCTTTTAATAAATGAAATACCTAATAAAAAGAAGAGCGATAACACTCTTCTAATTCAATAATTATTTAACTATATTAATTAAAAGTAAATTAATTACTTCTAGAAAGATAATCTTCTTCTAAAGCTTCTAATTCTTTAGTTAATGCTTCAATTTGAGCATCAACTTCTCTCATTTTGAAAATAGAAGAATAAACTTCTTCATCAAATTGAGATTCTTTAAGTTCTTTAATCTTCTTTTCAGTCTTTAAAATCTTATCTTCAAGTTTACCTAAAGATAAATTAGATTTTTTTACTACTTTCTCTTCTTTAACCTTAGTAGTTTCTTTTTTTTCTTCATCTTCTAATAAGAATAAACCTTTTTCAAGTTCTTTAAAAGTTTCATAGTTACCATCATGGAAATAAGATTTTCCTTTAGTAAAATACATAACTTTATTCGCGATTTCATCGACAAAGAAACGATCATGAGAGACAAATATAATAGTTCCTTCATATTCATCTAAAGCTCTTATTAAACCTTGTTTTGTCATTAAATCAAGATGGTTAGTTGGTTCATCAAGCAGTAAAAGATCATATTCTTTTAAGATGATTTTCGCTAATAAAAGACGCATCTTTTCTCCTCCAGATAACATATCTAGAGTTTTAAAGAAATCATCATCGTGAAAATTAAATTTACCAAGATGATTATATATCGCCTTTTCACCTAAAGAAGGAAAATCCTTCATCATATCTTGAGTTAATGTTATATCACCTTTTATATCTAAGTGATGTTGATCAATATAACCAATATTGGCTTGACGATAAAAAGTTATTTTCCCATCTAATGGTTTAATGGTATTCATTAAGCACTTTAATAAAGTTGTTTTACCTGTTCCATTATCACCCATAATTGCAAGACGATCTTTACCTAAAACTAAGCCATTAATATCTGAGATTAAAGGTTCACTAGGTGAATAACCAATCTTAACATTCTCAAATCCAACAATCTTTTTACCTTCAATAACTTCACCTTTAAAATGAATTGATAAAGTATTTCGATCTTCTTGAGGTTTATCGATTATTTTTAAATGATCTAATTTCTTTTCTCGATCATGTACACGCGAAACAAATCTAGGTTTATATCTAAAATATTCAATAAAACGTTTCATTCGTTCTATTTCTTTTTGTTGAGCGTTATATTGACGAAGTTGAAGTTCATAACGAGCTTTCTTTTCTTTGATATAGAAGTCATAATTTCCTTTATAAAGCACAATGTTATGATTTTCCACTTCAACAATTTTATTTGAAAGTGCATTTATAAAATATCTATCGTGAGAAACAAATATTAATGTTCCTTCATAAGATAATAAATAGGTTTCAAGCCATTCAATGGTCGATAAATCAAGATGGTTCGTAGGTTCATCAAGAATTAATAAATCAGGTTTAGTAAGTAATAGCTTAACAAAGGATAATTTTGTTTTTTCACCACCAGAAAAAGAAGAAATAGGTCGAGAATAATCTTCTTTTGAAAAGTCAAATTTAGAAAGCATCATACCAATTAAATATTCATAATCATAACCGTTATGAATAAGGAAATTATGTTGTTTCTTTCCATATTCTTCAATTAAATGACTATCTTCTGGTGAAGAAGCAATTTCTTTTTCTAATCTTTCAAGTTCTTTTCCTAATGCGATTGTATCTTTAAAAACAAGTAAAGCTTCTTCATATAAAGTATTATTCACATTAGAAATAACTTCTTGTGATAAATAGCCGACACTTATAGATTTAGATAAAGCAATCGTTCCTTTATCAGGAGTATATTTATTTAAAATTAATTTAATTAAGGTAGTTTTGCCAGTACCATTCGCGCCGATAATCGCGACACGATCTTTTTCATATACGTTAAAAGAGATTCCATCAAATATATCATCTGTTGGAAATGAAAAATACATATCTTGAACGCTTAATATAGTTTGCATAATCTACCTCGAACATGTTAGATAATACCAAATTTCACTATTTCTTACAAGAAATATCATTTATAATGAAATTAATGAGGTATTAATATGGATTTAAAAGAAATAATGGAATTAAAAAACTTTGTTGTGATTGGTAATACATTAAATGAAGATCATTACGCTTACAAAATAAAACATTCATTACTATCTAAAGGTTACAATGTCCAATGTGTTTATAAAGAATTAAAATCTATTAATGATGTTAGTTTTGATATTGATTGTTTAGATTTATGTATAAATCCAGTTAAAGGATTAGAAATTTTAAAAGAGTCGAAGAAGAATTATAAAGTAGTTTGTTTACAACCTGGAAGCGAAAGTAATGAACTAATATCTTATTTAGAAAAAGAAAACATCCCTTTTATAAAAGGATGCTTACTTGTCGGTCTTTCATTATATAAAAATAATTAATTATAAAATTTTTAATAAAGCGTCTAATTTTTGATCTACTTCATCAAAGTGTTTTACTTTGCCTTTAATTACTTTACCTCGACTAATAACTAAATAAGGATTTCTTAAAGTAGTTAAATCTTCTAATGGATTTTGTTCTAAAACTAATATATCCGCACATTTACCAACTTTTAAAGTGCCAATTTTATCATCTAATCCTAAAATTCGTGCATTAACTTCAGTCGCTGTATGTAAACTAAATGAAGGAGTTACTCCATCAATAAATTTATTAAAATAAACTAATTCTCTCCACATATCATAATGAGTAATTAATGGACAACCTGTATCCGTACCTAATCCTACCGTTACTCCATGAGCTAAACATTTATTTGCACATTCAATAAAACCATTTAATAATACTTTAGAATTTTCTTGCATTGCGACATTTCCGTAATATTCTTCATAATTTAATTTAGCAAGTGGAACTGCTGGTGATAATGTACAAACTAATGCTCCATTATGTTCTTTTAATTCTTCACATAATTCATCATCAATAAATGAGCCATGTTCAATTGTATCGACACCATTTTTAATCGCGACTGAAATACCTTCACTAGATTCAACATGGGCGGCAACTTTTAAGCCTAATTCATGAGCTTTATCACAACATGCTTTGACATATTCAGGAGGCATTTTTAAATCGCCAGGATGACCAATTTCTTTACAATCAAGAATTCCTCCAGTAATCATAAGTTTAATAAGTTTTGCCCCATTTTTAGAAGCATTTTCAACTAAGGAAACAGCTTCTTCAACTGAATGAGCAGCCTTAGCGACAGTTTGATCCATGTGTCCACCAGGAACACCTACTGCTGTATCCGCGGCAATAATGCGAGGTCCTAGCCTTTTACCATCTAAAATCATTTTAGAAAGAGTAGAATCAAAATTAGAAATTCCTCCAACAGCTCGAAGAGTAGTTACGCCAGAATAAAGATCATTTCTCGCATATGATGCGCATAAAGAAATACCTACTTTTCTAGTTAATTTTGTTTTTTGAATAAAGCTAACAAGTTTCTTTTGATCTGCCGCTTGCTTTTTAGTAATTTTACCAGAAGCTGGTAAATGAACGTGCAAATTAATTAAACCTGGACAAACATATTTACCTTTTAAATCGTATATTTTATCAACTTTATCATCAATATTTTTATCAATTTTAACGATTGTTTCCCCATCGAGTAAAATACTAACATCTTCCACAAGTTTCATATCTAATGTTCCATCAAGAACATTCACGTGTTTTAATAATACCTTCATAAATATCTCCTAAGATAATTATTTATAAACTAAATAATACCTAAATCTTCAAATGTTCCAATACCTAAATTTAAAAGTTCTCCATTAGCTTGATCAAGAGCAACTCTAACTTTAAAATAAGCATAGACAAATAAAGAGAATTCATCTGCATCTTCCGCGGAATCTCTAAAATAGTCAAAATAAGTTCCTAATAAGAATCCTTTCGTATTTGAACCAATTTGGCATACTGCTTCAAGATTTTTATAAATATCGAAGAATATTTCATCATTTATTTCATCATAACCACATTCAACTTTATATTGGCTTACATTTTTAGGATTAAAGAAATCGATTGCAACAAAAATTTGTTTAAATTCTTCATCATAAACTAAATTAGCTTCTGTAGTATGAACTGGTGAACATGGTTCATCATCGACATCAAGTGAAACCATATACATATTTAAACCTTCAATATCTTCAATTTTAGTTATATGATTACCTTCTGTCTTTAAAAAATTCTTTATAGCAGCAGAAGTTTCTTCGAATCGATCAGTTTTTAAAACATTTATTTCTTTTCCTTCAACTAAGGAAGAAGACTTAACATATCGATCTAATAAACTAAGAACATCATTAATGTTCAATAAAGTTTCTTCTAAATATTCATAGTCTTCACTTTCAGTAGTAACTTCTTCTTTATAAAAATCTAATAAAGTATTAAAGTCTAAATCGATTAATTCATTAAATAAGAATTCTCTAATGACTTCACTAGTATTATCTCTTGTTTCAGGTTCATCTTCTAAATCTAAAGAATCAGAATCATCACACAAATTCTTATCTAATTCATCGATAAATAGATTAATATTTGTATAAAATTTTTCATCGATAACAACTGCATCTTTAACTAAACGAGAAATATTACGTTCTTCAGAAACAGAGGAGTAAAGTCTTTCGACATTATCACTTTCTAATTTAGTAAAAATAATTTGTTTTAAATAATAAATGATGGCATTTTTACCAATACCTACCATATCGACAAAAGAATCATTTAATTCCATTTCACCGTTTTCACTAGCTAAGCAATCAGAACAATATGTAGCATTAAAAAGCATGTCTTGATAAGCTTCTTTTAATCCTTGTGCAATTTCTATATAATCAAATATTTTTTCCATATATTCATTTCTCCTGCATTTATATTATCATAATACTATTAATATTAATATAAGAAATAGGTTAAAAGAAAAGATGGCTTTAACCATCTATTCTCTTTTCAATTAATTTTTTATTAACTTTCTCTGCGATTAATAAAGCTAAAGTATAAACTAATGTAACAATAAGTAAACCAAATGATACATCGCTTAAATAATGGGCTCCATATCTAATGCGATAAAATGCAACAAATAAAGGATAAATAACACCGATAACAGTTAAGACAAATTTAGTATATTTATGTTCTTTCTTAATAAATGGAGCGATTAAAGGTAAAGTAAGCATCACTCCAGATGTACCGGTATGACCACTTGGAAATGATTTAAAGTTATCATTTATCGCGGTAAATGGTTTAAATTGATACCAATATCTAAATACATCTCCATTAGTATTAAGTGTTTCATTAAATAAATAACGATATCGAGGACGAGAAGCTAAATTCTTTATTCCTTCAATTAATAAGCATTGAACTAACATTGTTGCAATAATTACAAGTCCTACAATAACTAATCCTTTTTTATCATCTGAAGAGATAAAATACATAAATATTGAAGTAAAAATTAAGATGATCGCGCCACCGATTAGGTAAGCAAATATAGTTGGAAAAGTAATACCATAAATTGAACTATTCTTTAAATAATGTCCTGCAAAATATATCGCAACACAAATGCTAAGAATAAATAGACAAATACCGAGAACTTTTAAAGTCTTATTTTTACTAGGATATAATCCTTTAAAGAGTAATGTTCCTCCTAAAGAAAGAGTGATAAATGGTATCGCTAAGCCAAAGCTTTCAACAAACGCTCCAACGTTAGAAGATGTATTTACTAAGCTTTTAGAGATATTTAAATCTAAAAAGGTTCCGCATATTATACCTATAAAAGATAGACACATTAAGGAAGCTAAAATAAATATTGGATAATGATATAATTCTTTTTTCATAGTTTTCCCCTTTATTAATATTTTAAATGATTTAAAAATAATTACAATAAAGATTTTTAACCCTATCGTTATTAGGAGTAATAAAAATCTCTTCGAGAAGTTTTTTATTCTCGAAGAGATAAAATTAATAAAAGAAATTATTGATTATCACAAAGCATTAAAATACCAGCGATGAAGTTAACAAATAACAAAGAGCAAACTTTAAAAGCAGTAGAAACATTTTCTTTTTTCTTAGTTTTAGAAATATAAGCAATAGTCATCGGTAAAGCCCAAAATAATGGAACTAAATAACCTAACGCGACTAAAAATGCATAATTCGAAGGCAAATTATTTGGATTTATTGTGATGTTAAATAAAAATAAAAAGCCACACCAAGCACAAGAAATAATCATAAAAATCATCGCGACTAATTGAAGAGTATTACGTTTTTGGCTATTATTACATTGACCATTATCAAAATTATTAGAATAATTAGTATAAAAATTCATATTGTTCTCTACCTTAGTTCCACATTTAGGACAATAACAATCTCCATCTAATAATTGTTGTCCACATTTCGTACAATATTTCATCTTTTCTCCTCCTTGAAATAAATTTATTAAATAAAAAAACTTTGGTACCTTGGTACCAAAGCTTATATTTACATAAATGGTGGAGCCGACGAGGATCGAACTCGCTACCTCCTGAATGCAAATCAGGCGCTCTCCCAGGTGAGCTACGGCCCCAAATATATAAATGGTCGGGAAAACAGGATTTGAACCTGCGACCCCCTGTTCCCAAAACAGGTGCACTACCAAGCTGTGCTATTTCCCGATAGTAACTGGCGCGCTAAGCAAGAATCGAACTCGCAACCTTCAGATTCGTAGTCTGACACTCTATCCAGTTGAGCTATTAGCGCACAACACGCTTTAATATAATAAACTAACTGAAGAAGTTTTGCAAGCATTTTTTTAATTCTTGTTAACTTTTTTTAATTAACTGGAGGCTCCTAACGGATTCGGACCGATGGTCACTGAGTTGCAGTCAGTTGCCTTACCAACTTGGCTAAGGAGCCAACAACCAGCGTAATTAATAATACCATAAAGTTAAAATTTATCAACAATTATTTTTGTTTTTTTGTATTTTTTATCTTTTTGCGAAATCTTTTCAATATTAACTTAATATAATACCTTGTATTTTAGTTAGAATTTCTACCATTTCATCGTCATCTAGATGATATTTTTCTTTGGTTTTATTATCGTAAGGTTTATTTAAAATCATCTTTCTAACTAAGTCGACACAAAGATCAACAATTAATTCAGGATTATATTCTTCTAAAATAGAATTAGGAAAAGTTTTAATGTGGACTGTATTAAGTACTTCTAAAGAAACATCAAATAATGAAGGATCACAAGTTTTATCAAAATAATCTTTTGCTTCAAGATAAACATCTTCTTCAAAAGGTAATTTTAAATTAATAGGATTTATTTTTAATATTTCTCCTGCCCTGTAGATGTTTATAACTTCATCAACTTTTTGTTCTACTAAAATAAATAAAACTAATGTCTTATATTTATAAGCAATATCTTCTAAGAGAAGAAATTCTTTTACTAATGGTAAATAGGAACGAATATTTGCTTTTGAAAGATAATTTAATGCTCGATGGATTTTAGATTCATTTTTAGATAATAAATAAGGTTTAACATCCTCTTCGTTAAATTTCTTATCCTTTTTATTATATTCTTTGACAAATTTCTCTTTTAATTCATTTAAAAAATCTTCTACTTCCATTGAAATATAAGGTGCGTTCTTATAATAATCAATTACTGAAAGAACATTCGAAGGTTCTTCTTTTAACGCGTAAAACATTACATGTTGAGAAATAAATAATATTGGATCTACTTTTAATAAATCTTGATTATTCTCAATAAAAAATTTTAATTCATCTTCATTTCCAGAACTTACAATCGTATTTAAAATGGAAAATCTTTTTTCACTATCTTTATTCATTTAATCACCTAGAAATATTCTATAAAAATTACTATTCAATTTCAATTTTTAATTTATCAATAATAGATTTAGTTTCACTATATTTATCATTTTGTTCTTTACTATAAAGAACATAATCATCTTTTTCATCTTTATAATAGATATTTAAAATACCATTAGTATCAACATAAAGGTTAATCATCGTGACTCTTCCTTTTGTAAGTTCTTTCTTATCTATATTATATAATAAGGTATTATTACCAAAATAAGATGCATTACCTTGTCTTAATTCAATAAAAGATCTAGTCACTACCATTCTAGTAGATAAAGGTAAACTAGAACCTGCTTTTAATCTTTCTACGCCCATCAATCTTTCATTATAAGATTTAATAGGTAAAGTTAAGATATCAAGCGTTAAATAATCTTTCGTAGAAACTAAATATAATAAGCCATTTAAAGTACTTTCTTTATTTAAATGAATAATCTTTTCATTAGGAAATAAAGAAACAATCTCTTCTTCAAAAAAAGGTAAAGAAAAACTACCTCCATTAAGAAAGATATAATCAATCTCATTTATTGAAATACCGCTAGTGAGGAGAGTGTAACAAATTTCTTCTTTTAAAGTAGCAATAACATCTTTACAAGCAAATTTAAATTCTTCTAAAGTAATAGAATAAGAAATATGTTGACTATTACCATCCTGATCATTAATAAATGGAATATATATCGTTGCTTCTTTATGAGTTGATAAATAAACTTTTGCACGACGAGCTTCATTAAATATTCTTAAAATTTGATCATTATTAAGAACTAAATCTTCATAATCTCTATTCAATTTTTCTTTTACAAGATTAACGATAATTTGATCTAAATCAATTCCTCCTAAGCGAGGAGATTTATTTACTCCTAGCGTTTCTTCTCCACCATTAAAGATTTCATTGCAAGAAATATCTAGATATCCTCCACCAAAATCAATTGAAAGAAAATGTTTGCCATCTTCCTGTTTATCTTTTAAATAATAAATTGGTCCTAAGATTGATTCATTAAAAATTTTTTCAATTTTAAGAGATGCAAGTTTTCCTGCTTCTAAAAGTTCTTTTCTTTCTAAAGAAGTAAATAAATTTGGAACGCTTAAATATGCTTTTTCAATTTTATCATTAATCAAATTTTCTCCTAAATATTTAATTCTTTTTAGTATTAAAGCGATAATTTCTTTACAAGTTATAATTTCATTTTCTATTTCTCTTTTAAAAGAAGAAGCTAGATTAATCTTCATCGCTTCAAAATAATTTTTGTAATTAGAAGAAGATCTTTTTAAACTTTCTTCACCAAAGATAACTTTATTATCATCGATAAATAAAGAAGATAAAAAAGTGTCTTCTTCATTTTCATTAATGATTTTAGTTATCTTACCATCATGAAAAATAGAAGCTTTTATATAACTTGTACCGAAATCAATGCATAAAATATTTTCCATTATCTGCCACCTCTAAAAAGTAAACTTAATAACAAGAGAAATCCGTTAAATAAAATAAACGATAAAATTAAGCCAAGAAAGATTCTTCCAAGAGAAAATTTACAATAACGAACTTCTGAATTATAGCGATAATTAGACATTATCTTTTGATAAACTAAGCGATAAAAAGATTGATATTTTAAATTATTTGGTTCAATATTTAACGCTTCTCTAATTTGGTTTAAAGAAGATTCATAGTCGCCTTTTTTATAAAGAATAAAAGAAACAACAAAATAATATCTTCCATTTCGAGAATAAGAAGGTATTTCATTTAATACTTTTAAACTCATATCAAGATTACCTTGCATAGCAAATGTTATCGCTTCACTAATTTCTTGAGAATCATCTTGTTCTACTCTAAGTTCAATATATTCATTTTGACGAGCGTAATTATAGAAAAAATTAGCGAAGTCAAAACCAGGATCATCGAATTGATAAGAATTAGATTGTGGTGAAGAAGAATTTCCTTCATAAGATGAATATTGATTCTTATTTGGTGAAGTTAACATTTCATAAGCTTCATTAATCTCAACCATTTTCTTTTCATATTCTTTATTCCCAGGATTTAAATCAGGGTGATATTTTTTTGCAAGTTTACGATATGCTTTTTTAATTTCATCTTCTGTTGCATTTCTGTCTATTCCTAATACTGCGTAAGGATCATTCACCATAATATCACCTAATAAATTCTTTTTAATTCTTTTCCTTTAGCGAAAGAATCAATGTAATTATTTTTACCTTTTAAATATAAATTAATATCTTGAGAAGTAAATTTGTTTACTTGTTCTATTTTAAAGTAGTCTTTATATTCTTCTTTACGAGAATAAGTAGCGTATTCAGCTTTTCTAGTTTTATTAAAATCTTCACTATTATCTTCATCAAAATAAGAGTTAATCGTATAACTTATTTCATTAGAAAGATTATCTTCTTTAAAATTGATTAATTCATGTTTCATCGACTTATCCTCCTTGCATTAATATTTAAAAATAACTTTGGTTAATAGAAGGTAAATAGAAAGTAAAAATGAGGTAAAGAGCAAAATAAATTTACTTTTCATTTACTTAATAATAATATAATGTTAACGAGGTGAAAGATTATGAGAATTTTAGTTGTAGATGATGAAATAAATATTGTTAAGCTCATTAAGACCATTCTTGAAAAGGAAGGCTATGAAGTAGTTACCGCGTTAGATGGAGAAAGAGCTTTAGATATATATTATGATGGTCATGTCGATATGATTATATGTGATGAAATGATGCCTCGTGTAAATGGAAATGAAATGATTAGAGAAATACGTTCAGAAAATAAAAATATTCCAATCATTATGGTCACCGCGAAAGGTTCAATTGAAGATAAAGCTCTCTCTTTTGATTTAGGAGTCGATGATTATTTAGTTAAACCAATTGATACTCAAGAATTAATTATTCGTGTAAAAGCGATTTTTAGAAGATTAAAGATCGTCACAGATAAAAAGATTCAAGTAAAAGATGTTTTAATTGATTCAACAACTAATACCGTTTCTAATGTTGTAACAGGTGAAAACGTATCTTTAACTAAAACTGAATTTGATATTCTCTATAAGTTACTTTCTTATCCAGAAAAATCATTTACAAAATATCAATTATTCAATGAATTCTGGGGTGTTAATTCTGATACAGATGAATCTATCATCAAAGTATTCATTTTGAAAATAAGAAAAAAGATTGAACCATTTCCTGAAATTGGTATTCAAACAATTATGGGGATTGGTTATCGAGGTATAAGAAATGACAAATAAAAAGAAAGAAATAAAAAATAAAATTAAACGTTTTAATTCTTATTTCTTCCGATTTCCAATAATTGTAATTTTTTCTTTCTTTTTTGCATCGATTTTAACTTATGGAATCAATATGATTCTTGTTGCAAGTAAGGTTCCACTTAATAAGATTGATTCTTCAATATATCCAATCATTCTTCTAGTATGCTGTTTCGTTATTAGTTTAATTACTACAAGATTATTAACTAAAAATATGGACAACTTTCTAAAAGAAGAAAAAGAAGTCCTTCAAGCGATGGGAAAAGGTGATTTTAGTAAGAAAATCACTGCAAAAGTAAGAGAACCTTACATGAAACAAACTGCAGAAAATATTAATCTTGTTAATGAAGAATTAAATTCAATTTCTTATTTAAAAAAAGATTTTATTAGAAATTTCTCACATGAATTTAAAACTCCCATCGTTTCAATTAAAGGCTATTCTGAATTATTACTAAACAATAAAGATTTATCCGAAGAAGAAAAAGAATCATATTTAAAAATTATCTATTCAGAAAGTGTGAGATTATCAAATCTAGCTACTTCAACCTTTTTATTATCAAAACTTAATACTGATAGTTACATTTTAAAAAAAGAAGAAGTATATCTTGATGAATCTATTGAAGAATCAGCATTAGTTTTATATCCTCAAATAGAAGCAAAAGAACTAGAGATTGAAATCAATTTAATCCATGCAAAAATCATGGCAGAAAAAGAATTAATTAAAGAAATCTGGATTAATATCTTAAATAACGCAATTAAATATACTCCAAATAAAGGAAAAATCACGATTACCGCTAGTCAAATTCAAACTGGATATTTAGTGTCATTTTCTGATACTGGTATCGGAATGAAAAATAGCGTATTAGAACATATCTTTGATGAATATTATCAAGGCGATACAACACATAAAAATAAAGGAATTGGTCTAGGCTTAAGTATCGCAAAAAAAATTATTGAATTACATTCTTGGCAAATTCATGTTGTATCCAAAGAAAATGTTGGCAGCGTATTTTCTATCTTAATTCCAATTAATAACTAAAAAAGAGAAGTTCAATATGAACTTCTCTTTTATTTTATTATCTATTTGCCTCTTTACTCATTGCGAATAAACGATCGGATAATTCTTTAGAAAAATCAGATTTTAAGAATCTAAATTGCCAGTTACCAGAAGCTTTGCCTGGAGTATTAATTCTTGATTCTGCCCCCATATGTAATAAATCTTGTGGAGTAAAGATAACTACATTAGCTCTTGATCTCATTAATGAACCAATTAATGTATCTAAGATATCTTCATCTCTAGTAATGCATAAATAATCTTTCATCGCAGGTTTTAAAGAAGGATTTTCTTCTAAGAAAGATGCCATAACATCATTATCATGAGTACCGATATAAGCAATGCAGTTTTCTTCATAATTATGAGGTAAGAATGGATTTAATAATTTAGCTTCCTTAAATTCTCTTTGAGTTTTACAATGTGAGAAATCAGGTCCTTTACATTCATTTGGATCATCTGCATAATAATTACCATTTAAATGTCTTTCGTAATCACCAAATGCAAATTGAAGTAATTTCATACCTGGGAAACCACATTTTTCCTTCAAGTCTTTTACTCCTTGAGTAATAACACCTAAATCTTCTGCGATAATTTGACATTTCTTTGCAACTGGATTAATCGCTTCGAAAAGATCGTATTTTGGTCCATCAACCCATTCACCATTAACAGCAGTTTCTTCACCAAATGGAATAGACCAATAAGCTTCAAATCCTCTAAAATGATCGATTCTTAATGCATCAAATAATTTAGCCATCGCTTTAGTTCTATGTTTCCACCAAGAATAATGAGTCTTCTTATTCTTTTCCCAATTATAAATTGGATTGCCCCATAATTGACCTGTAGCAGAGAAGAAATCTGGTGGTACACCAGCTACTTTAGTAGGACGTCTAGTTCTATCTAGCATAAATAAATGTGGATGAGCCCACACATCCGCGGAATCTAATGAAACATAAATTGGCATATCACCAATAATCTTAATGCCTGCTCTATTCGCATGTTTCTTTAATTTTAAATATTGTTCATAAGCTTTGTATTGAACATAAATCCAAAATTTATAATCTTCAATATGACTTAATTTAGCTTCTTGAACAGCTTTTTTCTTATGTAAACGATAATCACGTTTCCATTCTTGGAAAGATTTACCACCATGCATGTTTTTAATTAACATGAAGCAAGCGTAATCTTCAATCCAATATTTTTGTTTTTTATAGAATTTTTGAATTTTCTCTTCTTCTTTAGCATATCCCCTTTCATATGCTTTTCTTAAAATATCAAATCTTTCTGAATAAATTTTACCATAGTCACAATATCTCTTATTTGTGCCACCTCTAATTTTACGTACTTCTTCTTTAGTTAATAATCCTTCCTTAACTAAAATATCAAGATCAATAAAATATGGATTTAATGCAAAAGCTGAGAAACTTTGATATGGTGAATCACCATATGAAGTTGGATTTAATGGGAGCATTTGCCAATATTTTTGATTTGATCTTTTTAAAAATCTAATAAATGAATGTGCTTCTTTACCAAAAGTACCAATACCATGTCTACTAGGTAAAGAAGAAATATGGACGAGTAGTCCTGAACCTTTTTCCATAACAATCTCCTTTTGATAGAATTATTATAAGATTAAATTAATAAAATAACAATTCTAAATATTATAATTTTGCTTAAAAAAACTAATAAAAATCCTAATATTCCATATCTTTACATTTTTCTAGTTTTTATTTTATTTGCTTTAATATATAATATAAAAAGGAGGCTTGTTTATATGATATTAACAAATATTTTAGATAGTAATATTACATGGATTGTCTTCTGGACGATTATCTTTATTATCACTCTTTTAGTTGAAATATCGACTACTCAGCTCGTTTCCATTTGGTTTAGTGGAGCATCAATAATTTCTTTTATTCTCGCTTTATGTTCAGTTCCATATTGGATTCAACTAGTTGTATTTGTTGTTAGTTCTGCTTTATTACTCTTTTTATCTAATTTATTATTTAAAGATAAAATATTAAAGTTTAAAAAATCACCAACTAACGCCGATACATTAATTGGTCAAGAAATAAAATTAACTAAAGGCGTATCTTTATTAGAATATGGAGAAGCTAGAATTAGAGATGTCATTTGGACTGTCGCAGTCGATGATGACAAACAATATAATAAAGATGAAATAGTCGTCATTAAAGAAATTAAAGGTAATAAATTAATCGTTACAAAAAAATAAATTAAGGGGATTATATAATTATGAAATTCAATATTTTAATGAGTGCAGGAGGCGTAGTTGGAATTGTATTTGCTTGCATTCTTGTCTTTTTCTTACTTATTGTTTTAATCAAATGCATTGTGATTGTTCCTCAAGCAACCACTGTCGTTATTGAAAGACTTGGTCGATATAAAACAACATTGACTGCAGGTCCTCACATCATCACACCATTTATTGACCGGAAGACCAATACTATTACATTAAAAGAACAAGTCGCAGATTTTGCACCACAACCTGTTATTACTAAAGATAATGTTACTATGCAAATTGATACGGTTGTTTATTTTCAAATTACTGATGCAAAATTATATACATATGGTGTTGAAAGACCAATGCAAGCAATTGAAAATTTAACTGCAACTACCTTAAGAAACTTAATTGGTGATTTAGAATTAGATCAAACATTAACTTCTAGAGACACCATTAATCAAGAGATGAGATCTATTCTTGATGAAGCAACTGATCCTTGGGGTATTAAAGTAAACCGTGTTGAATTAAAAAATATTCTTCCTCCACGTGATATCCAAGAAGCGATGGAAAAACAAATGCGTGCTGAAAGACAAAAACGTGAAGCAATCTTAACTGCAGATGGTCAAAAACAAGCAGCAATCTTACAAGCTCAAGGTGAAAAAGAATCCGCGATTCTTCGTGCGGAAGCGAAAAAAACTCAAATGATTACTGAAGCTCAAGGTCAAGCACAAGCTATATTAGAAGTTTATGAAGCTCAAGCAAAAGGTATGAAAATGATTAATGATGCAAATCCTAACGCCGCTTATGTCACTTTAAAAGGTTTTGAGGCATTAGAAAAAATTTCTCAATCTTCTTCAACTAAGATTGTTGTTCCTACTGATATCGCAAACGTAACTTCATTACTCACTTCGATGAAAGAAGTTATAAAAGAGGAGAAAAAATAATTATGCCAGAATTTTTAAAATTTATCATTCTCGCAATAATTCAAGGTATTGCAGAAGTATTACCAATTTCTTCTTCTGGACATTTAAGAATATTTTCTTCTATTCTAAACGTTGATACAAATGGTAGTTTCCTTGCATTAGCGATTTTCTTACATTTTGGTTCATTAGTTGCAGTTATTGTTTATTATTGGAAAGATATAATTAAAATCATTACTGGAACTTGGAAATTTCTCTTTTTTAAAGAAAAAACTGAAGAAGATAAATTTAATGCAAAATTATTTCTTTTCTTAATAATCGCAACTATACCAGCTGGTATTATCGGTTTATTATTCTCAGATAAAATCGATAAATTAAGTTTAATATGGGTTTTCGTCTTCTTATTTATTACAGGTATTATAATCTTAGTTTGCAAATTCTTTAAACGTAATAAAAAACTTGAAGATATGAAATGGTATGATGCATTAATTGTTGGTATATTTCAAGCTGTCGGCGTTCTTCCTGGTATATCAAGAAGTGGTATAACTATTACAGGAGGAAAAGCAGTTGGTCAAGATGATGAATCATCTTCTAAATTCGCTTTCTTATTATTCATCCCAGTTACTGCAGGTAGTTTCTTACTTGAAGTTATTAAAGTATTTAAAGGTGATATCATTTTAGAAAGTAATATCATGTGGCAATATGCAATTGGTATTGTTGTCGCAGGCATAGTTACTTACTTATCATTAAAATTACTATATGGAGTTATTAAAAAAGGAAAATTATATTATTTCTCCATTTATTGTTTCCTTATTGCAATTGTTGGTATTATCCTCTGCGCGACTAATGTTCTTGCCTAAAAAAACGAATTTATAATTGAAGTGAACCACAAAAATTTAACCGAGTAATCGAAATGACTTGAATGGTTCACTTCATTTTTTTGTTATAAAAAATTTTGTTTTAAACAATTATTTTTGCTTATACAATCTTATATATAAGTTCTTGATCATAATGAATTTGTTTTAAAGTAACTATTCTTGATGAAGAAGTTTTATTATCTTCATCATTATCTATTATAGCTTCTACATCTAATTTAACTATTTCATTATTAGGTATAACTTTATTAAGTTCTTTTTCTTTTCGTATTATATAAGATAACTGATGAACCTTCATATTATTGTTCTTAGTAAACTCTACTATTCCTAAACCTGATCTCCTATATTCATCTAATATTTTAATTTGTTCTTTTGTTAATGGTTGTAACATATG
>CAVJWU010000033.1:0-15557 GCA_963653535.1 Azospirillum sp. CAG:239
ATTTTAAGCTTTTATATAATAAGGTACAATATGGATTAAGAATAAAATATAAAGGAATGAAAATGCCTAATATTCCAAGTAAATATAATAGTTCGATAAAAGGAGTTAAACCGATAGTAAATAACATAGTTAATGGAGTTAAAGAATAGGAATTATTAATAAATAAAGGCACAAAAAATAAATAAATATAGATAATTCTTACAATGAATTCACATTTCTTTTTATAAGTTGACAAAGCACCTCTAGTAAAATAAATATAGTAAAGGATAACAAAAGAATAAATAAAACTCTTTGAATAGATATAATAAGGCTTAACTAAGAGAAATATAATTCCTCCTAAAGATATTTTATTAAGATAATCTAATTTTTCTTTTTTCTTAAATTCAAAATAAAAAGAAAGAGAATAGAATATCACTATTTTAAGAATCGAATTTTTATAATTAGACAAAATAAAAAGCAAAATATTACTAATTATAATGATTAAAGAAATATTTTTTTCTTTGACTTTTCTTGTTTTTAAAATCTTTTTTATTACTTCATCGATAAAATAAATATGTAATGATGAACTTGATAAAAGATAAAAGAAGTTATTATCTTGTAAAATTTTTGAATAACTATCATCATATGATGTATTAAAAATTAATTGGCCTAACATGTTCTTCGTTACATCATTATAATTAATAAAATTTAAATCTATTAAAGTAGATATTCTTAATAAAGAAGGAATTAAAGTTTTAATTTCACTTGCATTTACTTGATAAAAAATTAACCTTTCTTCTAAATAGGTATTAAAATCAAATCTCGATTCATAATTAGTAAATGAATAATTTTCTTTTGTTCCTTTATAAGAAATTAAGTCGAATACTTCAAAACTATTTTCTTTACTTGCGATATAAAAATAAGAAAAATTACTTTTAACTACAATATAATTATCTTTTTTTAATATAACTAAACCAATATTTGTTTCATGGAAAATCGATACTTTCGCCATGATAAAAAGAAAAATACCAATAAGAAAAAATAAACCGCTAAAAAGAATCGTTCTTTTATCGCGATTCTTAAAAAAATATATTAATAAAAAAAGAAAAATAATTCCTCCTAGAAGAGGTTTACTAATGATAAGTAAACCTCCAATAAGAGAAATAAAATAAATTAAAAACATATTATTTCAAAGTTATATAGTCACGAATTTTTTCATATGTTTTTACGCCGATTCCTGAAACATTTTGAATTTCTTCTAATGTTTGAAAATCGCCATTAGCTTCTCGATAAGCTACAATTCGAGCGGCAAGTGTTGCTGTAATACCATTAATTGAAGCTAATTCTTCTTCAGTCGCAGTATTAATATTAATTTTAGTGATATCCGGAGCTACACATTCTTCGCTATAACCAGCAACATATGGAATATAGAATGAAGTATGATTACCAATTTCTAATGATTCATTAAAGCAAGAAGTATCTGCGCTATCGAGAAGACCTCCGGCCTTAGAAATTAAATCATCTAAAGTATCAGTTACTTTCATCGTATAAGTTCCTGAATTAAGAATAGCTCCATCAATTGTAACATTCACACTGCCTATCGTTTCACTCGTCGAATAAGAATTTTGTGCAGTTCCTGTATTTACATTTGGATCAATAATCATAAAAGCACTAATAACTAGAACAACACCAACAATCGCACCAATAATCCATTTAACCATAAAAAAACCTCCTTACACTAATAATAATGTGGAGGTTTTAGTAAAAATCCTAAATTTAATTTAATTATTTTTCGTCAGTCGCGCTGATAGAAACAATTTTTACATCATATTGTTTAGTTGCTTTAACTGTAACTGTTTCACCAACTTTGTGACCCATGATTGATTTTGCAAGTTCACATTCATTAGAAATTTTATATTCTAAAGGATTTGCTTCTGTAGAACCAACAATATGATATTTTTCTTCTTTATTTTTGAAAGATAAGAATAAAGTGACATAAGAGCCTAATTTAACTTCATCAGTTGATCCATCATTTGAAATGATTTCTGCATTTGTAGTCTTTTCTCTTAATTCATTAATTTTAGCTTCGATTTCTGCTTGCTTTGCTCTAGCTGCATCATAATCTGCGTTTTCAGATAAGTCACCTTGTGCTTTAGCTTCTTCAAGTTCAAGTAAAACCTTAGGTCTTTGTACATTAACTAAATCATTTAATTCATTCTTTAATGATTCTAAACCTTCTTTTGTTAAATAAAATTTTGCCATTTTTAACAATCTCCTTATAAAATCTATAAAATTATAACAACAAATCAGTTAAAAATCTATAAAGATATTAAATAATTTAATTTATAATAAATTATTTTAGAGCCATTTTTTTAGTCTATACTTTAAATATAACTTAAATTCAATAAATTATTATCAAAATTAAAAAATGTTTATTTTATTTTCAAGAAAATAATGATATTATAAATATATATTTGGGGAGGAAAAAAGTTTATGGCACACTTTTTTAATAATTTAGGAGAAGCATTTAAGAAATTCTTTGTTTCCATGGGTTTATGGTTTAAGAATTTTGGTGAATCATTTGTTCAATATTTTAAAACATTAACAATTAAGAAACTCGAAAAATTATTATTAACTGTTGGAGCTTTAATCATCTTAATCATTTCATTAATTTGGAACGTCTATGGCGATACAACTTTAAAAATATATGTTGCTTGGTTAATCTTAGGATTATGTACAGGTGTTGCAGGTGGTATCTTCACTTTAGTTGGTACACACTTTAATTCATTCGATATTAAGCCAATTGGTTTAGTCTTTATCGGAGTAGGAGGAGTCTTAACTCTCGGCAATTTATTCCCTTATATTTATATCTTAATCAATGCTAAATCAATGTTTGCTACATCAATTTCATATTCTGCTGGAATGATTATTCTCTTCTTAGTATTTAATGTTATTTCATTCTTATGTACGATTGCTGGTTATGTTTTACAAATTTATAGAAAAACACATAACTTAGATAACTAATTAAATTTCAATTATTTAACTGTTGACTAGTTCAACAGTTTTTTTATGCAATAATTTTTTGTCTTTTATTTATTGAGATAGTAATTAAAGAAAGACAAAATTTAGTTAAATTAAATTCAGTTTTCTTTCTACCATAGTAAAAATAATAATAACTTATTTTTAACGTAAAAAAAGTTCTAGATGTCTTAACCCATTTAAAAATAAAAAATTCCTAATCTCAGATTAGTAATTTCATTTATTAAATCACATGATCATAACGTTAACTAAAAAGAAGAAAAATCTTCTTTAAAACAAAAAAGAGTTCCTTTCGGAACTCATATTTTTTTAAGTGGTGACCCCAAGGTGATTCGAACACCTGACCTACTGCTTAGAAGGCAGTTGCTCTATCCAGCTGAGCTATGGGGCCATACGCGTATATAAGTATAGCGTAACGCCAAATTAAAATCAACTAATTTTTTTAATTATTGAAAGAAAATTTACCAAAGTAGAAAGGTAGATAAAAGAAAAAGTAGGTCTCCCTACTTTTCCTCTTTGTCTTTGCTTGAAAGATATTCATCGATGATTTCATCTAATTCATCATATTCTTCTTGTGCTTCAACATCAGAAATATTACCATTTTCATCTACAATACCTGCGACTAGATCACCATTTTCTTCATAAAATACGACATAATCTTTATTAAAAGTATCTGAGTGATATGTTAATAAGATTGTAAGTTCAGTTTTAGTTCCATTTTCATCTTCGAAGATGATTTTATCTAATTTTTCTTCCATCTTAGAATCCTTTCTTAATAGAAGCAAATGCTTCATTAATCTTATTCGCGTCTTTAATTCCACCTTGAGCGACTTCAGGACGTCCTCCTCCAGATCCTCCAGTAATCGCAGTAATCTCCTTAACTAGCTTACCAGCTTGATAAGATGAAGTTAAATCTTTTGAAACACCGACAATTAAAGAACTTCTATCACTAGTAACATTAACTAAAACAATAATTGAAGAATCAAACATTACTTTTAATGAATCAAATAAAGATGAGAACATATCTTTATCCATATTTGAAACTACTTTAGTTAAAACGTGTTTTCCATTAATTTCTTCAAATTCATTTTTAGCTTCTTTTGCTTTATAAGAAGAAACTTGTTCATTTAATTCTTGGTTTTGTTTTCTTAAAGAAGCGATATCATTATTCATAATATCAATTCTAGCAGCAATATCATTATATGAAGTAACTTTTACTTTTCCTAATAATGATTCAAGGAGAATTTCTTTTTGTTTTAATACTTCATAAGCTTTCATACCAGTATAAGCTTCAATTCTTCTAATTCCTGAAGCAATTGATTCTTCATAACCTATTGCAAAATAGCCAATTTCAGAAAGTCTAGAAACATGAGTACCGCCGCAGAACTCTTTAGAAATATCACCCATTTCGACAACTCTAACGACATCACCATATTTTTCATTAAATAGCATCATCGCACCGAGTTTACTAGCTTCTTCAATAGGTAAGACTTCAGTTACAACTTCAATATCTTTTGAGATATATTCATTAACACATTTTTCAATTTGGCATAATTGTTTAAAGGAAATCTTTTCAAAATGATCAAAGTCAAATCTTAATACTTCACTAGAAACAAATGATCCTTCTTGTTTTACGTGATCACCAAGAACTTCTTGTAATGCTGCTTGTAAAAGGTGAGTTGCAGAGTGATTTGCTTGAATTTTCTTTCTTGCTTCAGTATCAAGTTTTAAAGTGAACTTATCACCAACTTTAACTTCACCATAGCTAACTTTTACATGATGTAAATGTTGTTTATTTGGAGCTTTAGTAACATCGATGACTTCTAATGAACAAGATTCATTTTCCATAGTACCTGTATCTTTTACCTGTCCACCCATTGTCGCATAGAAATTAGTTTTATCTAAGATGATATCACCTTCATCATCAAGAGAATCTACTTTAACACCATCTTTAAAAACTCCGATAACTGTTCCTTCAATAACTTCATTTTTATAAACAAATTCTGATTCATTTTTAAAATTCATTAAGTCTTGAGATTGTGCATTCATTGATTCTAGAGTTCCTCTTGCCGCGCGAGCTCTATCCTTTTGAATCTTCATTTCTTTGTCAAATCCTGCTTTATCGCATGTTTTATTAAATTCAGAAGCAATTTCTTCTGTTAATTCATAAGGGAAACCATATGTATCATATAATTTAAATGCATCACTTCCTGGAAGAACGTCACCACAAGAAGCAAGCATCTTTTTACATAAAGTTTCACCTTGATTTAAAGTAGACGCAAATTTAATTTCTTCTTGAGAAATCATCTTCATAATGCGGTCTTTCTTTTCACCTAAATAAGGATAGAAAGATTTCATATTTTCACAAACAACTGGGACTAAGTTAGATAAGAATGGTTTATCGATACCAAGTTTTCTACCATATCTAACAGCGCGGCGAAGAATTCTTCTTAAAACGTAGCCTCTTCCTTCATTAGAGAAAGTCGCACCATCTGCAAGAGCGAAAGTACATGTTCTAATGTGATCAGCAATAACACGATATGCCATTTTATATTCACCTTCATAAGGGAATTTCGCTAATTTTTGTGTTTCTAAAATATAAGGATAGAATAAATCAGTATCGTAATTAGTTTCTACTTCTTGAATAACACAGCAAAGTCTTTCAAGTCCTGCACCAGTATCAATATTTTTAGATGGTAATTCTTTATAATCTTTTCTATCAACACCAGGTTCTGCGTTGTATTGGCTGAAAACAATATTCCAAATTTCAATATAACGATCATTTTCAATATCATCAGTTAAAAGTTTAATACCGATATTTTCTGGATCATATTTAGTTCCTCTGTCAAAGAAAATTTCAGTATCTGGTCCACAAGGGCCTGCGCCAATTTCCCAGAAGTTATCTTCTAAAGGAATTAAATGTGATTCATCCATACCGCATTTTATCCATAAATCTCTAGTTGCTTTATCATCTGGATGATGAGTGATATATAATAAATTCTTGTCGAAAGCGAAATATTTTTCACTAGTTAATAATTCATAAGCCCAAGGTATTACTTCATTACGGAAATAATCACCAATTGAGAAGTTACCAAGCATTTCAAAAAATGTATGGTGACGTGCTGTTTTACCAACATTTTCAATATCGTTAGTTCTAATTGCTTTTTGTGCATTAGTGATTCTTGAATATTTTGAGATTTCAGAACCATCAAAATATTTCTTTAATGCTGCAACGCCAGCATTGATCCAAAGTAAAGTAGGATCGTTATTTGGAATTAGACTTGCACTTGGTTCGACGTAATGTCCTTTAGATTTAAAGAAATCTAACCACATTTGTCTAATTTCACTAGATGTCATTTTTTTCATATCTTTCCTCCATTTTTGTGCATAAAAAAAGTACCTTTAGGAACGAATTAACGCGGTACCATCCTAATTCAATAATATTTTATTGCTCTTAATTAAAATCTTTAACGCAGATTGACGTAGTTTTCACTATATCTCCTTAGTAGCCTATTTATTTTTTCTAAGATAGTTTCACCAACCTATCCTCTCTAAATAGAAAAAAATAAATTCCCCTAATTCATAGACAAAAGTATTATAACAAGTTGTTATTTTTATTCAATTATTATTTGAGATTTTATATAATTATTTTACTTGGAGGAACAAATATGGCATTAATTACATTTTTAATTTATTTAGTGTACCTAGTTATTTTTTCTTTAATCACCTTCGTTATCTTTGGAAAAGATAAAAAGATGGCGACAAGTAATTCTGGTCCAGTCAGAATTAAAGAAAAAACATTATTAGGTTTAGTCTCTTTAGGAGGGGCAATTGGAGGATTTTTTGGTAGAATAGTTTTCCATCATAAAACAAATAAAATTTATTTTACTATTTCCATTTATTTTTCTTTAATATTACAAGTTGCTTTATTAGTTTTATTTGCTTTAAGAGCGTTAAGCATCATCTAGGAGGTAGTTATGAACAGCAAAACAAGTTTAGAAAAATCTCATTCTAAAGTTTCCAATTTTAAATTAACTTTAATCGTTTTATGTTTAAGTTTATTCATCTCATTATTATGGGCAGGTATCTTTTTAATGACATGGTCAAAAGGTAATTATTTAACTATTGGTATTATTGTTACTGTAGGATCATTATGTTTATCATTATTGAATTTTATTTTAATTGGAAAGTTTACTAGATAATATGATTAAAGACGAAGTATTTATTTTAAGTAATGGAATTTCTATTCCTAAAGTTGGTTTCGGTACGTGGCAAGCTAGTCCGGTTGACGCTTATACATCAACTCTATGTGCATTAAAAAATGGTTATAAACATATCGATACAGCATTTGCATATCATAACGAAGAAAGTATTGGTAAAGCTATTAAAGATTCATCTTTAAAAAGAGAAGACTTATTTATCACGACTAAATGTCCTGCTGAAATTAAAACCTATAACGGAGCAAAAGAACATTTCTATTCTTCCTTAAAAGCTTTAGGATTAGATTATATCGATTTATATTTAATTCATGCTCCTTGGCCATGGACAAATGTCGGGCAAAACTGTGATGAAGAAAATATTGAAGTTTGGAAAGCATTCATCGATTTATATAATGAAGGTTTAATTAAAGCAATCGGAGTAAGTAATTTTTCCATTCACGATATTGAAAATATCGTTAAAGCAACTAACTTTGTGCCACATGTAAACCAAATAAGATATTTTATTGGTAACACGCAGAAAGAATTAACTTCTTATTGTTTATCTCATAATATCCTTATTGAAGCTTATTCTCCTCTTGCAACTGGTAAAATAGTTGAAAATAACAAATTAATTTCAATCGCGAATAAATATCGTGTTAGCGTTCCTCAATTATGTATTCGTTTCTGTTTAGAAAATAATACATTGCCTTTACCTAAATCAACACATGAAAATCGAATTAAAGAAAATATTTCTTTAGATTTTAAAATTGAAAAAGAAGATATGGAGATCTTAAATTCTTTAGTTAATGAAGATCTAAAGAAACCATTACGAAGTTAATTAAAAGACGTAGATTAGTTCTCTACGTCTTTTACTTTGTTTTCATTTGTTAATCGATCTATTAATAAATGAATCTTTTTATATGTAACAAAGGTAATAATAAATATCATTACATAACGTGCGATATTAAATGGTAATACGCCGAGAAAGATATAATATATCATAAAGTTATCGACTGTTACATTTCCCATATAAGAAAGCATGCTACTAAGAGCTTCATAACTAAATCCAGCTAGATTAACGTAAGCAGGAATTAAGACTAAATAATTTAATAAACAAGCAGTCATCGAGCATATTAACATCGAAGAACTAGTTCCAATAAGCGCCCCTTTAAGTGAACGATGTCTTTTATAAATATAACTTGCTACTATAACTAATACTAAACCTAAAATTAAATCAGCAAGTTCACCAACTCCAGCAGTAAATGTACCTGGTAATTTAACAAAAAAACGAACTAAAATTACTAAGCTACCAGCATAAGGCCCATAAATAAAACCTGTTATCAAAGCAGGAATTTCACTAAAATTAAATAAATCTAACCAAGGTGGAAAAAACGGAATAGAAGGAATTAAACTCGCGACGTAATAAAGAATTATACTTAACGCTGATTGAATACCTATTAAAGTAATTTCTTTTACGCTTAAAGTTTTTTTCTCATCTTTTTTTATAAAATAATTATAAATATTCATTAATACCTTAAAGATTAATATAGCCCCGATAAAAGCTACTATTGTATATAGAAAAGTATTTAAATTCCACCCTTTCATAAAGAATGATAAAGTTATTAATCCTCCACCGAAAATAACTAGTATGATATTTAAAAATATATCAAAAATTTTATTATCTTTTTTCATAATTGTTCTCCTAATTAGATTGAAATAAGTTTCTCTTTAAGAAGTAGAAACACTTCTTTTTATTTTTTAGACAATTCTAAGCTAATAAAAAGCCTTGAATTACTTCAAGGCTAAAACATCGTAAAAGACATTAACTTCTTTCATCTAGACTTTACTATTGCCACTTGAATTTCACAAGTTCATGCCATATGGCTCGTGGGGTTTACCACCAGTTAGGACTTTCACCTTACCCTGAAGTATTAAATTATATTATTATATTTTATTAAATCGCACCGACGACTTTATGAGGTGCATATTCTTCTTCTAAATAAGCTATTTCTTCTTTTGTTAACTTTAATTTTAATGCGTTAACTGCATCATCGATATAAGAAAGTTTTGTCGCGCCGATAATTGGTGATTGAATTCCTTTAGACATCATCCAACTAAGAGCGACTTCACTCATACTAACTCCATGATGATCCGCGATTTCTTTAACACGTGAAACTATGACCATATCTTCTTTTAAATATGAATCATATTTCGCTCTCATAGTTAAATCTGTTCTACTTCTTAATGAATCTTTATTCCAAGTAGGTCTAGCTAAGTGGCCACTCGCTAAAGGAGAATATGGCATTAATAAGACACCAGTTTCTTTACAATATGGAATCATATCTCTTTCATCTTCACGATAAAGTAAATTATAATGATTTTCCATAGCAACAAAAGGAGTTAAATTGTGTTCTTTTGCATATTCTTGCATTAAGACAAATTGATAAGTATACATCGCTGAAGCACCTATCGCTCTTACCTTACCACATTTTACTAATGAATCTAATGTTTCCATTACTTCACCAATAGGAGTATCATAATCAAAACGATGGATAATATATAAATCTAAATAAGAAGTACCAAGTCTATTAAGAGTTCCATCAATTTCTCTTAATATCGCTTCTTTTGAAAGATGTCCTTCATTAAAATAAACTTTACTAGCTATAACAACATCTTCTCTTTTTGCAAGTTTCTTCAAAGCTTTACCTAAGAAAATTTCTGAACTACCTTTTGAATAAACATTCGCAGTATCAAAGAAATTAATTCCTAAATCTAATGCATGTTTAACTACTTTTTCTGTTGCTTCTTCATTGAGTGTCCAATCGTGCATTGTTCCAACTTCACCAAAGCTCATACAGCCTAAACAAATCTTACTAACTTTAATATCAGTATTTCCAAGTTTTACATACTCCATAATTTTTACCTCCGAATTAAGTTTATTATAACTAACTTTATTTACTACTTCAATAAATTCAATGTTTATTCTTTTTAATTACATATTTAAATACTAAATTTTCTAAATCATTTAAAATAGATATCTAATCAACACAATATTTTTTAACTATCATTTAGATAATATAAATTTTAAATTAGTCATTTAAAATGCATTTATAGAACATAAAGTTCAATAAATTTTTATTTTATTAAATAATATAAAACATATTGTTCATTATTTTAAAGATGCTATAATTATTTCGAGGTATAAATTATGGATAAAAGACAACTAAAAACACTTGATTCAATTTATGAAGGTTTTTCAAGTGTCATTAACAAGAAAAAATATGATGATATTACTATTCAAGATATCTTAGATGAAGCGCATATCGGTCGATCAACCTTCTATTTACACTTTAAGACAAAAGATGAATTATTATTATCAGTAAGTAGAAAGATTTTTGATCACGTATTTTCTCATTCTTTACAAGAAGAAAGGACACATGATTTTTCTTCTGATAATGTATATGATTATAAACATTTAATTACCCACATTTTTTATCATATTAAAGATGAATCAAGTTTAATTAGAGGAATCTTAAAAAGTAACTGTAATAAAATATTTCTCGATGAATTCAAAATGAATTTATATAAACTAGCCGATTCATATTTTTCTAATTATCCATTAACAAATAGAAATATTCCTCTTAAATTAAAAAAAGATATCTTAGTTAATAATTTTATCGTTATCTTAGAATATTGGATGGATGAAGATTTTTTTGATACTCCAGAAACTTTAACTTCTTATTTCATCACATTAATAAATTAGGTAAACATTATGCAGAAATACAGATTTTTAAGACTTACTAGAATAATAGTTTATTTTATTGTCGGTACTTATATTATTCTCGGATCCTATTTATTCGTTGATATGATAAAAAATAATTTAAATTTACTTGTAGGCATTTCTTTATTTTACGATTCTACTGCCGCGGAAATTTCTTCTATAAAAAGAAAAGCATATAACCAAGAAGAAAATCATATCGGTACTCATTTAATTAGTATGATTTTTTCTTTCATTATTATACTTTCTAAATATATTTTTATCGATAAATCTTTTTATATAATTTGTTCCTTGTGGGGAGTAAGCGCGATTATAAATGGTTCAGTTAGATTAAATATCACCGTTCATCAAATCGCTCATAAGAAATTCAAAGGAATAGAAATTGTTGAAACGCTTGAAGCTATTATTGAAATAGCTTTATCAGTATTTTTAATTCTTGATCCAATTGAGCATCTTCATTCCCACTTATTATTACTAGGCCTATCATCAATATTAGTCGCGATAATCTTAAGCGTACATGAAATAAAAAATCATTATTTATATAAAAGTAGTAATAAAAACGAATTGTTATAAGCAATTCGTTTTTAGTTATTCTTTAAATATGAAATACTTTTAATTAAATCTTCTTTTGATTTTACCTCGATAAGAATATATCTTATTTCTTTAATTTGATTATATATTTCTTTAATATTTAAATTTCCTTCTTGAAAAGATAAATGACATTTTGTTGATGTTGCATCATGAAAATGTACTTCTTTAAAATTATCTAAATGTGAATAAAAATAATCTTCAAGTTTAGATGAGCTTGTTTTATCATGACCAATATCGTAACAAAAAGAAAATTCTTTTTCTAAATAAGGATATGTGTTAATAATAAAATCTTCGCTTATAACGTTTTCTAATACTAAATCAATATGATATTTATTAGTTATTTCTTTAACTTTTTTTAAATTAGTGATTAATCTATTAATATATTCATCAAATTCTTCTTGATATAGATAATGTTTTTCTCCGCTTATTGTAACTACTGGGCCTAAATTAAGATGAATATTAACTTGTTTAAGATAGTTTCTACCTTTAGAAAGATATTTGTCTAACAATTTAATATAGGCTTCGCTAACTTCATCATAAAGAGCGAAATCAGCTTCATCAAAAAAATGTAAGGTATAAGTTAAAGAAGGATCAATAGATTCATTATTTAAAATGAAATTACGAACATAAGAAAAATTTAAATTTAATTCAATAAAATCAAATTTATATTGTTTCGCGAATG
Source organism: Azospirillum sp. CAG:239 (assembly GCA_963653535.1). Lineage (GTDB taxonomy): Bacteria > Bacillota_I > Bacilli_A > RFN20 > CAG-449 > UBA3210. The sequence goes on from CAVJWU010000033.1 coordinate 12,269, forward strand.
ATATATTTTCTTCTACACTTTTAAATTCTAAAATAGTTGGCATTCCTAACATAATTTTTTCTCCTATAACAAAAGGGGCCTAAGCCCCTTACATTATTTTGATTCTGTTGTATCTTTATAATCTTTATAATAATAGTAATAATAACTATCATTCTTACTACCTTCATATTTAGTAACGTTAAGACCAATAATATGAGTATTAGTAATAATACGATCAATAGATTCTTTAACCATTTTCTTATTATATGAATTACATGCAACATTATAAATAACTCCATCGGCAAGTTTAGAAATTAAAATTGCATCATTAGCCGCGGCTAGAGGAGGAGTATCAATAATGACGTAATCATATTTAGTTCTTAAATCTTCGATTAATTCTTTTAATTTATGAGATTCAATAATTGCAACTGGATTATCTAATGATTTACCAGATGTAAGAACATCTAAATTAGCTTTTTCTGAATGCTTAATGCAATCTTCTAATGCTGCATCACCTTTAATATATTCAACCATACCTGGTTTTTTATTAACATTAAATACTTTATGAAGTCTAGCTTTTCTTAAGTCTAAATCGACAATACAAACTTTTAATCCGTTGTGAGCGATTGTATAAGCTAAATTACTAGATGTTGTAGTTTTTAGTTCACCTGGCCCAGATGAAGTAAACATAATAACTTTGTTTTGTTTATCAACATTATCTAACTTAATATTTGAAAGAAGTCTATTGTATGGTTCAAATGAAGAGATAGATGTAGAAAAATCGATTGTATCTTCATAATCTTTCTTATCTTTTTCATTTTGTTGAACGCCAACAATTGGTAAACCTAATTTTTCAATATCTTCTTTTATCTTGAATTTATTTGAAGCAAGTTCCATTACTAAGACAACACCTGCGCCAACAACTAAGCCAATAAGAACAACAATGACAGAATAAAGTACTCTATTAGGACCATCTTTATAGAAACCTTCACCATAGTCTCTAGTATTAATTCTACATTTTAATGTTTTATATGTAGAATCAGTATTATCGACGCTGTATTTAGAAATTTCATCTGCGACAGCTTTAACGATGTTTTGTGATTTTTCACCACTTTCAGTAACTGCCTTAATTGAGATGATCATTGAGTTAGATGTATATGAAGTAGTAATAACTTTACTTAAACTTGTATATGTATAATTATATTTATAAGTATCATTTAAAGTTTGTGCAACTTTAGTTAAAACACCTTCACTTGAAATTAATGTATTAACTGTAACAACGTATTGAATAGATGTTTGAACGTTAATATTATCTGATGAACTAGATGAATCGTTTGAATATTCAACAGTTACAGAAGAGTTCGCGTAATATGTATTTTTCTTGATTGCGAAAGTATAAATTTCACCGCAGATGAAGATGACTGCAAAAATAATAACTAATAATTTCCATCCTCTTTTTAATGCTGCAAAAATATCACGTAAAGTAATATAACTTTCTTCTTGTTCTACGTTTTGATTTTCTTCCATGGTAATCTCCTTTTTAGAAACAAAATAAATTGCTATGAAAACAATCTTTAATTATAATAACATACATTTGGTATTACTAAAAGATTAAAAATAGTTTTCAAAGACAAAAATATACTTTTTTTGCTTTTTTAAGTCCATTTTAAGCAAAAAATGGCTTGGGCAGTTGGATTCGAACCAACGCTAACCTGTTTCAGAGACAGGTGACTTACCGCTTGTCCATGCCCAAATAGCCATTCTATTATACTAATTGAGGTTACTATTAACAAGTTTATTTTATCTCGTAACGATAATTCTTTTATCTTAAAATTAAAAATTGTAAAATATTTTTGAGGTTTATTATGGAATTTAAAGAACATTTAAAAAAATATCTAAGTGAAGAAGAAATAAATAAATTAATCGACCCGTTTTTAGGATTTAACACTACATTTTTCAAGGAATAAGAATATTTTTGGCAAATTAATAATATATAAATATATTATTAAAAATGTTGAAAATATTTTTTTATTGTCTTATAATATATAGTGTTAAGGTGTTATTATACTTTGAGGTGATTTTATGAGATATTTTTTAAAGAAAACTACTCCTTCTAAAAAAGGTTTATATTTACAAATTTATCAATCTTGTTATGTCCCTGGTAAGGGTGGAAGAAACAAATCTTTTAAAGCTATTGGATATTATGATGACTTAGTTGCTAATGGTATAAAAGATCCTATTAGTTATGTAAAGAAATTAGTTGATGAATTAAATGAAAATGTTAAAGAAACAAATATTAAAAAGATTGGTGATACTTCCTTTAAAAAGAATATTGGATATTTCTTATTAAAATCTATGTGGAATTACTTAGAACTTGATAAAGATTATGATTTAATGACATCTAATAAAAACTTCCACTTTGATATGTCTAGTTTTATTCAATCAATGATTTATGCTCAAGTTGTTAATCCTGGTTCTAAACACAATGCTTTTGAAAATGTTATGCCTAACATTTATGGGATAGAATCTTTTTCTTATAATCAAATACTAGATGCGATTAATTACATTGGTTCTGATTATCAAAAATTCATTGAAGTTATGAATCATCATATTGATTTGAAATTCCCTAGAAAAATTAAAAAAGCTTATTTCGATTGTACTAATTACTATTTTGAAATTGATTTACCTAAAGATGATAGACAAAAAGGTCCTTCTAAAGAAGAAAGACATCTTCCTATTATTGGTCAAGCTTTATTATTAGATGAACAACAAATACCTTTAGGAATGTCACTTTATCCCGGAAACCAATCAGAAAAACCTGAAATTAGAAAATCTATTGAAGATTTAAAATCTAGATTTAATATTAATTCAAAAATAGTACAAGTGGCTGATAAAGGCTTAAACTGCGCTAGAAACATTTATGCTGCAGTTAAAGAAGCTAATGATGGATACATCTTTTCTAAATCAGTTCATGGTAAGAATCTAAGTGCCGAAGAAAAGAAATGGGTTTTATTAGATAACGAACAAAATAAATGGACAAATGTATTAGATAAAAGTGGCAAACTAATATACAAATATAAAGAATGCATTGATGTATATGAGTATAAATTCGTAGACGAAAATAACAATGAAATTAAATTTAAAGTCAAAGAAAAAAGAGTTGTTTCATATAATCCTTGCTTAGCAAGAAAGCAAATCGCTCAAATACAAAAACAAGTTGATAATGCCGCTAAACTAACTACTATAAAACAAAACATGAAAGAAGAATATGGAGATTCTATTAAATATGTTAATTTTGTCTCTTGTGATA
>CAVJWU010000034.1:0-13737 GCA_963653535.1 Azospirillum sp. CAG:239
AATAATATTAAATATTATTTTGCGTAAAAAAAACTATTGATTTACATTAATAAATGATAGAATATACTAGCAAAGGAGTTTATATCATGGAAAATAACAATAAAGTTTCAAAATTTATTCCAATTTGTTTAATAGTTTTAGCAATAGCAATTATCGGATGTGCATTCCTACCAGCAATTGGAGGAACATCATTCGTCAATATGTTTACATGTGCTTTTGGTGGCACATTAAGCGGTGATAATCCATTAGAATTAAAAGCAGTATTTAACTTCTGGGTTACATTAAGTATCTTCTTACCATTAGTTGGTGCATTATTATCATTCTTTGTTAAAGGTAAGTTTGGTGGTTTCTTATGTTTCATCTCTTTCCTCTATACTGCAATATTCACTTGGTTTACTCCATCAGTTGCAGGTTATATCGCAGGTAAATCTACATTACACGAAACTTGGGCATCATTTGCCAATGCAGGATTAGGTGTAGGATCAATTGTAATCGCTGTTATCGCAATTGTTGGTTCACTCTTCTCATTATATCGTGTTTCAGAAAAATAATATTGAATATTAACATCTAGTTTCTAGATGTTTTTATTTTGCTTATAAAGCTTAAAAAGCCACCCGTAGGTGGCTTTAAGTCGTTTAAATAGCTATTTATATGTAATAGAAGAAATCGTTCCTACAAAGGTCCTATTTACGTCCCAATCTTGATTAGATAAAGTAATATTTACATTTGCACCATTAGAAGATGAACTCCCCCATTGATTAGTTGATTCTGCGACTAATAAGTAATCAGAACTACTTTCTTGAACGAATGTATTTCCACTTAAGGAAATATCTGCCGTAATGTTCGTTAAATAAAACATTGGAACTCCTTCGGTAGTTACTTTAAAAGAGCAATTTGTCGCTTTAAAATAATCTGTTCCATCACTAGAATCTCCTGAGAAAGATTGATAAATAAAGATTCCTCCTTCATCTATTGTGTGAGTGGAATTATTAATTTCACTTGTTCCGGTTCTATTTCCTTTACCAGTACAAGAGAAATCACAATTATCTAAAACTGCGCTAGAACCACCTTCAACAACAACCATTTGGGCATTATTAGAAACTCCTTTAGAAGAACTGACACTTATAGAATCAGTTGAATAAACTAAAGGTGAACCATTAGAGTTAGTTTCTAATTCCAAATTAGTCGCGCTTATATTTCCTCCCCCACGGTCATTAGCAAGAGCTGCGCAAGAAACTCCTTTTGTAACAATAGAAGTATAACTGGCAGTGATATTACCTCCATATGTTGTATGTAAACCTCTTGAGCCGGCTGAACCTGAAGTCGCAATAGTTGAATTAGTGATTGTTATTTCACTATCATTAGTCGCGACAAGAGCATTAGATCCATTACTAGATGTCACGATATTCGCATATTCAATATTAGCTTTTGAAGAAGAGCCCGAAACGACAATTCCTGAATTAATACCATAGAAATTATAATCATCATCTACTTGACCTGAACTAACTTCACTTCCAGATTTAACAATATTTACATAATTTTTTGTAGTACCCTTAATGGTAAGATTACCTCCATTAATAACTAAAAAAACCACTTCATTTGATGAAGCAGAACTACTTTCAAAATCTCCTTCTGAAATAGTTACATTAACTCCATCAATTAAATATTTAGCTTGGATTGTTTTAGTAGTTGTTTGTCTACCATAGACAAAGGAAACATTCGCACTTCCACTTGTAATTTCATTTCCTGATGTATCATATAATTTTGTTTCACTAGTAGAATCGATACTTTTTGCTGAATTAGAAGATAAACTGCAAGAAGAACTAATTAAAACTAATGAAGCGAGTGGCATTATAAATTTAAATTTCATAACTCTTACCTCTCCTTTACATTCACTTTAATCATTGAACTTAAAAATTAACTTAATAAGTAAAAAATAAATGAAATATTTTTATTAAGAAAAAGAAAACCACCCGAAGGTGGTTAAAAGGATAAGTTATTATTTTTCAGTACTATAATTAGTTTCTATCTTTCATATGAGGGAATAATAATACTTCTCTAATAGAAGTTTGTTCAGTGATAAACATAACAAGTCTATCAATACCGATACCAATACCTCCACATGGTGGCATACCATATTCAAGAGATTCTAAGAAGTCAACATCCATTTCGTTAGCTTCATCATTACCTAATTCTTTTTCTTTTAATTGTTCAATGAATCTTTCTTTTTGATCGATAGGATCATTTAATTCAGTATAAGCATTCGCGAATTCATGTCCACCAATATAAAGTTCAAATCTTTCAACAAAACGAGGATCTTTAGGATCTTTCTTTGTTAAAGGAGAAATTTCAATTGGATGACCACATAAGAATGTTGGTTGAATTAATTTTTCTTCACAGAATTTTTCAAAGAAAGCATTGATAATATGACCAACTGTGAAATGTTTTTCTACTTCTACGCCGTGAGATTTAGCGATTTCAGTTGCTTCTGATAATGTGTAGTTATTATTTTTAAAATCAACACCTGTTTCTTCTTTAATCATGTCACACATAGTAACTTTCTTAAATGGTTTAGAAACATCGATTTTTTCTCCTTCTGGATTAAAGATATTCATAAGTTCAGTTTTACCTGCAACACGTGTTGCGCATTCTCTAATAACACCTTCAGCAATATCCATCATTGATGATAAATCACCATATGCTTGATATAATTCAACTGTTGTAAATTCAGGGTTATGAGTTAAATCCATACCTTCATTACGGAATAAACGGCCAATTTCATAAACTTTTTCAAGTCCTCCGACAATTAAACGTTTAAGTGGTAATTCAGTTGCAATTCTTAAATAGAAATCTTTATCTAATGCGTTATGATGTGTAACGAATGGTCTAGCAGTCGCACCACCTTGAACAGGTGAAAGAACTGGAGTTTCTACTTCAACGAAACCTAATGAATCAAAATAATGTTGAACTGTTCTAATTACCTTTGGTCTCGCTAAAGCAACTTTTTTAGCTTCTTCGTTCATAATTAAATCAACATATCTTCTTCTATAACGTTCTTCTTTATCTGTTAAACCATGGAATTTTTCTGGTAATGGTCTTAAAGCTTTTGTTAAGTGAGTATACTCTAAACATTTAACAGTTGCAGCGCCTGTTTGAGTTAACATAACTTTACCTTTAACTCCGACAATATCACCAATATCAGCCATCTTAAATAAGTTATATGTTTCTTCGCCAACATCGTTAATTGATATATAAACTTGTTGTTTTCCTTTAACATCTTGTAAAGAGAAGAAGCTAGCTTTACCCATCTTACGAATGAACATGATTCTACCTGCGATAGAAACGTGATAATTCATCGCATCAATTTCATCATGAAGATGAGCCATATAAGCTTTATGTTCTTCACTCTTATCATTAGGATCAATTGTTGTAACACCTAATTCTTTTAATTTTGCTTGTACTTTATCTTGTATATCTTGAGACCAATCTGTTTGATCATATTTTTGACCAAATGGATCTAGACCTAATTCTTTTAATTTTTCTACTTTTTGACGTCTAACTAATTCTTGGTCTGTTAATTTTTCTTCCATATTATACCTCCGCGTCACGATTATTTTACATAATTTATTATGTATTAACAACTCTATTGAAGAGTTTCTTTCTTTAAATCTTCCATTATATCTAAAAATTCTTGTTTAGATTTCATTTGTGATAATCTCACTTTAAACTTTCTAGAAGCGATAATTCCTCTTAAATAATGCGTGGATATCCCCCTAAATTCTTGGCAAGCTTTAAATTCACCTTTTAATTTTTCTAGTAAATTAAAGTGATCATACATATAGGTAATTCTTTCTTCAATTGATGCATCAGGAAGTCTAACACCTGTTTTTAAATATGTATCAATTTGAGTAATTAATTTAGGATTACCTAAGGCACCTCGTCCGAGCATTAAGCCATCAGCATGAGTATATTCTAATACTTTAATAGCTTCATCAAGAGAAGTGATATCCCCATTTGCGATAATTGGTATATTTACCGCCTCTTTAGCTAATTTAATTTGTTCATAATCTGCATGTCCTAAATAATATTCACTACGCGTTCTCCCATGAATCGCGATTAATGAAACACCTGCTTTTTCTAATATTTTACAAGTGTTGACGCAGTTAATTGAATCATTGTCCCAACCAAGTCTAATCTTACAAGTAACAGGTTTAGAAGAAATACTAACAAGCGCTTTAATCGTTTCATATAATTCTTCTTCTCTACCTAGTTTTAACCAGCTAGAACCAGCATTTTCTTTAACTACTTTAGGGACAGGACAGCCTAAATTAATATCTAAAATTTCAAAATCACCAATTTCTAAAAGTTTCTTTGCTCCATTAACTAAGCTTTCTTTACTACCACCAAAAAGTTGTACGCTTAATGGACGTTCTAATTCATTAGTTTGAAGCATGTTAATTGTTTCTTTGTTTCCATATATAAGAGCGTAATCAGAAACCATTTCACTTACTACTAATCCACATCCAAATGGTTTCATCATCGTTCGATAGGCAAGATTAGTAATTCCTGCCATCGGAGCGAGAATAATATTTGATTCTAACTCTATATTTCCTATTTTTAATTTATTCATAAAGGTCAAAAAAGAAAGAGGAATTAGTCCTCTTTCTTTGTATCTTTGTTTTCTTCTACTTCAGTAGTAGTTTCTTTTGAAGAAGTATCTTCTGTGGATTTAAGACCATCTTCACTAGGAGGAACTACATCGAGAGTTTCTTCGACACTTGGTTCTTTAGGTAAATCTTCTTCACCTGGGAAGAATACCTTAGTTTCAGGAGAAACTACTTTTGTAGTATCATCTTTTTTTACATCGTCCTTTTTAGAAGTATCTGTAACTGGCTTAGAATAATCGACATTTTCTTTTGAATAAGCTGGCATTGTACCATTCTTCATTAAATAATCAATTTCTTCTGCATTAATTGTTTCATTTTCAAGTAATGCTTCAGCGATTAAAGTAACTTTATCAATGTTTTCTTTAATGATTCTAATAGCATTTTCATGTGCTTCATCAATAATTTTTCTAACTTCTTTATCGACTTCGTTTGCTACAGCACCTGAGAAATTCTTGGTTGTAGAAGTATAATCTCTACCTAAGAAGACGTTACCTCCAGCTGTTTCATATTGAATAGGTCCTAAAGAAGACATACCATATTCAACAACCATAGCTCTAGCTAGTTTAGTCGCTTGTTCAATATCGTTAGAAGCACCAGTAGAAACATCATCGAAGAATACTTCTTCAGAAGCTCTACCGCCTAAATAACCAGTAATACGAGCGATTAATTCACCTTTAGTGAGTAAGAAACGATCATCTTCTGGAGAAGATAATACGTAACCTCCTGCCATACCACGTGGAACGATAGTAACTTTTTGAACCTTATCAGATTCAGGAAGTAATAAACCGATAATCGCGTGACCTGCTTCATGATAAGCGACTGTTCTTCTTTCATTTTCAGTTAAATGTTTTGACTTCTTTGCAGGACCTGCAATACGTCTATCAATAGCTTCATCAATTTCTTTAATTGAAATTGTATCTTTCTTCATTCTAACCGCGAGAATTGCTGCATCGTTAAGAATAGAAGCTAAATCAGCACCTGAGAAACCAACTGTTCTTTTAGCAACACGTGCCCAATCAACAGTATTGTCAAATTTCTTATTACGTGCGTGAACTTTTAAGATAGCTTCTCTACCGGTCTTATCTGGTAAGCCAACTGTAATTTGTCTATCAAATCTACCAGCACGAGTTAAAGCTGGGTCAAGAACATCACTTCTGTTAGTCGCAGCAATAACGATAATACCAATGTTATCTTGGAAACCATCCATTTCAACAAGTAATTGGTTAAGAGTTTGTTCTCTTTCGTCGTTACCTCCTCCGAGACCTGCTCCTCTTTGTCTACCAACTGCATCAATTTCATCGATGAAGATTAAACATGGTGCAGTTTGTTTAGCTTTTCTAAACATATCTCTAACTCTACCAGCACCAACACCGACGAACATTTCAACGAAGTCAGAACCAGAGATGGAGTAGAATGGAACTTTTGCTTCACCTGCAACAGCTTTAGCAAGTAAAGTTTTACCTGTTCCTGGAGGGCCAACTAATAATAAACCTTTTGGTAATTTAGCACCTGCAAGGGCATATTTTTGAGGATTCTTTAAATAATCGACAAGTTCTTTCATTTCTTCTTTTTCTTCGTCACAACCTGCAACATCATCAAATCTAATACTAGAATTATCTTCTCTTCTCGCTCTTGATTTATTAAAATCCATCGCTTGATTATTAGATTTAGAAATACCAGAACTCATTCTACTAAATAAGAATATTAATAGACCAAAGCCGACTAATCCTAGTGCAATAGATGGGAAATAATCACTCCAGAAGTTCTTTGCGTTAGGATCACTAATCGTGAAGATATTACCGTTATAATAAGTACTATCTTTTGCATAACCATTGATTTGTAATACATCGCCTTCTTTAACAACTCTATTACTAACGATATAGTCAATAACATTTTTGTTAAAATCATTTGCGATTAAGTTAACAGTGAACGAGAATGCTTCATTCGCATCAGTTGAACTACCTCTAGAAGTACCGCTTACAGTAATGTAGTTACCATTGCTTTCTTGATAAATTAAACGAGTAATATTATCAGTCCATAAGACTGAGCTTTCAGCACTAGTTTTAATATCATCTTTATTAGTACTAACTTCACCACTTACAATTTCTTTTAAAGTATAATTTTTTGTCGAGCCTGTGTTACTTCTACCAAGGATTAAAGTGACACCAACAATAATCGCTAAAATAATTAAATATGGAGCGACATAACTGATCCAGGAAAATTTCTTTTTATTTTTGTTCATAAAATAAATCTATGCCTCCTTTTCTATACATAAATAATATAATTATTTAACGTCTAGACTATTTTAACACAAATTTTAATTTGTCCGCTATATCTTTTTGTCTAGAACTCTTAAATAATGGAATATAGACTATCTTACCTTTTTTATCTAGAACGACAGGGTAATGCTTTCTATGGATATATGGTATCTTTTCATCGATTAAAATTCGGTTAACTTTCTTAACTTGTTCACCAATCTTAACTTCATCACCATCTTTAACATTTCTGAATGTTAATGGATAAGAATCCTTAGTTATCTTTAAAAATGAAGTATCAATAGAAAAATCACATGAGAATTGTTTAGTATCTAATACTCCTGGTTCTTCTAAAATGTAACAATAATCTTCTTCAGTATCATATTTTCTAATCGTAAAGACATCGTATTCTTTTGAAAAATAATATTCATCATTAAGTTGAGCTTGGCTGCTTGCTTTCGAACAGAATAAGATTCTAATTAATTCGTTAATACGATAATAAGAAATCTTATTAATTAATGAAGGTATCTTATTTACAATGAGGTTAAAGATAATTACTTGTCTTTGGAATTCATTTAAGAATAAGAATTCATTAATATCTATTTTTTCTAAAGAGAAGAATTTTTCAATTTGTTTGAGTTTTTCTTGATAATACGCATTTTCTTTATTGATTTCTTCAATAAGCTTTTCTTTGTCTTCTTTCGACATATCCTTTAAATTGTGATTTCTAATTCTGTTTCGAAGATGAACATCAAGTAAATTAGTTACATCAATTGAATAAGGTATATTATTTTCTTCACAATACGAAACTAATTCTTCTTTACTATATTTTAATAAAGGACGATATACTGCAACAGAAAAAATCATCGATTCTTCTTTTAAACCAAAATAAGAAACGATACTTCCTCTTTGTTTTTGCATTAAATACGTTTCTAAAAGATCATCTACATGGTGAGCGATAAATACTCCTTGCGCGTTATATTTTTCAAACATTTCTCTAAAAAAAGTATATCTTTCTACTCGAGCCCACGCTTCAAAATTGCCTTTAGATTCATCATAAAAGCAAGAATGAACTTCAAATTTTACATTATATTTTTTACAGAAATCTCTTACTAACGTTTCCTCAATATCTGATTCATTTCTCGTATGGTAATTACAATGGCATACTACTAAATTTAAATTCTTTTTAATTAATAAATCTAATAAAGCCATTGAATCAGGTCCACCTGAGACGCCAATTAAATAAGTTTTTGATAAATCATAATCTTTAATCTGTATCATATCTCCACCATTTATTTTTTATTATGTTACTCTTTTAAAAACTAAAATAAAAGTAATTATATTTATTTTTAGAACTAAAAAGGTGAAATAATTAATTCCACCTTGCTTTCTACTTATAATAATAAGTTGTAATCACATTAGAAGAATCTTTTATTTCTTCTTGATCACGCGAATACACTGCTTGATAATCTTTATCTTTAATTATCTCTTCTTGAGCATTTTTCTCTTTAATTATGTCATCTCTTTGAGCGATTAATCGCTTATTTTCTTCAACAAGAGAAATTACTTTATAACCAGTAAAGACAAGTCCAAAAATAGCCGTAACAAATATAGCAACACTCGCGAATGAAATAATTCTATTTTTTGTTTTAGCTTCCATAGACTTCTCCTTTCTTGTTAAATAATAATATCATATTCACTTCAATACTTCAAATTAAAGAGTTTCGTTTGTTTTATCATCAATAATTTCATACATTTCATCGCTATCAGTTTTCTTCGAGACCGATTTTAATGATGTCACTCGAATTGTTAATATTCTATTACCTAAGGTAAGAACGATTTCGTCATCAATATTAACTTCACTAGAAGGTTTTGCATTACGTCCATTAATACGAACAAAGCCTAAATCAATAACATCTTTTGCAATTGTTCTTCTTTTAATTACTCGAGATATTTTTAAATATTTATCTAAACGCATAATTTCCTCCTAGTTCATAAGTGTAGTTTGTTCTACACTTAATTCATTAATAACTGTTAATAGTTTTTCTAAATCATTAACAAAAGTAGAACTTTTTAATAATCTAAGTTTAATTTGTCGATTAATAAAGGTCGCTTGAACCTTTTTTGCTTCGCTACCTAACTTTTCAAATAATACTATACCAATTTTACTAATTGAAGAAGCATCCTTAGTTAAAATGACAATTGCATTACCATTTTCTTCAAAGAATTGATCAATTAAAGTACAAGAAGCTAAAATATCAATCTTTCTTTTTTGTAATAATAAGCTTACTTCTTGAGGAACTTTACCATAAATATCAATTAACTTAGTTTTAAATAATTCTAATTGAGGTAGTTTATTTAATGATTGAATTTCTTGATAAATATCAAGTTTTTCTTCTTCTTTAATATAATTTGATGGAATATAACCACCCATCTTGATATTAGTAATTTCTACTTCTTTTTCTTTACTTTCAGGCTGTTCTGTCTTTTCTTTAATAACTTCGTTGAGCAATTTAATATACATATCAATACCAACGCTATCGATGAAGCCTGCTTGTTCAGGTCCTAAAATATCACCAGCTCCACGAATCGCTAAATCTCTTTGAGCGATTTTAAAGCCTGAACCTAGTTCAGTAAAATCTTTTAGTGATTTTAAACGTTTCTTCGCCACTTCAGTCATGACCTTATTATCATCATAAAGTAAGTAAGCATAAGCAATTCTATTTGATCGACCAACACGGCCTTTAATTTGATAAAGTTGGGATAAACCAAAATGATCAGAATTTTCAATGATAATCGTATTTGCATTAGAAATATCTAATCCAGTTTCAATAATCGAAGTACAGACAAGTAAATCTATTTCATTAGAATAGAATCTACTCATAACGTCTTCAATTTCATCTTTATCCATTTTACCATGGACAAAATCTACTCTTAAACCTTTAACCATATTTTGAATTCTTTTTGCAACAGAATTAATATTACTTGTCACATTGTGAAGATAGAATATTTGACCGCCACGAGATAATTCTTTTTCAATTGCTTCTTTAATTAAAACTTCGTTATAAGGACAAACATAAGTTTGAATAGGCATTCTATTCATTGGAGCAATTTGTAGTTGTGATAAACTTCTCATGCCAAGTAAAGACATTTGTAAAGTACGAGGAATTGGAGTTGCGCTTAATGTTAAACAATCAATTCCTTTTGACATTTCTTTAATCTTTTCTTTATGTTCAACACCAAATCTTTGCTCTTCATCGATAATGAGGAGTTTTAAATTAGGAATAACAATATCTTTTGATAACAAACGATGTGTTCCAATAATAAAATGTATTTTACCTTCTTTAATATCTTCAATTTGCTTCTTTTGTGTTGAAAGAGGAACAAAGCGAGAAAACATACAAACATTAACACCGAATAAAGAAAATCTTTCAATCGCTCTTTCATAATGTTGTCGCGCGAGTAAAGTAGTAGGGCAAAGTAACGCTACCTGTGTTCCAGATAAAATCGCTTTAAAAGCCGCGCGGAAAGCAACTTCCGTTTTACCAAAACCAACATCTCCACATAATAAACGATCCATTGGATGAGGTGATTCCATATCAGCCTTAATTTCTTCTACCGCAAGAACTTGATCACTAGTTAAAGTATAAGGAAAAGAACGTTCAAATTCTTCTTGGAATTCATCATCTTTTTTAAAAGCATATCCTGGTGTGGAATTTCTTTCAGCATAAAGTGCGATTAATCTATTTGCTAAATCATTAACTCTATTTTTAATCTTTTCTTTTGTTTTCTTCCATTCATTAGATCCCATTTTATTAATCTTAGGGACTGCACCTTCTTTAGATACATATTTTCTAACTAATCTAAAATTTTCAACTGGAACAAATAAGACATCTTCTCCTGCATATTTAATTTTTAAATAATCTTTTTTAGTACCTAATGAATCTAACGTAACAATTTCTTCAAATTGACCAATACCATATTGTTCATGAACAACATAGTCACCTTTTTCTAATTCTTCGTAAGATTTAATAATCTTTGCTTTCTTATAACGTGATAAGAATTTAGAAACATGAATCTTATAAGAAAAGATTTCTCTAGGAGATAAATAATAGATATTTTCATCAATTATTTCAAAGCCTTCTGTAATATTAAATTCGCATATACCGAGTCCTCCTTGAGGAATAAAAGAAGGCTTAATTTCTTCATAACTATGTTCAGTATTATCAAGATATTCAAGGAAAGTTTTATATTGATCACCTGTTAAACAGACAATAACTTTTTTACCTTCTGCGATATATCTATCAATATTTTCAATTGCTTTATAAACGCTTGACGCTACCTCAGGTATAGCGCGTATTTTAAACGGAATTAAATCTTTTTTAGAAAAATTATCATATGAATAAACAATTCTTTTTGAATGGTTAAGCGCAGGAACTAAATCCATGAAAAAATTATATCTAGTTAAAGCTCTACCGTCTTTAGCAAGTTCAGAATAATAAGCAAAAGCTTGTTCAACTAAAATATTGTAAGAATCTTGTACCTTATCAAACGAATAGACAAAAGTAAAATCTGGCTTAAAATAATCTAAGATATTGATATTAGAATTGTTCACTAATGAATAATATTTATAGAACTTATCACTAAAAGTAGAAGTCTTAATTTCATCAATTTCAAGTCCTATACGTCTCTTTAATTCTAGATATGCGTTTGGAGAAATAGATTTTTTAGTTTCTTCAACTTCGTTTAATAATTTAGTTTCAATTGAATCTAATTCTTCTTTAGTAAGTAATAAATCAGTTGAAGGATAAATAGAAATTTCTTTTATCTCTTCAAAAGAAAGTTGATTCTCAATCGTAAAATATCTAATCGATTCAATCTCATCATCAAAAATATCAATTCTTATTGGATTATCTAAATTTAAAGGTGAAATATCGATAATATCTCCTCTTATCGCATATTCTAATCCTGCATCAATCTTATTTACTTTAGTATAACCTTGCTTAGTTAATTTTAACGATAATTCCTTAATATCAATCTTTTCGCCCACTTTAAAAGACATGATATTATCTAAGAACAATTCTTCTTTTGGTAAATATCTAGTCATGCTTCCAGCATGAGTAATAAGAATTGCATTATCTTTCTTTAAAGCTTTTTCCATAACATAAAGTCTTTGGGTAAGCATTTCTTTACTTGACGCAACTTGTTCAAGACGTATAACTTCATCTTGAGGGAAGAATAAAGTATTTTCTTCTCCAATAAGCGATACTAATTGTTCATAAATTTGTTGAGCGGTATATAAATTAGAAGCGATAAGAGCGATCTTTTGAGGCTTTTTAATATACAAACTCGCGAGTAATAAAGAACAAGATAATGTATCAAACAACGCAAAAGAGCCATCTAGGTTCTCTAAATGGTTCAATGTTTTGTCATCTTTTAAAATATCAAAAATCGTTTCTTTCATATTTTCTAATTAAAGTGATTGTTGCAATGATCAAATCCATTAACGATAAAATCATCAATTGCATCGCTTGCCTTTTTGATTGCTAAATCAATCTTTTCTTGATCTTCTTTACTAGGTCTACCTAAAACATAATCAACGATATCAATTTCTTTTGATTTACCAATTCCAACTCTAATTCTTTTTATCTCTTGAGTTTTTAATAAATCAATAATACTTTTAATTCCTTTTTGACCACCTGAAGATCCATTTCTTCTTACTCTAATTCTTCCAGGTTCTAAATCTAAATCATCATAGACAACTAAAATATCATCAAGATCAATTTTAAAGAAATTAACAACTTCTAAAACTGATTCACCAGATAAATTCATATATGTTTGAGGTTTTAAAAACATTACTTGTTCACCTAGGTAGTTAGTCTTTAAATATAAGCCTTTATATCCCGATTTAGAAATAGGTTCTTTCAATTTATGTTCTTCCATATATTCTAAGACTGAAAAGCCCATATTATGTCTAGTGTTTTTATATTCATTTCCAGGATTACCTAATCCAACGATTAATTTCATGTAAGTTCCTCCTAAGTAAGCACTCGCTTAAATTATACTAATTATTAGTATAAAATCAATGAAAACTAATGTATACTAAAGGAAATTAAGGAGACTAACTTATGAAAATGAGATTAGATAAATTTCTTTCAAATAACGGTTTTGGAACGAGAAAAGAAGTAAAAGATTTAGTAAAAAAAGGTTATGTATCAGTAAATGATAATGACAAAATTAAATTTGATCAATCAATTGATCCTACAGTTGATATCATTAAAGTAGATGATGAAATAATAGAATATAAAGAAAATTATTATTTCTTAATGAATAAGCCAAAAGGTTATATATCCGCGACTGAAGATTATAAGCAAGATACTGTATTAGATTTAATTCCTGAATATGCATACCTACATCTTTTCCCGGTAGGTAGACTTGATAAAGATACAACTGGAGCGTTAATTTTAACTACTGATGGAGAATTAACTCATCGTCTTATCTCTCCTAAATACCATGTAGATAAAATCTATTTGGTAGAAGTAGATAAAGTTTTAAATCCTTCAATTAAAGATAAGTTTGAACACGGTCTTAAATTAGATGGAGAAGAACTATTACCATCTAAATTTGAATATCTTGATGAAACTCACGCACGTGTTACTTTACATCAAGGTAAATATCACCAAGTAAAAAGAATGTTTGAATATTTTGGTTATACTGTTATTAATTTACATCGAGAAACATTTGCTTTCTTAACTCTAGAAGGTATTGAAGAAGGAAACTACCGTGAACTAACTGAAGAAGAAGTTAGTAAACTC
>CAVJWU010000035.1:0-12587 GCA_963653535.1 Azospirillum sp. CAG:239
CTAATGGTGCGATTAAAACTTGTGTAATGTATACTATAGTTGAAACAGCAATAGCCAATGGATTAAAACCATCAGATTATATTCAATGGTATTTAGATAATGTTTCTACTACACCAATTAATGATATAGAACAACTAGCCCCTTGGTCAGATAAAATACCTGACAATATTAAAAGATGATAGATATTAAGTGATTTAAAACTTAATATTCTATCATCTTTTTTATCTTTATGAATAATGGTCTAGATTTAACGCTTACAGACGTTCTATGATTATTACAAGAATAGGCTTGAAGTTGATGCTGTATATTCAAGAGATTATTATCAAACTCAAGGATTATCATTTATATTATTAATTACTAGTTTAATACATAGTGAATTTGTAAAGAAAACATCAAAATTAAAAAAGAGTGTAACAGACATACTTCTAGATGCTAGATATGTTAAGTTACACTATAAGAAAACTAAATGGGAATTAGAGAATCTCTCTAAGAAACATTATGAACTATTTAATTCTTTAGGTCTAAATCTTAATGAAGAATTGGAATATTTGAATAAGTAAATTTAGGTATATGGATTTGAAGCCATATACCTATTTTTTTAAGTTTTAGTGATATATATATTGTAAAATTTAGGAATAAAGGAGGTATGTTTTTTATATGAAGAAACGTATTAAAAAAGGCTTTACCTTAGTAGAACTTTTAGTTGTAATTGGTATTCTAGCAGTCTTAGCAGTAGTATCAGTTGTTGGCTATTTTGGTTTTATTAAGAAAGCAAATATATCTAACGATGTTAGTTTAACAACTCAAATGAATAGAATATTGCAAGCTGATGAAGCTGGAGGAGATAAATTTGATACTCCACATGATGCAGTAACTGCTTTAAAGGAAGGTGGATTAGATGTTACTAAATTAACACCAACCACTGAAGGATACTATTATGTTTTTGATTCAAAGCAAAATAAGATGTTTTTACTTGATGAAAGTAAGAATAAAGTTGCTCCTAATAATTTAGATATTACTAGTGAAACAAGTGAGTTATATGCATTTATTGGTAATCAAAACGAAATAACAGCTTGGGCAAATTATAGTTTATATTTAAAAGATAATTTCGTTACTACAGCAACTAAGGAAGAACCTTTAACTGTCTCAGGTAGTATTGATGTTGGTGATAATGAGAATGTCGGATACCTTAAGTATTATAATACTACTAGTAAAAACTCTTTAATTAGAACAAATGGTGGTACATTAATTATCGAAGCTAAACAAGATACTGTTAAGCATTATGGAAATGTTGATAGCGTTGAAATTTTAGCTATTAAAAATGAATCATATCATGAATTTGGTAATGTATTAGCATCACTTGAAGTAAAAGATGGAAGAGTTGTTGTTGAAGAAAATGCAACTGTAAAGGAAGTAAAAGTTCCTGAAACAGCTAGTGAAGGTACAAAAGTAGATGTTAGTAAAAATAGTACAGTTAATACTATTACTGTTGATAGTGACAAAGCGAAAGTTAAAGTTGAAGAAGACGCAAAAGTTGATAATGTTGTTGCGTCAGAAAATGCAAAAGCAAATATTACAATTCCTGATACAGTTGCAAAAATATCAAAGACTCATGTTAAAACAATTGACGATTTAACTAAGGCTCTTGCTGATAAAACTAAATATATTGTTTTTGATAATGATATAAGTGGCTATGTAAATAACGTTGATGATTATGGAATGTGTGTAAAAAGTGATGTTATTATTGATGGTGCTGGATTCACATTTACAACAACTAATAGCAGAGGAATTGCTTTAGATTATTTTTATGGTGATATTAATGTTTCAATTAAAAATTTAAAGTTACTTGTTAATCATCATCCTTATGATGGATCATTTCCAACTGGTGTTGAACATAATACTAGAGGTATTCAAATTTACACGGAATCATATGGTGGGGAAGCAAATTTATTAATTGATAATGTCGAAATTTTAAAAAATGATACCAATAATAATGAGGGCGTTCACTACGGAGTTAATATTTGTAATAAAGCATCAGTAGTAGATTTAAAAATTGTTAATTCACAAATTGTAGGATATGCTGCCTTAAATTTATGGTCGAATGCTTATGAAGTTAAAGTTTCAAATTCTATTTTAGAAGGTATAAATAGTTATTCATATAGTAAAGGTTCAAACAACTTTGGAACTATATGTTTAGAAGGAGATTTAGAAGGAAAACATGCTTCTTCAGTTGATGTTGAAATAGTAAACACAGAAATAATTGCTGAAGTTACAAATGATAGTTATCAACATGCTATAAAATTTAACGGTAACTCTGTTGACAATAAAGTTTATTTAAAAAATAGCAAAATTACTCTTAAAGGTAAAAATGCGTTAACTGCTTTAAATAATGGAGCGGCAAGCAATAAACTTTATATTGATGGTGTTGAATATTCATTTTAATAGATAATTAATAAAATTAATTTATAAAAGAGAGGTCATGAAATATTGGCTTCTTTTTTTAATGTGTTCTTTTCTAATCTTACTCGTCTTTGATAACTCATAAATTTCTAAAGTAAAATCAATTTGTAATTTGATTTAAAAATTAAATCTAGACGAAATGATATTCTAGAACGTTTACTTTTATATAGGTAAATTAAATGTTCATTGTATTTACTTAACTAATAAGTAATCTATTTTAATTTCTTAAACATCCAAGAGGTACTACATATACGCCATCATCTCTTCGATATGCAAATATATCTTTTGTTATTACCATTAAGAAATTTAAGTTTCCTGTTTTTTTAGTATCAATATCACTCGCTATTAGAAGTAAATGTTTCGCGGCATCATCTATATCGCTATCACTACCTAATTTTACTTCAATTAATGACCATGATCCATCTCTAAATTGTAAAACAATATCAGCTTCTCTTTTCTTAGAATCTCTATATTTATATACTTTAGCGTTTAATGTATCTGCATAAATTCTTAAATCTCTTACAGCAAGGGATTCAAATAAAAGGCCAAATGTTGTCATATCTTTAAACAAACTATCTGGTGATAAACCAAGAGAAGCAGTTGCAATTGAAGGATCAACAAAATGACGTGTTGGTTTAGTTCTAATTGCAGTCTTACTTCTTAAATATGGATTCCATGCTTCAAGATCTTCTATGACATATAAATTTCTAAGTGCGTTCATATATTTATAGAATGTTTCACTATCAAATGAATCTTCAAAAGCGATGACATCATTTTTTAATGTAGTATCAGTACTTGCAATTGAAACATTTCTTGAATAAGCTCTTAATAAATGTTTTGCTCTTTGTTCATTTTTCTTAAGTGGTATATCATTTAAAGAAAATATATCTTCACTGACAAGCATTTCATAGTATGAGAAAGCTTGTTCAAGTGCGACATCCTTATCTTCTGTTAATGAAAGAGGCCAACCACCTCTACAAATAGCAAAAGCATAATCTTGAATGCTCATATCTGACATACAAGGAATAAATTCGTTATTCATTAATTTTTTTAATGAAACCATACCATTACTTTCTTTGCTTTCAAAGAGTGACATTGTTCTCATCATTTTCTTAGTGAATCTACCATTTCCTGTATGTTTATTATTATCTACTGAATTATCGTATTTCTCTTTATCTGATACACTTCCAGTTAAGATGAATTGACCAAAATTTTCTGCATTATCAACTTCAACTTTTATTTGATCCCATATAAAAGATACGTGTTGCCATTCATCAATTAAAATAGGTCTTTTTCCTTGATTTAAAAACACATCTGGTGCATTTTTTGCTAATTCTATTAGATTCTTTCTGTTAGTTATTGGCATTAAATCAATAATGGTTTTTGTGCGTTTCTTGCATGTTGTTGATTTTCCACACCATTTTGGTATAACGACAAGAACAGCTCCTTTTGTTTTTAAAGCGAATGATAAAACATCATCAAATAGTCTTGGAATATATTACTTTTCGTAATTCGTAATAAACACCATTTAATGATTTTTTAACACAAACCGAAAGAATATCAATGTTTCAACCGAAAGAAAAATAGGTTTTCAACCGAAAGAATGTTAAGTCATGAACTAAGTTAATATTCTTTAGAAGTTTATTAAGCAAATAGATTTATACCTTTTGCTAATAATTTAACTGATTATTTAAAATATACAAAAAAAGACCTAAATTAAAATTAAATTAAATTAATCTAAGCCTTAAGAACGTATATAAAGTAAATTGAAACTAACTTTTAAAATTCTATATTAGAAGGATCAATTTTATCTTGATTTGTTATTTTTCTAATGACTTTACAAGGAACTCCTCCTGCGATAACATTTGCTGGAATATCTTTAGTTACTACGCTTCCTGCTGCAATAATTGAATTCTCACCAATTGTTACGCCTCCTAGAATGGTACTTGAAGCACCAATCCAAACACCATCTTCAATGGTAATAGGTTTAGAGGTACCAATACCTTCTTTTCTTTGTATTGGATCAATTGAGTGTCCTGAACAAGCGATAACACAGTTAGGAGCGATAAAGACCATATGACCAATATTAACAGGTGAAGTATCTAAAATTACACAGTTATAGTTTAATAATACAAAACCATGTAGGTGAATATTAAAACCATAATCACAATGAAATGATGGTTCAATGCCACAAGGAGAGTAAGTTCCTAGTAATGAACGAAGAATTTCTTCTCTCACTTCATTTTCATTAGGTAAAGTCATATTGTATTTTTGACAAAGTGTTTTAGCTTTTATTTGATAAGTATTTAATTCTTGTGAATAATAAGAATTATAACCTTTCTTTTCTTTTATTCTATTTATAACATCCATTTATAAACTCCTTAAAAAATGAGAATACTTAAATTTAAGTACAAAAAAAGCTTTGAATAAATCAAAGCCTTAATCTACTTAATGGTGCCGACCACCGGAATCGAACCAGCAACCTACTGATTACAAATCAGTTGCTCTGCCAATTGAGCTAGGTCGGCATTTGCCTCAAGCAAGTAAGATTATAACATAATAAAAAAACTTTGCAAGAAAAATTTTAAAAATTTATAAAAAATTATAAAAAATCTTTTTTAGTACATTTTATATAAAAAAAATATTAATCTAAATAAATAAATTTTTAGTTATAATCTTTAAAGATTTATTTAATTTTTGTAAAATAAATTTATATATTAAATTTTGGAGGAGAAATTTATGAAATGTAATCTCATTAATCTATTAGCGAATACTGCTTCTAGCAAATTTATTTACTATATTGCTTATTGTGCGGCAGCTTTCCTAGTATTACTTATTGTTCTAACTATAGTTGCTAGAAAAAAAGGCAAAGCTTATGAAAAATCTTTAAATGCTGAATCTAAAGAACCAGTTGAAGAAACTAAAGAAGAAGTTTCCGAAGAACCTACTACAGAAGAAGTAGAAGAAACTAACGAAGCAACTGAAGAAACATCTGTTGAAGAAGAAAAAGAAGAAGAGACAGTAGAAGAAACTAAAGAACCTGAGGAAGAAACTCCAGTTGAAGAACCTGAGGAAGAAGAAACTCCTGTAGAAGCAGAAGAAACATCAACTGAAGAAGAAACTAAAGAAGTAGAAGAAGCTTCTGCAGTTAAAACTGATGAAAAAGAATCTTATGATGAAGAAGAAGAAAAAGAACGTACTGTAAAAGGAAAATATGTTATCGTTTCAGAAGGACCAAATTATCGTTATAAATTAAAAGCATCTAATGGTGAAGTAATTATTGTTTCTGAACCTTATACATCTGAAAAATCTGTTAGAACTGGTATTGAAACATTAAAGAAGAATCTTGAAGTTTCTCGTTGTGATGTAGTTGAAGATAAACATGGTTTATTCTCATTTAGAGTTATGACTCCTCAAGGAAGATGTTTAGCTACATCTGCAAATTATTCAACTAAGGTAAGTGCGACAAATGCGATTGAATCATACAAACGTTGGGCATTAAGTGAAAACGTTGTCGTTGATGATAATGCAGATGCAGATCATTCAGAAGTAGAAAAAGTTGATTTTGAAATTGAACAAGAAAATACTGGTACTTATATTATTAAAGAAGAAGGCGATGGATTCGTTTATCAATTAATCGCGGCTAATAAGAGAGTAATCGCTACTTCATTAGTTTATCAATCAAAAGCTTCATGTAAAGAAGCATTAGAAAAATTTAGAAATGTAGTTTATGAAGGCTCATTCTATGTTTATAAAGATAAGAATTCTAAATATCAATTCAAACTTTATAATACTCAATCACGTTTAGTTCTTGCTGGTGAAGTTTATGATTCTAAACAAGCAGTTATTTCAGTAGTTGAAACAATTAAACGCCTCGCAAAACTTGCTACATTAGTAGAAGCAGAATAATTTATTAATTAAGCATTAGGGAAACCTAGTGCTTTTTTTATTGTTGTTTATGTTTTTATTATCGTTTATAATACTTTTGCTTAAGGATTTGTGTATGAAAAATAAATTAAAATTATTTCAAGAAGTTTCTTATCTCTTCGGAGTTATTCTTCTTAGTTTATCAGTTGCGATAGTGACCGCGAGTGATCTCGGTGTTTCGATGATTGTTCTACCTGCTTATGTTTTAAGTCAAAAAGTTAGTTTTTTAAGTTTTGGACAAGCAGAATATGTCATTCAAGGGATCTTATTAATTATCTTTTGTTTTGTAATGAAAAAATTTAAGCTTCATTATTTATGGAGTTTTGTTACATGCTTATTATACGGTGCTTTTTTAGATTTATTTCGTTTAATTCCAATCTTTAATCCTAATATTACTGATTTTAGTTCTTTACCTTTATATTTACGAATTATCTATTTTTCAGTAGGAACTATTTTATCAGGCTTTTCCGTAGCTTTATTAATTAAATCGTACTTCCATCCTCAAGTATATGATTTATTTACTAAATACGTATCGAGAAAATTTAATATTAAGTATTTTTATTTTAAGTTAGCTTTTGATTTATTATTATTAGCTTTAGGAGTTGGAATGGGCTATGCGCTTAATCTTCCTTTATGTGGAGTAGGAATCGGTACTTTTATTGCCGCGGTATTAAATTCAGTTTTAATTAGTTTATTTTCAACTTTATTAGATCGAATGTTTATTTATGTCCCTTTAAGACCTATCTTACAAGACAAATTTAATGACTAACAAATTAAAAGCACTCTAGAACGCTTCTAGAGTGCTTTTTTAAGCTTATTTGACGAGTTTTTCGAATTCATCGAGTAAATCGTTGAGTTTAGTACAAACTGCGATAAATGGCTCTTTTGTAGTTAAATCGACTCCGCCTTGTTTAACGATTTCAACTGGATAATCACATCCACCCATTTTTAACATTGAGATATATTTATTAAATGCTCCAGGAACATTATTTTTAACATCTTGATATATCTTGCTAGATGCTGAGAAACATGTTGCATATTGATAGACGTAGAATGGTGTATTATACATATGAGGAATATATGCCCATACCATCTTCTTTAATGGTTCAGTATCTAAGTCAATATCATAATATTTTTTGTATAAGTCAGCCATAATGTTATTTAATGATTCATAAGTAAATGGTTTATTTTCAATCACTAACATATGTGCTTGATATTCAAAATCTGCGAATAAGGTTTGACGATAGAACGTAGAAACAATGCCGTCAATTTGTTGTTCAAGCGCTTGAATCTTGAGCGCTTTATCAGAAGAATTTTTCATTAAATAATCTAAGAAGACTGCTTCATTAAATGTTGAAGCAATTTCGGCGACAAAGATTGTATAATCTTTAGTTGCGTAAGGTTGGTTTTCGTTAGAATAAAGAGTATGAATTGAATGACCACATTCATGTGCGAGAGTGAAAGCAGAATCTAAAGTGTTTGTATGATTTAATAAAATATAAGGACCAAAACCATAGACTTGAGTTGAATAAGCTCCACTTCTTTTACCTTCAGAAGGATAAACATCAACGTGGCCTTCTTTTAAAGCAACTTTTGCATGTGCAACAAAATCTTCACCTAAAGGTGATAAAGCTTTTAAAACATCTTCATAAGCTTTTTCATAAGGATATTTAACATCACTACTTGAGAATGATAAGAAACGATCATAAGTATGATATTCATCTAATTTGAAGAATTCTTTTCTTAATTTAATATATCTTTTTAATGGGGCAGTATTTTCTTTTACTGTATTAATTAAAGATAAATATACTTCTTCAGGAATCTTATTATGATCTAAAACACTTTCTAAGATTGATTTATAACCTCTTGATTTCATTCTTGCGATATCGGCATCAACGACACCTTTATAAATCGAGCATAGAGTATTTTTATGTTTTTCATAATAAGAAAATAAAGCTTCAAATACTTTTTTACGATCTTCTTGTTTTTCACAACTCATTAAAATACTTGTATAAGTATTTGGTGATACTTTAACGACTTCATTTGTTGATAAAGTGACATCAATAGGACTAAAATCACTATTTTGAAGCATTGAATATAATCTTGCAGGAGATGAAGAGACAATTGAATAATCAGAAATAATTTTTTCTTCACTTGGAGAAAGAACAAATTTCTTTGAATCAAATGTTTTCTT
This sequence comes from Azospirillum sp. CAG:239, assembly GCA_963653535.1. Classification (GTDB taxonomy): domain Bacteria; phylum Bacillota_I; class Bacilli_A; order RFN20; family CAG-449; genus UBA3210. The sequence goes on from CAVJWU010000035.1 coordinate 8,582, forward strand.
AATTGAGAATAAGTGTTCTTTAATAACTTTATTTTTTGCAGCTAATTCTTCATAAAAGCTATAAGGCTTTTCTAATAATTCTGCATTAATATAAGCAGTAGATGCGCCGTAATCTGGGAATAATGATCTAGCTTTCATAATGGAAGCTTGTGTTTCTAAATCTTTTTGATTTTTATCATAACTCATCGCGATAAATGAATAAAAACGTTCGAAGACTTTTTCTACTTCATCTTGTAATAAGAAGAATTCTTCTAAAGTTTTTTCATCGTGTAATTTCCCTTTGTAATCGTTAAAATGAGGGATCTTTTCTTGTAGATAAGCATAATCTTTATCCCAAGATGCTTGATCGGCATAAATTTCTTTTAAATTCCATTCGTTCATAATATAAATTCCTTTCACAAATTAATTAAATGATACTACTTAATTGATGTAAATGTAATAAAAAATCCACTTATTTCTAAGTGGATTTAATAATTATTTGATTAATGAATTTTTACAAGAATTTGTTTCTAAAAATTCATCTAAGTTTTTAAGGGTTACTTCAATCATATCAATTAATGCTTTATCAGTTGAAGAAGCAACATGAGGAGTTACTAGTACTCGAGGATATAAATCAATTAATTTTTGATGTTGAGGTGTATCCATGTGTTGAGGATCATCGAAATTCTTGAAGAAGAGTGTCTTTTCATTAGAAATAACATCGATCGCTAAACCATCTAAATGTGAATTACTAACAGCTTCTAAAGCAGCATCTAAATCTAAGATTTCACCACGAGCGACGTTTACTAAGATTGAATGTTCTTTCATATTTGCGATAAAGTCTTTAGAAATGAAGTTATCGTTAGAACCTTTAACATAATTCATATGAGCGATAATGATATCACATGTTTTAGTAAATTCATCTAATGGTAAGAAAGTAACAATTTTTTTTGCATTATCTGATTGATATACATCATAACCAACGACTTCGGCTCCTAAACCTTTGAATAAGGAAGCAGTAGTACAACCAATTCTTCCACATCCTAAGATACCTACTCTACAACCTCTTACTTCACGAGAGAACATTTGATTAGTTACTTTGAAATTGCCTTTGTGAGTATAATCGACAGTATATGCAGTATTTCTTAATAACATCATTGCAAGAGTAAGAGCGAGTTCACTAATTGCGTTAGGTGAATAACCTGGAACGAAGGCAGTTTTAATATTATATTCTTTACAAGCTTCGATATCGACGTGGTTATAACCTGCAGTACGGGTTAAATAATATTTTAAACCATGATCAGAAAGATCTTTCATAGCTTCTTTATTAACAACACAGTTACCTCTAACCATGACTACTTCATAACCTAATGCATCTTTATAATTTTCAGTATTTAAGAATTGAGGGAATAAAGTTAGTTTGTAATTATATTGTTCTCCTAATTTTTTAAAATAAGGAATTTCATAATCTCTGACGCCGAAACAAGCGATTTCTTTTTTAAATGACATTTTTTAAATCCTCCTATGCAAATATTCCTGCAGATTGAATAACAGTTAATAAAATCATATAAACTGGAATAAAACAAACAGATACTAAAGTACCAATTAATGAACAAGATGAAGCAAATGTAGATTCTTTATTTGAGTTAATACAATATGTAATCGCGACAGTTGCTGGTGGAACAGCCCACATTAATGTTGTTGCCGCAAGAGTATTGAAGGAAACATTAATACCAGGGATTAAATTAATTAATAATAAGAATCCGAAGTTTAAGATAGGTGCGCCTAAGACTCTAATAAAAGTAAAAATCCAAACATCTTTATCTTTCGCAGCGTCTTTAAAGGATACTTTGCCTAATGTACATCCGATTGCGATCCAAACAAGTGGTGAAGATAATCCACCTAAAGTATTAATTGTTTGATATAACCATGGCGCGGAAACGCTGAGATTCCAGAAAGCACCTGTTGAAGTTCCTCCTGAAGTGTTGTTCACTGTAACAACCCACCAGTTATTTGGATTAGAAGAATCACCAACTAATTGTAATGACCAAAGAATGAAACCAACAAATGTAGCGATGATGATAGGGTTAACGAAAATTCTTTTTAAGATATCCTTAACAGTTGGTTTTGTAGAAGAAACTGTTTCATCATCTTTAGATTGACAGATTGCGTAATATGCATATGAATATAAGAATACACGGTATGCAATATTGAACATACTAGAATCATTGAATGCTCCAGGGAAGACCGCCTTAATAAGTGGTTGACCGAAGAATGTAGTTGAACCGAATACGAATAAGATTTCCATTACTTTTCTTCTTGTAGGATCTTTAACCCATTTGAAGATGAGTTTCGCTAAAAAGATGAAAGCGATGTAAACGACGAATCCATAAACGAATGAAATAATACAAGAAACAAAGCTATCTTGTGAGATACTTGTCATGAATGAACCGAATGCTAAACAAGGTAAGCAGATAGTCATAACAAGCTTAGTTAAAATTTTACCAGTGTTTTCTGGAAGTGTTTTGGTTTTTGTAAAAATAAAACCGATTAAAATAATGAATACGCTTTTGGCAACTGCTACCCATAAACTCATGGATGAAAGTGCACTTGCGATATTCTCGCCGATTCCGGCAAATGTAAAAATCATATATTTTTCTCCTTTACAAAAATATTATAAAATATATTGGTAAAGTTTTATCAATTTAAGTTATAATGATTATACTAATTTTAAATGGTTTGTATTTAAAATTGTTATAAGTGAGGCGTTTATGAATATTGATTATCTTAAAAATTATGTAACGATCGTTGAAGAGAAGAGTTTTTCAAAAGCGAGTAAGAAATTATTTATTGCTCAGCCATCTTTATCTAACCAAGTAAAGTACTTAGAAGAGATGTATCGAACTAAACTTATGTATCGAGGTGGAAAGACTATTCGTTTAACGCCGAGTGGAAAAGAACTATATACTAAGGCTAAGAAAATTATTTCTTTATATGAACAAAGCTTTATTAATCTAAATAATATCAATAATGGCTTAGAAGATAAGATTAATATTGCTTTACCTCCAAGTGTTTATTCTTTATTAATCAATAAGCTATTTTCTAAATTTTTTGAAGAATATCCACATATAAAATTTAATGTGTACGAATGTAATGCCTTAACTGCCGAACAATATTTAAATGATGATATTGTTGATATTGCCGTCATTAACGCTCATATTAGGGATTTTGATAAAGTTAATTATCTAGTTTTAGACAAAGAAGAATTTGTCGCGTATATCCCACCAAATCATAAATTATTAAAAAAAGAAGCGTTAGAACTTTCTGATTTAGAAAATGAACATCTAGTTGTTCCTCGTGCTTATGAAAATGATATTATTTCTCGTTTTCATGAACTTAATATGAACCCTTTAATTGATATTACAACGATTACTACGATGGCAAGTATGAGCTTTGCAAAAGAAAAGAAAATTATTGCGATAATTCCGTTACCTTATAATGAAGTTATCGATAATGAATTTATGAGACCTTTAGAACTAGAAGATATTAATGAAAATTCACGTAAGATAATTTATCTTAAGGATAAAGAATTAAGTTATGCCTGTAAAGAATTCATTCGTTTAGCTAAAGTGAGTAATTGAAACTAAATTATCTTTAATAATAACGTAGATAATGAAGTGTTAAATTTATACCTTCCTAAATTCGTAAATAAATATGATATTCTATATAAGGATAAAATCTTATGTTAGAACCATTAACAAAAGAACAAATTAAAATATTAGTTATATTTAGAAGATTCTGTTTAGTAATAGTAAAATCAATAATATGAAGGATAATTAATTATTAAATGATTTAAGCTTATATTCATATCATCTATTTCATTACAATATGGTCTAGATTTATCACTAACAATTATAAAATAAATATGTTAAAATATAACTAAGATATCGAAAGGAGTGATAGTTTATGTCTAATTTTTTAAATTTAGATAATCAATTGTTTAAATTTTCATTAAATTCAAAAATAT
>CAVJWU010000036.1:0-12004 GCA_963653535.1 Azospirillum sp. CAG:239
TCCCCATACGTCTTCTTCCATATATTAAACATCCTTGATAACCTTTTTTATTTAGTATACTCTTAATAACTTTTGTCTCTTCTTCTCTTCCAATAAAATTCATTTAATAGGCTCCCTTTAATTTAGTAATTTATAAATTAGTAATTTATGATTAACTAAATTTTAAACTTGATTTATATTTTTGTCAATATTCTTAATGTTATCGTAATTTAGCATTTAGATACTTTCTTTCATTCATTCAAAAAATAGTATCTACATAAATCATTACAAAAGTTCTCCTTTTTCTTTCCTAGAATTGATATTAATTTAGCCAACTATACCTACATACATTACATTATTCTTTTTCTATTAGTGCATTTCTTACTAATCCAATTGATATGTTTAGAGTGGATATAGTCTCTTGATGGCAAGAAATCATTAAATTTGCGGTAGTATTTTTACTTCTTTTAAATATAATTTCATCACTAATTACTACCAGTGACTAAGATTCGACAACGTATAAAAGTTTGGTTGAGCACAAAAAAAGGTAAGCACATTTTATATATGGTGGAAAAAGCATATTTTCAACAAGCTTCTCAACATCCAATTTAGTTTTTCTTATACAACCTTTACTTGTTCCACGTTCAATGCCATCTTTTTTACATATAGTTTTATAATATGGCATGTTTTAAAATCATTTATAACTTCAGTTTTAAAATATTCACTATAACGCATAAAAAAATCCTCCTGTACTTATTGTACAGAAAGATTAATTTTATTTATATATGAGCGAATTGACGCTTACTTATGTTCTTCAGTGAACCATTCTTTATGAGCAGAATGAGCTTTTTCTTTAACATTATCAATTAATTTAAGCTCAGTTTCAATTCTTTCTTCATAAAGATATTTATTTTTAGCTTTATTAACATTCTCTAATGTTTTAGCGAATTCTTCTTCTGATTCATCAATAAAAGCAAAGATATATAAAGCAGTTTTTATTGCTTCAAGATTATTCTTATTTGTGAATACTTTTCTAGTTGTAACATCGATTTTCCAATAATAATCTTTTAATGCTTCTACTTCATCTTTTTCACACATTGAATATACCTTTGAAACTAAGGCAGTTACCGAATGTTTTTCTTCAATGAAGAATTTATTTTTTGTTGCCATAAATGAAGCTAAAGCATCTGCTTTTTCTCTTTCACCTTTATTTAATAAATAATAATAATTATAGATATCACCTTCTAAAGCAAGTGGGTTAGAAGAAGTTCCATAATCGAAATATTCTAATTCTTTATTAGAATATAAAGCATCTAAATTACGATAATTTCTAAGTAATGTTTCTTTATATTCTGTTCCTTTGGAAATTAAGAATAAACTAAATCCATCGTTTAAATGATCCATTCTTGCTGGTATTACATATAAAACTAAATTAAATGCATAAAAGAATGAACTGACAATAAAGAAATATTTTGTATTAGATGAAGCGTTTAGTCCAAAAATTAAACCATAAGTAATTGCTACTGCAATTAAGGTAGAAATAGTTCCTCCGAGTAAGGCTAAATTTAAATTTGCTTTTTCTTTTTTAGGCGCAATTTGTACTCTTACTGCATAATCATCTTTTCCACCAAAATAAAGTTTAGCTTTACCATTACTAAATCTAATGCCAACTAATAAAATATTAATCGAAATAATTTTAAATCCTGCGATTAATGAAAAGATTATTTTACCTAATTGATATACTAATATGCAGCTAACAAAGCCATAGATAATCATTAAGACATTAAATAAAACGAATGGTATTGAAGTTGTTGATACTGAGAATTGTTCAATTAAAACTCGCGCAAGAATACAACCAATAATTACCATGCCAATATAAATAACCCATGAAAGGTTAAAATATGGCTTTTCTTCTTTTTTTACTTCTTCCATTTATTTTCCTCCTAAAGCGTTCAAATAAATTTCTTCACTTAGTCCCTTATCTAATGGAATATTACTTGGGAAAGTATATGTTCCATTTTTTGAGAAATTATTGACCATGAAAATTATATCATTTTTAGTAATGCCATAGGTATTTAAAGTTAATGGCATTCCTAAATTTAACAAAAATGTTTTTAATTTATTAATTCCTTCTTTAATTGCTTCTTCTTTAGAACTATTTTCTTTTACGCCCATTACATTGATCGCGAAAGAATAAAATTTATCAATATCTTTTTTATAACAAACTTCCATCCAACTAGGAATTAAGATAGCAAGTCCTGCACCATGCGGAATATTAGGCTTTAAGCCAGATAATTGATGTTCTAATTGATGTATTGGCATATATGAATTCTTTCCTAAAGAAGTTAAGCCGTTATGCGATAAAGAACTCGCGAGCATAATTTCACTTCTTGCATCATAAGAATAGAAATCTTCATTCATTAAGATATTAGCCGCATGAATGACGTCTTTCATTAATCCTTCAGCAAGATAATCAGATAATTGACATTCATCACTCTTATTAAAATATCTTTCAAATGTATGTGAAATAATATCAACGATTCCATAACTTACTTGTTCTTTAGGTAATGAATAAGTTAAAGTAGGATTTTCTATCGCGAATAATGGTCTATTTAATTCTGAATTAAAACCACTTTTAAAATGAGTAGTCCGATCAGAAATAACACATGAAGTTGATAATTCACTTCCAGCCGCGGCAATAGTTATAATTGAACCGATTGGTAAAGCTTTATTTGAAACATAAATCTTTTTAGAGATATCTAAAACATCTCCTTCATAAAATACCCCATGTGCGATTGCTTTTGATGAATCTAAGACTGATCCTCCTCCTAAAGCTAAGATGAAGTCGATATTTTCTTTTTTACATAAAGAAATACCTTCTCTAACTAAACTAACATCAGGATTAGCTTCTACTCCTCCAAGAAGTACATAAGAAATACCTTCTTCACGAAGTTTTTCTTCAACTAAAGAAAGTAATCCACTTTTTATAACCGAAGTTTTACCATAATGAACTAGGACCTTCTTAAATCCATAAGAAGAAATAATTTTACCAACTAATTTTTCTTTATCTTTGCCAAAATAAATTTTAGTTGGAGAACAAAAATCGAAATCTAACATGTTAATTAACTCCTTTAGTTTGCTTATTAAACATATGATTATTTAAATATTTAAAGCCTAAATAGAATAAAGTTCCGAGTATAATCGCACTTATTAATATTAACCATTGATAGAAATTTAATCCATATGGATTATATCCAACTAGTTTATTAATTGGAGTAAATATCGCGATTAATGTACCACATACCATTAAAGAATATACGCCAATACGGTATTTATTTAATGGGAAACAATGACCAAATAAAGTAATTACACCCATTATTGAAATATAAATACCACATATAGTCGTCGTAATATTCATATCATTAGAAGGATTGATATTAAAAATATTATAAGAATTAAATATGATGAGAATAATTATTCCAAGGGCATAAGTAATTCCACCAGGAACGGAATTAATTAAAATATTCTTTAAGAAGTTTTTCTTAATCGGTGTATTATTTGGAGAAATTGCAAGTAAGAAACTAGGAACACCAATTGAGAAGAATTCAAGTAACATTAAGAAACTTGGTTGGAACTTATATAAAGTAGACATTGTTACAATAAAAGCATAAATAGTCTTCATTAAGAATAAAGAACTAACCGCGGTAATGTTATTAATAACTCTTCTTCCTTCAGAAACTACTTTTGGTAAAGAAGCAAAGTTAGAATCGATTAAAACAATACTAGAAACATTTTTAGCCGCGTCAGATCCACTTGCCATCGCAATAGAACAATCTGCACGTTTTAAAGCTAAGATATCGTTAACGCCATCTCCTGTCATTCCTACTGTTTTACCAGCCTTTTTTAAAGCAGTAACTAAAGTAGCTTTTTGTTCAGGAGCAACTCTACCAAAGACATTATATTCAGTCGCGATTTGACTTACTTCATCTAAACTCATACCTTCTAAAGAAATATATTTATCAGCATCTTTAACACCTGCTTCTTTAGCGATTTGACTAACTGTTAAAGCATTATCACCAGAAATAATTTTTACTTCTACCCCGTTATCTTTAAACCACTTTAATGTCGCAGGAGCTTCATCACGGATATGATCTTTAATTAGATAAGCTTTTAAAGGAGTTATCTTACCTACAATATCTTCTGAATTTAAATCTTCGACTGTAGCTAAAACTAACACTCTTAAACCTTGAGAAGTATATTCTTCAAATTTATTAAGTAAATCTTTATCTTCAGGAATAATAAATTCAGGAGCGCCTAAGACAAAACTACCAATAGAAAATTTAACTCCACATTTCTTTCTAGAACTAGAGAAAGGAAGTTTTTCTATCGCTTCATATTTATGAACGCTTGGATGAGCTTTTAAAAGAGCAACAGAAGTTAAGTTCTTATCATCAAATGAATCGAGTAAATCACCAATTACTTCATCTAAATTAAAATTAGATTCATTGAGAGTAATTTCATTAACAACATTCATTGTTCCATCTGTAATTGTGCCTGTTTTATCTAAACATAAGCAATCGGTACGAGCGAGCATTTCAATTGAATAAGCATCTTGAACAAGTGTATTTTTTTGCGCAAGCGTGATAATCGATAAAAATAAGCTAACCGAAGTAGTTAAATATAATCCCGAAGGAATCATCGCGACCATTGAACCACACGTTTGAGCGAGTAATAATTGTAAAGAAGAAAAATCGCTAGTCCAACCTAATTTCCACCAACCAGTGAAGAAACTATAGATGCCAAAAGGAACAACTAATAAAGAAATTAAGCGAATGATTAAATTTAACGCTCTTAAGATAACTGAATTAGTTTTCTTCTCTTTCTTCGCTCTTTGTTGAAGTAAAGACACATATGAAGCATTACCAACTCTTTCTACCTTTACTTTACATGAACCAGAAGAAACGAAAGTTCCTGCGAAAACTATTTCACCAACATTCTTTTTAACTGGTAAAGATTCACCCGTTAATAAAGATTCATTTACTTCCACGCTTCCTTCAATAACAACTGAATCCGCGACTATTTTTTGTCCGACAGAAAGAAGAACGATATCATCAAGAACTAAATCTTCAGAATATAAATCCCTTGTTTCTCCATCACGAAGAACTTTAATTTTATTTTTTGTAGATAAAGCTAAGCGATCAACGATGACTTTCGCTTTAATTTCTTGATATATACCAATAAGTAAGTTCGTTAAAATAATAACCATGAAGAAATAATTAGATATACTTTTTAATTCAAATGGTTTATTAATTTGAGAAACAATTAATAATAAAAAGATGACGAATAAAAGAATGTTTAAAAAGGTAAAGACATTTTTAACAATAATACCTAAGATGCTCTTTTGATTCTTATCTTTAGTATTATTAGTTAAACCATCTTTAATTCTATTTTCTACTTGTGAAGAAGATAATCCATGATTGATATTAGGGCTATAACGAGTGACAAACTCACCATTTTTATTTTCAATTTTTCTAAATTCACGTGTATCTTCTAAATCTTTTAAATCGTCATCTAAAATTGGTGCATCAGCTTCTACTTTAAGAAGTTTTGATATTTCTATTGTTGATTTATTATTATTTTTTTTCTCACGCATAGACATTACCTCATTTAGACATCATTTATAAGATTTTAGCATAAATAATATATATTTAAAATATATATCGCAAAATAAAAAGTAGGTTTCCCTACTTTCTACATACAATCTTTTATCGCTCTAGCGAGTCCATGAATTTCGTTTTTATTAAGCGAAGCAATAGAAATTCTTAATCCTCCGCACATTGGAACAATAAAGATACCTTTTTCCATGAGTTTTTCAAAGATTTCCTCATTATTATTTTTTGGGCACTTTACTAAGATGAAGAATCCTCCATAGAAAGGATAATATGGTAAAGAACATTCATCAGCTTCTTTAATAAAGATATCCGCGCGAGATTTAATCATCAAAGTATATTCATTAAGTCTTTCCTTCATTTCATTCATCTGAGGTTCATTATGAAATATTTCATTCATAACATTAGTTGCAAGATGATTAGGTCCTGACCAGGTGGTTCTAGAAAATGAAGTAGTGGCAAGTTTAAAATCTTTTGCGTTATTTTCATTATTAGTTAAAGCGATTAACGCTCCACCTCTTAAACCATAAATTTGTAGGCTTTTTGACGCAGAAAACGCGATTAAAATCACAAAATTATCATTTAAATATTTACTCATCTTAGAGAATATATTTCCATAAGACTTACCTTTAAAATTGATATAAGCAATATCATCAACTAAGACAACTGGATGTTTTCTTGATACTTCTTGTAAGTAACTTAAAACATTATCCCAATCTTCATCACTTAACGAATATCCAGAAGGATTTTGGCAAGGATCATTAATAAGCAAGAATACTCTACCAGATTTAGTAATAGATTCTTGAACTTTTTCTTTAATAGAATCAAGATTAAATTTATCTTCATTATCAAAAAGATAATATTCACTAGGTTTACATTTAGCTTCTAAGATTAAAGAATCATAATTAGTCCATCTAATCGAAGGAACTAAGATATCTTGATTTACTTCTCCATAACATTTCATCGCCATCGCAAGAGCCCCAGTAGCCCCCATAGTCGCACAGACAGAAATATTAGTTTCTCCCATATCTGCATCTAAAAATAACCAATTCTTCACGCCGTCATGAAATTTAGATTCTCCTGCCATCGAATCGTATTTTCGCGTTTCAGGTAAAGAAGCATATTTTTCTAATAATTCATTAACTAAAGAAAATTCTGCGAGTTTTTTATTTTCATCAAATAGCATACCAATTGAACCATTAATAACTTTTTCCCCGGCAGCAATCTTTTTTTTCGCGATATCATTGATTGCCATAATAGGTTCACCATTTTTAAATACGAATGCGTCTTTTGATAATAAGCCCATAATTAACTTTCCCCCATTTATCCACATACTTTATTACAATATCATTTTTTATTTTAAGATTAAATACATTTAACGCTTACATAAGAAAAAATAAGCATGATAAATATTATCTTCATAATACTTATTTTTTTCTTTTATAGTATTTAATAATAAATTCTTCGCGTGGATCTTCTTTATATAATTCAAATTCATCTTTATATGGAGGGAAGAAGATATCACCAACATATTCTTTTTTTACTTCAGAAATAATTAATTCATCACAATATGGAAGTAATTGTTTATAAATAGAAGCTCCTCCGCAGATGAAGGCTACTTCAGGTGAATCTTTATACTGTGCGATTAATTCATTTATATCAGTACATATTTCACATCCTTCAGCAGGATAATTTTTATCGTAATTTATAACGATATTTCTTCTATTAGGTAGAGCATGTCCAATTGATTTAAAAGTATTTGATCCATAAATAATAATATGGCCCGTAGTAGTTTCTTTAAAATGTTTAAAATCTTCTTTAATATGCCAAGGAATTAATAATCCATTACCAATTACTCTATTAGGATCATGCGCGACAATAATCTTAAACATAATTAAACACTAACCTTTCCTTTAAGTGGAGGATAAGGATCATATTCAACAATTTCAAAATCTTCCATCTTATAATCAACAACTGAATCATGGTGGTTCTTAATAATTAACTTAGGTAATTTTCTAGGAGTTCTTTCAAGTTGAGTTTTAATAACATCAACATGATCTAAATAGATATGTGCATCACCAAAGGTATGAACAAAATCACCAACTTCTAAATGGCATGTATCAGCCATAATGCATAATAAAGTTGCATAACTTGCAATATTAAAAGGTACGCCTAAGAAAATATCCGCGCTTCTTTGATATAATTGACAAGATAATTTTTTGCCATCTCCTGAAACATAGAATTGAACAAATGCGTGGCAAGGTGGTAAAGCCATTGAATCAACTTCTTTAGGATTCCATGCACAGATAATATGTCTTCTTGAGAAAGGATTTTCTTTAATAGATTTTTCGACATTTAATAATTGATCAACGCCAAAGAAATCTCTCCATTGTTTACCATATACTGGTCCTAGTTCTCCATATTTTGCCGCGAAAGATTTATCATCTTTAATCTTTTGGATGAATTCTTCCATTGTTTCACCTTGATATTCAGGACATTCAGTATAAGCTTTATATGGCCAATCATTCCAAATTTTAATATTTTGATCAACTAAAGGTTTAATGTTAGTTGAGCCAGAAATAATCCATAATAATTCACCTAAGATACCTCTATAGAAGACTTTTTTAGTAGTAAGTAAAGGAAATCCTTCACTTAAATCACATCTAAATTGATAACCAAAAACTGAGATGGTTCCAGTTCCTGTACGATCTTTTTTGACTTGTCCATTTTCTAGAACATATCTAGCTAAGTCTAAATATTGTTTCATATTATTTACCTCCACATACTTTTTTAATTTCTTTTAGTAACTCTTTTTTTAATACTGGTTTAGTTACATAACCATTCATTCCGACTTCGATAGAATGAGCGATATCACTTTCATAAGCATTCGCGCTTAAGGCGATAATTTTAACATTTTTTGCTAGTTCACTATTAAGAGATCTAATAATTTTACAAGCCTCCCATCCATCTAAAACAGGCATTTTAATATCACAAAGAACTAAATCAATGTCACTATTAGGATTATTTTTAATATAGTCGACAAATTCATTTCCATCTTCTAAACAAGAAGTTAATGCGCCTAAGGCATTTAAATTTTTTACAAGAATTTCTCTATTCATCAAATTATCATCAACAATTAAAATTTTCATTCCTTCGATATTATAAGTTTCTTCTTCTGGAATAATATTAACATTCTTTTTTACATCTACTCCAACTTTAAAAGTTGTCCCTATACCAACTTTTGAATTAACTTCAACACTTGCTTTCATTAAATCTAAAGTAGCTTTAGTAATTGATAAACCAATCCCAGTTCCACTTATTTTTTTAGTAGTATCATTAACTTCTCTTTCAAAAGGAATGAATAATTTCTTAATAAATTCTTCACTCATGCCGATACCATTATCAGATATTATATACTCTAAATGAATATAATCATTAAACTTAGATGCTTTTTCTTCTATTTTAATATTTATTTCTCCGCCGGAAGGAGTATATTTAACCGCATTATTAACAATATTAATTAAAGCATTGTTAAGTTTAGTTTCATCAACTAAAATATCTTCTTGATAGTTCGTTTTAACGTAAAAATTCATCTTTAATTTTTTAATTGCATTTTGACTAATCGCCATTTCTTTAAATGAAGAAATTAATGATTCTAAAGTCATCTTTTCTTCATGTAACGTAAGTTTATTTGCTTCAAATGAACTTAAAGTTAATATTTCATTAACCATCTTTAATAAATGTTGGCCCGATACATCAATCTTATCTAAAGCATCTAATAAGACTTCTTTATTATCGACATTATTTCGTGCGATTTGATTCATCCCAATAATTGCATTTAAAGGTGTTTTAATATCATGAGAGATATTTGATAAGAATTTAGTTTTAACTGAAGTTGATTCTCTTGCTTTAATTAAAGCCTCTTTTAGAACTTCTTTTTGTTTATCTAAAAATAAACGATTTTTCGTGATATCGTAACAAACAATTAAGCATTCTAGATTACCTATTTCAAAATTCATATTAAGAATGACACTTATACGGATAAATAACTTACCAAAAGTATCATAATTAAATAAGATTTCATCTTCAATAACATTTATTCCATTATTATAATTAACTAATAAGTTATTCATATTAAAGATGGTATCGTATTTTTCTTTATATTTATCATCGACATAATCTCTTACTAGAGAAACATAATCATTAAAAGTAGCTCTGTCTTTATCTAGTTTATTAAAGAAATTAATTTCTTTTGCTTCTAAGACAAATTTAGATAAAGAAACAACCTTATTCTTAGATAGATTAACATTTAAGTTAAAGCAAGAACTAGATAAGAGATATTCAAGATATTGTGATTCTTTTTTCTCGATTTCATTAAATTTTAAACTTAATTCATTTTGCCTTTGTTCTTCTAATATTTCTTTAGTAACATCACGAATTAAAATATAAACTACTTTCTTATTATCCTCAAGAATATTTAGAATCCCAATTTGATGAAAACTATCTTTATAAGCATAAGTTAGTGAAGTAATATATTTATTATTTACAAAATCATTTTTTAATTGGTTAAGAGATAGAAATTTTTCAATATCCTTTTTTTCTGGATATTTAATTACCTTTAATTCTCCTTCTAAGAAGGTATCAAAATTAATTAACAAATAAGGATCAAAATCTTTATCTTTATCATAAAGAATATTCATTGAATTCATATCAATTAAAACTTTAAAAACTCTTATATATGTATTAGACATGACATTCGCGATTGATTGATCGATATTCTGCATATAATTAACTTTATCGAGCAAATGAGATTTATCATTAGTAATATCTTCAATAGTAAATAGTCCTTTAACAATTCCATTACTTTCTTTATAAAAAATAATTTCATCTAGAGTAATTATCTCATTACCTTTAATATCAGTTACTTTTGCTGTGAAGGAATAACTTTCTCCTTTATTCTTCAAATAATATTGTACAATTTCTTCATATGTTAGTTTTTTAAGGTGTTTTTCATCAACAATGATACAAATATCCATTTTTCTTAAGAATAAGCTTAATGAAGTTTTATTATCTAAGCCTAAATATTTTAAAATACTTAATTCATACTTTTGATCAATAATATCATTATCTAAAAGAACATCATTAGTTAAATTAAATTTAAAACTAGTTCTCTTTCCCTTTGATATTGCAGAAATAAAATTTTCATTAATTTTATTCGTGTAGATATTTTCTTTTTTAACTAGATTATATTGTTCTATAGTTTCTTTATTCTTTTTATCTAACTTATAGAAAGTAAAACAAATGATTATTTCGCAAGTGAGATAAACTAAAAGAATTGGTACTAAGGCATTAAGTGTAATTAAGTTATTCTTAAAAAAACCTTTATCAGGAAACCATACCATTAAAGAGACTAAGATAACAATATAGTCAATTAATAGGACTAAGGTTCCTACTAGTATCACAATTACAATTTTCTTTCTTAGACTCATATAATTTCCTCTCAATAAGTATAATAGAAAATAGAAAATAAAACATTAAATATATTTTTATATTTCCTTTTAAAACTTGTATACAATAAAACATTGAAAATAAATCGGTAAAATTATATCATATTAATAAGAGGTAAATTATATGAATGAAAATGCATCAAAATCAACATTAAAACGACTACCTTTTTATTTAAATGTCTTAAAAAGAAAGCAACAAGATGGTGAAGTTTCAATCTCATCTAGTCAAATTGCAAAAGAATTAGGACTTAATGATGTCCAAGTAAGAAAGGATCTCGCGACTGCGTCTAAACTCGGTGGTAAACCTAAAGTCGGTTATGATATTATTGAACTCATCACTGATATTCAAGATTATTTAGGCTGTGGAAGAATTGATAAAGCTGTCTTAGTTGGTGTCGGTTCTTTAGGTAAAGCTTTACTTGGTTATAAAGGTTTTAAAGACTATGGCCTAGAAATTATCGATGCCTTTGACTCTTCTTCAAGCGTTGTTGGAAACGAAATTAAAGGTATTAAAATTTCACCTATAAGCGCACTTAGTACATCCATTAGCGATAATGATGTAAAAATCGGTATTATTACAGTACCTAGTTCATCAGCCCAAGATGTATGTAATGAACTTGTCGAAGCTGGAATTAAAGCTATTTGGAATTTTGCACCTATCATTCTTTCTGTTCCAGAAGGAATTATCGTTCAAAATGAAAATATGGCTTCTTCTCTAGCTGTCTTATCAAGACATTTAAACGGTATTGATTATTAAGCACTTCGGTGCTTTTTTTCATAATAAAAACCAGATGTAACAATCTGGCTTTTATTTTGTAACTTAATTTTAATTAGAAATTTAATACTTCG
>CAVJWU010000037.1:0-11905 GCA_963653535.1 Azospirillum sp. CAG:239
CTAAATATGAAAAAAGGACTGATATTTTTGTTATCAATCCTATCGTTTCTTAATGGTGCCCAGAACCAGAATCGAACTGGCACGACCTCATCGATCGCAAGATTTTAAGTCTTGTGCGTCTACCTATTCCGCCATCCGGGCATCTAGAATGGTGACTCACTGGAGATTCGAACTCCAGACCCCTTGATTAAAAGTCAAGTGCTCTACCGACTGAGCTAGTGAGTCATATAAATTGGCTGGGGTAGCTGGATTCGGACCAGCGCATGAGGGAGTCAAAGTCCCTTGCCTTACCGCTTGGCTATACCCCAAGAGATGGTGGGCGGTGGTAGATTTGAACTACCGAACCCGAAGGAACTGATTTACAGTCAGCCGCGTTTGGCCACTTCGCTAACCACCCATCGTGTGATTTTGATTAGAAATGGTGGAAGTTATAGGGCTCGAACCTATGACCTCCGCCGTGTAAAAGCGATGCTCTCCCAGCTGAGCTAAACTTCCATTTTTTCATCGCGTATCACAATACGCTTTAATAATATAGCATTAGAACAAAAATGTGTCAATTATTATTTTTTATTTTTTTAATTTTTTTTGAAAAAGTTAGTTCTTTCTTTTTTAAAATCAAATTTATAATATTTATCGATAATAAAAATGAAGAAGTTTCCTTCTTCACCTTTATTATTGATTATTGCCATTTTTTAAAGTAACATCGTGTGCTCCACCTTCAACAATAGAAGTAGAAGATACAACAGTAAGTTTTGCTTTTTCTCTTAATTCTTTTAAATTGAGCGCTCCACAGTTACACATAGTCGATTTAATTTTATAAGTAGTAAGTTCAACATTATCTTTTAATGAACCAGCATAAGGAACATAAGAATCTACTCCTTCTTCAAATGATAAAGTAGATTTTCCACCTAGATCATAACGTTGCCAGTTACGCGCTCTATTAGATCCTTCACCCCAGTATTCTTTAACAAATCGACCATTAAACTTAATCTTTGGATTTGGTGATTCATCAAAACGAGCGAAGTATCTACCTAGCATGACAAAATCCGCACCCATCGCTAAAGCTAATGTAATATGGTAGTCATGAACAATGCCTCCATCAGAACAAATTGGAATATAAATTCCTGTTTCTTTAAAATATTCATCTCTAGCTTTCGAAACATCTTTTACTGCAGTTGCTTGTCCTCTACCGATACCTTTAGTTTCTCTAGTAATACAAATAGAACCTCCGCCAATACCGATTTTAATAAAGTCAGCGCCAGCATCAGCGAGAAATCTAAATCCTTCAGCATCAACAACATTTCCTGCACCGACTTTAACTTTTTCTCCATAAGTTTCTCTAATCCATTTAATCGTATTAGCTTGCCAACATGAATAACCTTCAGATGAATCAATACATAAGACATCCGCTCCAGCTTCAATTAATGCAGGTACTCTTTCTTTATAATCACGTGAATTTATTCCGGCACCAACAATATAAGATTTATGAGAGTCTAATAATTCATTTTCATTTTCTTTATGGGATTCATAATCTTTACGGAAAACTAGATATTTTAAGTTACCTTCCGCGCTAACTAAAGGTAATGTATTTAATTTATGATCCCAAATAATATCATTAGCTTCAACTAAAGTAGTTGTTTCTGGGGCAGTAATTAATTTATCTAATGGAGTCATGAACTCTTTAATTTTTGTATCCATTGGTGTTTTAGAAATACGATAATCTCTAGAAGTAACTATTCCTAACAATTTTCCATTTGGTGTTCTATCATCAGTAATCGCGATTGTTCTATGTCCTGTTTTATTAGTTAACAATATAACATCTTCTAACGTATCTTCTGGAGATAAATTAGAATCAGAAGTAATAAAACCTTTCTTATAACTTTTTACTTTTTTAACCATAGAGGCTTCTTGTTCAATTGATTGAGAGCCGTAGATGAAAGATATTCCACCTTCTTTAGCAAGTGCGATCGCTAAAGTGTCATTAGAAACTGATTGCATAATCGCGGAAACCATTGGAATGTTTAAAGTTAAAGAAGGTTCTTCACCTTTTTTAAATTTAACTAAAGGCGTTTTTAAAGAGACATTTGAAGGAACGTTATCTTCTCCAGTATAACCTGGAACTAATAAGTACTCTGCAAATGTCCTTGATGTTTCTTCAAAATAATATGCCATAATTTTATTTTCCCCCTAAAAATTATTTGAAAAATTTTATTGCAAATAAATTAATAAGTCAATAATTCTTTAACTTTTGCTTAATAAATGTTAATTAAGATAATAGGTCCTAGAATGGTTATGTAAGCGCTTTTAACATTTTTCTTGCATTTTTTCAATACTTGCTATATGATGAATAAGAGGAGATTTTAATTATGGTTAAACTAAATTGTAAAGTGAATAATCCAATGGGACTTACATCTAAATATTGTGCTGAACTAGTCGCAGAAGCAAATAGAGCTAGTAAGTGTAGTTTGACTTTAAAGTGTGATGATGGTGAAGCAGATTTAAAATCTATTATGAATATGATGTCTTTAGTTATTAAAACTGGGACTGAATTTACTATTGAAATTGTTGGTGAAGATGAAGAATGTGTTAAGGTAAAATTTGAAAAATTACTATTATCACTAAAATTATTAAAATAAAAAGACCTTGTAGGTCTTTTATTTTTCCTTATTTAGCACATCATTTAAAAATTTATTTAACTGATCATTACTATTAAATTTAAAGGTTACACCTTTTTCAGTTAATAAAATCGAACAAGAATTATCCTTCTCATATTCTTTTAACAAGGAAGAATATTTAGAAGGATTTTTATATTCTCTAACTTCTTTTTCAATATCTCGAACTGATTTTTTATTTTGAATGATTTGATTTAAATATTCAATTTGTTGCTGATTGTCTAGCCCAATTAGAACACGAGCTTGTCCATAAGATATTTTATCTTTTTTTAACGCTAATATAACTTCTTCGTCTAGTTTAGATAAGCGAAGAATATTAGTAACTTGACAAACACTCGTTTTAGAAATTAATGCGATATCTTTTCTAGAAACATGATAGTCTTTAGTTAATATTTCATAAGCATATGTTTTATTTAATATATTATCGTGTTGCTTTTTATTACCTCTTGATAATACAAGATAAATCATTAAATCATCTGGAATATTTCTTACCGCGACAGGCACCTCAGGAAGATGAAGCTTTTTAGCGACATAATATCTTTTATAACCAGAAATAACTTCGTAATAACCTTTTTCATTGACTCTAACTAAAATAGGAGACATGATGCCATTATTCTTAATTGATGAAGTTAAATCTTTTAAAGAACGATCTAAAAAGAATTGATGAATAGAAATAGGATTAAATTTAACCTTGCTTAAAGGAACAAAGAGGGTTTCATCCTCTTTTGAGTATTCTTTAGCAATCTTTGATAAGATATCTTGATTGCCATATTGTTCCATTAAGGAGGCTAAAGATCTATTTTTATTATTCTTTTTCATTCGCTAAAATTTCCCTCGCTAAAGAAATGTAGGCCTGTGATCCAGAAGCAGTTGGTCTAAAAATAGTGACAGGTTTACCAATCATCGCCGCTTCCGCTAGTGAAGAATTACGAGGAATTTGAGTAGTAAATGTCTTCTCTTTAAATAAACCTCTAATTTCTTGAGTTACTTCTGTTGCAAGTCTTAATCTAGCATCATACATCGTTAATAAGAATCCTAATATTTCAATATCAGGATTATAATCTTGTTGAACTTTTGAAATAGTAGAGAGAATTTGAGCTACTCCATCCATTGCAAAATATTCACATTGCACTGGAATTAAGCAAGATGTAGATGCACATAAAGCATTTAAAGAAAGTAAGCCAAGTGAAGGTGGACAATCAATAATGATAAAATCATAACCTCCATTTAAATTAGCTAAAGCATTCTTTAAGCGATAAAATGGTCTACTTGTTCCTTGTACTTCACTTTCAAAAGTAGCAAGTTTTAAATTGCTTGATAAGATATCGATATTCGCGGTTTCTGTATGAATAATCGCTTTATTGATATCAATTTTACCTAATAAAACATCAACGATATTTTTCTTAACTAAAGTGATATCAACTCCGACACCACGTCCGCAGTTACCTTGAGGATCCATATCGATTAATAATACTTTTTTATTAAATTTTGCTAAAGCTCCACCTAAGGAGATCGCAGTAGTAGTTTTACCTACTCCACCTTTTTGATTTGCTATTGCTATAATTTTCATGTTGTCTCCTTATAATGGGCGTTTCTTTATTTGTCCATAATTTCTTGGATATTTAGGGTTTGTTTTTCCTATTTTCTTAATGAAGATATTAATTCTAATATCATCATTTGAAATAAGATGTTCTTCTTGAATGAAATCTTCTTTTAAAGATAATGTTTTTAAAGCGTTACTCGCTTCTTTTAATTCTTCTAAGCCAATCTTACCTTTTAAGGATATAAAAGTTCCATTTACTTTTAAATAAGAAGCCACTAATTCTAATAAAATGTTTAATCTCGATACAGCACGTGCCGTTACTATATCAAATTTTTCTTCATGTCCTTTAATGTAATTTTCGGCACGGTCATTAATAATAACAACATTTTTTAAGTTTAATTTATTAACGACAATTTCTAAGAAATTACATCTTTTAGAGGTAGGTTCTAAAAGAGTTATTTTAGCTTCAGGATAACATATAGCTAAAGGAATACCAGGAAAACCTGCGCCAGAACCGACATCAAGAATGTTTTTAGAATTTAAATTAATCTTAAAAGAGCAAAGTAAAGAATCATAAAAATGTTTCTCATAAACATCTTCATCTTCAATAATTGTCGTTAAATCCATCACTTTATTATATTCTTGTAAAGTTCTTAAATATAATTCAAATTGTTCAATTTGTGTAGGTGATAAATCTAATCCCCTCTTATTTAAATTAATAATAAATTCTTCTTTTTTCATGTTATTTTCCTATCTTTATGTGCATTAATAAGACAGATATATCAGCAGGATTAACCCCAGATATTCTGCTTGCTTGAGAGATGGTTAATGGACGAATATTATTTAATTTTTGTCTTGCTTCAAGACGTAATCCTTCCATATTGATATAGTCAATATCACTAGGAATCTTTACTTCTTCTAATTTTAGAAGATGTTCTGCTTCCTTCTTTTCTTTTGTGATATAGCCTTCATATTTAACCATAATTTCTAATTGTTCCTCTTCTTCTAATGTTAAAGAAGGAAAATTAGGAACATAGTTTTTGAAACTATTTAAAGTAACACCAGGTCTTTTTAATATTTCTGCAACAGTAGGTCCTCCATTGTATGAAGTAAAACCTAATTCATGCATATAAGAAACAAAGTCTTTGTTCATACCCATATGAGTAGAATTCATCATCTCTTTTGTTTCATTTAACAATTCCATTTTATTTAAGAATCTTTGATATCTTTCATCACTAATTAATCCAATTTCATGGCCAATTGGAGTTAATCTAATATCTGCATTATCACTTCTCATAAGCAAACGATATTCAGCTCGTGAAGATAAAAGTCTATAAGGTTCTTTTGTTCCTTTAGAAACTAAATCATCAATCATAACGCCGATATATGCTTGATCTCTTCTTAAAATTAATGGCTCTCTACCCATTATTTTTAAGCATGCGTTAATTCCAGCCATTAAGCCTAAACCAGCTGCTTCTTCATATCCAGAAGTACCACAGATTTGTCCTCCGATATATAGTCCAGGCCATTTCTTAATGCCTAAAGTATAATCATATTCACTTGTATCAATCGCATCATATTCAATTGCATATGCATATTTAACTATTTCAGCGTGTTCAAGACCTTTTAATGAATGTACCATTTCTTCTTGAACATATTCAGGCATTGAAGTAGAGAAGCCTTGTAAATAAACTAAATCAGTATGTAAAGATTCTCTTTCTAAGAATAATTGATGTCTTTCTTTATCTGCGAATCTAACTACTTTATCTTCAATTGAAGGGCAATATCTAGGTCCAACCCCTTTAACAATACCGCCGTACATTGAAGATTCTAATAGGTGGTCTTTAATAATTTGATGTGTTTTTGCATTGGTATAAGTTAAATAACAAACAATTTGATCTTCAAAAGGAACAATATGTGATTCTTCAAAACTAAATTTTAAAGGTCTATTAGTTCCGTATTGAGGTTCTAAAACCGAATAATCGATACTACTTTCTTTAATTCTTTGAGGAGTGCCTGTTTTAAGTCTAATTGTTTTAATACCCATTTGTTGGAGATATGGAGATAAACCTAAAGAAGGTTTTTCACCATCTGGACCATCACTTTTAACTGTATGCCCTCTTAAAATGGAGCTTTCCATATAAGTACCAGTTGTTAAAATAACCGCTTGAGAAGTGATTTCTTGATCATTAATTCTAACTCCATAAACATGGTGATCATCATGAATTAATGAAGTGACCATTCCTTCTAAAATAGTTAGATTATCAGTATGTTCTGCAAAATCTAACATCACGCGTGGATAATCTAATTTATCTTCTTGGGCTCTAAGGCATTGAACACCAGGTCCTTTACCAGTATTAAGCATCTTCATTTGTAGGCACGCTTTATCCGCGCCAAGTCCCATCATGCCTCCGAGAGCGTCAATTTCTCTAACGACAATACCTTTCGCACTTCCACCGATAGAAGGATTACAAGGCATGTTAGAAACTTTGTTTTTATTTAATGTAACAAGTAAAGTTTTCATGCCTAAATGTGCGCTAGCGAAACTAGCTTCCATTCCAGCATGTCCTCCACCTACTACGATAACATCATAATCCATTATCCGATACTTCCTTCCATATCCATCTTAATAAGTTGATTTAATTCAACTGCATATTCCATTGGTAATTCTTTTGAGAAAGGTTCAATGAAACCCATAATAATCATTTGAGTTGCTTCTTTTTCGCTTAGTCCGCGACTCATTAAATAAAATAATTGTTCTTCATTAATTTTAGAAACAGTTGCTTCATGTTCTAAGAATGAAGAATTGTTATTACAAATATTTGTAGGTATTGTATCACTCGCTGATTTATCATCCAAAATTAAAGTATCACATTCAACGTGAGACTTAGAATGTTCTGCATTCTTTGCCATAAATACTTTACCACGGTAATTAGCTACTCCACCTCTTTTAACAATTGATTTAGAGATGATATTACTTGTTGTATAAGGAGCTAAATGAATCATCTTTGCTCCAGCATCTTGATATTGATCTTTATCCGCGACTGCGATTGAAATACAAGTTCCTTTCGCACGAGGACCATTTAAGACACAGCAAGGATATTTCATATTTAATTGAGAACCGATGTTTCCATCAATCCATTCCATTAATCCATCACTTTCAACTAATGCTCTTTTAGTGACTAAATTAACGATATTAGTCGACCAGTTTTGAATAGTTGAATATCTACATCTACCGCCCTTTTCAACATAAATTTCAACTACAGCCGCATGAAGTGATTCTTTTGAATAGATTGGCGCGGTACAACCTTCAACATAATGAACATCCGCACCTTCATCAACAATAATTAATGTTCTTTCAAATTGTCCCGATTTTTCATTGTTAATTCTAAAATAAGATTGAAGTGGCTTTTCTAAATGTACTCCTTTTGGTACGTAAATAAAGCTTCCACCTGACCAAACAGCCCCATTTAAGGCTGAATATTTATTATCATTATAAGGAACTACTTTATTAAAATATTTCTTAAAAATCTCTGGGCAAGTTTTTAAAGCCATATCAGTAGAAAGGAAGATAACGCCTTTATCTTCTACTTCTTGAAGCATGTTATGATAAACAACTTCTGATTCATATTGAGTAGAAACTCCAGCGAGATATTTTGCTTCTGCTTCTGGAATACCAAGTTTTGAGAAAGTATTTTTAATTGTTTCAGGGACCTTATCCCATGATTTTTCTTCTTTATTACTTGGTCTAGTAAAGTAGGTAAAAGAAGAAAAATCGATATTAGATAAATCAGGACCGTAACTAGGATTCTTAAGTTCTAAGAAAGCCTTATATGACTTGAGTCTAAATTCTAACATCCATTCAGGTTCACCTTTTAAAGAAGAGATTTCTCTAATGATATCTTCATTTAAACCAACATTAGTTTTTACGACAGAAACGTCTTCATCTTTAAAGCCATATTTATATTCATGTTCATTTAAATCGTTATTCATTTCCATCATCTCCATTCAAGATTTTGTTAACACCACGATAACCGATAGTCGCGCATTTAATTCTACTAGGTTGCTTAGATGTATTCATAAATACAATCGCTTCATCAAGTAAAGAAGGATCATAATCTTTTCCATACATCATGTTTTGGAAAGCTTCCATAATTTTTTCTACTTCTTCTACTTTCTTTCCTTTTAAAAGTTCTGTCATAATTGAAGTTGAAGCAGTTGATATCGCACATCCATTTCCGTGCCAACAACAATCGACAACAACGTTGTCTTTAATAAGCATTTGGATATATATTTTATCAATGCAACTAGTTGAATCCATATATACTGTTACGTAATTAGGATCATTTACCTCTTTTTTATTTCTTGGGTTGTTATAATGATCCATGATGATTTCTCTCATCATCTCGTTATTAAGCGAAAAAGGCATCTAAAAAGTCCCCACCTTTCTTACATGCTTCTACAAAGAGATCAATTTCTTCTTTTGTATTGTAGAAGTATAGACTTGCTCTTACGGTTGCAAGTTCACCAATAACATTATGAAGAAGTTTTGCACAATGTTGTCCTGAACGAACGCAGATACCTTTACTAGCGAGTAATGTACCCATATCTTGTGCATGAACTCCTTTATAGTTAAATAGAATTATTCCTGATTCAGAATCACTATTATAGATTGTTAATTCAGGAATATCTTTAAGTTTACTAATCGCATAAGCTTTTAGTTCTCTTTCGTATTTTTCAATATTATCTAATCCAATGTTAGATAAATATTTTAAGGCTGCTGATAGACCGATCGCTCCAGCGATATTTTGTGTACCTGCTTCAAATTTAGTCGGAGTAATTAAGTAACCAAAATTACCGCACATATCAAAGTCTGTATTCATCCCTCCACCTAAATGTAAAGGATCCATTTTATCGAGTAATTCGTATTTACCATACATTACTCCAATCCCTGTTGGGCCAACACATTTATGTCCTGAGAAGACTAAGAAATCAACATCTAAATCTTTGACATCAAGTTTCATATGAGGTGCACTTTGCGCTGCATCTAAAACAAAATAAGCGTTATGTTCATGAGTTAATTTACATAATTCTTTGATAGGTAAAACATAACCTAAAGTATTAGATACATGGGCTAAAGAAACAACTTTAGTTTTATCTGTAATAACGCTTTTTAAATTATCGACTGTAATTCTTCCTGTTTCATCAAGTGGAACGTATTTGACTACGATACCTATTTCATGTTGTAAACTAAACCAAGGTAATACATTTGAAGCGTGTTCTTCTAAAGAAATAATTACTTCATCACCTGTTTTTAAAAACTTCTTTAAGCCATTCGCGATTTGGTTTAATCCTTCGCTTGTTCCAGAAGTAAAGACTATTTCTTGTTTTTTAGCGTTAATAAATTTAGCCACTTCTTCGCGTGCTTCATCATAACTACGATCAGCTTTTTCAGCTAGAGGATAATCTCCTCTATGCGTATTTGCCGTATAAAATTCATAATAACCAAGTTCAGCATCAATGACACATTGAGGTTTAAAAGTAGTTGATGCATTA
This sequence comes from Azospirillum sp. CAG:239, assembly GCA_963653535.1. GTDB lineage: Bacteria > Bacillota_I > Bacilli_A > RFN20 > CAG-449 > UBA3210. Next base: position 9,772 of record CAVJWU010000037.1, read on the forward strand.
TCAAAATAAACCATTGGGCAAGATGACATTGTCTTGTTATTTTTTATCATTGGAAAATCATTTCTAATAACGTAAGGATCAAACATATTAAAATCTCCTATCAATCGTTTCTTTAATTGAAGAAAGGATTTGTTCGTCATTAAAATAATTTAAGATAGGATTTAAATAACCTAAGGTAATTAATTTTTTAGCTTCTTCTTCTTTAATCCCACGAGAAGTCAAATAGAAAATATGGTCTTCATTAATTTGACCTACTACTGCTGCGTGACTTGCTTCAACATCATTTTCATCGATGCATAAAGAAGGGCTAGCTTTAGCCTTACATTCTTCGTCAAAAACCATGATTTTTGCGCTTTGATGTGTCGCAGAAGTTTTCGCGCCTTTATGAATTTTTGATACACCTAAGAAATTCATACTTGCTCTATTTTCGTTTACCCCGTAATTTTCCATTTTTGCATAGGTATGTGGTGCGTAATGGTTAATAGAAATATCAAATTCTTTTTTATCATCATTAGTCGCAAGAGAAGATAAATGCCATAATGCTTTACTGTCTCTTCCATTTAAAGAACATGTTACTTTGACGTTTTCATTACCATAAGAAAAATCTGCAAGAGCTCCTTCATAGTTAGCGCCAGAAGATAAATTAATTTCATAAGTCACATTTTTACCTTCTTCTAAAAAGGCGATAGAATGATTTAAGAAAGAATATTCTGCAAGATTAAAGGTAACTTTACATGAAGAAGAATTAATTTCAATGATGCTTACTTTGTTTTTAGAAGCAAAATTAAAAACATAATTTTCTTTTTGTTCCATTTTTGAATAATCGACAAGGATAAATAAGTCTTCCTCGTTACTAAAAGTAATTATTTCTTCTTTCTCATTAAAATCAAATCTAACATCATTTCTAGAACTATTTTTTAAATCTTTAACTAGATCTAACATAAAATCACCTACTTAGAAATAATTTCTTTTGTTGCGCATGTACCAATCGAAGTTTTATTCATTGCAACATCTTCTTTTTCAATTTCAATACCCAATTCGTATTTAATCCATTCATAACCTTCAGTTTCAATTCTTTCGATGATACTAGGTTCGCCTTCAACGGCAATTTTACCATTAATCATAACTGCTACATGAGTTGGATTAATCATCTTGTATAACTTTTCGTAGTGAGAAATTACTAAAAATGCAGTTGATGTAGTTTGTTGCATTTCTTTAATTGCATCGGCAACATAAACTAAAGCATCAACATCTAAGCCAGAATCGATTTCATCAAGCATTGCAAAATCAGGCTTTAAAAGTAACATTTGTAAAATTTCATTACGTTTCTTTTCACCGCCTGAAAAGCCTTCATTTAAAAATCTTTGAGCCATATCCATCGAGATATGCATTTTTTTACTTGCTTGTTCAATGGCACGATAAAATTCAAATAATTTAACTGGTGTATCTCTTCTTGCATTAACCGCGGCTTTTAAAAAGTCTGCGTTGACAACACCTGGAACTTCACTAGGATATTGCATGCCTAAAAATAAGCCTGCTCTTGCTCTTTCATCGACGCTCATCGCTAAAACATCTTTTGAATCTAACGTGATAGATCCTTGTGTAACTTTATATTTTGGATTACCCATAATCGCCGCTAATAGGGTGGATTTACCATGTCCATTAGGACCAAGTAAAGCGATAGTCTCCCCTTCTTTGCAGACGAGATTAACTCCTTTTAAAATTTCTTTATTTTCAACTTCAACATGGAGATCTTTGATAATTAATTCTTTCATAAATTTGTATTAACTCCTTTTGCGTTATATATTCTACAACAAAGTAGGCGTTTTTAAAACAACAATATTATTTTTTAAAAAAATAAGATTGATGCTTTGTCAATCGTCTTAAAAAAAATAAAAAATCGCGCTCTTTTATTCAATCTACTTTTTTCTATTAATCAAAGATTTAAAGAATGAGTTTATTTAAACGATAATATAATGTATTATATTAAATTGTGATGTTTTTATTATTTTGCTACATTTTTTAAAATTTTTAGCCGTTTTTTTCGAAAGGCATAATTTTAATGTCATTTTAGTCTTAACGGCATCTTTTCAATCGGTCAAAATATAATTTAAGTCTAATTTAAGGTTTATAT
>CAVJWU010000038.1:0-11784 GCA_963653535.1 Azospirillum sp. CAG:239
CAAATATAAATTCATATCCAAGAAAATCATTAAATAAAAAAACTCCTTACCAATGTGTTTTAGATGACACTCGCTTTGGAAAAGAGTTTTTAGACCTTATAAACATTAAAAAGGTCAATTGTGATGATGTCACATTAAATCCATCATTACTTAAAAAAATTAAGAAATAATTAATATTTTTTAATTCTCAATTTTAAATCGAAGAAGTTGTATTTAAACCATATATTTTTGTTGCATTTAGTTTAAAAATTTGATTTAAACTAAAGTCTTTTACTATGCCCTTCTTCATAAATATAATACTTAAAAAATAACTTTAAAGCAATTTTTTAGCTTATTTATTTTTAAATATTTATAATTTACCCCTACTTTTATATCAAAAAATTAAATTTTTAATTCCTTAACCTATTTTGTTGCATTTAGTTATTTAATTAACCTATTTAATTTTCAAAAATCTTCGGATACATTTGAACAATGGATTAAATTTGATGGCATTAAAAAAGCAGATACTTTATATTTTGCTAGTTATGATGTTCCTGAAAAGTTATACATAATGTTAGAAAAATAACTATTACTCTTTACTCTTATTGATAATTATGAGAATAAAAATTCTTAATATCCCTGAAGCTACATCAATTAGATATTATTTTATTTCATTAATTTCGGATGTTATACTGATGATTAACTAGATATAATTTTAATATTCCTTATTTTATAGTGAAACTCATTCATCTTTTACATATATTTTATCTAACTACGTGGTTAATAACTACGTAGTTTTATTATAGAATAATTTATTGATTTCACAAAAAAATATTTGTAAAGAAATAATTAAAATACATAGATTTTATGTGAAAAATTAATATGATATTTAACTTTGATGTAAAAAATGAAAATGGACATAACAATCAAAAGTGTAAATTGTTATATGCTGTTTTAATGTTATAATAATAATAAAGATAGGAGGGAAAACATGGAAATATTATCACTATTTTTAGCTACTTCACTTGCTTTTTCTAACTCTCAAATACAAACGTGTTATTCTAAAGATGAAATAAAAAATGAATCTGAAATAACTGAAATTAATGGTTTAACTCATATCGGAGGATATTCTAATCCAAACAAGATTTTAGATTCTATTTCTGGATACGCTTATTATGATATTCAAGTGTATAAGACTTCTTTTACATATAAATCTAATTTATTTATTGTTAATGTTACTGCTGAATTTACGCCGGGATACCAAGCGATACTTAACGGGCATAATAATTATTTACCTTATAAACTTTACAATGGGTATTTACATTGTAGGGGTGAACGTTCAGGTATCGTTAATACATATGATACTAAATTTATAACTGCTCTACCTGACACTAGTAGTTTTACGAGTACATTTACTAGTTCTTCTTCTACAGCATATAATTTTAATTCTGAATTAAAATGCGGAATTGATTTAGTAAATGGAATCTCGTTAAGTGGATCAGTAGGAAGAGGACTTACAGTTTCATACAATCATGAAATATCTACAACTTATTCTGATCCATATATTTCTAAACAGTATTCTCCAACTAATTCAAGAGAAATTGAATGGAATTATACTTGTTCGGATACGGGTGTGGCAAGTTTGGCTACTTATAAACTAAATACTTATTATATCTTTGAGATGGATAAAACTACATTAGATATTAAATCAAATGCTTTTATATTTTATATTGATATAGGAATGACTAATAAAATAGATTATGAATTACATAATCAATCAGAAACGATTAAGATTGAATGTTTCTGTGAATATTGTTAAGAGAGGAGATAATTTATGAAAAAAAGTACTTACATTGCATTAGGTTGCATTACGGGAGCTAGTTTAATAGGCTTCTTAGGCATGTATATTGCTTACTGTAATTTGAAGGAATATTCAAGGGTGTTTTATGATATTTTATTTTCTTTTACTGCACATGATATAATGCGTTTATTCTTTGTTATATTCGCATTAGGATTTATAGTAATAGTTATTTTATTATTATTAGATTTAGTTAAATACTTAGATAATAGAAAGAGTATTAATGACAAAGATAATAAAAATTAGTTTTAATGATAAAATTGTTTATTATGAAACTCAATCAGGACAAAGTTCATCAGATATTGATTATTTAATAAATAATAAGTTTTTAATTAATAAACCTATGAGGATAACAAATTCTAGTTATCCTCGTATTACTTTTTGTTTAGAAATTTCTTCTACTTGTAATTTAAGGTGCAAGTACTGTTTTAATAATGATAAAAAGAATAAATTAATGGCTAATAATGAGATTAAAGAAATATTAGATACTTTATTCAATAAATATAAAGACAAAGAAAAATATTTTATCGATTTAAGTGGAGATGGTGAACCATTAACTAACATAGATGGAGTATTATTTGTCGCACAATATGCTAAGAAAAAGCAAGAAGAGATAAGAAAAGAAATAAATGTTTCTTTTGTAACTAATGGTACTTTATTAACAAAAGATGTGATTAATAAAATTCAAGAAACTGGTGTCATTTTATATGGAATATCGATTGATGGACCAAGAAATATTCATGATCAAAATAGAACTTACATTAATAGTTATGGTACTTATGAACTAATATTTAATAATATTAAAAATATAGATCATAAAGAATTTTTAGGCTGTGCCATGACTTTGTCTAATAATGTTTTTAATTTGACGGAAGAATTAATTAATCTCAATGAAATATTTAATACTATAAGTGTTAAACCAGTTAGATCACTTTATTTTGATAAGGATGTCATTTTAAAATGGTGTAAAGAATATGAAAAATTAACATTATATCTAATAGAGAAAATAAATGAAAATGATTATAGATTATTATATGCATTACTTAATGGAGATGATTATTTTGGTAAGTTTATTTCTCGAGTGTTTTGTAATGGAATATCTTTAAATAGATGCGATGCAGGTGGAGGAAGAATCTTTATTAATATTAATAAAGAGGTTTTTCCTTGTGTTCCATTAGGCCAATATAAAAATAATAAGTGTAATATAGTTGATTTTAATGCTAATACATTTCAAAATATACTAGATGAAGGATATTTAAAAGAAAGCTGTTCTAATTGCGATTTCGTGTCGTTGTGTGGAGGAGAATGTTTTGTAGAAAAACTAATGCATAATGGCATTAACATTAATATGTGTTTATTTAAACAAAAATTAATTTCTCTTGCAATTTATTTAAAAGAAGAAGTAAAACAAAATGAAAAAGCTTATAAAGATATAAAGGAATTCATCTTAAATAAAAGAAAATTATTAGGTATGGATGATACTTATAAAAATATTGTTAAAAATAATTCTAATTTAAGTTTTAAAGAATGTAAAACCATATATTATAAATCCATATTTAGAGATAATCTTTCAATAGAAGATAAAATGAGAGGTAAATAATTATGCCTAGAATAAGTATGAAAGGTAAGATATTAGATGCATATTTGAAATTAATTGATGAATGTGATTTCGATGAAATAACAGTTTCAGATATTGTAAGAGAAGCTCATATATCTAGACAAACCTTCTATAATCATTTTAAAGATACTTTTAATGTACTAGAATATGCATTGATTGAGAAAATGCGTAATAATTACTCTATTTATCGAGAAGGAGCATACTTAAAAGATTATTTATATAACGTTATTAATGATATTTATGTTAATAGAAAAATTATACTTAAAATTAAAAATTCTAAATATTATTCGGTTATAGAATCTCTTCTAATTAAAACATACAAAGACGAAGCTAATATGGTTATAAAAAAATCTAATAAGAAGTATTCAAAAAAAGAATTTAATTTTTATTTAGACCTTTTTTGTGCAGGCTTTGGAACTTATGTGTCTACTAAATGCGAGGATGATGATTTAGATATCGATAATTTAGTAGATCTCTTTGCTGGTGCATATCATAGACTTTTTGGTATACCACTTAATGTAAAACTTTTTGTCTAATTGTTTATATCGCACACAAAATATTGTTCAATCATCAAGAATTGAAAGCGGAACGACAAGAAGAAGTGGAATATGAAATTAATCTAATCCTCTATATTTATTTTCTTCTTTATATGTAAAAAGAAGAAGGAATAATATATAAAGCAGTAAGATAATTAAAAATATAAGAAAACTCTGATATTAGATTTTGAAGTGAACCCCAAAAGTTGGACCGAGGTTCACTTCATTTATGCCCTAATATCAGAGCTTTTTTTTAGTATGACGGGCATGTCATATATCTATAGGTGGAAGTCTAGAGTAGAAATGTAGTTATAACTGCATAATGAAACTTAAATCTAAATCGTTATTTATAGGATAAAAGTTGATAGAATATTAAGTTTAAATGGTATGATTTTAAATTTTTCAACAATTAAAGAAAAAATAATGTTATACTTTTAAAAAGTAGTAATTAATATTTGACTTTTGATTTGATTGTTATTGTTATTATTTCTACAATGAAGTACTTTAATACATCAACTTGAAATAAAAAAAGCCACCAACGTGGCATATGATTTCAAAGAATTTTTATTTGAACTCGTAATGTTAAAATTAGGTTTTAACAATTAAATCTTACAATAAATTCAAAAATAGTCAAGCATTTAATTTAAATTTATTTTTAGGAAGGAGTTTATAATATGAAAAAAGTTTTGTTAGGGTTAGATTTAGGAACTGATAGTGTTGGATGGTGCGCTACAGATGAAAATGGTAAAATAATTAAAGTACAAGGTAAATCTTTATGGGGATATCGTGGTTTTGAAGAAGCTTGTGATGCTTCTGATAGAAGAATGAATAGATGCAATAGAAGGAGATTAAATAGAAGAAAAGAAAGATTGAATCTCTTGAGACATATTTTTAAAGACGAAATAAATAAAGTGGATAATTCTTTCTTTTATAGATTAGATAATTCTTTTTATCATAATGAAGATAGAACTAGTCCTTTTGATTATACTTTGTTTAATGATTCACATTATAACGATAGCAATTATTATAAAGACTATCCAACTATTTACCATTTAAGAAAAGAACTATTAGAATCTAATGAAAAGGCTGATATTAGAAAAATATATTTGGCTATGCATCACATGATAAAATATCGTGGTAATTTTTTGAGTAGTCAAGAGAATTTTTCTGTATCGCATAAAGACGAATTAAAAATATATTTTGATTCATTAAATACTTATGTTGGTTTAAATATTAATTTCGATGACTCTGTTTTTGAAAAACTTAAAGAAATTAATAAATCAAAATTAACTTTACCACAGGCTAAAGAAAAATATAATGATATATTAAATTCCTCCAATGATAAAAAAATTAAAAACGTAATTATTCCTCTTATGGTTGGGTCTTCAATTAAACTAGATAAATTAGATATTGAAGAGATTGAAGACTTAAAAGAAATAAAAGTTACTGATGAGTCCTTTGAAGAGCATCTAAATAAAATTATCAACCAATATCCTGATAAAAACGACGTTATTGAAACATTAAAAGCATGTAAAGGTATATATGATTTTTTCTTACTTTCAAGATTATTAGGTGAAAATGTTAATGGCGAGCCAAATAAATATATTTCAGTAGCGATGGTTAATAGATATAATCGTCATCACGATCAATTAGAGAAACTTAAGAAATATGTAAAAGAATTTCTTCCTGAAAAATATGACGAAATATTTAGAAAACTAGAAAATAAACTAAATAACTATGCTAGGTATATAGGCTCTACTAATTATTTGAATCAAAAGAAGCGAGAAAGTCATTGCACTAAAGATGAATTTTATTGCTTCTTAAAAAAAGAATTAGGTATAGAAAAAAATAATGATGGTAATTCTTATTTATCAGAGGTGAGTTTAGAAATTTCAAATGGTACATTTTTAGAAAGACAAAATGGAACTGAAAATGGAATATTCCCTTATCAACTTAATAAAATTGAAATGAATGTTATTTTAGAAAAACAATCTAAATATTATCCTTTTTTATTAGAAAAAGATGATGAATACAGTAATCTTGATAAGATAATTTCTTTGCTTGAATTTAAAATACCTTATTATGTTGGACCTTTAATTTCTCCTAAAATTGATGAAGATGGTAAATGTTCAGAACGAAGTAAATTTTCTTGGATTGTAAGAACTGAAGAGAAAATTTATCCATGGAATTTTAATAAAGTTGTTAATCTTCCAGAAACTGCAGAAAATTTTATTGTAAGAATGTTAACTAATTGCACATACTTAACTTCATGCTATTGCATGCCAAAAGCATCAATATTATATTCGTATTACAATGTGTTAGTTCATCTTAATAAAATTAATGTTAATGGTTGTCCAATTAATAAAGAAACTAAAATTAATGTTATTAATAATCTTTATAAGAAAAATAAAAAAGTAACAAAAAAAATGTTAGAAGAATACTTTAAAACAATATTTAATTTAGAAAATGTTGTTATTACGACATCTAATGACAAAGAAAATAAAAATTATGATTTTAATATGGGCTCGTATTGCGATTTTTGCAATGTATTTGGTTCTGAATTTGTTGATAATAATCTCGATCTAATTGAAGATATAATAAAAGATATTACAATTTTTGAAGATAAAAAAATATTAACTAAGAGGTTAAAAGATAAATATAATCTTGATAATGATTATATTAAAAAGATAAAAGCATTTAATTATTCTAATTATTCAAATATTTCTAAAGAATTATTAAAAGATATTATTTATTTTGAAACTGATGATAATGGAGAAGTACTTAATCAAAAAAATATTTTAGATGTGATAGAAGAAGATAATGTTACATTACAAGAAGTTATTTATAACGAAAAATATTGTTTTGATAGACTAATAAGAGAATATAACATTAAAAATAATCCTGAATTAAAAAAACAAACAATTGAGGAATATGTTAGTGAATTGAGTTATATTTCACCAGGTATGAAAAGACCTATGATTCAAGCTTATAAAATAATTGAAGAAGTAGAAAAAATATTGAAACATCGTATCGATGAATATTATGTCGAATGCACTAGAACTAATAATGACAAAAATAAAGGGAAAGAATCAAAGTCTAGAAAAGAAATTATTCAAGCCTTCTATGTTGACTTATTAAAAAATAAATCAATCATTGAAAGTGATAAAAATAGATTTGAAGAATTAAAGGTATTAGCGGATTCATTAGAACCATCTAAATTTCAAGGAGATAAGATATATTTATATTTTACTCAATTGGGAAGATGTATGTATTCTGGAGAAATTATCAATTTTGAAGATTTAATGGATGACAGTAAATATGATGTTGATCATATTTATCCTCAATCTTTAATTAAAGATGATTCAATAATGAATAATAAAGTTCTTGTTAAACAGGATTTAAATAGAAGAAAGAGTAATATTTATCCTATACCAAGTGAAATCTTGTACAATGGAAATCGAAATAAAGCTAATAAATTTTATCTGTTTTTAAAAAATAATAAATTTATTACGGAAGAAAAATTTAATAGGCTTACTAAGAAAGAACTATCTAATAGTGAATATGATAATTTTGTTAATAGACAACTTGTTTATACTAATCAAGCTGTTAAATGTCTTATTGAAGCAATTAAAACATTAAAATCTACTGATTCTTTTGTTCCTAAAGTAGTATATTCAAAAAGTGAGAATGTTAGTGAGTTTAGGCATAAATATAATCTTTTGAAATCTAGAAATATTAATAACTTTCATCATGCACATGATGCTTATTTAAATATTATCGTTGGAAGAGCTATAGATTATCATTTTAGTTATTATCAAAAATTTTATCATGGTGGTGACTACATAAAACAAATGTGTTACAACAATATACCTGTTAATGTTTTAAAAATTTTTGACCAAAACAAAGAAAATAATAAACGTGATTTAATAAATAAAGATAATAATTTAATTTGGAGTTATAGTAATTCTTTAAAAGAAATTAATCATAACATTTATGAAAGATTTGATATATTTTCTACCGAAAGAACTTATGTTAAAAATACTATTTTAAAGTCTGTAACAATTTATCCAGCAGGTAAAGCTAATATTCCAGTTAATAATGGTAAATTAAGCGATTATAGTAAATATGGTGGATTAAAAAATGTATCCTATGGGTTATATTTACTTGTAAAATATAAAAATAAATATCGTTTCGTTGCAGTTCCGACAATGTATAAAGATAATCAAAAAGGTAGAAATAAATATTTATCAAATTTACTTAAAACAGATAATTACGAAATTGTAATACCTGAATTAAAAGTAAATACAGTGATTGAGGTTGGAAAAAAGAAATTCGTCTTTACTGGTAAAAATAAAGAAACTGATTATTATATTTGTAATAAAGTCGAAAGAATTTTTTCTAAAAAAGAGATAATTATAATTAAAAAGATCGAAAAAGTTTGTGACAAAAATAGCAAAAATAATATCATTAATGAAAATGGTATGAGATATGAAAATAATGGTGAAAGTTTACTTATTTATTATTCTAGAAGTAAAGAGGACATGGATAACAATATAAAATTTAAATCGAATATATTAACAAATGAGGAAATGATGTATGTATATGATAAAATGATAGAAAGATTTAAAAAAGAATGTTTCTCTTATACAGCGACTATTTCTCTCCTTAAGATTATTACTGATAAAAGAAATCTATTTTTAGAATTATCTATAATAGATAAATGCTTATTATTTATGGAATTATTGAATTTTTTAAAATGTAATTCAAATACAAGACTTAATTTGTCTTTGCTTGGTGGTTCTAATAAATTTCAATGTACTAGTTATTCGACTACCTTAAGTGATTGTAAAATTGTATTTGAATCTATAACTGGTTTTTATAGAAAAGAGTTTAAATTGGATTAAGTATGGCGTTTAGAACAGTTGTTATTAAAAATAGATGCAAACTAGAATATTCACTTAATTATTTAATTTATCGAGGAGAAGAAGAAAAGAAAATATTAATCGATGAAATTGAGATTTTAATAATTCAAAATACATCGGTATCAATAACCGCGGCATTACTTTCAGAATTGGCTGAGAAGAAAGTTAAAGTGATTTTTTGCGACACTAAAAATAATCCTCAATTTGAAATGGTTTCGTACACAAATAATTATTGCTCTTATAAAAAAATCATGAATCAAGTTAATATTTCTACTGAGCTTAAAAATATAGTTTGGCAAAAGATTATATATAGAAAAATTTACACAGAAAGTAAATTGCTAAAGAAAATAGGTAATAATGCTTATATTAAATTAGATGGTTATTTAGATGAAATCGAAGAAGGAGATATGACTAATAGAGAAGGCCATGCTGCTAAGGTCTATTTTAACGCGTTATTTGGTGAAGAATTTTCTAGGAGAGATGCAAATAACAACATTAATAAATATTTAAATTACGGATATTCTATTCTTGTTTCTGCAATAAATAGAGAACTAAAAATATTTGGTATGTTGTTAGAAGTTGGGATACATCATATCGGTGAAACAAATCCATTTAATTTTAGTTATGATTTAATAGAGCCTTTAAGAAGTTATATTGATTCATTTGTTGTACTTAAAAAGATTGACGAGGATAATTTTAAAAATGAATTTCAAAAAGTATTAACGAACTTTGTTATTTGTGATGGCAAAAGCATGTATTTAGATAATGCGATACATGTTTATGTTCGATCTGTTGTAAATGTACTAACAAGTGGGAATATTGAGGAATTGAAATTTATTGATTATGAGTTATAGATTTATGAGATTAATGTTATTTTTTGATTTACCTGTAGAGAAAGCTTCTGAGCGACGAGAATATAGACAGTTTGTTAAATTACTAAAGAAAAACGGGTTTTTTATGTTACAAAAATCCATTTATGTGAAAATGGGAATAGATGCACAAGTTATAGATTTAACTATTAAAAAAATAAAAAAAGAAGTTCCTAAAAACGGTAATATAATGATATTAACGATAACTGAAAAACAATTTTCTAATATCGAAATTATTCTCGGTGATTTTAATACAGAAGTTATAAGCACAGATGAAAGGTTGATAGAATTATGAAAATATTGCGCATTAAAAATATAGAGAGACAATTTAAAATTGAATGTGGCAATATTTATAATTTGAATGTTGAAGATCCTGACACTTATATTAAAATTGTTGATGCTTGTATTGAAAATAATAATGATTATTTATTGTACTATGATGATTTTGAACTGAAAGATTTTGAGAAGAATTCGTTATTTATCGGTGATGTTTTTACAATTGATTCGAATTCGAAAAAATCTATTTTATCTTTGCATAAAAATATTTCTGAAAAAGTTGTTTCTGTTGAAGATAAAACAACTTTAGAAGAGATAAATATAGAAATTATAGAATTATTACAAAATATTTCTAACAAATTAGATGTTTCTACAACGTTTGATGATGAACTGGATTTTAATAAGATACTTAGTTTATATAAATTTACTTTTTTAGAAGATAATAGCGATATGTTTTTAAAATTTGTTAATTATATTAAAACGAATTATGAAATTAAAAATTTTAAATTTATTATTAGTATTAATGTATTGCCTTTATTTGACAATTCACAAATAAGTTTACTCCATAAAGAACTAGAATATATGGGACTTTCTCTTATAAATATAAATTTTATAAAAAGATTAACGGATGAGAATGTTTTTAATATAACAATTGATAAAGATTTATGCGAGTATTAAAATAATTAGTAAGAAGCCTAATTTAACAACTATTAGTAAAAATAGACTTTAAAACCGCGATTATATTTGAGGTTTGAGCGTAATGTTAAATTAGGTATAACTCTTACCTCTTTTTCTTCCTTTTCACGCTTTCTTCGGTTTGAGCGTAATGTTAAATTAGGTATAACTCTTACCTAATGAAGTAACCCAATTAACAACCTTAGTTTGAGCGTAATGTTAAATTAGGTATAACTCTTACTAAGGCGGTCTTTGCTTATATGTTCTAGATGTTTGAGCGTAATGTTAAATTAGGTATAACTCTTACTCCCACTATCGCATATCGCTAGCCCTCTTCGTTTGAGCGTAATGTTAAATTAGGTATAACTCTTACGGATGGGGCGAAAATTTAAAAGATAGCATTGTTTGAGCGTAATGTTAAATTAGGTATAACTCTTACTAAGAATGTTGTTTTAATATCATCATCATCAGTTTGAGCGTAATGTTAAATTAGGTATAACTCTTACTTATAAATATAATCTTGAATTAGATGTAAGTTTGAGCGTAATGTTAAATTAGGTATAACTCTTACTTGTTTCTTGACACGATTGACCTTTCGCTTGTTTGAGCGTAATGTTAAATTAGGTATAACTCTTACCTTGAATTTGTTTATAACGCTCAATAGTGTGTTTGAGCGTAATGTTAAATTAGGTATAACTCTTACTTGATGATTCAAAATTATCGTTATTTGATGGTTTGAGCGTAATGTTAAATTAGGTATAACTCTTACACGCTCTAAATGATTAAATTACACGGCATGTTTGAGCGTAATGTTAAATTAGGTATAACTCTTACTTATATATGCTTGATTGCACCAATTAAGAGGTTTGAGCGTAATGTTAAATTAGGTATAACTCTTACGTCCAAAGTATTTCAATTCCTTGGAATCGTGTTTGAGCGTAATGTTAAATTAGGTATAACTCTTACAATTTACATAGGTGAGTGGTCTCTAGTCGCGTTTGAGCGTAATGTTAAATTAGGTATAACTCTTACTATACCATATGCGTATTGT
>CAVJWU010000039.1:0-11746 GCA_963653535.1 Azospirillum sp. CAG:239
TAACAATCTGGCTTTTATTTTGTAACTTAATTTTAATTAGAAATTTAATACTTCGATGACTAAATGTGTCACGCCGTCTTGAACGTAAACATGATATTTAATAAGAACGCCATAACTAAATCCATAATCAAGATATAAATCAATTGGATTATCTACTGAATAAACAATAGTTTCACAATCGACAGTTACTTCATTTTCTTCATCGATAAGATATTGATCATCATACCAAGTTGAATCAACTTCGTCACCATCTTCATCAGTTTCTTTTAAAACTTCATAATCGGCAGGGATTAATGCTGAAGTAACAAATCCTTTTACATCTTCAACACTTGCGCTTCCTAAATTAACGTCAATATTATATTGAGTTTCATCCCAATCATTTGTTTTTTCAGTTACCGTTGAAGCATATCCTGCTAGATCAATAAGTGTTTTAACATCTTTAGATGTATTTTCTGCAGTATAGCCTTTTAATGTTATTGCAGTTACTACACAAGTAGTTGTTCTTGGTTCATCTTCCCCTGGAACAGTTATTGAAGCAGTAATAGTTGCGCTTGCTCCGTCACTAGTACCTTCTTTAATACTTACTTTACCGTCTTTACTAACAGTAATATTACCTGTTTCATCACTAGAAGAATAAGTTACTTCGTATGGTAACATGCTCTTATTAATGCTTAATTGAGAAGAATAGCCAATACCTACTGAAAGTTCATCACTTTCAAAAGAAAATTCTGGAGTATGTTCTTCACCTGAACCAATTGAGAAAGTAATAGTAGTTTTACCGCAGTAATCCCAGTTAGGATCTTGGTTCATTGTAAAAGTAACCATTAATGCACCAGTTGGATCTTCAAAATATAAATCATTTTCACTAGTATAGCTTTCATACCATCCTAGTTTTCTAAATGCATCTGCATAAGCATTATAGAAAGCACCATTTTCATCATAGACTGATAAACTTAAGCCCATTTCTTTTAATGCAAGTTCTTTTGCTTTTGCAACAATTTGTTCTTCTGTAGCATCTTCACTTAAATTATAATCTTCTGGGAAAGAAGTAATATCTTCAAGGTAAGCAAGATAATATTTCTTGTAATAGTCTTCACCTTTTAAAGTATATTTAATATTCATTTCTTTATGAGGTAAGAAATCTTCACTAAAGGTAGGTAATGTTATTCCATTAACTTTTAATACATTAGTGATTGTACTAGAAATTAATTCTGATGGCCAAGAAGTAACAAAAGTAGATTCTGCTTCACTAGTTGTAACAGCGACTAAATAACCGACATTTTCATAATCATCATTAGATAAGAACATATAAGAAAAAGAAATCTTTTCATTCCATGTTAAAGCAGGATTTTGTAATTGAACTTCTCCATAGTATTCATAATCATAATTATCTTTTAATGAAAGAGTATAGATGTAATATTCACCATTCTTTTCATAAGCGTAATATTTTCCTCCTTCAGCAATTTCAAATTGAGGAACTTCTACACCGGTTTTATTTTTAATATCATTCGCTAAAGCGGTAGGCCAAGTAGTACCTTCATAAGTATTAGGTGAATAAGTAAAATAAGCATTATTACCTTGGAAATAATAAATTTGTGCATCAATAGTTGAGCCATCTTCTAATGTCTTATGTAAAATATAAGAATTATATTTTGTACTTAATTCATCATCTAAAGTAAAGCCATTCTTAACTAAGATATCAGCATTTTCTTTAGAATAATCATAAACATAAAAATCCATGACTACGAAAGTATTCGCATCGCTTATACCAATTTGATTTTGTCCACCCATCTTGAGGAAAGGTAAAGTAGTTGTTGTTGTCGCATAATGCATATTTTCTAAATCTTCATCGGAATATTTAGTATCTGCAGTTTCAAATGAAACTAGATCATTATGACATCTTAAGATATTACCCGCGGAAGAAGTAACATTACCTTCATCATCTTTTTCTTCCTCAGCATAGAAATAAATTAATTCATAGCCTTTATTTCTAACGCTTGCTTTTTTAGTAATTTCATAATATTCAGTATCACCATTTAATTGTTTTGCTTCACCAGAATAACCTTTAATAGTATTCCAACCAAAGTTTTCTACTGTTTTATAATAATCTTGTAAAGTAAATGATGAGCTTGTATCAGAAATTTGTAAGTAAGAATAATCATCAATAGTTATTTCTTCAACTGTTAAATTTTCATCTACTAAGCCAACTGGATAAGGTAAGACCTCACCACAATATTTTTTCATTAAGGTCTTTTGTGCCTCAGTCCACATATCGTAATGTCCATCAATAGCTTCACTTGATGAAGAAGATGAACTAGCTGTAGAAGAAGAAACACTTTCACTTGATGAAGTTACTGAAGATGAAGAATTTCCTCCTGTGCAGGAAGAAAAAGTTCCACCCATTAAAATAGATAAAATCGTAATGGATGATAAAGTTAATAATTGTATTTTTTTCATAAATACCCCCATAAAAATTAATAAAAAAGAGTGAATATTTCACTCAACATATTTATTTAGTTTTAAACCACATTAGTAAGAAAATCATCGAGATAACAGTAAGTAGACATCCATCAATTAATAAATAGCCAAATCCACCTTTACGGTCTTTCTTTGCTTCTTTATAATCATAGAATGTTTTATATTTTCTTTCTGTTCCCTTATTAAATAAACTAATAAACATAATCACGCCGTAACTTAGCATATCAAATGTGCCACCGTTTGTCGCGATAATTAATACCCCAAAGCAAATTAATATTACTCCAGGAACAAAGAATGCATCTGTTAAAATATGAAATACATCATTAGAAGATGTAGAAGAAAAGATACCCTTGAACACGCAAATAAGAAAAGCACAAGCTAGTCCAATTAATAATGTGATAATGTATCTTAGGTATCTTTTCATTTAAATCTCCTATTATTTTTTAATTTGTTCTTTGTATTTAGCTTCTTCTTCGCTATTGCAATAGACAAAGTGTCCAGGTGCAATTTCTCTTAATGATGGTTTTTCATTAGAATAATCATGAGCGATTAAAGGATTGTATGTAACTCTCTTTCTCTTCTTTTCAAATTGAGGATCTGGGAGAGGAATCGCAGATAATAATGATTGAGTATATGGATGTAATGGATGAGCGAATAGTTCATCAGATGTTGCAAGTTCAACAATCTTACCAAAATACATAACTGCGATACGATCTGAGAAATATTTAACAACTGATAAATCATGAGCGATAAATAAAGTTGTTAAGCCCATTTTGTCTCTTAATTCATTTAATAAGTTAATAACTTGTGCTTGAATGGAGACATCTAGCGCAGAAACAGGTTCATCTGCAATGATTAATTGAGGATTTAAGATAATCGCTCTTGCGATACCAATTCTTTGACGTTGACCACCAGAGAATTCATGTGGGTATCTAGAAGCGTGTTCTCTAACAAGTCCAACGAGTTCTAGAACTCTATAGACTTCTTCATCAATTTTCTTTTTATCTTTTTCTCCACGAATAATAAGTCCTTCTGCAATAATATCATGAACTGTCATACGTGGATCTAGAGAAGCAATTGGATCTTGGAAAATCATTTGAATGTTAGTTGTAATACGAGCCTTTTTAGCATATTTAATTGCTTTTTTTGCTTCGATCATCAACTCATTCTTTTTAGCAGGATCAGTTTCTGACGCGATTTTTTCATCATATTCTTTTTTTACTTTTTCAACTTCTTTTGCAGCATATTCCTTATCACAATTTTTATGATCATATTTTGCTTTTCTCATCTCTAAAGTATTTTCTTCAATGATTTTATAAAGTTCTTCAACTCTTTTTTCTTTTTCATCAGAAATTGTTTTACCACTAGATTCAATTGAATTATCAATCGCTCTTTGTTTAAGAGCTTTTAATTCTTTCTTAGCTTCCTTAATTCTATTTTTATATTCGTTAACACCTGCCGCGATTCTAACGCCGTTAAAATAAACGCTTCCTCCGGTAATATCATATAAACGAATAATTGATCTACCAGTTGTAGTTTTTCCACAGCCTGATTCACCAACTAAACCAAAGACTTCACCTTTATATATATCAAAAGATACACCATCGACTGCTTTAAGGTAGCCTTTACCCATCTTGAAATATTGTTCAAGATGATCAACTTTTAATAATACTTCTTTATTATTTTCCATCTTCAGTCACCTTCTTTTTCATTCTTTCAATACGATCTGTAATAACCTTTGGAGGGTTAATTTTTGGTGCATTTGGATGTAATAACCATGTTGCAGCAAAATGAGTTTTACTTACTTCAAATAGAGGAGGTTGTTCTTCAAAATCAATTTCAAGAGCATACTTATTTCTATCTGCGAATGCATCACCCTTTGGAGGGAAAATCATATTTGGTGGGGTACCAGGAATTGCTTCTAGTTTTTCCTTAGTATCTAAGTCAGGCATAGATGAAAGTAATGCCCAAGTATATGGATGTTTAGGATCATAGAAGATATCTTCACTTGTACCATATTCAACAATCTTACCAGCATACATAACTGCAATTCTATCTGCCATCATCGCAACAACACCTAAGTCGTGAGTAATGAAGATAACTGATAAGTTTCTTTCTTTCTTAATCTTGTTAATAAGTTCAAGAATTTGAGATTGAATAGTAACATCAAGCGCGGTTGTAGGTTCATCACAAATAAGAATATCTGGGTTTGCACTTAAGGCAATCGCAATAACAATTCTTTGTCTCATACCACCTGAGAATTCAAATGGATATTGTTTAAATCTAACTGCAGGTTCTGGAATACCAACTTCTTCGAGTAATTTTAAAGCTTTTGCTTTCGCCATACTCTTAGTTACTCTATAAACTGCTTTAGATGCTTGTTCTTTAAAGAATGCAATTAATTCTGTTGTTGCCTTTTTTGCGTCATGTTTCTTATAATTTTCAATTGCTTTATTATAGAACTTTTCAAGGCTTTCAAGAACTTTAACAATATTTTCTTTTGCTAAATCTAAGTTAACTAATGTTGGAGGAACAACTTTCCATGTTGGTTTTTTGCCCTTTTCAATTAATGCATTATATTTAGCTAAGTTCTTGTCATATTTCTTTTGTGCTTTAGGATTAGAGACTAAACCTTTGAAGTAAGTTTCAATCGCGTGAGAAATAGTTAATCCAAAGCAATATTCAGTTGATTCTTTCTTGATATCTAAAAGGTCAATTGAGTCATTAACTTTTTTAGTTAATTCTTTAGCAATCTTCTTAGATTCTTTATAATCAATTTTTTCTTGAGAGAAATATTCTTTCGCTTTTTTTATTTCTTCTAATGTTAATTTTTTAGAACTTATAGAAGAGAAATGGCTAACAGAAACACCCTTTTCTGCTAGATCAGTAAAATCTTTAAGGAATTCTTTATTTAATGTTTCAAAAGTAAGCTTATTTAATTCTTCTTCTTCTACATTAACATAGTCATAATTTGGATTCTTATATAGATAATAACCTAATGCGAAATAATCTACTTTTGTTTTATTTTGTGCGTTAACTACTACTTCTTTTACTTTATTTAATAAAGAAGTAAAGTCTTCTTTCTTAGTTTCTTTTGTAACTGCGAATAAATCATCACAAAGTTTTTTATTTTCTTCTGATTCAAGAACTAAATGAGGAACAAAAGTCTTTTTAAATTGTTTTAAAATTTTACGTGCAGAAACCTTTAAATCAACTTTTTGATTCTTAGAAATTAAGAATAATGCATCGTCAATATCTAAGACGATTTGAACTGCGAATTCATAAGCAAGATTGTATTTGTTTTCGAGTTCATTACCTTTAATACAGAATTTATTAAAAGTATCACAATATGTAGCATACTTTTCTTCTTTTTCATTAGAAGATAAATCCATGTATTTATTTAATAATTTTAATTTAGTATTGAAATTATTTTTTGATTCTTTTTGGCTTAATTTTCCTTTTAAAATCATCGCTTCTGTAAGTTGTTTACCAACTGTAACAATTGGGTTTAAACTTGACATAGGATCTTGGAAAATCATTGAAATTTTATCTCCACGAATCTTATGGAAATATTCTTCAGAAATTTTTAATAAATCTTGTCCATCATAAAGGATTTCTCCACCTTCAACAATCGCGTTATTAGCTAAAATACCAATAATAGCTTTACTTGTAACTGATTTACCTGAACCAGATTCACCAACGATCGCAAGAGTTTCACCTTTATATAAGTCAAATGAGATGTCTCTAACAGCTTTAACTGTACCGTTTTGTGTTCTAAAAGATATTTGAAGATCTTTTACTTCTAATTTCTTTTCCATAAATTAATCCTCACTTCCTCTTAGTGATGGGTTAAACGCATCACGAAGACCATTACCGAATAAGTTAAAACTTAACATTAATAATGAAATAAATAATGATGGGAAAACAATCATGTAAGGGTAAGTTACTAAATATCCTTGTGCATTCGCAAGTAATGTACCGACTGAAGTAATGTTACCATCATCAAGATTAATAATTCCTAAATATGATAAACTTGTTTCAGAGAAAATTGTTCCTGGGATAACTAAGACACAGCTTGTGACTAAAGTACCTAAAGCATTAGGGAAAATATGTTTAAACATAATACGCTTATCCGAAGCACCTAATGTTCTAGCCGCAAGAACATATTCTTGATTCTTGAAACGATAGAATTGCATACGAGTTCTTCCTGCCATAGAAATCCATCCAGTTAAGAAGAAAGCAATTAATAAAATGACTATTTGGTTAGTATCCATATGATATTTTAATAATGTGATGACAATCATAAATGGAACTGCCGATAAAATATCAGAAAATCTTTCCATGATTAAGTCAATTCTTCCGCCGTAATAACCTTCAATCGCACCATAAATTGCCCCGATTAATAAGTTAACAGTCGAAACGATGATTGCAAGAATGAATGAGAATCTAGCACCATTACTTAATGCAGTAAAGATGTCTTGACCAGAAGAAGTAGTACCAAAAACAAATACTGGTTGAGAAATTCTATCTTTTAAAACTGTTGTATGATAATAAATATAGTAATCATAGTAACAAACTCTAACTCTATAAGAAACAGCACCATCAGTAGAATAAGTCATTTTCGCGTAAGCATATAATTGTTCATCGCCTTCAATTCTCATTGTAGATGTATATTTATCAGTTCTTTCGCCATCTTTAATATTAACGCTTCTATAGACATTTTGGAAATTTCCATCAGCATCTAGAACTGCAGTAGTAATACCAGAGACAACTTTTGTCTTATACCAAAAGTTCGCATCAGTTTTATCAGTTTGACCTAATGTTGAGTCATTATTAGGTCTATCTAAAGCAGGATAAATAACTTGAATCTTATTTGTATCTTGGTAAGTTTGTAAAGCTAAATATTCTTCTTCAGTTAAATCTTTATAAATGACACCTGTTTTATAATAAGTATCTCTTCTTATTCTATATTTAGTTGATGTAGCGCCATTTCCATCAGTTGATTTAATAACGCTGTAATTACCATTTTTAATTGGTGAACGTTTTGTTTCTTCACCCATTGCTTTATATTTTAGATATTCTTGATAGTTAACATCAACTGATTCACATCCATCCCAGAAATCCCAACCTGTCACCATTGATAAGTGACTCTTTGGTAAGCAATATGCGAAATATGAATCACGATCAGAAACTTGATATGGAGTAACAAATGGTCCAATAATTGAGAATAAAATTAAAATACCAATAATAACAGTCGCAACAATACTAGCTTTATTCTTTTTAAAACGATTGAAAGCATCTTTAAAATATCCAACTGGTTTAGTATCTAATTCTTTATCGTGCATTCTGCCATCTTTATTAGCTAAAACGAACTTTTCACTAGAAATTTTATATTCACTTGGTTTCATAATTACTTCGCCCCCATTCTAATTCTTGGATCGATGATACCGTAAGAGATATCAACAACGATACCTGCAGTTAATCCAATTAAGATATAGAATCCAGATAATAACATAAATGAATCATAATCTTGATATGTAATCGCAGTTAAGTATAAACCACCAACACCTGGAATTGAGAAAATCTTTTCAATGACAAGTGAGCCAGATAATACTCCGACAAATTCTGCGATAATACTTGGGAAAATAGGTACCATCGCATTTCTTAATGCGTGGTGAACTGTAGCTTGAGCTTTAGTTAAACCTTTAGTTCTTGCAAGTAACATGTATTCATTTGTTAAAACTTCACAAAGTTCCGCACGAGTAAAACGAGCATATCCTGCAATGGAACCAAATGACAATGAGATAACTGCAGGAATCATTGATACGAATACACTCCAGTCAAAATAGTTTGTACCATCACTCATTTGTAATGGGAACCAACCTAATTTAAAGCAGAAAATATATTGTACTAAGAATGCATAAACAAAGCTTGGAACTGAAATGAAAATCATAACACCTGTAGAGATGATATGGTCAGTTAACTTGTTCTTTTTTAAAGCAGCCCAAATACCTAGACCAATTCCTAGAGGAACTGCAATTAAAGTTGAATAAACATTAATTAAGACTGTTGGAGGTAATTTAGTAACGAAAACATCCCAAACACTTTTAGTTCTATATTGTGGGACATTTACAAAGATGCCAAAGTCTCCTTGTGTAACAATTCGTTTAATATAATTAAAGAATTGAACTGGGATAGGATCATAATATCCTCTAGCTTCAAATTGAAGTTTTAAAATTTCTACATCTTTACCAATTTCAACATTAATAGTAATTGGTAACAGTTTGATTAATACGAAACATATGATTTCAATGATAAAGAAAGTAATGAGCATTAACCCAAGTCTCTTTAATATATATTTAAACATGTACATATTTATCCAACCTTCCTTTCTTATAAGTATAAAAGTGGAATAGTCAAGAATTTTGGCTATTCCACATAATTATATAGCAAATTTAATTAATTATTTACCTTTAGTATAATCGATTGTGCCACCAGCATTTGTAACATATGTTGACCAAGCTTCATCAGAATAGTTATAAGTCATATATTCAATTCCGCCGTAAGACATAAATGTATTATAATCTCTTGATTTGTATTCAACCTTATATGAGATTAATGAAGCACTATAACTATTATATAGAGGAACTGTGTAACAAACATTTAAGATTTCTTTTTCAAGTGCTGCGATTAATTCAGCTCTTAAATCTTCACTTAAATAGCCGCTGCCCCATTCACCATTTAACTTATTATACCAATCCATTAATGATTTAGTTTCTGCTTTTTCTTGTTTTGTATGATCTGATAATTGGAATGTTAACATAGCTGCAGATGTATCCCAAGATGCTGAATACATATAATCAGGGCTTAAGTAAGCGAGTAAGAAATAACCTGGATCCCATGCTGCACCAGTCCAACCACCAATACAAACATCATATCCACCACTTCTAAAGTCAGTAGCCCATTTTGAGCCATGATCTTTTAATTCAACTTCAAGTTTATCTTCTAATACAGTATCTTTAACTAAGTTTTTCCAGTGTTTTAAGATATTGTTCTTAATTCTTGTAGTAGAGTCACTAACAGAACCAGTACCCATTTCTAATACAACTTTATCACCATCATGGAAGTCACCAGCTGCTTTAGCTTCCGCAATAGCTTCATTTAAATATTGTCTAGCTAAAGTTACGTTATAACCTGTAATTGATTCTTCAGCATCTGATAATGAATCATATTTTGATGTATCAACGCCATAAACATCACATAATGTTTTCTTAGCTGCATCTGTTGTTCTATATGCAACACCATTTTCAACATCTGAATAGTGCATTGAGTTGAAGATACCATAGCCCGGTAATGAAGATGTTGTACATTCGTTTGTGAAATCCGCTCTATCAATTGAGAGTGATAATGCTTTTCTGAATTTTTCATAAGATAATAATGTCTTATTTACACCAGAAGATTCTCTGTTCTTTAATGCTTCTTTATTTGATTGTAATTGTAATGAACCAACAAATGAGCTTGGAGTAAAGATTGCTTGTTCGCTACCTTTATATGTTGAAGCAACAGATGGGTCAATACCTACTGAATCAAGTTCACCTTTTTGGAATGCTAAGAATGCTGTGTTCCATTCAGGGATAACTCTATTATAGATTTTATCTGTTTCGTATTTACCACCATAGAGATCACATGTTTCTTGATAACCGAACCAGTTTGTATTTCTTTCAAGTGTAAATGATTGGTCTTGTCTAAATCCAGTTAATTTATATGGACCCCAAGAAGCTGATGTATCTAATGTAGTATTATAAGTTGTTGTCCATAAACCACCTTCTACAGTAGGAGCGACTTTGCATGATTCATATAAAGATTTCTTTACTAAAGGTAATGAATTCATGTTATAAGCAGCACGATAATTTAATGAACCATCTGCATTTAATAGATTTAATGCTTTATCTAAGACAAGAACTAATTCATTATCACTTGATCCTTTAAAAATACCTACTTCTGAGAAATCAAGTTCTTTATAAAGTCTATTTAACTTGAACATCTCTTCACATTCAACGTAAGCATAATTACCTTTCTTTGCAACATAAGCTTCAAGATCATCATATCCTTGCAACATAGCAATAACATTTTGGAGAGCCGGTAAAGTAGCATCAGTGATTCTAATATATCCAGTGTCTTTATCCATTGCATTATATAAAACACCAAATGATGTTGGTAAAGCTGCTGCGTATTTTGTGATATAACTTCCAATTTCAGAGCCCCATTGGCCACCATCATTTGCATCAATGTAAACTTCTTCGCCTTTATATAAATATCCGCCGTTAGCGTCTTTAGTAAAGTCTGCGCCTGTTAATGATGGATATTCACTAGTAGCTGGTACAGTATCAAAGAAATCAGTTAAAGCATATGATCCTTGATAAACATAATCTTTTGCATTATGAATAACTGTTGAGCCGATGTAGAATGAGTCAGCACGATAGTTCTTGAATAATGGGTTTAATTGCTCTTTCATTGAATAAACGAAATCTTCTGCAGTAATCTTTGTTCCATCATCCCATTTTAAATCATCTCTTAATGTGATTTTAAATGCTCTATTATCGCCTTTTGCTGCATCAGTTGGTAAGCCGTATTTACCAGCATAATCTGCAGAAACATCTTCTAGAGATTTTGCTGCTGAACACTTAACTGTATATGATCCTTCAACTGGATCACCATTTGCATCTAACTTATAATCAAATTCGAAGAATGAGCTAACACAATAAGAAAGAATTTCTGTATCGTTATTATCTTGGTAAGTTAATTCATTCCAGTTAGATGGAGAAACGCTGACATAGGAATTTAATGTGTGTTGAACACCATCATCTGTCCAATGTCCTGCAGAATCAGAACCGCTCGCGGATGAAGAATCGCCAGAAGTTCCACCACAAGAAGCAACAACTGATAAAAGACCAAATGCTGCTAATGTTAGTAATAAAGTTTTCTTTGTTTTCATAATTATTATCCTCTCTAGGGTAAAAAAATGATATCCAAAAACTATAGTATATTACTACTATTTTCCTATAATATATTAGTTATTTGCTATAATTTTGGATTATCATCCAAATAGGCTAACTGAACTTTTATCTTATGAATAAGTTCTACCCTTCATTAACCTGTTTTTAATAAAAATATTTAATGTGGTCTTGGCCACTTCTTTAAATATTGATTTAATTATATGCAACTTTTAACGATATTCAATAAAAAAATTAAAAAAATTTTGTTTTTT
>CAVJWU010000040.1:0-11673 GCA_963653535.1 Azospirillum sp. CAG:239
CTTCAATTCTTCGTATATCCAAAAAATTATACGTTCATCTATTAAATAAGTATATTTTAAAATCTTCTCTATAACGAAAAAAGCTATAGATGAATAACACCTATAGCCATAATATTATTTTTTCCAGTTATTATCTTTTAAGAATTTAACTGTTGCTTCTTTATCCATTGGGGCACTTATAAAATAGCCTTGGAAGAATTTAACTCCATGTTCCATCATGTAATTAACAGATTCTTCATCTTCTACCTTTAATGAACAAATATCAATCTTTTGTTGAGCACAAGTTTCAACAAGCATTTCATTGATCTTACGATTAACGAATGATTCTTTACCTTCAAGTAAATCACTTGATGTGATCTTAATCATATTAACATTACGTTTTTCAAGTTTCATAATATTATTTGAATCTAGGCCAAAATGATCAACCGCGACTTTAAAGCCATTCTTTCTAAATGCATTTAAAGTATCTTCAATTGTCTTATATTTTTCATATAAAGCATATTCTTCAATTTCAATACAAATCGCAGAAGTAGGTACATTATTCTTCCTACAAATATCGTTAAATTCATTAACAACATTAGTATTTAATAATTGTTTAACCGATAAGTTAACGCTGAAGAAGATATTGTTCTTTTTAAATAATGCGGCATTCTCATTATAATATAAACAAATCGTAGAGATTTCCCATTTACCAATCCAGATGATATCACCAGAATTTTCTAGTACGCTTAAGAACTTGTTTGGTGAAAGAACACCAAGAGTTGGATGTTCCCATCTAATAAGAGCTTCAAAGGAAACGATTTGGTTTCTTGAATAGTCGACCATTGCTTGGTAATAAAGGGTAAATTCTTGTTTCTTAATCGCTGATCTAATTTCGTTATAATAAGCGACATTTTCTTTTTCTGATTCATCGAATTGAGATGAATAGACTGCATATCTCTTATTTTCTAACTTATGGTTCATATATAAAGCGATGTCTGCTTTAGAAATTAAATCTTCCGCGGATACGGCATGCGTTGGATAAAATGAAATACCTAAATTACAAGCGAAACTTGTTTCAACGTTCATTCCAGTTACTTCAATTGGTTTTTCAATTGTATCAACAAGTAAATCTGCGAAACTATATAATCTATCTTTCGAGATATGTCCTCTTAAAAGAATGATATATGAATCTGATTCTTCGTTATATTCTGCAAAAATTGCATTTTTAGGAAGAATGTTATTAACGTTTTGAATTAAGTGTTCTCTTAAAATAATTTCATTCTTTTTACCAAAAGATTCTTCTAATTCACTAACATTAGTTAATTCAAAGATGAAGACACTTGCTTCTTTTGATAAACGATATGTTTTAATAAATGAATCTAAAGCTTGCATAACACCTTTTTTGGTCATTAAGCCTAGATCTACTTTCTTGTTTAATTTTTCGGCCTTGATACGTTTAAATTCACGGACAATCGACCAAACAAGCAATCCGGATAAAAGTATAATAACTACGACAATAACAACTACGAATACTGGATTACCAGCTTTAACACCAGTTTCTTCGATTAAAAATCTCATAATTATTTAACCTCCTTTTTTCTTTTGATTGATAATGCTTTCTTTGCATTTTCTTTACTAACAGGTTTAGAGAAATAATATCCTTGGATATTAGTGCAATGACGTGTCTCTAAGAATTCAATTTGATATTCATCTTCAACACCTTCTGCAACTACTTGTAATGATAAATCATTCGCAATATTAATGATATTAGTAATAATACTACGATATGACTTATCACCTTTAATGCCATCGATAAATTCTTTATCTAGTTTAATAACATCAACTGGTAATTCACCTAAATATTTTAATGAGGAGAATCCCATACCGAAGTCATCTAGATAAATCTTAATACCGAAGCTTCTAAGATATTCAAGTTTAGAAATAACATCAGTCATTGATTCAATTAAGTATGTTTCCGTAATTTCTACACATATTGAAGAATAAGGAACATCATATTCTTTATACATATTAACTAGTTTTTGGATAAATCCTCTTTGAGCTAGTTGAGCAGGAGATACGTTAACTGAAACATGTAAGTAAGGATCATTTAATTCTTTCATGAGTTTAAATGATTCTCTTAATGTAAATAAACCAATGTCATTAATTAAACCAGTCTTCTCGGCGACTGTAATATATGTAAGAGGAGACTCATATTTATATTTAGGATTATTCCATCTAATCAAACATTCAAAGCCATTTACTTTGTCATCTTTTAAAGAATAATTAGGTTGGAATACTGCCTCAAATTCGTTATTTTCTAAACCATGCTTAATATCATCCGCGACACGTATATCTTTTGAATATATTTCTTCTAGACCTTCATCATAGATCTTATATGAACGATCTTTGACATTTTTTGCATTATCACAAGCAAGTCTAACTTTGTCGATAATATTAAGTGGAGTTAGATGGTCACCTCTTATTTGATTTAAAGGATATAAACCATAGATTACTTGTAAGTCCATTTCTTGATAAAGGACTTTAGTTGGTTTCTTCATCTCAGTATCTAGACGAGAGAAGAACTTATTTAAATCGTGATAAGAATCTTTAAATTCATAGATGAAAGCAAAGTTTTCATCTTTAATATTATAGATTTCATTTTCACCAAGTAATCCTTTTAATTTATTTAAGATTTGAATATTAATTAAAGATAGGATTTTTTCACCATAGAGTTTAGATAATTCATCTTTATTCTTATTGCCAACAAAGATTAAATATTTATTTTTCGTATCTAAAGTAGAATCGAGTAAATAATCATTTAATTTATGAATTAAACATTTGATATTGCTTATTCCATATGTATCATCTTTATAAGTTTCAGAATTTAATTCTTCATTTAAGTTAACATTACTTACTAATGTAACCTCACTCGAAGTTTCTTCACCTACTAATTGATAGCCATTAAATAATTTAAGAATAGTAAATTTAATGTTTTTGGTTTCACCTTGTTTATCATTAACTTTCATCGTTAAAGAAGGATATTCATTTAATAATTTAGTAGTTAAGTTCGCATTACCGTTAAGTTCGAGAATTTCAAATCCTCCTAGATAAGAAGATCTAACTCCTAAAGAAGAGAACTTCTTATTCATTGAGATAACTCTAGCTTTCTTATTAACAACTAAGACATAATGAAGATCATCTTTAAAATCGGCGACTAATTTAGAATTCTTCTTTTTAATAATATTATATGTGGATAATAAAGATACGCTGAAAAGGGTCATAAGAGCGATAATACAAGCTCCATAGATATAAGTTACATATCTTATCGCACGATAATAAGAAGAAATATAAGTATCGCTTATAAGAGCATAAATAAATAGTGAGTCGCTTGAATAATTTGTATCAAGTAATGACGCATGACTTACTAAATAATTATTATCTTTAATCGTTAGTAAACCGACTTTATTTTGACAACTGTCGATATATGAATTGAGTGAATTAACATTTTCATAGTTACCAAATAAAGAAGAATAATAAGTGATTGACTTATCAAATGTATTAGAAACAATATAACTATTCTTTGTCAATATTAAATATGATGGAGAATAGGTACTTCCTAAAGAAGAAGTTAACACTGTTTCATATGAAGAAAATGATTCTAAAGCGAATAAATGAATTTTAGATCCTTCTAAAGAGAAGTTATAGAAAATAGTCGTTTCGTTTACAACTGGACTATCAAAGATATAACTAGAATCAATGATCGATAATTTTTGAGAGAATACTCGATCTTTAATATTGATTTTATCTGTCTTAAATGAACCTACTTCAGTATTAGAACTTGTTAATAAAGTAAATTCATTCGTATCTTCATTAAAATAACCAAATCCATAAATACCATCTTTATTAAATTTAGTATAAAGAGAAGTTAATGAAGTCGCATTACCTTCTAACGAGTAATTAACAATATATTGACTCATCTCATCATAATTACTCTTCGTAACCGACTTAACATAAGTAGCAGTATGAAGCGTTATCTCATTAATATTCTTTTTAGAATTTGTTTCGATAATGGAATTGACAATAAGAAAATAACCAACAGTTACAATTACTGAAGAAATAATACTAATAATTAAACATATTATTGCACTAGTCTTTTTCATGATTATCTTCTTTTCCTAATTCTTTTAATATTTCTTGTTTTGCTTTTTCAAGTTCTTTTTCTTTCTTCATCTTCTCTCTTAAAATAAGAATATTTTTTGTTTCCATCGCGATAATTCCGAAAAGAATAACAAATACGATGAGAAAGATTGTAATATTGGAAGATTTAAAAAAGCTAAAAATCTTTCCAATCGTTGGATTTATTGATACTACTTTACCTAAGAAATTACTTTCTGAAACCAAGTAAGTATCGGCAATAAGGTTATTATCACCTTTAGTTATAAGTTCATTAGTTAAACTATTAACACCTATAACACGGTGAGTAATAACTTCTCCATAAATCATTTGTGATGGATCAATGCAATAGAATGAGATTATATCATTTACGTTAATAGATGAATAACTAACTCTCTTTACAATGACCATTTCTCCTACATTAATCGTTCCTTCCATTGAATTAGTCGCGACGACCATAAAATAATAACCAAATAAACATGTAGGAGTATTAGTAGCAAGACCAATAATAACTTTAATAATTATATAAACTATTAATGAACATATAATTCCTAGAATTATGTATCCTATTATTTTTCCTAACTTCTTTTTATTCATTTTCATATTTAGTTATTTTTTAAATCCTTAAATGAAGGAACTTTTGTTTCTTTACCTTGTCTACCTTTAGAAGATTGTCTTAATAAAACAAAGCGTGCATTCTTTCTTTTTGAAGCATTAATAAGAGGAACAGTTTTTGTATCACTAGTAAAAGTAGGTAATATAACATCATTTTCATTACGTTCTTTAATTTCTTTAAATGATGGGTTATGTTTATTTTCTAGTTCTTCGTTAGTAGTCTCTTCTTGAGGAGTTATTGAAGGAGAAACTTCTTCTTCAACAATAGGTTCTTCTTTAGAAGGAACTAATGGACTGAGATTATCTTCATTTACTTCACTAACAGGTTCTTCTTTAGTAGGAGGAACTTCTTCTAATTTCTTCATCGCAAGAAGTTCTTTAAATGAAGGCACCCTAACTTCTTTACCTTTACTACGTTTAACTTTACGTAATGAATTAAATTTATTTTTGTTAGAATCTTCGTTAGTAACGTTAGTTTCTTCTACTAAAGGAGTGACTACTTCAATAGAATCTTCTTGTTTTAACTTATTTACTTCATTAAGAGCCTGTAATTCTTTAAATGAAGGTACTTTATTTTCTTTTCCACCTTTTCTTCCCTTAGATAAATTACGTAAAAATGAATATTTATCAATAACGTGTTCTGTAGGTGAAACTTCTGCGGTACTTTCTTCATTAACTATCGAAGAAGAAACTTCTTCAACATTATTATTTTTATTTAATTCCTTGAATGAAGGTACTTTACTTTCTTTACCTGCCTTACCTCGACGAGAATTACGTAAGTAAGCATATTTATTAACTTGAGGTTTAGTTTCTTCTTCAGTAGGAATAGAATTATTCACTTCTTCTACTGGTGTAACTGTTTCACTTGCTGTAACATCAGTATTTTCAGTAGCTTCATTAAGTTCTTCTTCAGGAATAACTTCACCTTTTTCAAGGCGTTTTTGTAATCGATAGAGACGTAATTGTTCTTCTCTTTTCGCTCTAAGCTCTTCTCTATATTTCTTATCTTCAGCTTCAAAACGGGCGAGATCTCTTTCAGCTTTCTTAAGTTTTTCTTCCATCTTCATCAGATCTTGTTTCTTAAGATAGATGATTGTTTTATACATTGATCTAACACGTTTTAAATATAAATAACGAGCTTGTCTTTGTTCTTCATAAGGTGTTGTTTCTGACGGTAATTTCTCTTCTAAAGATTCAATAATTTCTTTTTGAATGCCATTTTCAATCTTTTGCATACGTCTATAGACGGTGACAAATGATTTATTATAAGAAATACCGGCATTAACATCTTTTGTAAATTCTTGTTTATATTTCTTCTTAGAACGATTATAAAAATATTCAGAAATAGTAGGATCTTCTAAATCTTTACCTTCTAATTTATCATGATCGCCAGCGATAAGGTTTCTAACATTAATAGGAGCCTTTTCTTTCTTATACTTATATGGTAAGAGTTCATATGATTCACTTCTTTCCATTTGATTACAGGAAATAAGTGAATAGTTTAAGATAAACATATCGCATACATCTTGAATAAAGTCATTATCAAAAGTAAGGTCTTTATCCATTAAGTCAAGGTCGATACCAAGTTGACGATAACTATCTAAGAATTGCCATAATTTAAGACAAGAATTATAGTTAACGCTGCCTTGAATAATATTAGTCTTTAAGATAGGTGGAACGACTGGTTTAGAATTTCTCTTTAGTTCAATATAGAATTGAGAATTCATAAAACCACGAATATAGTTTCTAATCGTTTCAATATCTTCAAGTAATTCGACGTTTTTCTTTGAGATTTCATCGTTAATTTCATTTTTAACACTTAAATCAATCGTTGCTTCAATATCATAATTTCTCCATTTAAAGGTTGATTTCGCGTTTAAATGGTCTTTTTGATATGACTTAACTGAATCTAAGATTGAATTATATCTAAGTTCAATAAAAGCCGCGAGCTTATTAATAAGAGTCATGACAAATCTATTTTCATAGATGATAAGAGTATCTTCATATGTTGTAGAAAGAATCTTACTAGGGACGATAGTTCCATCATCTCTAATTTCTTGAACATTTTGTACGTGACTCGATAAGTGTTGGACTGAACGAGAATTAATTTTTTTAGCCCTTTGAATTGGTGCGACATCTTCAATCGCTTCCATAAATTGTCTAGGGTTTCTAACAATTGCTTCAACATAAGTTAAGTTATTTTTGATAACTTCAATCCATGTTGCATCAAAAGTTAATTGTTGACGAGATCTTTTTTGATATACTTCTAATTTACCACCTTTAATGGCGTTGAGCATTTCTTTATAAAAATCATCTTGAGACTTTTGTTCGACTAATTCTAATATATCTTTATAATATTCTTTTTCAACATTCTCTGCCATAATCTACCTCACTTACTAAGATGCAAGTTTTAATAAATCACGTAAGTATGCGATTGATTCTCCAAATGCGTCTTTACCAAATAATTTTTGAAGTAAGGCAATTAAACCTTCTAATTCTTGTTTTAAGAATGGTAAGTTTAATGCTTCAAACTTCTTAAAGATCTTTGTACAGATCATATAGTCTAAACCTTCTAGTTCTGTGTTACCACATGCAACATAGACTGGAACGAATAATTTAATTTGTTTTAAAATACGGTTACCAAAAGCAATCTTGAAATTGTCTTGTACATAAACATCAATCTTTTCGATTGAATCTAAGCTCTTCAATGAGATTGGATGAGCTTGAGCAGCTTCGTCAAATAACTTTTGTAAGTAATCATATGATAAGTTGATTGGTTCAGTAAATGGTGCGTCAAAATATTTCGCTCTTTCGTTGAGGTAAAGAGTTACGGCTCTATCGTAAACTTTATCAGTAATTGTGAAAGTTGAGTCATCTTTGTTGGCTGTACCAATATACCAAACATTTTGTGGAATGATTAATTTACCATCTTCTAAGTGTTTAGGATCACTTTCAAGTTGAGTTGGAACTAAGTCAATTCTCCATTCACTCTTATCAGGCATTTCCATGATGGATAAGAATTCTGCAAAGTAATATTCAATACGAGCTAAGTTTAATTCATCGAGAACGATTAAATTAACATCTTCTCTATATGAAGCTTCATATAAAGCTTTTAAGAAATCTGTTTCATTGAATTTCTTAGTAAATTCATTTAAATAACCTAAGATTTCAGTTCTATCTCTCCATGAAGGTTGAACAGAAACAATTGATGCTTGATTCTTCATGAAACGTGAGAAAGCATAAGGTAAAGAAGTTTTACCTGTACCTGAGATACCTTCTAAAATGATGATTTTAGAGGTAGCTAAACCAGCGAGGAACTTAGAAATAATTTTCTTAGAATAATATAAATGTAATTGGCTTGCTGCATAGTTAACGAATTTATCAATAATTTCTGGTAATCCAATCATATCGTCACTTGACATAGGGACTAAATACATACCATCTTTATATTTTTCATCAACTAAAACAAGTTTACTAAATCTTGATGTAGATGTAGCTTCAGTACTTTCTTCTTTAACTGTACTTTCACTTTCTTCTAAGGAACTTGCGAAAGTACCAAGATCTTGTTCACTAACAAGATCATCTCCATCAATAATATCTTTATCTTGGAAACCTCCAAGTCTTAAAGATAAGATCTTATCCTTTTCTTTTGTCATACGCTTAACTTCTTGTTTTAAGTTAGCGATTTCAAATAAGAGGTCTTCTTTATCTACTTCTTTCTTTCTAAACTTTAACCATCTACGTAAGATTTGAACAATCTTGATGATTAAAAGAACAAAGAAAGCAAGGGTAATACCATCGATAAGAACAAATAATATCCATGATACTACAGTGAAGGTAGATGAATAAGAACCAATTAATTGGAAATTAGTTATATGATTTCTAACTAAGATATCTGCGAATGCATTATATAAATATACGAAAAAATTACAGAATTGTTTCCATAAATTATACATGAATTCCAAATAATATTGGGCGAATTCATTCATTTTTGAATCCCTCCTTAAATTTAAATTAAAATGTAAGTCATTAAAAATAAATTTAATGACTTGTTAGATTATTTTATTTATTGACCATCAGTTTGAGCAACTGTACTAAATTCAACACTAAATGAACATGTTTGTTCAAATACAGCATTAGAACAAGCGTGATCAGTACCATCATACCAAACATACATTGTTGTTGTTCCAAAGTAGAAAGCTTTATCACTTGTAGTAGTTGGACTAGTTGGAGCAGTAACTTTATGTTTATTATCGCTATTTAATAATGTGCAATTATATTGATCACCCTCTAATTTTTGGTTGTTGTCTAATTTAACTAATTGATTCATTTGTTCAGCATTATAATCCGTTTCAGTAGTTTTAGCGATTCTATATACTGAAGCAGTAGTAGCCTCTTGATCTTGGAAAGCTACTCTAACAACTTTATCAACAGTTTGGGTAGTTTCAGTTGGATTATCTATTTTCGTACCATTCTTATCTGTAACTATAATGCTTTTATCTTTTATTGTAACAGCGACATCATAACCAGTAGAAACTCTATATTTAAAATCAACCTTGTAATAATAAGCGGTTGTAGATGTTGTTTGTGCTACAGTAGAAGTAGTTCCATAAACATGAGTACCAGAATATGGGTTTGCACCATTAGCTGCTGTTATAGCTTTATATGTCCATTTTTTATTACTTACTGTACTTGAAATGTCTACTTGTTGAAAGCCTTCCGCGACTGTCATAGTAGTTGCGGTACCGGA
The DNA here is from genome assembly GCA_963653535.1 of Azospirillum sp. CAG:239. GTDB lineage: Bacteria > Bacillota_I > Bacilli_A > RFN20 > CAG-449 > UBA3210. The sequence goes on from CAVJWU010000040.1 coordinate 9,521, forward strand.
TTTTTTGCCGTCAGTAATACTTTTATCAACGGTAACAGTTTTAGGAGTAATCATTTCCCATTTTGCCTTATCTTTAGGTTTAATTGTAAAAGAATTAGTGTAAATTTCTGTAGTAGTTGATTTATCTTCATCTTTTAATAAAACAGATGAACCAGTTGTTACATTAATATCTAAGCCAGTTAAATCAGCTTTATCACTAATTAAGAACCATGCAAAAGTACTGCCTACTGAAGAAACTAAAGCTAAAGATAAAGTGGCTAATGATAATAATAATTTCCCTTTAATTTTTGTTTTCATTTTTTTAATTCCTTCCGATAACTATTTGTTATCTTCACGATCTAATACATTGTCGATATATTTTTGTAAGCTAGCATCAGCTTGTTCTTGAGTTAAAGAACCATCTTTTACTAATGCATCTAAAGCTTGTTTTCTTTTGGAAATTTGTTTTTGAATAGGATCTAATCCATCTTCTATAAGTAAATTCTTTTCTTGTTTATATTCTAATATTGTCTTTGTAAAACGAATAATCTCATATATTAAAAATATAATACATGGACAAACGACAACAACAAAGAATCCAGCGCTAGAACCAAACCAAGCAAATACTACTCCTGCACCAGACCAATGGCCTGTAACAACTCCAAGTACTTCATTTGAATAAACAGTTGCTTTTCCTTCTGAAGTACCCATTTGAGCATAAGGATTATCACCTTGAGTAACATATAAAGTTTGATTACCAACAGTTGAACAAGAGATAATTCTATGTGAAATTATTCCTGTTTCACTCGTACCTGTTAGTTGACCTTTATAGGTAATAACATCTCCAACTTTTAAGTTTTTTGCTTCTTCTGTAGAAAGAAGCTTAACAAATACCATATCATTCTTCTTAAATGAATCTTCTTTATCTCCATTCATAGAATCAGATAAAACATTAACATATCCATATCCGAAGATATTAGGTATTCCACCTGTTGACTTAGCTTTTAAATTAGTGATTGATATAAATAATACAAAGATGATTACAAGACCAAAAAGAACATCACCAACAATCTTTAAGATTGTTTTAATGTTAATCTTCTTTTTATCTGATCCTTCTTTTATTTCATCCATATCATCACTCTCCAAAAATACATCTTAAGGCCTAATAGCCTTATATTAGATTAATATATTTTTTAAATAATTTAGTATATTAATTAATACTAAAGTTAACTTGAGTTTTTAAAGCTCCTCCGAGCATTTCTTGACATTCATCAGTATCCCATCCATCTAGCCACATAACAATGGTAAACTTATAGACTTCACCAACTTGGAAGTCTGAATAGTCTATAGAAAATACTTGATTACCATTAAATGGAACTGTTGAACCATAGTTAGTAATTCCATCAGTGATAGATTCTATTGAACCATCATCTTTAGGAGCGGCATAAACTATGCCGTCTTGTTTATTGTCACTATCTTTGATAACTAAGACTCTAAGAATCTTTTCGATATCTTTTCTAGTTTCGGTAAGTGACATTTCCATTCTAACATCGCAATCAATCGTACCTGAATTAACGAGATAGAATGTGTAAGCTAAATACCTGCCATCTTCTGAGTTGTGCGATCCATCTATAGATCCTATATCGTTAGGAATATAAGAATAATCGGCATCAACACCTTTACCTAATGGTGCAGCAGTAAGTCTAGTCGTAAGGGCTTTCTCATTCGAGTTGTCATATAGTGATATACCGGCATCGTACATACCTTTAATACTAATGACAAAATTACCAACTTGCGTTCCATAATAAGTGAGGAACACAATTAATGCGATAATTGTACCTACAACTATTAAAGCTCTAGTTGTTACTTTTTTTCTTATCGAATAACGATAATATTTATCGATAATACTTTGTTTAATTGTAACCCCCTCCTTCATAAGTTGAGTGTAGATTTTCAATCTTAAAATAATTACAATAACACACTGTAACAAAATAATTTTATTAAAAACAATAATAAAAGTAAAGTAAATTGACTTTTTATCTAGGAATGTAGCCTTAATTTAAGCACATTCATTATGTTTTTTTATTTATTTCATAAATATAGCATTGGTACATGAATAATCAGTTCCATCAATCCATACATAGATACTTAATGATCCATATGCAAATGCGCCG
>CAVJWU010000041.1:0-10472 GCA_963653535.1 Azospirillum sp. CAG:239
GATTCCTCTTGGAGGTATATCTATTTTTAATATTATCTTATATTATATAATTTTATTTTTATTAATTTTTGTTACAGAAAACAAAGATAAATTTAAAAAGAGCGTATGTAGTTATTCTTTAATTGGAATTATTTTTGTTTCTTCTTTACCGATAAAAAATTCATTTAGTTGTTCGATAAGCTTTATTAATGTTGGTCAAGGTGATTCAACTTTAATTCAATATCATAATACAAATATTTTAGTTGATACTGGTGGAATAAAATCATTTGATATCGCAAAAGAAACATTAATTCCCTATTTCCGAAAAAATCATGTTTATAAATTAGATTATGTCTTTATTACTCATACTGATTTTGATCATTATGGAGGATTTTCGTCTTTAAAAGAAAATTTTAGAATCCTTTCTTATAATGAAGATAACTTATTTACCTCAATTGATATTGGAGGCTTATCTTTTTATAACCTCAATCCTAGTTCGAGTAATGAAGAAAATGAGAATTCTTTAGTGCTATATTTTACAATAAAAAATGAATCGTTTCTATTAATGGGAGATGCGCCTAGTGAAATTGAAACTCGTATTATAAAAAATAATCCTTCTTTAAAAGCGACATATTTAAAAGTAGGTCACCATGGATCTAAATATTCTACTTCAAGTTATTTTATTTCTTATATTAAGCCGCGAGAAGCTATTATCTCCTGCGGAAGAAATAATTATTACGGGCATCCACATAAAGAAGTAATTAATACTTTAAATTCATATAACATCACGATAAGAAGAACAGATGAAGAAGGAACAATTAAGATAAGGTTATAAATAAGATTTAAATTTGCTATACTAATAAAGGTGATTGTATGTTAACAAAAGAAAATTTATTTAAAACCTTATCTAACATTGGTTTAAAAAGTGATGATGTAGTAATGATTCATTCTTCCTTACATAACATTGGTAAAATTGAAGGTAATGGAGAAGGATTAATTTCTTATCTAAAAGAATATTTTAAAGAAGGATTAATTATTTTTCCTAGTCATACCTGGGCAATAATGAATAATGATGAAGATATACTAAATTTAAAAGAAGCAAATTCTTGTGTTGGTGAATTAGCAAATATCGCATTAAGAAATTCGTTTGTGCGATCTCATCATCCAACTCATTCAGTTGTTTGTTTTGGTAAGAAAGCAAAAGAATATATTTCTTTAGATAATAATTCGTTAACTCCTGTTTCTCCTTCTGGCTGTTTTGGTAGCCTACATAAAGTAAATGCTAAAATTCTATTCTTGGGTTGTTCATTAACTAAAAATACCTTCATCCATTCTATTGAAGAAGAATTTAATGTTCCAGATCGCTTCACTAATCATATATTTCATTTTTATTCAAAAGATGAAGAGGGAACATATGAATATTTTATGCCTAAACATTATTCTTCATTAAATCCTCATATTAGTGAAAATTATTTAAAATTAGAAAAACCATTAATTGAATTAGGAATTGCTCAATATTTTACTTTTGGTGAGGCTCATTCAATTATTATCGATGCAAAGAAATGTTACGATTATGTTTCTAATTTATTAAAAGGCAATCTACATATATTTGATGATGGTGAAGCAATTATTTATTGATTTTAATAAAATTAACTTGAAAAAATCTCTTGAAAATTGTATTCTTTTCTTGTAATAAAGGACCTATGTTGTTATTACTACTCAGTTAGATATTCATTTAAGTGGGAAATAAAAAATCCCACTTTTATTTTGTAGGAGGCATTAATGGATATTACAATTAACGAAAAACTATTAAAAGAACTTACACCAATTGCTAATTCTCAAGGTTTATTAATTGAAAAACTTGAATATGCAAAAAAAGGAAGAGAATTCTATCTTACAATCTACGTTGAAAAAGAAGATGACGTTACTTCTTTAGATGATGTTTGTAAAGTTAGCGATCTTATGAGCGCAAAACTTGATGAACTTGATCTAATTCAAGAAAATTATATTCTTGACGTTTCTACTTCTGGCGCAGAAAGACCAATAACTGATTTTAGTAAATTTCCTAAATATGTTGGAAAATACATTTATGTGAAATTCAAGAATCCATTCTCTGGATTAAATGACATCACTGGTACATTAGAAAAAGTAGAAAATGATGAACTTACTATTTCTTACAAAGTCAAAACAAGAACAAAGTTTGTAACTGTTCAAATTACAAATATTTCTAAAGCAAATCTAGCTATTAAATTTTAGGAGGTATATATGTTAGATACAAAAGTATTCATGAAGGCAATTGAAGACTTAGAAAAAATTGGTATTGCTCATGATGTTACAATTCAAGCGATTAAAGAAGCATTTGAATCAATCTTCAAGAAAAAAGGTTATGAAGATACACGTGTCGAAGTTGATATTGATGAAGCAAAAGGAACAATCGATATCTATTCAATTAAGACAGTAGTTGAAAATGTTGAAGATGATAATCTTGAAGTTGAATATGACGAAATTAAGAATGAATATCCTGATATTAAAATCGGTGATGATTTAAAAGTCAAACACGAAATTGAAGATTTCTCTAAAGCTGATATTGTTAGATTCCAATCAGTTTTAAAACAAAAAATCAAAGAAGCAGAAAAAACTGCAATCTACAATGCTTTCTCTGATAAAACTGGCGAACTTATCACCGGCGTAGTTGAAAAAATTGAAGACCGTTACACAATTGTTTCAATCGGTGGAACTGGTAAAAATACAAGTGTTTCTTTACCTAACTCACAAAAGATTGGCCAAGAAGAATTTAAACTCGGTCAACAAATTAAAGTTTATTTATCAGAAGTTAATTCAGCTACAAGCGGACCTCAACTTCGTATTTCTAGAAGTGAACCTGGTTTCTTAAAGAGATTATTCGAAGAAGAAATTCCTGAAGTATTTAATGGTCAAGTTGTCATTAAAGATATCGCTCGTGAAGCTGGCGAAAGAAGTAAGGTTTCTGTTTATTCAACTGATGAAACTTTAGACCCAATTGGTGCTTGTATTGGACAAGGTGGATCTAAAATTCAAAAGATTTGTAGCCAAATTAATCATGAAAAAATTGATATCGTTTTATATCATGAATATGCTGGTTTATTCATCGCAGAAGCGTTAAAACCTGCTGAAGTTCTCGCGGTTAAATTAAATGAAGAAGAAAAATCTGCAATCGCAATTGTTAAAAATGGCGATTTAAGAGTCGCAATTGGTAAACGTGGTATCAATGTTGTTCTTGCAGTTAAATTAACTGGCTGGAAGATTGATATTAAAGAACAAGATGCAGCATTAAATGAAGGCATTGTTGGTGAAGATCTAAATGAAATGACAGTTAAAGAACACGAAATGATCTTAATTAAACAAAGAGAAGCAATCTTTAAAGAAATTGCTTCTTCTAAAGAAGATGTTACTGAAGAAGAAACTCTTGAAAATGAAGTTGTTACTCCAACTGAAGAAGAAGTTGCTCCTGTAGCTCAAGAAGAAACTAAAGTTGAAGAAGAAAAAGTTGATGTCAATGAAATTATTCTTCCTACTAAAGAAGAAATTGAAAAAGAAACAAAAGTTGTTGAAGAAGAACCAACTGTCGTTTATAACCCAGTTAAGATGCAACCTACAACTTCATTAAGTGATCTTGAAAAACAAATTGAGGAAGAAAAGAAGAGAAAATCATCTCAAAATACTCCTGTTAAGAAGAAATTTAAGAAAGATGATGAAGAAGAAGTTAAACCTCAAGCAAAGAAAACAAAACCACAAGAAGAAAAGAAGAAACCTGATTCATACATGTCAATTTATACTGACGAAGAACTTGAAGAATTTGATGCAGAAGACGAAGAAGAAGAAAATAGATACGATGACGATATCGATTCTTACGATGAATATGATAAATACTACGAGGATAATTAATCTTTATGATTAAGCAAAAAAAGATTCCGATGAGAAAATGTGTCATCACTAATGAACTTTGCCCAAAGAAAGATTTATTAAGAGTTGTTAAAGACCCTGAAGGAAAAGTTTTCTTTGATTATTCTGGTAGAGCAAATGGTCATGGAGCATATGTAAAAAATGATGTAAGCGTCATTGAACTTGCACGTAAAAAAGGAACTTTAGCGAAAGTATTAGAATGTGAAATTCCTGATGAAGTTTATGAAAGACTTTTAAAGGAAGCTAGTGATGCAAGCAAAAATTAAAACGATGATTTCATTCGCTTTAAGAGCGAGAAAAATATCTTTTGGAGAAAGCGTTCTTTCCCGTAAAGGTAAAGTTAAACTCGCTCTTATGGCAAGTGATGCATCAGAAAGCACATCTAAGAAATATCTTGATAAATTATCATATAATCAAATTCGATACATAGTCTATGGAACTAAAGGTGAACTTGGTGAAGTAGTGAATAAAAACAATGTGTGCCTATTAGGAATCGAGGATCCTAATATCGCGAAAGAAATTATTAAATTAATGAAGGAGGAAAATTGATATGGCAAAAAATACAAAACCAAATAAAGGCAATAACCGTCTTTCAAATGGACCAAAATATGATCCAAATCACAAAAAGAATGCTCCTGTTAATAAAGTTAACGGAGGAGTGTTTGTTTATACAGGTTCAATTACTGTAAACGAACTTGCATCTAAATTAGGCTTAAATGCAAGTGATATCATTAAATATTTATTCTTAAATAAAAAAATGATGGTTACTATTAACTCTCAACTCGATGATGAAGTTATTGGTGAATTATGCTTGAACTATGGCTATGATTTCAAAAAAGAAAAATTAGTCGAAGAAGAAAATTTCGAAGAATTAGAAATTGTTGATGAAGAAAAAGATCTTGAAGAAAGACCTCCTGTCGTAGTTATTATGGGTCATGTTGACCATGGTAAAACTACTTTAATCGATACAATTCGTTCTTCAAATATTGCTGGTGGTGAAGCAGGTGCGATCACTCAAGCAATTGGTGCTTATCAAAAAGAAATTAATGGAAAGAAAATTACTTTCTTAGATACTCCAGGTCACGAAGCTTTTACGGCAATGAGAGCTCGTGGAGCAAAAATGACAGATATTGCAATTATTGTTGTCGCGGCTGATGATGGCGTTATGCCTCAAACTAAAGAAGCGATTGATCACGCGAAAGCGGCAGGAGTTACAATTATTGTCGCAATTAATAAGATTGATAAACCAACTGCAAATATAGAAAAAGTCACTCAAGAATTAATCGAATGTGGCTTAATTCCTGAAGAGTACGGCGGAGATACCATCTTTAAACAAATTTCCGCTAAAAAGAATATTGGTATTGATGAATTACTCGAAACTATCTTAGTAGTTGCTGAATTAAAAGAATTAAAAGCTAATCCATCTAGATATGCTTTAGGTACTGTTATTGAAGCATCCCTTGATAAAAATGAAGGTGCAAAAGCAACCATTTTAATTCAAAATGGTACTTTAAATACAGGAGACTCAGTTGTCGTCGGTACAGCTTATTGTAAAGTAAGAAAGATGGTAAATGAATATAAGAAGGTTGTTAAAACAGCAACTCCTTCTACTCCAGTTGTAATTACTGGTCTAGATGAAGTACCTCATGCTGGTGATAACTTTATGGCTTATCCTGATGATAAGGTGGCTAAAGATATTGCTGATAAGCGTAAATTAGCAGCTAAAAATAAAGAATTAAAAGCTAGTAGCGCAATGACACTTGATGATTTATATTCTCAAGTTGCTGCAGGTGAAGTTAAGACTATTAACATCATCCTTAGAGCTGACGTACAAGGTTCTGTTGAAGCAATTAATGCTTCACTTCAAAAATTAAATAATGATGAAGTTAAAGTAAATATCATTAGAGCGACTGCTGGTGCGATTACTTTAAGTGATGTATTACTTGCAAGTGCTTCTAAAGCGATTATCTATGGCTTTAATGTAAGACCTGATGCTTTAGTAAGAGCAAAAGCAGAAGAAGAAAAAGTTGAAATTAGATTACATACAATCATTTACGCTTTAATTGAAGAAATTGAAGGCGTTATGAAAGGTATGAGAAAACCAATCGAACAAGAAGTAATTCTTGGACAAGCTGAAGTTAGACAAATCTTTAAAGCTAGTAAGATAGGTACTATCGCTGGTAGCTATGTTCTCGATGGTGAATTAAAGAGAGATTGCTTAGTTCGTTTAATTAGAGATGGTATTGTTATCTTTACTGGAAAACTTGGTTCATTACGTAGATTTAAAGATGATGTTGCAAAAGTTGCAACTGGCTTTGAATGTGCATTTACAATTGAAAACTACAACGATATTAAAGAAGGCGATGTAATTGAAGCTTATGAAATTCAACATGTCGCTCCTAAGGAGTAGTAGATATGCAAAAGAACGTCAATAGAAAACAAAGAGTATCCGCGAGCATTGGTAAATATATATCTGATATCATTTTATTTGAAATGAAGAAAGAAATATTTCGTTTAGTTTCTGTTAATCAAGTTGATGTTACTAACGATTATTCTTATGCGAAGGTATATGTTTCACATTTAGATCCTAGAAAAGTAAATGAAGCTGTTGATGCTTTAAATGCTTCAAAAGGTGTTATCCGTTCTTCACTAGCGAAGAAACTTGATATTTATAAAGTACCTGAATTAATTTTCATTAAAGATGATACTTATGAAAAAGGTGAACATATTGAAGCAATTATTCGCGATTTAAAAAAAGATGAAAAATAAGTTAAGTGTTAGAAGATAAAACTTCTAACACTTTTTCTTAGTTTTTATACTATAACTAATATTTTTTATCAAAAATAATTATACTAGCTATTTAATTGCTTTAAGAATGAATTATTGAAATAAAAATGGAATAGAAAAATAAACTTCATAACAATTCTTAAAATTCTTTTAATTTTAATAATTTGTAATATATAATATCTTTCAAGAAAAGGAATAACTTATGAGCTATATCGAATTAAAGAACGTATGTAAAACTTATAATCAAGGAGAAGTTGTAACTAAAGCACTAGACAATGTTTCTTTTAATATTGAAAAAGGAGAACTTGTCATTGTTTTGGGCCATTCAGGAAGTGGCAAAACAACTTGTTTAAACATGCTTGGTGGCATGGATAATGTCACTAGTGGTGAGATAATTGTTGATAAGATCGATATAACAAAATTAAAACCTCGTGATTTAATTAAATATCGTCGCAATGATATCGGTTTTGTTTTTCAATTCTATAACTTAGTGCAAAATTTAACTGCTTTAGAAAATGTTGAACTTGCTGTTCAACTTTGTAAAGATTCTTTATCACCTCAAGAAGTTTTAGTAAGCGTTGGATTGGGTGATCGATTAAATAATTTTCCTGGCCAACTTTCTGGTGGTGAACAACAAAGAGTGGCAATTGCTCGCGCAATCGCAAAAAATCCTAAGTTATTACTTTGTGATGAACCTACGGGAGCATTAGATTATAAGACTGGTAAACAAATTCTTTCTTTATTACAAGATCAAACTAGATTATATAATAGAACAGTTGTCATTATCACACATAACTCCTCTTTAGCTCCGATGGGAGATAAAGTCATTCATATTAAAAGCGGACAAATTGAAGAAGTAACTATTAATTCTTCTCCAATGAAGGTAGAGGACATCGAATGGTAAAAAAGAATCGTTTATTATCTACCTCGTTTAGAGAAATTAAAAATAATTTTCCTGCATTTTTATCTCTTTTAATTATGTCTTTTTTAGGTGCGTTTGTTTATTCAGGTTTAAAAGCGACAACTCCTGCAATGATGAATACTTTAGATGAATATTTAAAAGAAAATAATTATTATGATATTTCTTTAGTTTCTTCGATTGGTTTTAATCAAGAAGATATTTCTTCACTTGATGAAATAGAAGGAATAAAACAATATGTTCCTAGTAAAATAGTTGATACTACTTTTAAAGATGATAATGATTACGTTATTAGAATCCATGATATTACTCAAGATATAAATAAAATTACTTCTTCGTATGATGTAGCGACTTTAAAAGATGATGAAATCTTATTAGATTATACTTTCTTTAAGAAAACTAATTATCAAATTGGTGATTATATTACTCTTAATAATGATTCGCTTAATAATAAAGAATTTAAGATTGTAGGTGAAGTTAAATCTTCTTTATATTTCTCAAATGTTGAAGTTGGAGGAGGATACGGAAAAACTAATGTAGGAACTGGTAATATTAATTTCATTGCTTATGTTAATGAAAATGTAATTAATACATCATATTATTCTTATATTTATATTCAAGCTGATGGAACAGAAAATTATCAAACTAATTCAAGTGAATACAATAATAAAGTAGAACAATTAGTTAATGAGATTAAACTAATTAATGATAACTTATTACTCAATCGAAAAAGTGAATTAGAAACTAAACTAAAACAAGGGGAATTGATGTATAACTTTATTATTAATAATGGTTATACTAATGAAACTGCGGCAGCAATTTTAAAAGAATTAGGATATTCTACAATTGAAGAATTAAAAGAAAATTTAGATTCAGGAAGAATATTATTAAATAACGCTTCTATTACTTATAATACTAGATTATCAGATTCAACTTATAATGGCTACTTAGATAATACTGAATCGATGACAAAAATAAGTTATGTTTTCCCAATTGTATTTTATGCAGTAGCTATTTTAGTTTCGTTAGTTTCGATGAATCGAATGGTAGAAGATGATCGTCAATTAATAGGTACATTTAAATCTTTAGGTTTTAATAATGGACATATCTTATTTAAATATTTATTATTTGCAGTTTTAGCTACCTTAACTGGTGGCTTATTAGGAGTAGGACTTGGAGTAGTCATTCTCCCTTCTTTAATTAATAATATATATAAATTATTATATAGTATTCCTTTCTTCAATTTAACATTGAACTTAGGTCAATCTCTTATCGGTTTATTAATTTCTTTAATCTGTATTTTAGGAACTACTTTATATAGCGTATTTAAAGAATTAAAAGAAAAACCTGCTTCATTATTACGACCAAAAACTCCTAAAGCAGGTAGAAAAATCTTAATTGAAAGAATTACTTCTTTATGGAAGAGAATTAAATTTTCTAATAAGGTTTCAATTAGAAACATCTTTCGATATAAGAAAAGAGTATTAGTTACAATCTTTGGAGTTGCCGGATGCACTGCTTTAATGTTATGCGGATTTGGTATTAGAGATTCTGTTCTTAAAATCCCTTCCTATCAATTTGAAAAAGTTCAAACATTTGATGCATCCATTTATATTAATAATTGCGAAGAAGAATCATTAAACGAAATTCTTTTTCGAAAAGAAATTAAATCTTATTCAAAAACTACTTATCTAAGTGGAACTTTGATGGATACTTCCATTAACATTAATGTCTTAGATAATAATTATAAAGAGTTTTATCATTTTTATAAGATTAATGATGGAACAATTGCTTCTTTAAATGATGATGAAATAATCATCACAGAAAAATTAGCTACAACTTTAAAATTAAAAGAAAAAGACGAAATTACATTTAGTGATAGCAATAATTTTACTTATACATTTAAAATCGGCGCGGTCATTGAAAACTATGTTCGTCATTATATCTTTATGAATGAACAAACTTATCTTAACGCAACTGGGAAGAAAAATGATGTTAATTTAGTCTATACTTTTTTAATCAATATGAATGATACTGAGAAAACTACTTTTACCCAGGATTTACTTAAAAATGATGAAGTATTAAATGTTAGCTATATTCAAGAACAAATGGATTCAATTAATAACATGTTACAATCACTTAATAGCGTTGTTTATATCTTAGTAATTTTATCGATGATGTTATCTTTTATTGTTTTATATAATTTATCAAGCATTAATATTCATGAAAGAAAAAGAGAAATCGCAACTTTAAAAGTATTAGGCTTCTATCCGCGTGAAGTAGATAACTATATTAACAAGGAAACGGTTATTCTTACTCTTATTGGTAGTGGCCTAGGATTAATAGGTGGATACTTCTTAACAAATGGAGTAGTCTCAACAATTGAAATATCTTATGTTAGATTTATTCATGAAATCAATTGGTATAGCTATGTCTTCTCATTTTTATTAGCTTTATCGTTTACTTTAATCGTTAATCTTATAACTCATTTTACTTTAAAAAGAATTAATATGATTGATTCATTAAAAAGTGTTGAATAATTAAGCATTTATTCTTTATTTATATATAAAGGATAAGTGCTTTTTTCTTTAACTAAAAAAATTACTATTTTCTTAAAAAAATGCTTGCAATATACTTTAGACTATGGTTTAATATAGCAGTTGTCGCTTTTACGCGATAACGAAAATCAAATTAAAAATAATATCAAAAAGTGAAAATTGTTCTTGACAACAAAAATTCATGGTGATATTATTAAAACACATCAGCGCGTCTTGGTGAGAACTAAGTGCTGAATCTGATCTTTGAAAACTAAGCAGAAATAAACAAACAACAACGTCAATTTTTT
>CAVJWU010000042.1:0-10241 GCA_963653535.1 Azospirillum sp. CAG:239
ATTAGATCTTGATGAATAACAAATCCCCATAGGATGTATGCTTATTTGATTAAAACTTTAAACTAACAGTCGTGTCCTCTCAAAAGGAGGACATTTTTTAATGGATGAGAAGAAGACAAATAGGATAAGATTAAGGTATACGTAAAATCTAGGCTGTCCTAAATTCGTTAATAAATAATGATATTCTATATAAGCATAAAATCATTTGTTACAGCTATTAACAAAAGAACAAATTAAAATATTATTTGAATTTAGGAAATCAGGTTTAGGATTAGTAGAGTTTACTAAGAACAATAATATGAAAGTTCATCAATTATCTTATATAATAAGAAAAGAAAAAGAACTTAATAAAGTTATACCTAATAATGAAATAGCAAAATTAGATGTAGCGACTATATTAGATGATTATCTAGATTTAAGGCTTACCTGCTAAATAAAGCTTTAGATTAAATTATTATAATTAAAAAGACTTCTCTTTAAAACATCTTAAATTCGTAAGGCTTTTATATGGTATTTTTCCTTTTTAAAGGATGATATTGTTTTAAGGTAGATCTTTTTATGAAATTTGATAAATATTTTTCACTTGAGTTAGCGCTTTATTAGCGGTTCATTTGTTATCTTACATTTAAAGGAGATATTAAAATGAAAAAAAGTAGATTTATTAAAGTTTTAGCCGCGACAACATGTTTAGCTATGATTACATCATGCGCTAATGAAGGGGCTACAACAAGTAAGGGTGATGAAAAAATAATAGAGGTGTATAGAGCATATCAAGAAAATGGTGGTACATTATCTTATGAAGAATGGCTTGCTTCTATTAAGGGTGAAAAAGGTGACAAAGGTGATAAGGGAGAAAAAGGCGACACTGGAGACAAAGGTGAAGCTGGTAAAGATGGTGTATCAGTTAAATCCATTACAAAAACAAGCACCGATGGATTAGTTGATACTTATACAATTACATATTCAGATAATACTACATCTACATTTACTGTTACTAACGGAGCATCAGGAACTAATGGAACAAATGGTATTAACGGAACTGATGGAACTAAGGTTACTATTGGAACAAATGGTAATTGGTATCTTGATGGAAAAGATTCAGGTATAAGCGCTTCAGGAACTAAAGGTGATAAGGGAGACAAAGGTGAAGCTGGTAAAGATGGTGTATCAGTTAAATCCATTACAAAAACAAGCACCGATGGATTAGTTGATACTTATACAATTACATATTCAGATAATACTACATCTACATTTACTGTTACTAACGGAGCATCAGGAACTAATGGAACAAATGGTATTAACGGAACTGATGGAACTAAGGTTACTATTGGAACAAATGGTAATTGGTATCTTGATGGAAAAGATTCAGGTATAAGCGCTTCAGGAACAAAAGGTGATAAGGGAGATAAAGGTGACACAGGTGTTGGTATTCAAGACATATTAACTGAACCTTACACTCAAGATGGTATTAATTACATTAGATTTACATTTGTCTATACTGATGGCACTAAAGTTGAAAAAGTTGTTCCAATAGGTACTAGCGCTCAAGAAGCTACAATTAAAGAATTATATCTTTCAAATAATAACCTTTCTATTGGAGAAGATATTTCAAACTTAAGTTTAGTTGTATAATATAGTAATGGACAAGTTGAACAAGTCCAATTATTAAGTGAATATATAAATAATTATAATGATATCGATTGGAAGACTGAAGGAGATAAATACTTAAGTATTTCATATGCAGGCATTACAATTGAAACTACAATTAGATTATATGATCCTAATAATGTTAAAGTTCAAAATATTGAAATTAATGATAAATATATAGTAGTTTCAGATGGAGAAAGTATTTCATTTGATGGCTTATACGCTACCGTATCTTATTCAAATGGAGATAATTGTTTCATAGATTTAAGTAAATTGAATCCAACATATGATAATATTACTCTAGATGCTTATAATGAATTTAAGGTAAGTTATAATGGTTATGAAGGAACTATTTCTTTATATGTAGTTAGTTCACTAGATAATTTTACTGTTCAAGGAATTGAAGCATATATCGAAGTTTTAAATGGTACAAGAGTTTCGGATTATCTTAGAGAAAATCCTACATATGTTAGAGTTTATGGTAACATTAATGATGAATCTTTCGCATATGTTTACTTACTAGAAGCTGATGATATTGTTAATTCTGAGGGCGAAAAATTAGAAACATTTACTGACAGCGATGTTTGTGTTTTATTTAATGGTAAACCATATTCTATAAAAGCTAATGTTTATGAGGAAGATAATTATGTTCAAAATATAAGTTATGAAGGTACAACATACTTCGTAGACCTTGGTGGAACATCTGAAGAAACAAAGAAAAACATCATTTCTTTACTTACAAATAATACGCTTTCTATTCAATATTCTACATGTAATGATAAAGTAACTATTACTGAAGATATGATTTCTTTTGAAGAAGTTGAATTTAATAATGTTTCAGGAGAAATTATACCTGTTACCATTACTTATAATGAAGTTAGTTGCGAAGTAGGAATATTAATTTCATCAGATACTATAAATTTAAAAACATATAATATAAATGGTAACTCTTTAACTTCAATTTTTGGAAAAACTATATATCTATATGATGGATATTGGTATAGCGATACTACTAAAACAGGATTTACAAGCTATTTAAGATATGAACAATTAGAAGATAATGTTATAAAGATTGGTTCGAACTATGATGGTGAGTTCTACTTTGTAATTCAACTACAAGATGATGGGACTGCTACTACAGTTGATTTAACTAAATTACAAGCTGATTCTACTTATACTGCTTCAAAAGAGACTACTGAAAAAAGCGGCCTTACTAAAATTGAAATTTATAAAGATAAAAATTATTTAGCTTGTTATAATGGTGAAGAAGTAGTAGTTTATTACTATCAATATGATGATACAGGTTATATAATTATTAGTGGTACTAATACAACCCTTATCTTAAATACTGATGGCACATTTACTATTAAATAGTTAAATTAAATATTTTATTAATACAAGGTGCTTTCTTAACGAGGAAGCATCTTTTTATATATCTAGCAAATAAAAAAGAACCTGTATAAAATAAATTCCAAAAATAAGATAAAATCCCTTTTTAAGAATGTTAGACTAGTTAGTTTTCTTGTAGAGAAAACAGATGATGAATATTATTTGTTTTTCTTTTTTAATCGTGTAGAAACAAGATAATTATTGGCTATTATAAATCGAATGCTCCAACTTGATAGTATCTAATCATCTACTAGATGGAATTGTTGGGGTAGTTCGGTTAATGAATTAATCTTTTAGCTGTAACTTCTATCTATTTATTTATAGTAGAGGTATTTTCTGCTTTCCGAAGCAACACACGACAACACAAAAAAATAAAAAAATGATTTAACAAATATATAAAAAAATAAGTACTACTAAGTAGTACTAAAACTTAAATTTATAATAATTATCTACGGAGATTATCGTGTGTTACTTCGGAAAACGGGAGTTATTTAATTAACAATTTAATTAACAGTCTAGATTTAATATTTTTTTTATATTCCAATTTAATCTAATAAAGGTTATAATAATGGAAATAGGAGTTAATAATTATGAAAAAATTTATTAAGAATAAGAAACATGGTTTCACATTAGTTGAATTACTTGTAGTAATTGCGATTCTTGCAGTACTTGGTTCTGTGACAGTTGTAGGTTACTTAGGTTTTACTACTAGAGCTAGAAACTCTAACGCACTTACAGAACTTGCACAAGCTAGAGAATTAATTAGATCAGAATATATAGACGGTAATGCTCATTATTATAAAGTTAGCAGTGAAAGCGAAAGTGAAGCAGAAGTAAAGGATGCTACTGCATCAAGCTACAACTTATCTTTCACTTATAAGGCTAGTGAAAAAGAGTTTAATTACGCGACTGTAACTAATACTGGTACCGCTTTTACAGTTACTTGGGATACACTTCTAAAAGCTACATTCACTGAATTATCTGATATGGGTACATTCTATGTTAAAGTTGATACAACTAAAATCACTTCAATTGCCTATAAATCAAAAACTGAAGGATATGCAGTATGGACAATTAATAGTGATGAAATCGCTACTGGATCAGAAAGTTCTACAAGTGGCGCTACTGAAAATGTTACATTATATCCAGTAGCTTAATAAACTAATATTAATCCTTGGTTGATAAAATCAGGGGTTTTTATTTAACTTATTTTCCTGTATTAATAATGTATTAAATTTGATATTAGAGTGTTATTATGATAAAATCTAAATATATTTTAATTAGGAATTAGTAAGAATTTTAATATGAGAAAAAGGAAAGAAAAAACTAAAATCAATGCTAAAAAAGGTTTTACCTTAGTAGAACTATTAGTTACAATCGCGTGCTCAAGTGTTATATTATTAACGCTGACCGGATCTATTATATTTATAACTAAAGTTAATAATAACTTAGTTAGTAAATCATCTAATCTATATAAAATAAATCTAGTAAAAGAATATATATTAGATAATTATGAAGGTTATGATGTATCAAGTGTTTCTTGTACTAATGGTAATGTTTATTTTAAACAAAATAATGGAAGTGAACCAAAAGAGATTGTAACTAATTCCTTAATTACAGAAATAATATTTAATAAAGAAAACAAAATAAATGGTAATGAAACTGAAAATACTTATATTGTATGTAAAATTTTATATAATGATACTAAAGATAAAGAATATAAGTTTATAGTTAGATAATACCATATAGGGAGGAATGTCTATGGAATTATTTGTACATAAAAGTAATAAAACAGATACTTTAAATTTTTCAAAGAAGACTACAAATAATTATTTTGAAATATTTTATTTTAATGAAGACATTTCTTATATAATTATTAAAACATTTAAAGCTAAAAAGTTAGTTAATATAAATAGAATAAATCTAGAAGAAAGCCAAGTAGAAAAAGGTGTCATTACTAATTATAATGAGGTGGTTAATTATATCTATGAATTCATCTCAAATAATAAGAATGAAAAAGGAAAACTTGAAAAATATTTTATAGATTTAAAGATATGTAGTTCTTCTATTTTTAAGACTACAATATCGTTACCTAAGATATCTTTCTTTAAGGCTACTAAATTAAAATTAAAAGAACTTAGAGATGGTTTTGAAAAATATGGTAAGAATTATTCGTTAATAGAAGATAAATATAATTATGATTTAGGTGTAGTATATAATGAATATTTTTTAAAGAATACTATCATTAAGAATTGGAAAGAAATCGCGAATATAACTAATACTAAATTATCATCAATTCAGTTATTTCAAGGATTCTTATTTGATT
This sequence comes from Azospirillum sp. CAG:239, assembly GCA_963653535.1. GTDB lineage: Bacteria > Bacillota_I > Bacilli_A > RFN20 > CAG-449 > UBA3210. The sequence goes on from CAVJWU010000042.1 coordinate 5,363, forward strand.
CAATGAAGAATGAATCAAATTATAATTTTGAATTTAAACTAGATGAAGAAGATATTTCTAAAGATTTATCAAAATTATCTAATTATGCGTTAATTTATACTAAAGAAGGTATATCAACATTTATCTTAGTTGATGATCATCAATTAATTAATGCTTATAGTTTTAAATATAAAAATATAGATGATATTTTAAAGAAGTTTATCTTAACGATAAGTAAATATGAATTTGAATTTTCTAAACGTAAGATAGAAGATATATTTATTGAATCTGATATTAATCTAAATATATCTAAGCTTATAAAAAAAGTAAAAGTACATAATATTCACTTTAATTGGGATGATATAGTAATAGAAGAAGAACCTGAAATAAATGTAAATAAAATAGAAGAAAGTATTAAGACTAATGATGAAATTAAGGAAGATACTAATGAATAAGAAAAAAGGATTTACTTTAGTTGAAGTCTTAGTTTCAATGACTCTCTTCTTAATTACATTTTTAGCCATAGTTTCTTGTATTAACCTTGGTGTAAAGAAAGTTCAAAGATATGAGGAATTTCAATATATAGAAAATATATGCTTAGATATAGATAAGGTATATGATTCTGAAGGTTATCAAGGTTTAGTTAATTATTATGGTTTTAAAGAGATTTCAAATAATACAAGTTCAGGTGAAATATATTTTGATCAGGATTATAAATTAGTTAAGACTGAATATAAATATGTATTTAGTTATAAATATTCAAATTATAATGATGTTTCTTTATTAATTACAGTAACTCAAAATCAAAAGAATTATGTAATTATTAATGAATTAGAATATGGTCATAGTGAATATGATGATTCTAAATAGGTAATTAATTTAGGAAGGAGGTAACTATAATGAAACACAAATCTAAAGATGGATATGTTCTAGTAATTACTATCGTAGTTACATTTGTAATCACTCTTACAGTTACCACCTTATTTTGCTTAATCTTTAGATATTCAAATACGGAAGTGAAGGATTTAGAATATTTACGTGAAACTGTTAAAAACTATAATGGGTTTAATAAATAAGGAGGAACTATGAATATTATTATAGGTATTTTCTTATTTATTTTAGGCTCTGTTATAGCTTCATTCTTAGGTGTTGTAATATATAGAGTACCTAATAATATGAGTATAATCAAACCAAATTCTTTTTGCCCTTCTTGTAAGCATGATATTAAATGGTATGATAATATACCAATTATAAGTTATATTATATTAAGAGGTAAATGTAGATATTGTCATTCTAAGATTGGTATTAGTTCATTAATACTAGAATTATTAGGTGGATTACTATTTCTATTTACATATTTATCATATGGATTATCATATGATTTATTGTTTTTATTACCAATAATATCTTTATTAATAGTTATTGCTTATATCGATTATTATACTAAAGTTATCTATGATTGGTCTTGGATTAGTTTACTTATTATTGTTATTCTTTATGTAATATATTTAGGTATATTTAATAATAAGTTTCCTCTAGATAATGTTATTGGAGGATCAGTCGGATTTATCTCTTTCTTATTAATTTACTTTATTGGTAAACTTATCGCTAAAGGAGAAGTCTTAGGTTTTGGCGATGTTATATTAATGGGTATTGCAGGGCTATTATTAAACTATATGGGTTGGCTATTTGCTTTATTAGTAGGTTCTTTTACTGGTTCTGTAATTGAGGTTACCTTATTAAAACTTAAAAAACGTGAAAAAGGTGAGCCTATTGCTTTTGGACCTTATTTAGTGTTTGGTATTCTTGTAGGAATTCTTGTTGGTAGACAAGTAATTAATTTTGTATTGGGGTTGATCTAAATGGCTAACTATAAATGTAAAATAATAGATAATATAGGTACAAGTAAAACTATATATGTAGATGCTTCTGATACCGCGACTCTTAAAGCTAAGATTAAAAGTGAAAACTCTGTTTTAGTTAGTTATAGTCTTGCAAAAGAGAAGAAGGTTAATACCTTTTTTGCAGTAAGTTCAAAAGTTAAAAGAACTGAACTTATTACCTTCTTTAGACAGTTCTCAGTAATGATTAAAGCCTCAATTCCTATTTCTGCGAGCCTTAATGCTTTAAAGAAACAAGGATATACTAAGGCTTTTAAGAAAGTATTAGACGAAGTATATCTTGATGTTCAATCTGGTGTATTGCTTTCCGAAGCTTTTGCAAAGCATAAGAAAGTATTTCCTGACTTTTTCACAAAGATGGTCGCGATTGGTGAAGTAACTGGTTCTTTAGATACTGTACTTAGTAATATGGCAGATTATTATGAAAATGATCGTAAGATAAGAAATAAAGTTAAAAGCGCGATGACTTATCCTATTATATTATTAATACTTATCTTTGCTGTACTTATATTCATTACGATGTTTATCTTACCTCAATTTGAAAGTATGATTAATGAATTAGGTGGAAATGTACCTTATCTTACTCAAGTTGTAATGGGTATATCATTATTTATGAGAAATAATTTCTTAATGGTGTTTGGATCTATTGCATTAGTTATATTAATACTCGTATTTTTCTTTAAAAAGACTAGTAAAGGTCGATATGCTTTAGATTATATAAAATTACATCTACCTTTTATTGGTAGCGTTAATAAATATCTAGTTACATCGCGTTTCTCTAAAGCTTTTATAATCTTACTTAATAGTGGTATGAATATGTCTGATTGCTTAGATAACTTATTAAAGATGCTAGATAATCAAGTATTTAAACAAAAATTTAAATATAGTGTAGAAGAAGTAAAAAGAGGAAGAAGAATTGCTCAATCTATCGGTAATATTAAGTTATTCCCTCAAATGTTAATTGAAATGATTGATGTTGGTGAAAAGAGCGGTAATATAGAAGAAGTATTACTTTCTACAAGCGCCTATTTTGATGAATGTGTAGAACAATCTATAACTAAAGCTACTGCAGCTCTAGAACCTATTATGATTGTTTTATTAGGTGGTATAGTAGCGATAGTAATATTATCAGTATTATTACCAATGATTTCATTAATGCAAAGTATTTAAGGAGGCTATTATGATTTTTAATGATTTATTTTCTAGTTATTTAATAACAAATCATGTTATCACTGAAAAAGAACTTAAAACTTGTAGAAATGATTGTGAACTAAATAATAAGCCCCTTCATTTAGAAATACTTAAGAAAAACCTTCTTGATGAAGAAAAATTATATCAAAATCTTGCAAGCTTTTTTAAACTTGATTATCGTTTCATGCAAATATCTGAAATTGATTTAAAATTAATTAAAAATTTCTCTTTAGATAAAATCATTGAACTTAAAGCTATTCCAATTGAAGTAAAGGCTGATTCAATTAAATTATTAATATCTAATCCTTTCTATATTGATGAAATAGAACAAATTAAATTTAATAATGATAAGACTTTAACTTATGTTTTAACTATTCCTTCTCAAATGGATAAGTTACTGGAATATATCTCTACAAAGATTGAACAAAATGATGTTATCAATGATTATGCAAGTAAAGAAAGTGATATTACTGAAAGTACGAGTTCTGATGTATCGATTGATGCACCAGTTATTAAACTTTGTGATTCTCTTCTAAAAGAAGCATTAACCCGTGGAGCTAGTGATATTCATATTGAACCATATGAAAAGAAACTTATTGTAAGATATCGTTTAGATGGTGCATTAAAGGTTATTGCCGAACTTCAAATCCATTTCTATCAAGCAATTCTTGCTCGTTACAAGATTATGGCAAATATGAATATCGCGGAACGTCGTGTTCCTCAAGATGGTAAAATTAATCTATTCTTTAACGGTAAGAATTATGATTTCCGTGTATCTACTCTTCCTACCATTCATGGTGAGAAAATAGTTATTCGTATCTATAATTCTGATTTTACTACAAGTAATATTTCTTCGCTTGGATTTACTCCAAAACAAGAAAAGATTGTTTATAATATGATTGATAGACCACATGGTATTATCCTTTTAACAGGTCCTACTGGTAGTGGTAAATCAACAACTTTATATACATTCTTACGTTATTTAAATAAAGAAGATACAAATATTATTACTGTTGAAGATCCAGTTGAAAATGAAATTAGTGGTATCGCACAAGTTCAAGTTAATGCAAAGGCTGATTTAACATTCGCGAATGCACTTCGTTCTATCTTACGTCAAGATCCTAACATTATTATGATTGGTGAAATCCGTGATGAAGAAACGGCTCAGATTGCTACTAGAGCCGCGATTACAGGTCACTTAGTATTATCTTCAATTCATACTAATGATGTCGCGAGTGTTGTAACTCGTTTAATAAATATGGGTATTCCTAAATATCTTGTCGCTGATTCGCTTCTTGGAGCTATTTCACAACGTCTTGTTAGAAAAGTGTGTCCTAAATGTGGACAAAAGAGACTAGCAAGTTTATCTGAAAAACGTATTTTAAATATACGTAAAGATCATGAGATAGTTGCTCCTAGTGGATGTCCTTATTGCAATAATACTGGTTATCTAGGACGTATTGGTGTATTTGAAATGATGATTATGAATGATGAAATTAGAAACTTCATCATGAGTGATGATTATACAAGTGAAGGTTTAAATGATATTCTTAAGAAGAAAAACATGACTATATTAGATCATGCAAAACAAAGAGTTTTAGATTTTGAAACAACTATTGAAGAATATGAAAAACTTAATGATGTTGTTAGCGTTGGAAAACGCTAGTGCATAAGGTAAGCGTTAAATCTTACTATTATTTATAAGGATAAAAAAAGATGATAGAATATTAAGTATTGAATAACTTAACATCTATCATCTTTTTAGTTTTTTAGGAAGGCCTAGATTTAATGCTAACCATTGTCCTAGG
>CAVJWU010000043.1:0-8586 GCA_963653535.1 Azospirillum sp. CAG:239
GATATTATTGTAAGTACTTTATAATCAAATTAATTTAACCTTATATGATGTTTTTTAGAGTGAAATTTATTATTATTTGCTCTATAATAATATAAATTAAAGGAGAAAATATATGCCTAGAAAGAAAAAAATCGAAACAACTGTTACAAGTGAAAATATAGATGAAGAAAATAACGTTTCTAAAAATGAAACAGTAGAAGATAAAGAAGTAGTTACTAAAGAACCTGATACATTAGAAAATAAAGAAGAAACTTCATTACCTCAAGAAAGTGTTAAAGAAGAAACTCCAGTAGAAGACGTAAAAGAAGAAACTCCAGTAGAATTAAAAAATGAAGAACTTGTTGAAGAAGAAAATCATGAAACTACTCCATTAGAATTTAATGAAACAGGTGAATTAAATCAAATTGATGTTTCTAATGAAGATGAATTAAATACATTTGTTAATAAAGCTAGAGTTGAATTTAAAGAAGAACATGATCGCCTTTTAAAATATAATAAAGTATTAGGTATTGTTCTCTTTGTCGCGATGATTGCAATTTTAATTGTTGGCTTTATTTATCCAGACGCTATTGTTTATTTATTAATTGGTATTGCTATATATTTTGTCTTAGTATTTGCTTTAACTCGTTATCAAAGAAGAAAGATGGATGAAAGTGTAAAGAAATATCTTAATGTTTATTCTTTATATACTGAATCTTATTCTTATGATCCTAGTATTTATAAGAACGTCACAATTAAATTTGAAGAAAAATTAGATAAAGAAGTAGTTGATAAACTTGCTTATGTTAATGATTGCATTGAAATTGGCTCAAGAAACATTGTTCGTTATTCATTAAATGGTACTTCTTGTTATACAGGTGATGTATCAATTAAAACTGGTGAAAAGAAAGTAAGAAAGACTCATCGAGTTGGCTTTGTTGGTAAACTTGTTGTTATGCCTTATGAATTAAAATCTGAAGGAAGAATCCTTTGTTATTTAAAAGGATGTGGAGATGCTACACCTAATAACCTAGATGATGTAAATAAAATTGATGTTCATGATTTAAGTTCTTCTTGGGAAGTATATGCTTCTAATGAATCTTTAAAACAAGTATTTACTTCTTCTCTTGTTAAAGCTTTAAATGCCTTTAGCTGTGATAATTTATTAAATGATGTCTTAATTTCTTTTAATGAAGGATCATTATTAATTGGTTTATCTTATTCAGATGATTTAATGGTAATTCCTCTAGAAAAAGATTTTAATGCAGCAGGTTTTACTCACTTTAAAAAAGACATGGAACTAGTCGCGGATCTTTATAAAGCTCTTACAAAATAAATGATAATTTAGGCTAAGTCGTTAGTTCGACTTAGTCTTTTTTTAATTTTGTATTTTATTACCTTTTTAAATGCATTTATGAGATTTTATCTTTGATTTATTTAAAATCAATCTTATCTTTGCTATAATCTTTTCGACAAGTGAGGAAGAAAACGTGTTAAAAGAAGAATTTATTGGGAAATGGATCCATGTACAAAGCTATAAACACGATGGTTCACTTCATAGAACTTGGGAAAGTGCGATGATAGTTGATTATACTGATGATTATATAGTCACAGCATCTACTTGTAATAAAGTTATTGAAGCAGATGGAAGAAGATGGTTCACTAGAGAACCAGCAATATCATTCTTCTTCTTTCATGAATGGTATAACTTTATCGCGATGTTTAAAGAAAATGCTATTATGTATTATTGCAATATCGCTTCTCCTAGTATTGTAAGTAAGAATTGTATTAAATATATTGATTATGACTTAGATTTAAAACTAATGCCAGATAAATCAATCTTACAACTAGATTCTAAGGAATATGAATTTCATCGTAAAAAGTATAATTATTCAGATGAATTAGATAAGGTTATTAAACTAGCAAACGCTCATTCGAAGAAGCTAATGGAAGATAATGCTTATCCTTATGATGATAACTTAATGATTGATTATTATAAGAAATTCGAAGAATTAAGCGCTCATCAAGATAAAGAAATGCTTGATGATTATGAAGAATGTGATGATTAACTATAGGTTATCCTATAGTTTTTTATTCTCTAACAAACCAATAATTAAAATAAATGATAACTAGTTTATATCTTAGTGATATAATTAAATGCGATTGGAGGCACTTATGGAACTTATTATTGAATCAAATAATTTAGAAGATACTTCTAAACTTGGAACTATTCTTGGTGAGGAAGCTTTTAAAGGTGCTTTATATTCTTTAGACGGAGATTTAGGTGCAGGAAAAACTACTTTAACTAAATCAATCGCGAAAGCTTTAAAAATAGATGACAATGTATCTAGTCCAACCTTTAACATTTTAAAATGTTATTTTGATGGTCGTTTACCTTTATATCATATTGACGCATATCGACTAGAAGAAGGAACTAATGCTTCTATTGGTCTAGAAGAAGTAATTGAAGGAGATGGCTTATGTATCGTTGAATGGGGTAAGTTTATTAAAGACTTAATCTTTGAACCATTAGAAATTAAAATAACCATCTTAGATGATACAAAAAGAAAATTTGTTATTAATAATGAATATAAAAAATATGATAAATTAATGGCACGCTTAAAGGAGGAATTTAAATGTTAACTTTAATGTTAGATAGTTCTAATACTGATCTATCAATCGGTATTTCTAAAGATCATAATGTTATATATAAAACATCTTTTGCTTGCTGGCAACGTCAATCTGAACTTATGATTCCAGAACTTGAAAAAGCTTTAAAAGAAACTTCATTAGAAATAAATGATTTTAATGAAATTGTTTGTTCAATTGGACCTGGATCTTATACAGGTATTAGAATCGCTTTAACAATCGCGAAAACTATCGCGGTTATGAATGAATCTATTAAATTAAAATGTGTTTCTTCTTTAAGAATATTTGGTGGTAGAGATAAGAAATTTATCGCTTTAATGAATGCACGTAGTAAGAGAAGCTATATCGGCGTTTATGATCATGATGAAACTATTTTAGAAGATAGAGTATTAACTAATGAAGAAGTATTGACATATATTAAAGAACATCCTGATTATGAAGTTATCGGTGATATTGAATATCTTGGTTTAGAAAATAATCTTCCTGATGTTATTACTAGTATGAATTCTTTAAGTGAAATTCTTCCTATCACAATCGATGTCTTAAAAGTAAAACCTTCTTATTTAAAGGATTAATATGGAACTAGTTAAAGCAAATATTAACCATGTTGATGGAATCGTTTCTTTAGATCAAAAATATTTTCTTGCTCCTTGGAACAAAGAACAATTTATCTATGAAATTAATGAAAATCAATTTTCCACAACATATGTTATTTTAGATGATAATAAAGTCATTGGTTTTATTATTTATTGGATTTTATTTGACCAAGGTGAACTAGTTAAAATCTGTGTAAGTGAAGAATATTCTCGTCGTGGTTTAGCAAAAAAAATGCTCGATCAAATGAGTGAAGATTTCTCAAAAGAGGAATGCTTTGTTTGTACTTTAGAAGTAAGAAAATCAAACGTGAAAGCAATCTCTTTATATGAAAAATATGGTTTTAATTACGTACTCACAAAAAAGGCATATTATTCGAATGGAGAAGATGCTTTATATATGATGAAAGGAGTTTAAATTTATGGATAAAATTATTCTCGCGATTGAATCTTCTTGTGATGAAACATCTATCGCGGTTTTAAAGAATGATACTGAATTACTCGCGAATGTTGTTTCTACTCAAATCGCTATCCATCAAAAATATGGAGGAGTAATGCCTGAAATTGCTTCTCGTTTACATGTTGAAAATATCGGGGTAGTCTTAAAAGAAGCACTTGAAACAGCGAAAATTACCATGGATGATGTCAGCGCAATCGCAGTTACTTCAGGCCCTGGTTTAATTGGTGCATTACATGTTGGTTTACAATGTGCGAAGACTTTAGCGTTAATGTATCATAAACCTTTAATTCCAGTTCATCATCTTTCTGGTCATATTTATGCGAATGAATATCAAGCTAAACTTAAGTTTCCTTGTCTCGCTATCGTTGTTTCCGGCGGAAATACTGAACTAGTTTTAATGGATAAACATTTATCTTTTAAAATTATTGGAGAAACTAAAGACGATGCGCTTGGAGAAGCTTTTGATAAAGTCGCTCGTGTGGTCGGTTTACCTTATCCAGGCGGAGTATCAATTGATCGACTTTCTAAAGAAGGTAAACATACATATAAATTACCTCGTCCATTAAATGATGGAAGTTATTATTATTCTTATTCTGGGCTTAAAACAGCAGTTATTAATTTAGTTCATCATCTTGAACAAGTAGGAGAAAAAGTTAATGTTAACGATTTAGCTTGTTCTTTCCAAGAAACTGCGATTGATTTACTTTTAGATAAGGCATTACCGGCAGTAAAAGAATTTAATTGTAAACAAGTAGTTCTTGCTGGGGGAGTTTCGGCAAATTCTTATTTAAGAAGTGAAGTAGTGAGAAGATTAAAAGATCAAGATGTTGAAGTAGTTATCCCTCCATTATGGTGTACAACTGATAATGCAGCGATGATCGCGAAGGTTGGTAGCTACCTTTATGAAGAAAAGGTCTTCGCACCTTTATCTCTTGCAGCTAATCCAAACTGGAAATTAGAAGATTTTCGTAAGTTCTAGAGGTGAATTATGGAAGAAAATGAAGTTATCGAAGAACATAAAGAAAAACAATCTGTAAAATCTTTAATATTTGAATTCATCCGTTTCCTTCTCGTCGGAGGACTTGCTACCCTTGTTGATTGGCTTGTTTCATTTCTTTTAAGTGCAGTTTTACCTACTATGAATGTAGGCTCTTGGAATGTAAAAGATACTATCTCGATGATTGGAGGATTCACTGTAGGATTATTTATTAATTATTTCTTAAGTATTATCTTCGTTTATAAAGATAAAAAAGATGAAAATGCTGGTAAATCATTTAAAGATTTCTTAACATTCGCGATCATTGGAATTTTAGTTTTATTATTCCAATTATTATTCAATTATTTAGTTAATGATCTATGGTTTACTCAAGGCTTACATTGGGAAGCAATCTGTTTTAATAATCTCACCTGGGGATTTATTATTTCTAAGGTCTGTGCAACAGGAATTGGACTTATATTAAATTATATCTTTAGAAAAATCTTTATCTTTAAATAAAACATCCGCGAGGATGTTTTTATTTGCTTTCTTGACGTTATGTTTTAGTCGCTTATTTTTTTATTGTGCAAAAAATATTTTTTTATCATTTATTCTTTCTAAGAATTGTTGACTTTATTCTTATTTAATTCTAATATACTAGTGATATATCACGGAGGAAAATATGAATCCATATTCTTATATTAAAAATGAAATTATTACTGGACGTTTAGCTCCAGGAAGTATCTTTAATGAAGGAGAAATTGCTTCTTCGTTAGGATTAAGCCGAACACCAGTACGTGAAGCTGTATTAAGACTCGCGGAAGAAGGCTATTTAACAGTCATTCCTCGAAAAGGTACTTTAGTATCAAACATCTCCTTTAGCGATGTAAAAGAAGTTTATGAACTACGTTACATGTTAGAACCAGAAATTGCTTATAAAGCGGCAGGAACAATTGATAAAGAATTATTTAAAAAATGGAAGAATTACTTTATTTCTTTATTAAATAAGGTTGATTCTGAACTACCAGTTAAAACTAATGAAGGTGAAGAAATTGATATTGATAAACTATTTCATGCTTCAATTGCTGCTTCGCTTAACAACAAATTAATCAATAAAGAAGTTGATCATCTAATGGATTTATCTCAAAGAATTAGATATCTATCTAACTACAAGAATGAACAAAGATATTTAGCTTCATTAGATGAACATATCGCAATTATTAACGCTCTAATTGAAGGAAATAAAGAAAAAGCGATGTTAATGATGAAAGAACATCTTAAAAATACTGTGGAAGGATATTAATATTATGGATTTAGCACTTATTGCATTAAAACAAGTATCAATCATGTTTATCATGATTGCTTTAGGGTTTATCTTAGTTAAATTAAAACTAATTGATATCTCCTCAAAAAAATCATTCTCAAATTTATTAGTTTATCTCGTTGTTCCTTGTATGATTATTAATTCATATAATACAACTTTTGATCAAAGTGTCTTAGTAAATATCTTATGGTGTTTCTTAGGTAGCTTTATTCTTCTAATCGTTGGTTTAATTATCACTTTTATCATTACTCATTTCTGGCATATTGATGATCGTCCAATCTTAAGATTTGGTCTTATCTTCTCTAATGCCGCTTATATGGGATTCCCATTAATTGAAGCGATGTTTGGTAAAGTAGGTTTAATCTATGCTTCTTCATTTGTCAGTATGTTTAATGTTCTTCTTTGGACAATTGGTTATATGATTGTAAGCCGTAGTTTTAACGTTAAAGTAGCCCTTACTTCTATTGCAAAAACTCCAGTTTTATATGCTTTAGTTATTGGCTTAATTATCTTCTTCTTTCAAATTCCAATTCCAGAAATTATCTCATCTCCATTAAGTTTAATCGGTAATATGAATACTCCTTTAAGTATGATTATTACTGGTATGATTATCGCAAGTAGTTCAATTTTACCAGTTTTAAAGAATAAATATTTATGGTTTACAACTGCGATTAGATTAGTCTTAATTCCTCTTGCTTGCTTTGGTAGCGTATATTTACTTTCTTTAGCTGGTATTGATCACGAAGTTCTTAAAATTATCTTTGTTCTAGAAGCTTGCCCATGCGCGGCTATTACATCTGTATTTGCAGTTAAATTTAATTATAATGAAGATTTAGCCGCTTCTAGCGTTGTTATTACTACCTTATTATCAATTATTACTTTACCAGCCTTTACATTATTAATCGGCGTAGTTTTATAGGAGAAAAATATGCAAAGAATTATTAAAACAACATATGATTTATATGATATTCAAAACGCTATTGACGAAGCTAACGACTTTGATGAAATTATCATTTCTAAAGGTACATATTATTCTCGTCCTTTAGATTTAAAATCTAATTTAACTATTACTCTTGAAGAAGGAACTAATATTATCTTTACAGAAATAAAAGAATATTATTTAGAAGAACGTTTTATCCGTTTTGAAGGAGTAGAATGTTTTGGCTTACATCCTTTAATTTATGGTAAAGATTTAGAAAATATTGTTATACGTGGAAAAGGTCATCTTATCGGTAATGGTCAAGCATGGTGGAAATATAAGAAACTTCAAGCTAAAGCATGTGATAAACTTTGTTATGCAGAAGCAAACCATATTAAGATTGAAGAACGTATCGATAATTTAAAAACTTCTTATTTAAGACCTGATTTTATTGAATTAGTTTCATGTAACAATGTAACTTTAGAAGGCTTTAAGATTAGTAATTCACCAATGTGGACTCTTCATCCAGTCTATTGCAAAAATGTTATTATTAGAAATGTAAATATCTATTCTGATGGACCTAATACTGATGGTATTGATCCAGATTCATGCGATAATGTTCTTATTGAAAGATGTTTATTTGAAACAGGTGATGATTGTATCGCGATTAATTCTGGCCTTAATGAAGATGGTAGAAGAGTAAATATTCCTTGCACCAATGTAACTATTAAAAATTGTAAATTCATTAAAGGTCATGCCGCGCTTGCCATTGGTAGCGGCATGTCTGGAGGAGTAAAAAACATCGTCTTTACTGATTCTGTAATCGATGGAGTTGAAAGAGGTATAAGAGTTAAATCTCTTCCTGGTAGAGGAGGTTACGTTGAAGATGTTATAGTTAAAAATGTTAGCATTTTCAATGTAAAAGATGGCATTGAATTAACGATGAATTATCCTTCTTCAACTAGTATTCCTTTAACTAAACTCGCTCCTAGATTTAATAATTTTAGTTTTGATAAAATTGAAATTAATAATGCCTTAAACGGCATTAAAGCATTAGGCTTAGAAGATAGTCATATTACTAATATAAAATTTAATAATATCCAATTTAATAACGTCACAAAAGAAAAAGATTTTAAATATATTGATGACTAAATTATCTTAAAAATGTATATTAATATTTAGGTGATAATTTATGTTTTGTCCTAGATGCGGTAATCAAGTTAATATTGATGATAAGTTTTGTCCTAAGTGTGGAACAAAACTTTCTACTTATGATGATCGTTACGATTATAAGAGCAGATTTGATTATAATTACAATAAAACTAATTCCAAAGATGAAGATAAAGGCTCTATGCTTTTAGGTATTTTACTTGGTATTTTTACTGGGATTATCGGCGTTCTTATCGCGACTCTAGCGATAAAAGATGAAAAGACTAAAATAGGCACTTATTATGGCTTTTCTATTAATGTTGTTCTGTGCTTTATCGCATATAGTATTATATTCTTTATTTCATTTTTCTCTATGAGATACTAAGAGGCTATGCCTCTTTTTATTTAAACTAAAATGGTGTTACGCAAGATTTTAAAAAGTCTAAATATAAATAAAAAACATAAAGTAACCAAGAGAATAAAAATGAAGTGAACCCCAAAAGTTGGACCGAGGAATCGGAAAGACTTGAGGGGTTT
>CAVJWU010000044.1:0-8456 GCA_963653535.1 Azospirillum sp. CAG:239
GCGTTCGATAAGTTTCATTCACATCACCTCGATTTTTTTATACCATATTATTTCCCAAAAGTCAAAATTTTTTAATTTTGGGAAATAGAATTTACGTAAATTAAATATCTTCCAAGCGTTTTCGCTCCTTATTGTTTTCTGCGGCGTTTTCCTTGCGCCATCCTTTTTTATTCTCTAATACTCCTTATTCAATCCTTTTCGAATTTTCTTTACTCCATAAAAACGTCAATAAATCCACAAAAAAAACTTATTTCAAACTATCCACGTTTTTTCTAATGAATATTATAAGCTTTAATAATGTCACATGTTCAAAAAATACAAACAGGTCAAAATTAAATAATATATGATTTTTATTTTTTATTTTAAATTACGTATCTTCTTACAAAAAGATTTTTTAAAACCTTCTTAATAAAGTTGGTTATGATTAGTTTTAGTAAATAATAAATATGCTTGAAGAAAGAGAAAATATAAATTACCAAGTACAATAAATAAGATATCAATAAAGTTAGTCGCATATGTAGAAATAATGACACTTGAAAGCAATATGGTAAGTGAAAAAAAGTATACATAAATGGTCAATTTATTATCGTTTTTAATAAAATAAATTAAAGATATAATACTTATAATAAATATCAATATCGCCAAAATAAAGCGGAAGGAATAAGATACATATCCTGTGACAACATTATTAAATATGGATATTTCTTCACTGAAAAGAGTTCTTCCTTCAATTATGATAAAAAATAATGATAATAACATTAAAAAAGAAGCAATTATAATATTAACAATTTTAAGTAGTTTCATCATAACTAATTCCTTTCTATTATGGTTGAACATAAATCATATGTAACAAAATCACTAACAATTATACCTAGATTTGTTCTTGTCTTTATTTCACTAGGAAACCAAGTATTAATCATTTTTGCTGCACTACCTGAATATACTGGAGGAAAAGAATTTAAAAAATAACATGAAGTATAATTTAACGTTAATATATCGCTATGAGAGGAAGAATAATCTAGGCATCTAACAATTTCTTGTTTTTTTAATTCTACGTCATTAGTTTTATAATAATCTTGAACATGAATAAGACCATTATCTAAATCAAAAGTATTTTCTATTACATCATTATCTTGTTCAAGCCAACCTGAATAAGCATCAACACCAATTGTATTATCTTTATAACGTGATAATAAAACGATTTTAGAACGAATTTCTTTTAAGGTAGTCGGTAAAGAACGATCTTTTTTAATAATATTTTCATAAGGTGAAAGTTCATTTTTTAAAGCTTCTTCAAAAGATAAAGAAGAATTTTTTGCCGTTACTTCTTCTTTTATTGTAATTAATAATCCTTCTGAAGGATGTGAAGATAAAAATGTTGAAAAAGAATTTAAGGTCGAAGCAAAATCTAAATCTTGATCAGTAATTCCATGAACAACTTGTAATTTGTTGTTTTTTAATTGTAAACGAATATCAAAAAATCTAACACCGATATTTAATTGTTCTAAAATAGATGTATCTTGACATTTTCCTGATAAATCGCCAATAGAATGTGTCGCTCCTGAATCATGGCTTCCAGGAATACTTAAATTCTTAATTAAAGTATCGTCACTAAAAAATTTTAACCATTCTACGTTATTCATATTAGAACTTTTCCCCAACGTAAAAACAGCTAAACAAGAAGAAACAACTGTTAAAGCACTGATTGATATCGCGATAAAGAAATGTCTATTAATTTTCATATATTAATTATAATTTATCGCTAAATTCAAGTAAATTAATCCTTAATTTTAGCCATTTCAATTTAGAATTTTCTATTGTAAATCATTAATTTAACGGATTTGTTAGAAGATTTTTTCAAAATAAAACCTACACATTAGTGTAGGTCATAAAGTTATTAATTATCTCTTTTTCTATTAACTAAGAATCCGCAGGCGAAGAAGGCTGCTCCATAAGCAAGACTTAAACCGACACAAGTCCATAATCTAGAAGCTTTAGTTTCAAAAGAAGAAAAATCACTGAGGAAATTTTCAAACCAATATTTAGAAATTTGTTTATCATTTAATCTTAAACCTGCTTCTATTAAAGTAATAATTAATGTTAATAAAATAGGTGCTGCGATAGAAGTTGCAATAGATATACCAACTTTTCTAATCATAATAGAAATTGCGAAAACTAATGTCGCATAGATTAATACATATAATAATTGGCAAGTTAATAATCCAAAGATATTACCACTTTCAGTTCCTTTATCAAGTAAGAAAAGAGCAAGGAGGAAATTGAGTAATAATGTTACAACAAACATTAACGCGATACCAATTAAAGTAACTAAATATTTAGCCAAATAGACAAGGTCACTAGAATAACCTTTCGCATAAATATTTTTAATTGTTTGTTGATCATAATCCGTACAAGCAAATAAGGAAACAAAGATACTAGAAATCATCGCAAACATCGATGATGATATAGCTGATATAACAACTTGTTTAACTGTAGTAGCTTGAACAACTGTGTCAGGATTATTCGCAGAAATTTTACTTACAATAATGATAATAAATGAAATTAATACCGCGATAGCAGTACATATATAAAGACTTTTTGTTTTAAAAAGCTTACGTAATTCAAATTTAAATAATTTAGACATATTATCTACCTAACCTTTCAATAAAGTATTGTTCTAAATCAGTTTCTGAATGAGAAATTTCACTGACAGAGATTGAATTAGTAACTAATAATTTATTAATTGCTGCGCTATCATCTAAGTGATTATAAATATGAAGTCTATCTAATTTAATTTTATATTCTAAATCTGGATATGCTTTTTTAAGTAGTTTTAAACTCTTATCAATATCATCACATTTAATTCTTGTTGATTTTTGGCAATGTTCTTGTAATTCAGTTGAAGTAATTTCTTCAATTAATTTTCCTTCAGAAATAATACCATAACAATTTACAACTTTTGCGAGTTCATCAAGCAAGTGAGAAGAAATAATAAAAGTAACTCCACTCTTATTTAATTCTAAGATAATATCTCTTATTTCTTTAATTCCAGCAGGATCTAAGCCATTAATAGGTTCATCAAGAATTAATACTTCAGGATTACCAAGTAAAGCAATCGCTAAACCTAATCTTTGTTTCATACCTAAAGAGAATTGTCCAGCCTTTTTAGAACCAGTATTTCCTAAACCAACTTTATTTAGTATGTCATTAATAGTGTTTTTATCCGCGCCAAAGAGTTTTGCAAATCTTAACATATTTTCATAAGCGGTACAATTTTTATATAGACCTGGAGCTTCAATTAAAGAGCCAATCTTTTTTCTTCCTTCATTTAAATTTTTATCACCGTAAAGATAAATTTCTCCATTATTAGGTTTACTTAAACCAAGAATTAATTTCATTAAGGTTGTTTTACCTGCCCCATTTTTACCAATAAGACCATAAATATCGCCTTTTCTAACATGGATGGAAACATTATCTACAGCATTTCTAGATTTATAAGTTTTAACAAGATTCTTTGTTTCTATTATATATTCCATATAATTCCTTATTAATAGATATCTATTAATTTCCTTTCTTTGAGATTGTGCATTATATTATTTATTAAAAATTATGAAATGTGTTATCTTTTTAATAAACAATTCAATAAACTTAAAGGTAAATATTTTACCATTAACTAAGTCCTTTATAAAACACACTTAGAATATACTATATAAACATAAATAAAATCAATATAAATCATTTTTTAGTCGTAATTTCGCTACAAAAACATTATTTTGTAAATTTATTTTTAAGTTAGTACTTCTTCATTTAAATTTAATTCATTTTCAATACTTTTAATAAGTAAGTTTGAATAAGAAGAAATTAAATTTAAATTCTTTCTAAATTTTTTAATATCTCCATTAGACCAGCCTAAAATATAAGAGAAATTAAAATTTGATGTATCGAGATGTAAATACGAAGAAACAACTAAAGCAATTGATTCAGCTTCTATTTCCTTAATTGAACGAACTTCACTTTTCATTAATCCAAGAAAATCATCTCTTACTTCGCTATGGGCTAAAGCATGACCACATTCATGAATAGATGTTGAAATCGTTTGTAAATCACATAAATCATCCCTTATTTTAATTAGATGTTCTTTATGATTACAAAGGCCATATACATCTTCTCCTAATTCATCTTTTTTTACAAAAATAAAATTAAATCCTTTCTCTTTTACGCATTTTTTAAGTCCTAAAAGAATCTTATCTTTATTGAGAATAACTTTCTCTTCATCAAAAGAAAAGACATCTAATTCTTTTCCATTAGTTTGTGAAAAATCAAACACATAATTAATTCTAAACCCATTAACTTTATAAACTTCTTTTTCATTTTCATCTTTATCTTTTTTTATTATTGGACTAAAAATTTTAATCGCCTTTTCTCCTTTATTTATATGTCTACCTAAAGAATTCCATTTCTTCAAACCATATAAAGTTTTACTCGTCGGATATTGCGTTAAAATATACATTTGGTTATTAAAAGAGAACCTTCCTAAATTTCCCATCGCCATCAGTACTTCTTTATATTTTCCTTCTTTAATAAATTTTACTAAAGAATCATCAATATCATTAATAATTACATTCAATTCTTCTTTAGTTATCCTTCTTTGATTTAATCTTTTTACTTCATTTTCCATATTCTTCACCTCTATTTATATAATGTGAAAACAAAGCGTTATCATCCTAAAAAAAATAATAAAATTATTTAATTTACTTTATTTTAAATGTATACAAGATATATAATTTTCGCCGTGAGGAAATCATATGAAAGATTTAAAAGCGATATTAAAATATCTAATGAAAGATAAAAAAAATTTTATTGTTACAACATTATTAATAATAGTTGAAACTTCGTTTGAATTAGTCATCCCTTTTTTAATGAAAGATATTATTAATGAAGGTGTTAACAAAGAGAATATGAATCAAATATTAATCTCAGGATTACTGATTATTGCCTGTGCAGTTATCTCATTCATCACCGGTCATCTATATTCAATCTTTATGGGAAAAGTAGTCAGTAATTTTACTTATAATTTAAGAAAAGATTTATATAATAAAATTCAAACATATTCATTTTCTAACCTTGATAATTTTGAAACTACTTCATTAATTACGCGAGTAACTAATGATTGTCAAATTATGCAAAATACAATTCTTGGTAGTATTAGACCTCTTTTTAGAGCCCCAATCATGTTAGGTTTAGGAGTCGGTTTATCTTTCGCATTAGCCCCATCGATAGCTTGGGTATTTATCTGCGCAATTCCTGTCTTAGCCTTAATAATGTTTTTAATCATTCGTTATACAGCACCTAAATATAATGTCATTCAAAAAAATATTGATAATTTAAATTTAGTTGTAAGAGAAAACATCGTCTCAATAAGAACAATTAAAGCTTATGTAAGAGAAGATTATGAAATACAAAAATTTAATTCTTCAAATGAAAATGTTCGAGATATTACAACAAAAACTTTTAAAATTGCTGTCTTAAATACTCCTTCTTTCCAATTATCAATGTACGCGGTCACTACTCTTTTATTAGCCTTAGGAGCTATTCAAGTACATAATAACACATTAGAAGTAGGCTCTTTATCAGCCTTACTTTCTTACGTTTTACAAGTTATGAATTCCATCATGATGATTTCTAATGTTTTCTTATTAATAAATAGATCTTTTGCTTCAGCGACAAGAATTAATGAATTATTAAAAGAAGAACCAATCATTAAGCAAAATTCATCTTTAAAAGTAGAAGGAAGCGACATTAAATTTGATCATGTCTATTTTAAATACAAAGAAACTTCAGAAGAATATGTTCTTGAAGATATTTCTCTTCATTTCCCAGTTGGTTCTTCAATTGGAATAATGGGTGGAACAGGTTCAGGAAAATCGACTTTAGTTTCCTTAATCCTTCGTTTATATGATGTTAGTAAAGGCAGCATTAAAATTAATGATATCGATGTAAAAGAATATGATTTAGTCTCTTTAAGAGATTCTGTATCGATTGTACTACAAAATAACGTCTTATTTTCTGGAACTGTCTTAGAGAATCTTCTTTGGGGAGATAAAAACGCTAGTGAAGAAGAGATAAATAAAGCTTTAGAAATATCTTGTTCAGATGAATTTATTTCTCGTCTACCTGGTGGATTAAATTATGACTTAGGTCAAGGTGGCGTCAATGTCTCTGGTGGTCAGAAACAAAGATTATGTATCGCAAGAGCCTTATTAAAAAAGCCAAAAATTATGATATTTGATGATTCTACTTCGGCATGTGATATGGAAACAGAAAGAAAGATTTTAAAAGGAATCCGTTCTTTAAAAGAAACAACAAATATTATCATTGGTCAAAGAGTAACTTCCGTAAAAGATTGTGATCAAATTATCATTCTCGATGATGGAAAAGTTAACGCTATCGGAACACATGAAGAATTATTAAAAACAAATGCAATTTATCAAGAATTATGTGCAGTACAGTTAGGAAGTGATCACCATGAATAACAAGAAAAGAAAAAAAGGTCCTAATAACCTCTTTGATACATCAACCCGTTTACTTTCCTATATGGGAAGACACAAATTTATAATCTTTGTTGTTGCAATATTAGTCACGCTTTCTGCTGTTGCAAACTTAATGGGCACTTATATGTTAATGCCTATTATCGATAATTTTACTAAAGATCCTGATTTTGCTAATTTATCACTTGCGATTCTCTTTGAAGCTTGCATTTATTCTCTTGGTGCTTTATCCACATTAGGTTATTCACGCATTATGGCAAGATTTGCCCAAAAGATTATTGCCGAATTAAGAAGTGATTTATTTAAACATATGGAAGAATTACCTCTATCATATTTTGATGGAAGAACCCATGGTGAAATTATGTCTCGTTATATTAATGATATCGATTCATTAAGTGAAGCGATTAATAACGCGTTCGCGATGTTAATTTCAAATTTTATTCAAATTATCGGCCTTATGGTATTAATTCTCGTCATTAACTGGTTGCTTGCTTTAATTTGTATTGTCTTCTATATTATCATGTTTACTTATATTGTTTTCGCTAGTAAGAAATCTAAGTCATATTATTCTCGATCCAGCGTAGTGCTAGGTTCATTAAACGGTTTCGTTGAAGAAAGTTTATCAGGACAAAAAGTCGTTAAAGTATTTAATCATGAAAAAGAAAATATGAAGGCTTTTGATGAAAAGAACGTCGATTTAAAAACTTCCAATTATAAAGCGATTAGATTTTCTACTTCAATGGTTCCAATGGTCGTTTCATTATCTTATATTAATTATGCCATAGTAGCTATTTTCGGCGGTCTTATCGCTTTAAATTTCATTCCTATTGTCACTTTAACTATCGGTGGAATTTCTTCATTCCTCGTCTTTGTTAGACAAGCTGCTTTACCAATAAACCAATTTACTCAACAAGCTAATCTATTATTAAATGGTCTAGCAGGTGCTGAAAGAATATTCGCTCTTCTAGATGAAAGAAAAGAAGTTGATGAAGGTAATGTCACCTTAGTAAAAAGTTTAGATAATACATATTATTGGAAAAATAATGATGAACTTGTGCCTTTAAAAGGTGATGTAAGATTCTTTAATGTCGATTTCTCTTATGTTCCAGGAAAAAGAATCTTAACTAATTTATCTTTATATGCTCATCCTGGTCAAAAAATAGCCTTTGTCGGATCTACTGGCGCAGGTAAAACAACCATCACTAATTTAATTAATCGTTTCTATGAATTAGAAGGTGGTCATATTGAAATTGATGGAATTGATATTAAGATGATTAAAAAATCATCTTTAAGAAAAGCTCTTGGTTTCGTTTTACAAGATACTCACCTCTTCACTGGAACAATATATGATAATATCCGTTATGGTAATTTAGAAGCTTCTGAAGAAGAAGTTATTGAGGCAGCAAAACTCGCTAACGCACATTCATTTATTAAACGTTTACCTCAAGGTTATAACACAATGATATATTCAGATGGAAGTAACTTATCAGAAGGTCAAAGACAACTTATTTCAATCGCGCGAGCTGCTGTTTCTAAAAGACCAATTTTAATCCTTGATGAAGCGACAAGTAGAATTGATACTCGTACCGAGTCATTAGTTGAACAAGGTATGGATGCTTTAATGGAAGGAAAAACTGTCTTTGTAATCGCTCACCGTTTGTCAACAGTTAAAAATTCTAATGCCATTATGGTTTTAGAAAAAGGTAAGATTATCGAACGTGGTGATCATGATGATCTCTTAAGCCAAAAAGGAGTCTATTATTCATTAGCTACAGGAAAAACTGAGCTTGATTAAATCGTCTGTAAAGACGATTTTTTTTATAAAAAAATCATATTCAATGTCGAATATGATTTTGAAGTGAACCCCAAAAGTTGGACCGAGGAATCGGAAAGACTTGAGGGGTTTTT
>CAVJWU010000045.1:0-8449 GCA_963653535.1 Azospirillum sp. CAG:239
AAGAAAAATTAAATTTTTTAGTTTTCCACATTCTATATGTTAATTTATATAATAAAAGATAAGGAAATAAGTTTTCCACAATTTCCACATGTGGAAAAGTTTGTCTACAATTGTGTATAAAGTTTTACTCTGTGGAAAAGTGGATAAATATCATTTTAAGAAGAAAAATAAAAATAAACACATTTTTTTTAATAAAAAAACATTCTTTTGTTGACTTATTATATAAATAATATATATAATTTTATCGCGTATAGAACGTAATCGGAGGTTATAAAAATGAAAAGAACATATCAACCTAGTAAAAGAAAACATAAGAACACTTGTGGTTTCCGTGCTAGAATGGCAACACCTAACGGTAGAAAAGTATTAGCAAGACGCCGTTCAAAAGGTAGAAAACAACTTACTGCATAAGTAAAGCTTAAAACCGTTACTGAGTAGTAACGGTTTTTTTAAAACAAAGAAAGAGGATGAATTATGAAAATTAAATATCGTGTTAAATCACATCAAGATTTCCAAAGTGTCATCCATGAAAATAAAACTTTGAGTAATAGATGTTATGTCTGTTATTACAAAGTAAACGAACTAGACCACGCTAGAGTAGGAATATCAACTTCTAAAAAACTTGGTAACGCAGTTATTAGAAATAAAATTAGAAGACAAATTCGTATGATAGCAAAAGATGTAATTAATTTTGATAAAAATATTGATTATTGCATAATTGTTAAAAAAGCATATCTAAGTAATGATTACGCGACTAATTTAAATGAATTATCAATTTTAATCAATAAAATAAATCGGAGGATCGAAAATGAAATTTAAAAAAGCCTTATTATTCCTTGGTATTTTCATGGTTATGGCTAGTACTTTAACTTCATGTACAAAATCATTCTGTAGTGTTAACGATAAAGCTCAAATGATGCTCGCTTCTGAAAACATTACTGATGATTCTGGAAGTCAAAAAGTCTATAAAGATTATGCAAAGACTGCAGAAATTCATAAAAGCGCAGAAAAACAAGGAATGTTAGTACCAACTGAAACATTCTACATTTATATGGAAAATAAAATTGAAGCATATGCAACAGGTTTAGATTCTTATTATGCAACAACTGCTCCATATAATGAAAATTTAGAATTATACAATCATTCATATGCAAGAGCGGTTGCTTTATTCGCTGGTGCTGAGACTTATGATGGAACTCAAACTTTATGGTACAACTATGATAAATGGGTTGAAAGTGCAAGAAAAGATTTAGGTGTTGAATATTGCCCAGATGCAAATTATTTCACACTTTATAAATCAACATTTAATACATTAGTAAATGCAAAGACTACATGTATTTCACCTGTCACTCAATCATATAACGGTATTGTTGTTGAAGGTAAATCATGGGGAGATGCTTGGAGCCTTGGTTTAATTGAAGGCTTATTAGTATATCCTATCTCATGGTTATTATATACTTTAACTACTGCTTTTGCAGCGATGGGTGGATTTGGTGCATTACTTGCGATTTTCATTGTTACACTTATCGTTAGAGGTGTTTTAATGGCATTAACATTTAAACAAACTCTTGCTCAAGGAAGAATGAGCGCTATTCAACCAGAAATTCAAAAATTACAAGCTAAATATCCAAATAGCCAAACTAACCAATATGAAAAGCAAAAGTTCGCACAAGAACAAATGGCTTTATATAAGAAATATAAGATTAATCCATTTGGAATGTTTATTATCTTAATCTTCCAATTCCCTATCTTCATCGCAGTTTGGTCAGCGATGCAAGGTTCATCAATCCTCATGAGCGGAACAATCTTTGGCTTAGCTCTTTCTACTACAACTTCAACAGGTTTAATGAATTGGTCAGGCCCATGGTATGTTGCTTGGATTGTCTTTATCTTAATGGCAGTCGCTCAATTCTTATCAATGAAGATACCTCAATGGTTACAAAAGAAAAGAGTTGGTGAAGCTCCTAAATTAAGTAAGAATCCTGCTCAAGATCAATCTGCAAAAACTATGAAATGGATGAACTATATCATGATTTTCATGGTTATCTTTATGGGTTTATCTTTACCAATTGCTATGTGTATTTATTGGTTCATCACTGCGTTAGTCTCTTTAGGACAAAGCTTCATTACACATAAGATTAATGAAAAAATGATGTTAAAAAATAAATATGGTAAAGATTATAAAAAGAATAAATAGGAAGGTGCATTATGAGATATAAAGGAAGTAACTTAGATGAAGCATTAGAATTAGCTTCAAAAGAAGAATATGTCGATAAAGCAGATTTAGCTTACGAAGTAGTTGTTGAAGAAGAAAATAATGTTGAAATTGAAGTATTTACAATTGTTGATGTTATTGAATATTCACAAAATTATTTAAAAGAAGCTTTAGAAGCATTAGGAGTTGAAGCTAAAGTAACTCCATCTATTAAAGATGATATTATTCGTTTAAAAATTGATTCAGACCATAACCCAATCTTAATTGGTAAAAATGGTACTACACTTCAATCATTAAATGAATTAACTAGAATTGCAATTTCTAATCATTTCAAACATAGATATAGAGTATTATTAGATATCAATGGTTATAAAGATGATAAATATGATCGTTTAACTAAGATGGCACGTAGACTTGCTCATGAAGTTCAAAAAACTCATACCAATGTAACTCTTGATCCAATGCCATCTGATGAAAGAAGAATGATTCATAATTGTTTAACTAATATGCCTCATATTAGAACTGAATCTACTGGTGTCGGTAAAGAAAGACAAGTTCAAATCATCTATGTTGATGATGAAAATGTAACAAAGGAGGAAGAATAATTCTTCCTTTTTATTTTGTGATTATGCTTAATTAATATATAATTAGAAAAAAGAGGTAACAAAATGTTTGATTGTATTGTTTCATTAATTACCCCACCTTTAAAAGGGGCAATTGCAGTTATAAGAATAAGTGGAGAACATACATTAGATATCGGTAATGAAATCTTCACTAGAAAAATAGAAAAACCTAATTATGTCTACTATGGACATATTAAAAATAAAGAAGAAATTATTGACGAAGTAATGCTTACTTACTTTAAA
This sequence comes from Azospirillum sp. CAG:239, assembly GCA_963653535.1. GTDB lineage: Bacteria > Bacillota_I > Bacilli_A > RFN20 > CAG-449 > UBA3210. The sequence continues at coordinate 3,082 of CAVJWU010000045.1, forward strand.
GGTCCTAAATCATTTACCGGCGAAGATGTTATTGAAATATCTTGTCACGGCTCAATGTTAATCGCGAATGAAATTATTTCTTTAATAATTGAAAAAGGAGCGAGAATCGCAGAAAGAGGCGAATTCACTTCTCGAGCGTTTTATAATGGAAGAATTGATCTAGTTCAAGCGGAAGCAGTAAATTCATTAATTAATGCTGAAACTAAAGAAGCAAAGACATTATCTTTATATTCTTTAGGTGGAGAAACTTCTTCTTTATTAGATCCTATAAAAACAAAACTTGCCGATATCTTATCAAATATTGAAGTTAATATTGATTACCCAGAATATCAAGATATTGAAAGTGTAACTAATGATAAAATTATTAATGAAATGGATTCTTTAATTTCTACTTTAGATTCATTAATCTCAAAAGGAGAAAAATCAAAACTTATTGTTGAAGGTATTTCAGTTGCTTTAGTAGGTAGACCTAATGTTGGTAAATCTTCGTTATTAAATGAATTATTAGGTAAAGATAAGGCGATTGTAACTAATATTCCTGGAACTACAAGAGATATAGTTGAAGGACAAATTAATCTCAATGGTTTAATTGTTAATCTCCTCGATACTGCAGGAATAAGAGATTCAGACGATGTAGTTGAACAAATCGGAATAAATAAATCAAAAGAAACTATTTCTAATGCAGATTTAGTTATTGTTGTTTTAGAAAAAGGTAATTTAACCCAAGAAGATAAAGAAATATTAGATTATACAAAAGATAAGAAAAGACTTATCGTCTATAATAAAGACGATTTAAAAGAAAATAAATCTAATGATGAAGAAATATATATTTCATGTATTAATCATGATATTAAAGCTTTAACTGATGCTTTAAGTAAATTATATTCTCTTGATAAAATGAATGCTTTAAGTCCTTCTTTAACTTCTTCTCGTGATATAGGTTTATTAAATAAAGCTAAAGAGAACTTAATTAATGCAAAAGAAGAAGCATTAATGGGTATTTCTTTAGATTTGATATCTACTTCGATTAAAGCGAGCTATGATGCTTTAAAAGAAATTCTTGGAGAAGAAGTTAAAGTAGATTTAACAGAAGAAATTTTCTCTCGTTTCTGTGTAGGTAAATAATATGATTTTTGATACACATTGTCATTTATATGATGAAAAATATCTTTCTAACGACGAAGTAATTAAATCTTGTTTAGAACAAGGAGTTAATTTAATGATGATTCCTGGTGATAATATAAAGAATTCTTATAAGGCTATTTCTCTTGCTAGTAAGTTTAATGAAGTTTACGCGGCAGTAGGAATTCATCCAGAAGAAATTGATGAGACGACATTAAAAGAAGGTTTATTAGAAATAAGAAAGCTAGTATCATTATCAAATAAAGTAAAAGCAATCGGTGAAATTGGTTTAGATAAACATTGGATTAAAGATGAAGTCACTATTGCAAAACAAAAAGAATATTTTATCGCTCAAATAGAACTCGCTAATGAATTACATCTACCAATCATTGTTCATGCACGTGATGCAGATGGAGATACCTTTGATATATTAAGAAAATATAAACCCCTATATGGATGTGTTTTACACTGTTTTTCAGGAAGCGTAGAACTCATGAAAGAATATGTTAAGATGGGATTTTATATTGGTATTGATGGACCAGTTACTTATAAAAACTCTGTTACACCAAAAGAAGTAGCTCGTTTAGTTCCATTAGAAAATATGTTAATAGAAACTGATTCACCTTACTTACCTCCAGTGCCTCATCGCGGAGAATTAAATTATCCATATTATTTAAAATATGTTATTGAGAAAATTAGTGAAATAAGAGGAATTGTTTCACGTGAAATAGAATATACTACGTATAATAATGGTAGGAAGTTATTTAGGATTGATTAATATGAACGAAAAAGTAGTAATTGTTGTTGAAGGAAAGACAGATATAGATGTTTTAAGTAAATTAACTGATGCAATACTAGTTTCAACAAATGGTTCAGATATTCCACGTGAAACATTAGAATATATTAAGGAATTATCTAAGAATTATAAGATCATTATTTTAACTGATCCTGATTATCCAGGATTAAGAATTAGAGAAAAAGTAACTTCAGTTGTTCCAAATGCTTTTCAAGCGTATGTAGATCGTTCAAAAGCGAGTAATGGTAAGAAATTAGGTGTTGCAGAAACTGATTTAGAAGAAATTATAAGAGCGTTAAAAGATGCGAAATGTTATACATTAACTAATGATATTACATATAATTATTCAATTAACGATATGTATGAATTAGGATTATGTGGAAAAGATAATTCTTCTTATTTAAGGAATGAAGTATATAAGAAATTTAATCTTGGCTTTGGTTCATCGAAAACATTGATGAAAAGATTAAGTGTTATGAATATTAATAAAGAAGAATTAAAAGAATTTATTGGAGGTATTAAGGATGATAATTGCAAGTAAAGAATATGTAGTAACGAAGATGACTGAATTAATGCTTACTCCAAAGAAACATTTCTCACAAAATTTCTTAACTGATTATGACGTGGTTACTTCTTCAGTTAACGCTTTAAATGTCACCGATGAGAAAGTGATTGAAATAGGACCTGGACTAGGTGCATTAACACAAGAATTATTAAATCGAAATTATGATGTTGATGCTTATGAAATCGATATTGATATGGTTAATCATTTAAGAGAAGAATTTAAATCTTATAATAATTTTAATTTATATAATGAAGATTTTTTAAAAGTTGATTTAAGTAAATATGAAGATAAAAAATTAAAGTTTATCTCTAATGTTCCATATAATGTAACAACTCCAATAATTGAAAAAATTATCACTTCTTCATTAGATATAAAAACATTTGAATTCATGGTTCAAAAAGAAGTATATGAAAGATTGAATGTAAAAGAAAAATCTAAAGATTATTCTCCTATTAATATCTTTATTGATTATGTAGGTAAATTAAGTGTAGTAAGAAAAGTATCTTATAAATGTTATATTCCTATGCCAAATGTCGATTCGATTATTTTAAAGATTGAATTCACTAATAAAATAAATGTCGATCCATTATTTAATAAGGAATTTGTTAAATTAGTTAAAGGTAGCTTTGTTTCTAGAAGAAAGACTATTTTAAATAATTTAACTAACTATTTTAAATCAAAAGATAAAGCGTCAGATGTTTTATCTAAGGCTCAAATTGAGCCTTCTAGAAGACCAGAAAGTCTTACCTTAAACGATTATTTAGAATTAACTAAAGCTTGTTATTATGAGAAATAATAATTTATAGTATATTAGGTATAAATAGTATAAAATAAGAATGTTGTATTTTAACGGAGGAAACAACAATGTTAATGTTAAAAGCATATGCTAAGATAAATCTAGCATTAAAAATATTAGGTAAAGATGAGATAGATGGTTACCATTATGTTGATATGGTAACTTTACCAATTGAATTACATGATCGCATTGAAATGGAACTCTTACCTGATAATTATGATTCAATCATTACTTGTGATGATAAATCATTACCAACTGATGAATCTAATATTGTTTATAAGACTTTAAAACTTATTAGAGATACTTATAATGTTAATAAAAAAGTTAGAATTCATATTCATAAAGAAATTCCAATGTGTGCAGGTCTCGGCGGTGGTTCTTCTGATGGAGCTGTTGTTTTAATTGGTTTAAATAAATTATTCAAATTACATTTATCAATGGATGAATTATGTGAGTTAGGTGCGAAAATTGGTTCTGATGTCCCTCTATGTTTAAAATGTATGCCAGCAAGAGTTTCTTCTAAAGGAGAAAAGATTGAAAAAATTAAAGTTAAAAAATCATTCTTCTGTTTATTAGTTAAACCAGATGTAGGTTTATCAACTAAAGATGTCTATAAAAAATATGATGAAACTAATTTTAATAAAGATTTTGATGTTGATGAATTAATCGAAGGTTTAGCTCATGATGATATTGAAAAGATAGAATGCAATATGGGTAATGATTTAGAAGATCCTGCTTTTGAATTATCAAAAGAAGTTGAAAAATTAAAAAATCTCTTAGTTGCTTCTAAATTACCTCTTTCCATGATGACTGGATCTGGTTCTTGTGTGTATGCATTAAGCCATGATTATAAGAAATTAGAAAAGATCAATGAAGAACTAAAATCATTTGGTTATAAGACTTACTTAACTAAGACTCTATAAGACTTCGTGAAGAAGTCTTTTTATTTTCTAAAAAAGAATGCGCTTTTTTAGTTTTTTATAATGAATTCAAAAAAATTTGACATTATAATATTAGTGATATTAATTTATCGTTTAAGGAGAGACTATGTTAAATAAAAGCAAAACTGTACTATTCTCATTAACTGCGAACAAGGAATTAACTGATGAAATCGCGAAGTTATTGAATATGAAAGTATCAGAAGTAATGGTTAATCACTTTGCAGACGGTGAAATCATTTGTGAACCTAAAGATTCTGTAAGAGAAAAGGATGTATATATTGTTCAATCTACTTGTACACCTGTTACAGAACATTTATTCGAAATCTTAATTTTTGTCGATGCACTTAAAAGAGCTTCTGCACATAAGATCAATGTTGTAATCCCTTATTTTGGTTACGCAAGACAAGATAGAAAATCTAAACCAAGACAACCAATCACTTCTAGACTCGTCGCAGACTTATTAAAAACTGCTGGGGTAGATCGAGTTATTACTGTTGAATTACATGCTGCACAAATCCAAGGATTCTTCTCATGCTTAGTAGATGAATTATCAGCAGCACCATTAATTTCTAACTATTTTAAAGATAAAGTAAATGAAAATACTGTTATCGTATCACCAGATCACGGCGGAGTTAATAGAGCTAGAAAAGTCGCGGAAAAATTAAATCTTCCTTTAGCGATTATTGATAAACGTAGAACTAAACCTAATGTCGCAGAAGTAATGAATATTATCGGTGATGTTGAAGGCAAAGATTGCTTAATGATCGATGATATGATTGATACAGCTGGAAGCGCACATGCTGGCGCAACTCAATTAAAAGCTAAGGGAGCTAAATCTGTTAGAATTGTTTGCTCTCATGGCGTTTTCTCAGGCCCAGCCGCGGATAGATTATTAGATGGAACATTTGATGAAATTGTTACAACTAACTCAATTCCTCTTCCAGAAAGAATGAAAGATCCTCGTGTTCATGTTCTTTCTTTAGCCCCAATGATTGCACGCGTTATTGAAAATATTGAAGATGGTGAACCTGTTTCATTAATCTACGATTTATATAGAGATTAATTAATTTAAAAAATAAAAAAAAGCCTAGTTTTGAAGTGAACCCCAAAAGTTGGACCGAGGTTCTAAAATTTATTAAATCATAAAC
>CAVJWU010000046.1:0-7719 GCA_963653535.1 Azospirillum sp. CAG:239
GTTCGCTGTCATTGTTGTTTCACCAGCTGTTGCTGTTGTATTAATATTAAACCATGCAAATGTTGAGCCTACTGTTGAAGCTGCTGCTAAACCAAGGGTAGCTATACTTAAGATTAACTTACCTTTTAAATTCTTTTTCATAATTTTATTTTCTCCTTAAATTAAATATATACATAAATAAATATGTATTTTAAAAAGATATTACATAATAAAAGATAAATATATCTAAATAATTAATATACTAATCTTAAGTTTTCCGGTACAAAAGGTTGTATATAATCATATCTATATCAAAGTATTATCTTATACTTTCCGGGATATAAGGTGATATCTATTAATATAGTTAGATACAAACATCTCTCGATGTAACACTTTCATTTTATTAAATCTATATTTAAATGTAAATATTTCTATTTAACTTTTTTAAGTAGTAAAAGTATTTTTTTCTTAAGAATTTTGCTTTTAACCAATTATTAGGAATATATTTATAAGCATAATCAATGCATTCATATATATTTCCTATGAATATAGTTTTATCAATATAAGAGATTCTTTTCTTTACTTTTAGTCAACAGGCTTAAAGCCTGATAGTATTCTTTCTTGTTCTTCTAATGACACATTGAAAAATCTTACATTTCTGTCTATAGTCTTGATCTCGTTTATTTCAACTTCTGTTAATTCAAAATCGAATATATCAATAATTTTTTGATATGGATAGGATTTATTGTTCTTAGGAAAATGGCATTACCTACCTGGATATGGTAACGCAAAATGATCCGTGCATTAGTCTTTCTATATTTCTTTCCTAGCGTATAAATATTTCTTCACCCATTAGTCCTACATATCCATGACCAAGTGGATACTAGCTTTCAATAATTGTTCTATAAGTTGCAATTCGTTTTTTTAGTCATCGTGCTTATAATAAGGATGACATTCCACTTATAAGACTGCAGGTTTAATAGTCGCTGAAATGTATGCTTCTTTTAATCTATTTGACTCAAAGTTAGAAAGACCAATATTCTTTACTTTACCTTGAGCGAGAGCCTTCTCCATATCTTTCCACGCAGTTAGATAGTCATCAAACTGCTGGTGAAGACGTAAAAGATCGATATATGGCGTGTCAAGTCTAGTTAACATTTTATCAATGTTCTCCATCGTAATCCTTCACCGTATTCTAACGGCCATAGTTTACTAGTTAGAAGATTTCTTCCTGTGGATTACGCTTTTGTTTATTGTTTTTACTACACTTCTCTCGTTTTAATAAGCGTGCGCCGTATCAATATGGCGATAAACAAGTTGCAAAGCTTTACAATCGCCTTAGCATCTTTTTAGTTGCGTTACTAATAATCATATCTATTTCTTATATTACTTTATAAATTCAAGCATGAAATAAGAAGCACCCATTACAGTAAAGCCATATTCATCTCTAGTTTCATTTATCGGTTTATTAACAATAATTATCTTTTGAACTTGATCATTTAAAAGAAAAAATGGTCTATATTCTCTAGCTTTAGTATGTGCATCATTCAAATCATTTGTTACTTGAATATAATATAATCTATTGCCTTTTCTAGCAAAGAAATCCACTTCATTTGTTTTTCTTATAGATTTATTTTTAGCATTTTTTCAACAGTATCAAATGATCCAACATTTACTGAATAATCATTATAGATTAATTCATTATATATAACATTTTCAAGTAGTTTATAATCATCACTATAAGCAAAGTTTAATCTAGCATTTCTTAACCCTGTATCTACTAAATAATATTTTCTTAAAGCACCTATTTCACTTTTGCTTCTTAAATCGTATCTTTTAGCTTCATTAATAATAAACGCATCTTCACAATAATTTATATACTTATCAATTGTTTGTCTATCTTTTTACCTTTAACGTTATTAAATGTATTAGCTAATTTCTTAGAATTTAGTAAATCTCCTATACGATCACTTAAAATATTGCATAGTTTATCTAAGAATTCGCTCTTATTAAGTTTATTATGTTCTATTATGTCTTTAAAATAAGTTGTTTTAAATAAACTTATTAAATATTCTTTCTTCTCTTCTTCAGACTTCAATACTGCAAGTGGCATACCACCATATTGCATATATGAATACAAGGCTTCAAATTTAGATCCACCAACATAATTATAATATTCTTCATAAGATAGAGGAGACATATGAATATTTGTTGCTTTATCTATAAATTCAGTAACTATATCTGTAGAAAGCATTTTTGAATTAGAAGCTGTTACATATAAATCTATATTTTCTTCATGAGATAATCCTAAAACAACATCAACAAAGGAAATAGTTTCTTTATCTTTATCTTTAGCTAATACTATTTTTCCATCAGTTAGAGTAGGATTTAGAATCGTATATATTCTTTGAATTTCATCTAAAATAACATAATTCATTTTATTATTCTTTGTTATTTCTCTAATATATTTTCCAAGTTCTATAGGGTTTATTAAAAATGCATTCTTATCATCATCAAGTTCAAAAATAAATATTTGTTCCTTCTTAACTCCATTTTCTATTAAATAATTTGAAAACAAATTCTTAAGTAAGATTTTCCACATCTTCTTATACCTGTTATAACCTTAGGGAATCCATCGCCTTTGGCTTTTATTAACTCATTTAAATATTTATCACGTTTAATCATATAATCACCTTTTCTGTAGAATTCTACAATTTTGGTGATTGTAAGGCGATAGTGGTTTGGCTTTTATTTAATTTTATATTGAATAAATTTATTCAAACAAATCCATTGTCGTTATTGCATAGAACATGACTTAAGCATAAAGTCAAACTATATTATTTTTTAAGTTTTGACTATACAAATTTCCCCGAACTATTCCCCGAACTCCCCGAATAATACCCGAATTACCCAAACATTAATTGGATCATAAATATACGAGATTTAACAAATCAAGTTTTATATTTATTTACTTAATTTTTTTAATAATTCTACATTGTTCAAATTATTATTAATATTTTTAGCTTCTATTATTCTCTTAACTACTAATTCATTATCTAACGAATGATAAGATCATATAACATATATAGTTCTTCTGGTTTGATATATTTATATAAAACAGTTAAAGGTATATTAGTTGATAAAGTAAAATATTCCATAATATAACCTATCCATGCCATTACATACGATGGATATATATCTTTACCTTTATTTAATTTCTTTTCTTTTTTTATTAAATCATAAGCTAAGCTAACATCTATTGCATTTAAATAAAAAGATTTATTAGAAATAGTTTTTGAAATGCAAGAATATACAAATGCTTTTATAAACACTTTAGATGAACAATCTTTAATTTTAGTTGAATATTCAAATAAATCACTAACAAATCTACATGAAAATAAGGAAGAATCATCTAATTTATTAATCATAATATTTCCTCAATATATTTACCAATTCCAGCATATTCTCTTAATGCAATTTTTACCTATTTCAGTTTCTTTCAACCTATATGCTTGATAATCTCTTTTTTCACTAGAAGAATAATAACATCTTTCTAGCATTAGAAGATTATTTTTAATTATATCATCATTTAAAACTACATATTGTAAGCCTAATCTGTTAGCGTTTAATGCATTTATACATTGTAAATTGGTAATTTTTCCTTGAACAAAATCATCTAAAATAGTGTACATTGTGTTATCCGTTATAGGTGCAATAATAACATCAACGTCTTTTAACTTTTCCAAAATCTCTTTAATTTTCTTTGAATCTTTATATTCTTCTAGTTTTCCACGAAAATACATTATTAGTAGCATCCATTCTTCACATACATTGTATTCTTGAATCTTAACATTGTCTTTATTAAAATCAAAAATATAAATTGATGAATAAGGATAGATAGCAATAAAGCTAGCAGCTTGATTAATAGTTTCTCCAAGATAAAAACCTTTACCAAAGTCTTTTTTATCTTCACTATAAGCAACAGTTGGATTTCCTACTAATTTTCTTTTAGCACCATGAAATAATATTAAATGATTTTCTTTTCTTAAAGAATGATACATTTCTTCTTTTAGCCTATTTAAATTAATTCCACTTTCATATATTTTATTATATATTTTTTCTAAAGATTCAATGCTAGGTATCACTTTACCATTTTGCCATCTTGATAATGTCATTCTAGAAATCCCTAAAAAATTTGAAATTTCAACATCATTCATAGATAATACAGTTTTCGCATAATTTATATCTTTTTTCAAATCAAAAAACATGTAACATCACCCTTAAATATATTGCAACAAGTGTTACATCTTATTTTCAATAAAATTATCAAATTATATAACGACTAATGGTGAATATTGTGGAATATAACTTGTTTATAATCGCTTCTTTTCTCGTGTCCGTGAGTTTTGACGCTTTTATGACGTCGGTCAGCATTGTAATTTCCGCCGTATCGAAAAGTTGATGAACGGCATAATAATACCGAGACTTCTTCACATACGAACAGATTTCGTATCCGTATTTATTAAGCAAATCTATATCCGACGGCAAAACTTTTCTCGAAACGGAAACGCCGCGCTTTTTCAATTCTTCTATAATTTCGTTTGTCGAAAGTGCGTGCGTTTCATCTGTAGTCTTTAACAATATATCGTATAAGACTAATAATTCAATCGAACTATCCGTGTTTTTAGACATATCTTAACTCTTACATATTAAGATTTTCCGGTTTCAACAAGAAATCAAAGATATTCATAAACAATACGCCGTCATCGTTATAGTACGTAGGCGACATATCGCCCGTAATCACTATCTTCTTAAACGAATCGTCTATTTTTGTAAACGGTCTTATCTCTTGATTACGCTTTTCCTCGCTCGGCATAGAATACGCCGACTGTATATAATAACGTTTAGAACCGAGATTGCATACGAAATCGACTTCTAACTGTTTACGAACGCCTTCTTCTCTCGTATTGATTACGCCTACGTCTACCGAAAAACCGCGCAATCTTAACTCGTTATAAATCACGTTTTCCATTGAATGAGGTTGCTCGAACTGTCTGAAATTTATTCTTGCGTTACGAAGACCGAGATCGGAAAAATAGTATTTAAGCGGCGTGTCGATATAGGCTTTCCCTTTTATATCGTATCTCGTGGCAGCCTCCACCAAAAAACAATCGGAAAAATATTCGAGATATTTTTTTACCGTCATAGAAGTTATATTTGATTTTTTGATAGTATGAAAGGTGTTTCTAAGTTTTTCAGGATTGGTAAGCGAACCTATAGATGAAGACAGAATATTTAATAAATCTTCTAAATCAGCTTTGTTTCTGACCTTATGACGTATTTCTATATCCTTTATATAAATCTCGTCGAAAAGTCGTTTCAGCATTAACGATTTGTTTTCCGCGCCTTCCCTCAATACGACCATAGGAATACCGCCGTAAAGCATATATTCCGTAAGCCCGTCATATTTATCGCCTTTATAAACAGACATAAATTCGGCAAAACTAAGCGGTTGCATATGAACTTCGTCGCCACGACCTGCGAACTCGGTTATAACGTCTTTTGACAAAAATTTTGCGTTACTGCCGGTTACATATACGTCTACGTTATCCATGTGCAGATAACTATTCAACACGGACTCGAAACAGTCTAAAAGTTGCACTTCGTCAAGCAACAAATAATACGTTCCGTTATCCGTCATTTGGTTTTGAATGTACTCCATAAACTTGTTTGGATCGACTTTCCTTTTTTCCTTTTCGAGAGCAATGATATTTTCGCCTATCTTATTTAAGTCTGAATTAGAGTCAAACGCAAACTTTATAATATGGCTTTCATCTACGCCGTCACTTTTCAAATAATTGTAAAAAAGCGTATTTAAGAGATATGATTTTCCACACCGCCGAATACCAGTTATCACTTTTATAAGACCGTTCTGCTTTCTTTCTATCAGTTGCTTCAAATATAAATCACGTTTAATTTCCATTGTTTAGCCCCTTTCTAAAATAGATTTTTGGCAACTTTGCCACTTTTCTATTCTATTATACTGTTTCAAAGATAAAAAATCAAGTCCTTTTGCCTTAGAACTCATAATTTTCTTAAAATTGTATTCGCCTAATTTCGCACTATTTTGAGCAATTCATACTTTTCCTTGAACGAATTATGTAGAATTTTAGCAGTTCGTTTCAAAGGACTCGAATTCGTACCCTTTGTAAACGTTAGGCGAATGATTTCCATAGCCATTTTAACCTACTCGACAATAATGTCTTTCTCTTTTTTGCGTATCAGTAAATTAAAATCCATATCTATATCAACACTAAGTCTAGGTAAATCAAGTAAGAACAAATTTATAGCTGTACCGCCTTTCAAAACAAGCATATTTCCAATTTCACTATTGTTAATGAAGTCTAAAATACCAAAAAGTCTTAACACCTTTTCACATGTATTCTTATTGAAATTTGCATCATTTGCAATCTTATTAACTTCCTTTGGTGAATATTTAAACATCTTGGCTTCCTCCCTTATCACTTATATTTTTTAAATTTGGATATGCATATAAACCCCATTTTGAATCAAATACTAGATTATCTTTATCATTATTAACAAGATATCCTCCATTTGATACTTTACTTTTAGATAGACAAATATCAAATAATTTATCACTTAATTTAAACTCATCTTTGTAATATGAAAGAATATATCCAACCTTACGATAAAGGACTTCTTTATCATATGCATCTAGTATCTCGAGTAGTTTCTTTTCATTAACCATATGAATTAAATCAAGACATTTGATAAGTTCTTCTACGTCCATAACCTTACCTAGCATGTTTATTGAATCTACTATTGTTCTTTCTATAGTAGTAACTCTAACACCTTGCAACACTTCAATTTGAAAATCAATATCATTTAAGTAACATTCATATGAATAACCATCATATTCAAAAGGAGAAAACCTTTTATTTGATGAAACTTGAATCTCGTAAAACATCTGGTTATAGAAACCATAGAATTCAAATGCGCTGTGATATGAAATATAAGAATTTTGATTAATGTTTGATGCGATCTGAAATCTATTAGCGCAATCAGCATTTAATGCAAAATCATAACAAGTATAAAGATTCTTTCTTATCTTTTTAATATATCCAGAATCTACCATATTAGTAAGGTATTTCTTTGTTCGCGGCATGGCACCAATAATCCTTACCGCATCATCAAGAGAGAATGTATTATAATTAACTAGTTCTTTGTAATATTTCATCATATCACCACCATTACGGTTTTTATTTTACCACCATTTGGGATTTTAAACAAGAAAATATACTTTTAATTATACTTGCTTGCTAATTTTACCATTTTGAATGTACATAATTATTCATTTATAAACTTAATAAAAAATAAGAATGATAAGATACAGACTTCAATTAACGGAGCATACTAGCTACTTGACTTAAGCATCGAATAAAGAGTAGGCATCAATTACTTTATAGTCATTCTAAAAGACATAGATTAATTTGATTTTAAATCTAATTAAATAGCAGGTCTTAGTTTTATGGATGTTTTATCTTAATCCATTTAAAATATTAATTCTACCACATAGCTAGACTTTATAGACGGGAAACTATTTTATTACATCCCAATATCCATTTTTATTTGAACCAACTCTTTTGATAAGTTCTTTTTCTTTTAATAATTTTATAATTCGGTCAACTGTTCGACTTGAAAGGCCTGTTTGACTAACAA
>CAVJWU010000047.1:0-7187 GCA_963653535.1 Azospirillum sp. CAG:239
ATATTTTTGAATTTAATGAAAATTTAAACAATTGATTATCTAAATTTAAAAAATTGGACATGAACAATCACTCCTTTCGATATCTTGATAATATTTTAACATATTTATTTTATAATTGTTAGATTTAAATCTAGAGCATTAATTATGAGGACAAAAAAAGATGATAGAATATTAAGTTTTTAAATTCCTTAATATCTATCATCTCTTAATATTGGTAAGATATTATCTAACCAACAGTTAGTTTTTCTGTATCATTACTTGGTGTATTAGAAACATTATCTAGTACCAATTAACATATTCTACTGGTTTTAATCCAATGGTAATTTAGACATCTCATTTTTAACGTTTAGAAAAGAATTAACTATTTTTTTAAGTTAGTTCCTTTAATCTAGTATTTCTTGTTCTAGTTTTTTACCTATCTGTAACATATAGTTAATAACTTCATGAAATTCTTTAAAATTATCATCTTTAAGTATTGAATTTAATTTCTTAATATCATTTTCGGTTAAATCTTTCAAATTATCTTTATTTTCAACAAGCTCTTTTATACTCATTTTATAAGGAATGAAATTTATCCCAGTTTTTCTTTTTAAATGATTAAAGATATAAAAGCCACCGCAATCAATATCTGAAAAATGATAGAATACTGCATTATTATATTTTGCTTTTAATTTTTTTAATAATTCAGTTTTTACGCTACTATGAAAACCTGCTAGATAGATTATAAGTGCATCTTCTTCTATCGCATAAAAACTAGTTAAATTCTCAACTGTAATGATTTTATTAATATTTGAATCAAGTAATTCAAGTGATTTAATCATTTGATTAGATAATGCAAATTCAAAAGGAAAACTAGATAAATCAATAATTGTACCACCTAATTTAAATCTTAATTTATTTTTAATTAAGGTATAAGAATAGTTAGATACTATATTATATTGTTTTAAGATATCATCTTTATCAAGTTCACTTGAATCAGGATCAAAATCTTTAAAGATTCTTGTAATATTAGATTCATATATCTTAAAAGCCTTAGAATCTTTTAACACCCTAACTGAAAAATCCCTTTTCATAGTTTCTGTATCTAATCTAAGAATTTCTTCAATTATTAGAATATAAGTTTTAAGTTCATTTAAAGATTCAAAATAAGTTTTAGGAAAGACATGTTTTTTGTCAACATAATTTAAAATATAATCTTTGAAGTTCTTCATAAAACCAGAAGGATTATAACTAGAAATATAATCATAAATTTCTTTAGTTTCTATATTTCTATTTACTCTATTTAAATAGTTATATATTTCATCAACTTTATCAGTATTTAAGGTTAGATACATAAAGTCATGACTTTTATCAAAGAAAGCCTCAATAAAGCCAAGTGTTACAAGTTTATTAATTTCCATATCATTCTTTTCTTTATATTTAAATGAAAGGCGAGAATGGTAAGTAGAAAACATTTTATCTGTATTTTCAAGTTTAATCTTTAAATTTCTATCTGAACCTTCTTTCGATAAAACAGAACTTTCATATTTATCAATTAATTTATTCAATATATCATCTTTAAGACTCATATTTATTTACCACTTTCATGAAATAATATTAATCTATTTCCACTTTTTGCTATACCAATAACTGAATCCATATAAGGCGCTATTGAATAAGTTCTAACACCAGGAACTACAATAAATAATTGAATAGAAAGTTCTTTATAATACTCAAGTACATCACTAATTCTACCTTCATCCATATTATTGAAAGCTTCATCAAAGATAACAAGGCAACAAGCTTCCTCATTCTTTTTCATCAGTTCATCAAAACAAGCGGCTATAACCACATAGAATGGAGTTTGAGTTTCTCCACCAGATTTTTCTCTTGAAGTCTTAGATATAAAGGAAACTTCCTCTTTATCATTTGTTACCTTAATATCATAGTTCATATAAGATCTATAATCTAAATATCTAGCAAGATAACTTTCAGTTTCTCTCGATTCATCACTATTCGCAATCTCATTGAATAAATTTAAAATAATAGCTCTATCTTTTTCATTTAGAGTTTCTGTAAATAAATCTTTTCCTATTATTTCTTCACCAGACATAATAATTCGATAGTAGTCTTCTAAATCACTAGATGCTTTATATACAAACTGATATTTTTCTTTATCACGTCCAAATGGATGTTTATCAAGACTCTTATTTAATTTCTTAATTTGTTCTTGAGCTTCTAATATGTTAGATCTAAGCCCAGATAAGAATACATTTCTAAATCCGTCTTCACATTTTTCAAATGCTTGTTTACTTCGCTCCGTATACGTAGTTACATTATTATTCTTAATTCTATAATATTCTTTAATAAAGTCTTCAGCATTCTCAATTTGAGCTACAAGTTCTTGTTTATAAGAATTAGAATACTTTTGCATACCGCGGACTATACCAGTACGCATTTGAGTATTAGAAGCTTCTTTGCTTTTTAAATCATCAGAAATTCTTGTATAACTCAAACTATCATTATAGGTGTACTCTTTTTCTTTATTTAAATAAACTAAATATTTAGATTCATCTGCCTTAATTAAAATAATATTACTATTGTAATCATTTTCAAATTTTACAAGTTCTTCACTATCTTTTCTAATATCACTTTCTAAAGATCCTTCTTGTTTATTAAGTTCGATTATTCTATTTTCTAAAGATAAAACCTCTTTTTGCAATGCATTAACTTTATCTTCCTTTTCTTCAATTTGATTAGATAATTCAAATAAATCATGACTTGATTCAGCATGTTTAATTTCTTCTTTAAGTCTTAAAATATTATCATTTAAAGTAGATTCGATCGACCATAAATTATCCATTTCTTTAATAGTATCAACCTTAGATTTAGAAAGTATTGTTATATCTTCTTCATATCTATTAGATTTTTCTCTAAGTTCTGATTGTACTTTTTTAATTTCTTCTAATTCACTATTTAGTCTTTCTTCTTGTCTTCTTAAAGCATCTCTACCGATATAAGGAGATTCATATAATTTTTTATTTAAAGCTCTAGCTGAATAGTTCTTATAAAGCATACAAGTTCTAGTAATCGATATTTTATGCTTATTTAAATCTTCTATGTTATCCGCGCATATTACATTATTAAGTAAGAATTTAGCGTATCTTAATGCATAATTATTATTAATTTCTAAAACATTAAATAAAGATGCCTCATTAGTCTCTACATCATTAATTTTAGCGATATCGACAATACCAATACCATAAATATTTGTTCGATTCTTAATTTCTTCATATGTTTTAACTGCTATATTAAAATATTTAGGTTCAACAATTAAATCAAAGCGTTGAGTGTTAAGATAAGCTTCAAGAGCATTAGCCCAGTCGCTCTTACTTTCTTTAATTTCGAGATATTCACATAAAGGTTTAACTGCTATTTCTTTTCCTGTTTCGTCTTTAATAGCTTTTTCTACCGCTTCTTTAAGATAAATAAAATTATTATCATATGGTTTAATACCTTTTTTAATAAAATTTAATTTATTATCTAATTCTTTAATTTTATTTTCATTTTCTTGAATCTTATATTTAGTTTCAGCTTTTAATTCTCGAATTGATTCTTTTTCACTATCAAGTTCACTGTTATAATCTCGAACTTCATCAATAAATTTAAGATAATCTTTAGCTAAATAAGAATTTAAGAATATATTTTTAGATGATATTTTCTTTCTAACAATATCTTCTTTTCTTACTAGATCATCATAATATGAGATTTTAGATAATACGTCCTTATATTTTTCTTCATCCTTTAATAAATTTTCTTTCTTATTTTTTAAAACTTTAAAGATTTCATTAGCCTCAAGTAAAACTATTTCCGAGTTAATTTCCTTTATGTATAAATTCAAATTATCCTTTTTATTAATATTTTGGCTCACCTCAAGTTTTATGCTTGAAATAAAGTCTTTATTTTTATTTATTTTATTATTTAAATTTTGAATTCTAGACTTTTCAAGTAATACACGTAAAAATTCAATATCAGTTCTATTTGTTTCATACTTAATAGTATTATCAATAAATTCATTTAAACATTTAATCTTATTTTCTTCTCTGACAAGGCTTTCATGTATTTCTTTATAGTTACGCATATCAAGTCTTAAAGTTTCTAGATCAATATTCTTTTCTGAAAGTAAGAAACTATTAACAAAAGAATTTACTTCTTCGATAGGTTTAAAGGCAATAGCCTTAGATAATAAATCAAAATATTTATCACTAGATTTTAACTTAAAGATATCTCGAGCTATTGCTTCTCTTCTTTTCTTAACACCATTAGTTTCAAGGCTTTCTAAATTATTAATATTCTTTTTTAAAGTATTATAATTAGAAATAATATGATTTGAAATATAGTCTTCTTCATTTATTTGATATTTATCTACAAAATAAAAGTAAGGTTTAGGTTTACTATTACCTTTTTGAAGTTCAAGTACTACGCCAAGAACAAATGATTCACCTGTTTCAGAACTGTAATATTCAACCGCAATATGAGTAATTAAATTAGCCTCATTTCTTAAATATTCCTTATTCTCAACCCCAGTCTTACATCTCATATATGTCTCAAGGGTTCTTTTGGCATTTTGGTTAGCGGCATGGTTGAAATGTTTATCATCTCCACCTGATAACAAGTAGTAAAGAGCATCTACAAGCGTCGATTTGCCTGTACCGTTTTCACCAGAAAGAAGTGTATTACCTTTTAAGATGATAGTTTCATTAGTAAACAAATGCCAATTAATAAGTTTAATCTTCGTGAGTATCATTTAAAGTCCCCTTTTCTTTAACATAACTTTCTAATTTATCATTTAATGATTTAATATTATCATTCTTAACAACTTGAAGTATTGTCGGATATATCGTAATAAGTGCATCTGAAGCTATACTTGTAAAATTATATCCTACTATCTTATGACGCTTTAATAACTGTAAAGAATTCATTAAATCAGTTTTATAATATTCATCTGAAAATATAGTAGTATTATTGATAGTATCAATTAAATCAATAACCTTAATAGTTACATTAGCCCTATTCGACTCAAGAGTAACCTCATGTTGCCCTTTATAATACATAAGTCTTAATACAAGTAATACTACAGTATCAATCTTCTTTAATTTAATCTTATTTCTATCAATTGATGTTTCTATATAGAAAACCTTATTGTTGTCATCATGAATTAAATTATAGTCAATAATTGATAAATAAGCTTCAATTGCATTTCTAAAATTTAATATTTGATAATAATCTTGTTTATCTGAATCAATAGATACATAAATAAAATTATCCTTAAGTAATTTGTTTACAAGACGAGAAAATTGTTCTCTTTTAGTATCAGTAAATCCTCTATATAATTCTTCAAATTTCTCTAAAGCTCCTGTTTTATTAAGTATTGCCATATTAAATCCTTTCTATATAGAAATTAATAAATTCTATATCATATCTTTTAAAATTATCTAATTTTGTATCAAAATCAACCTTATAAGATACATTCTTATTAGTGCTATATAATAAAACTAGGAATTGTTTTATTGGATCCTCGTTCTTACTTTCCGTTATTAACTCACTAGCTTCAATCTTATTTTTATCTCCGAGCGAATTAATAACATATTCATTAATTTTGTAAACAGAGTACATATTATCTTTAAAGAAATTATTCTTAATTCGATCAATTTCTTCTATATCTAACTTTTCTTCTTCCTTAATTACTACCTCAATTATTTCTTTCTGTTTACTACGTGGTTGATATAGTGAATCCTCACTAATAGAACCTAGTGAATAAACATTAAAGAAATCTTCATTAATTAAAGAGAAATCTTCTATATCTTTTATATTCTTTAAAGCATCATTAATAATACCTTCTAGATTAATGTTATCATTAAGTAAGAAATCACATCTAGATCTAGCACTTGATACATATTTAGAATTATTCTTATTTATTATTCTTATGAATTCGTTAATTTTATTAAATACATCTGTAACGGCATTAAACCTATCTTTAAAGAAATTTTCAGCTAAAACAATATTTTCTAGTGTTTCAATACCATTTAATTTTTCTTTAATATATAAATTTACAAGTTCATCATGATTTTTAAAATATATATTATCTAGATTTTCATTAATATATAATCTGTAATTATCAGGATTATCTTTTTTACGTAAGTTATCTAAACTCTTAATCACAACTTTATCATTATAATCTACAAGTAATTTATCAAGAATTTCACATGGAGTTAATTCTTTATTTTGAAGTAGTTGTGTTAAATATTTCTTAATAATAACATTAACACCTCTGAGCATACTCATAAGTGTTTTACTAGATTCATATATATGTTCAGTAATACCTATAGCTTCACTTATATTAAAGGTCTTAATTGCGTTATATATTTGATAAACATAACCATATAATTCATTAGGTTTAGTACGGCTATTAGTAATATTAATCATTGAATTTAATAAACTAATCGAGTTGTTATCCATCATGTATTGGCTCTTAAAATCACTAGTTTCTTCTTCTAAAAGCCAACCTGTTTTAACAAAATAATAAATCTTATCTCTTGCAATTTTCTTATAGTCAGTCTCATTATCCTCTTCATCTGTTTCATCGTTATAAAACTTAAACTGAGGATGTTCTCTAAAGAAAGTAGAAATTAAATCCACAAGTTCTTCCCTTAAGCAATAATTATTATTATTTTTTTCTAGATTAGAATTAATTAAACATAATAATTCATAATTGATTTCTCTATTTTTTCCTGTAAATACATTAAAAAAGTTAGAGTTTAAATCGGTAAAGAAATTATCCATAATATCTCCTTAAAGTCTTCTCTTGTTATACAATATCATTTTTTATGCTATTTTTCCATTAATAAAATAAGCGTATAAAAAAAATGCCAATACCAGTTAATATCATTAAGAAAGAGAGAGGATTCATTTTATCAGTATCGATTTTTCTTTCTATAACTTTTAGTGATTTAACTCCTTCTTCAATTAGTTTATCACCACCAAGTTTTATCTCAACTCCATAAGGATTTTAAAAGTGAACAAAAAAGGAAAAACGTAAAATTTAGAATCTCAAATAGTTGGAAAAGCGTATTTTTTAGTGTACAATAAAGTCGGAAAAGCGGAGGTTAATATGTATAGAAAGATATCTAAATATATTGAAGACTATT
>CAVJWU010000048.1:0-6908 GCA_963653535.1 Azospirillum sp. CAG:239
ATAGTTCACTCGCTTTTTTAATCATTTTTTCTTTAATTCGATTAATGTAATTACTGTTTTCTAAATTAGATTCATTTTCTAAAATATAATTTATTTCATTTTTAGAAACTTCAAACATTTTGTAATCAGAAACGATATTTAAAGAATTGAAGCTAGGAAATCCGCTTTGTTCAATTCCTAAATAATCACCTGGTCCTCTTAGTAACATATCTTTTTCCGCGATTTTAAAGCCATCTAAGGTTGTTTCTAAGAATTTTAATCTTTCTATTTTTTCTATATTTGTATCTTCGTTATAGACTAATAAGCAGAATGCTTCTTCGCCATTACGTCCTACTCTACCTCTTAATTGATGTAACGAAGCTAAACCAAAATTATTAGATGAATAAATGATGATACCTATAGCTTCTTTTACATCAATTCCTAGTTCAACAATCGAAGTAGCGACAAGAATTAAAAAATCCTTATTCTTAAAGCGAGATATTAAATCACTCGTTTTATTTTCATCCATTTTTCCATGTAATAACTCGACATTACTAGCATATTTTTCTTTGTATTTTTGATATATTTCAGTTGCTGAAACATTTGTTGTAGATCCTTCTAAAATCTTTGGACAAACGATAAATACTTGCCTATTTTTTCTTATTGCATAATCGATTAATGAATTGATTTTAGGTGATGAGTCATTAACAACTAAAGTCTTCACTTTTCTTTCTTTAAATGGATAAGAATGTAAAGAAGAAACATCTAAATCTCCATAAATAGACATCGATAAAGTTCTTGGAATTGGTGTCGCGCTCATAAGGAGAATATCTACGTTTTCACCTTTTGAAGCAAGTAAATTTCTTTGATTAACACCAAAGCGATGTTGCTCATCAATAACCGCTAATCCTAAATTTAAATAGTTGATAGAAGGAGAAAATACTGCATGAGTACCTACGACTATAACATTAGTTTTTGTAAGTAAAGTCTCTTTAATTTCCTTTTTTTCTTTATTAGAAAGTGAACCGACTAAAAGAAGCACTTCAATATCTTCGTCTTTTAATAATTCTTTAAAATAAAGATAATGTTGTCGCGCAAGAGAATCCGTTGGGGCGAGCATTACCCCTTGTTTATTTCTTAAATAATTAATATACATTGCGAGTAATGAAACGAGTGTTTTTCCACTTCCGACATCCCCTTGTAATAAGCGATACATTAAATGTTCGCCACTTAAATCTTTATAGATATCATTAACCGCATTTTTTTGATCTTGTGTTAATTCATATGGTAAAGAAGAAATAAACTTTTTTAGCTTACTAAGATCTAATTTTACTACTTCTTGTTTAACAATTTTTTTATTTTCATCACGAATTAATTTGTTAGTTAAAGTAAAGTCTAAACATTCAATAAATTTTAATGTTCTTAAACCAAGAGAAATATCTTCATAAGATGAAGGAAAATGAACTTTTTTTAAAGCATCAACATAAGGTATTAATTTGTATTTTTTATTTAAATATGAAGGTATGACATTATTAAAATAAGCGCCTTGATAATCAAGTGTTCGTTTTATTAATTTATGAAAGTTATCTTGACTAATTTTACTATTGAGATGATAAACTGGTTTTAATCTTTCATTTTCTTTAATCTTCCCTTTTTTAATCTTAATTAAAGACATATAGTTACCTTTTTTAGAATAACTCGCTACTAAAGAAAAAGTTTCATTAACCTTTAAAACCTTCATTAAATAATCTTGGTTAAAGGCTTTTACTTGATAAATAATTCCTTCATTAGAAGCAAAAGAAAATGTGGTTATCTTGATATTTTTTGCTCGTACATAGATTGGTCTAGAAATTATTGTGCCATAAAGAACATAACGATTCTTATCGACTAAAGGAATTTCATTAGTATATTCAAAAGACTCATATCGATAAGGAAGATGATTTAATAAATCTTCTGAATCATATATGTGCAAATTATTTAATTCACTTTCTAAAGTAGTCTTTAATAATTTCATATTTTCACCTAAACCTATTCTACAATATTTATTTTTTAGTTAAAAGAAAGAAAAAAGAATAGTAACTATTAGTTATCTACTCTTTTTCTTATGAATGTGGAAAATATTTGTTCGATCCTTATGAGGAATGACTTTCCAAGTAAGTTTTCTTGAGAATAAAGCGACAATATCAATAATAAATTGAATTGTCATAAAGATAGGATAAGTTAAACATATACCAATCTTTTTAATAAATGATACACCTTTAATTTTCTTTCGATCAACAATGAATAATAATGCAGTTAATAAGAAGAAACCTAAATATCCAAAGATTAATGATCGAGCCATACCAAGAAGATAACCTCCTCCATAAACTAAATCATAGAAAGAAGTTATTTCACCAATAAAGATGTCATAGAAACTATGAGATGTAAATAATGGGGCTAACATTAATAATAAGCATTGAATAAACCCAATCATGAATAAAACTAAGCAGAAAGGTAAGATATAAATAGTAATATCATAAATCGAAAATCTTGTCTTAGTCTTTTTTGAGAACAATGATTTTAATAAATCTTTAATTCTTAAATAGAAGACGAGTAAATGGCCTCTTGCCCATCTTACTCTTTGTCTAAACATAATTCTCACTGTTGTAGGTTGTTCATCATAAAATATTGCTTCATCAGTATATCTAATCTTATATCCAGCAATATCTTGATCAACTGTAAATTCCCAGTCTTCGGTTAAAGTTAGATAATTCCAACCTTTTTTTACACAGACACTTGGAATAACAAATCCTGTACCTTGAACTCTTGCAGAGCATCCAAGTAATGATCTACCACGAGATTCAATCGCGTTACCTTGAACAAAGTAAATACCATAACATCCTGACATTAAATTATAGCCAAAATTCTTTGAATTACGATACGAAGTAACGATAGACTTTTTATCAAAATAATTAAATGCATCATTAATTTTTTCAATATAATCATCTTTAATTAAATTATCCGCGTCTAACATGATAAATCCATCAAAGTTCATAATGCCATAATCTTTATCAATGTTTTCAAATAAAGCTTTTAAAGCGCATCCTTTAGTTCCGCTGGAAGGATCATTAATTTCATAGACATGGGCTCCTAAAGAAGAAGCAACACTTGCCGTTTTATCATCGCAATTGTGGGCTGCGACAAATATCTCTATTTTATCCATTGGATAATTATTATTCTTAATACTGAGAATTAAATTACCGATGACATTTTCTTCATTTCTTGCCGAGATAACAATACCATAACGACACTGATCATCACTATGAGGATATTTTGTTTTCTTAAAAATACCTACAATACCAAACACGACAAAATGAGCCATTAATATGCCATAAATTATATATATAATTTGACTAATTAAATTAACTATTTGTACGTAATCCATGCTTCTTTTTTCCTTCTAAAAGTAAATCGCGTTGATTAAAATATTTACAGATTTCTTGATAAATTAAATCTGCAGTATATTCTGCACCAAAATTATCGTGGTAATCTCTTGCGTTTTTACTAAGTTCATCTAATAAGCTTGGATTTTTAACATATGATTCTATCATTTCAACTATTTTATTAACATCAAACTCTTTTAAAGCGCATTTAACATTATTAATGTAATAATTACCGATATCTCTTTCAATAATTGTTGCGAAATTCGTAATAATTGATGGTACCCCAAAGAAAGTAGGTTCTGCAATACAGTTACCACTTTTACCTAGGAAAAGATCGCTTGATGCGATATATGGTAATACATTTGGAGTAAATGCCATTGGCATTAATTTTACTTCTTCAGTTGTTTTTAAAGAAGATAATTTTTTAAACAATTCTTCATTCTTTCCACAAAATGGAATAATAGTAATTTTAATATGTTTTTTAGAAAGTTCTTCACAAATCTTTTCTGTTTTACCAATACCGTAACCACCTTCCATTAAAGTAATTGTAAAATTATCTAAAGGAAGATTTAAATTCTTTCTATTTTCAATTTTATCAAGTGGAATATCAAAAGCTTCATTTCTAATTAAGAAAGGAACTCTCTTTAAATTGTCTTCATTATATTTTCTTCTCTTCATCGCTTTTTCATAACCGATGCTTGAAGCAACTAAAGTTAAATTAGCTTTATATCTAAATAAAGAATTCATTACTACATCAGGGCAATAACTAATAGTAAAGATATCTTTGTTCTTAACGTGTTCTGCATAATAATTTGTCGCCCAGTGCGTAGAAAAAACAACATCAGGGTTTAATTCTCTCATGTATGCAATTCCTGATGCGCATGCTCCTGGAATAAGTCTCATCGTTGTAAAAGAAGATAATGTTGTACCCCAGAATTCTGAATTAATAGTCGCAAAATAGCCTAGATTTCTATGTTTGTTATAATTTACAACTTGGTTCACTAAAAACTGTCCATATTGCTTTAAATATGGATCACCTGAATCTTTAAAGAAATTGCATGTAATAACTTCACATTTAGAACCATACTTTTTTTCAAATACTTCTTTAATTGACATTAAAGGCATAATATGACCTAAGCCAGCTTCTACATATGGAAATAAAACTCTTATTTTTTTCATTTCGACTCCTCGACAATTTGCCGTATATTAATTATATAACAACAAGTCGACTTTTACAAAAAAATTATTTATATACAATCGATATTTACTTTAAATTAACAAAAAAATCACTCTTTTTGAGTGATTTTCTTAATTTTATCTTATTCAACACCAACAATGAATGAATAGACTGGTTGTTTACCCTCAGTAACTTCAATTTCTACATCAGGATATTTATTAGAAATTAATTCAGTTAAAGCGTTAACTTCACTACTTGAAGCATCTTCTCCAACGATTAATGAAATGATTGAAGAATTTTCATCTAACATTGAGGAAATCATCTTATAAGCAGCTTTTACTTTGTTTGGATAACAACAAATAATAGTCTTTCCATTAATACCGATATATTGATCTTTCTTAATATCTACTCCGTCAATATTAGTATCTTTAATTGCAAAAGTAACTTGACCTGATTTAACATTCGCGATTGCTTCATTCATTTCACTAACATTTTCATCTAATGAAGCTTCAATATTAAACATCATACAAGCAACAAATCCTTGAGGAATTGTTTTAGCTTGAATAACTCTTACTTCTGCATCTTCATAAACATCTGCCGCCTGTTGAGCTGCAAGAACGATATTGGAGTTATTTGGTAAAATGATAACATTTTTTGCGTGTACTTTCTTAATTGCAGCGACAAAATCTTCAGTT
This sequence comes from Azospirillum sp. CAG:239, assembly GCA_963653535.1. Taxonomy (GTDB): domain Bacteria; phylum Bacillota_I; class Bacilli_A; order RFN20; family CAG-449; genus UBA3210. The sequence goes on from CAVJWU010000048.1 coordinate 5,274, forward strand.
GAAGGATTCATTGTTTGTCCACCTGAAACGATTTCATCAACTCCATATTCTTTAAATTTATCTGCGATACCATCACCTGCACAGCAAGCAATTAAAGCATATTCTTTCATTGGTTCATTACTAACATCTTCTTCAAATACATTCATTTCTGTATGATCTAAAGCAACGTTTTCAACTTTGACACGATTAAATTCACCATATTGTTGAGCGAATGTTAAAATCGCACCAGGAGCTAAAGTATGTAAATGTACTTTGACAATTTGACCATCTTTTTTATAAATAATTGAATTACCATGTGATTGTAAGAAAGAATTAAATTTCTTATCAACAAACATCTTTTTACCGACATCAGTAGGTTCTTCTGGTAAATTTAAGATAAATTCAACGCAATAACCATATTCATCGCTTGCTTCAAGAGGAGAAGATTCACTTTTTTCTACAATTGATGTAACTGCATTCTTTTCAACAATAACGCCTTTTAATGCTTTCTTAAAACCATGTAAAACCTTACATAAGCCCATACCACCGGAGTCAACGACACCAACTTCTTTTAAAACAGGGAGTAAATCAGGTGTTCTTAATAAAGATTCACGTGCTTCATTATAGAAAATTTCAAAAGCTTTTTCGATATCCATCTTAGGAGTAACTTTTTCTTCTAAGAGTTTAGATGAATCTTTAATAACAGTTAATATTGTTCCTTCAACAGGCTTCATAACAGCCTTGTAGGCTACTTCTCTACCATTTGAAAAAGCTTGTGATAATTCAACCGCATTAATAGTTTCTTTGCCTTGTAAAGACATTGCAAATCCCCTAAATATTTGGCTTAGAATAACACCAGAATTACCTCTCGCGCCCATTAATAAACCTTTAGAGAATGCTTTTGCAATTTCGTAAACGCCTTTATCAGTTTTATTTTCAACTTCTTTAGCGCCACTTTGCATGGTTAAATTCATATTTGTACCAGTATCTCCATCAGGTACTGGGAAAACGTTTAATGCATCAACTTCTGGATAGCAATTATATAGATAATTCGCACCAGAAATTATCATTTGTTTGAGCATTATTCCATCTATAGTTTTCATAAATGTCATCTCCTTCGTAATTAGATATCTTTTACGCCTTGGACGTAAACATTGACGGTAACTTGTTTCAAGTTAAAAGTCTTAGTTAAATCATATTTAACCTTCTTTTGTACCGCGGTAATTGTTTCAGTGATTCTAAGTCCGAAACAAACAACAATGTATATATCTACTTCAACTTGGCCTTTAGAATTCTTACGAACATAAACGCCTTTTGAATAATTTTCTTTTTTTAATATTTCATTAATTTCATCTTTAAGAGTACGTTTGCTGCTAATACCTACAACACCATAACATTCAGTTGCGGCTTCACAAGCTACACTTGCAAGTGCATCAAGTGAGATATTAACGCTACCATATTGAGTTTTCTTATCAATATCCATAACAAACCTCCTTAATAGGTATGTTTATTTTACCATAACTTGTATACAAATTAAACTATAATTATAGTTTGTAAAAAAAGTAATAATTAATTTCTTCGAAAATATCGAATAAATTTTCAAAAAAAAAGCCCGGCAGCTCGCTATTCTGTCCTTACGGATACCTTCGCCACTAC
>CAVJWU010000049.1:0-6855 GCA_963653535.1 Azospirillum sp. CAG:239
ATATACATTGCTTCTGTCGATTTTGACATTGGAAGAATTTTATAATCATTATTTCCAGGCAATCTACCTTCATTTAAGAACCCTTCATTGTAATTAGAAAATTCTTCATCAGAAAAATAATCATTTAAAGAAGCAATTTTACCGAGTTTATCTAGTTCATAAGCTGTATCAGGGTAAGCTAAAAAGAGATCTGGCATTGGATCAGAACCAAGTTTTTCATTCGCAGAATCAATAAGAGAAGTTAGTAAATCATTAACACTTTTACCTTGTGATTGACTTGAAACAGCGATTTTAAGCTCTTTACCACGAGTTTCATTAAATTTATTAATAATTTCTTGGAAACTTGCTTCTGTATTACTATTATAATAAGTCCAGATTTTTAAACTAAAATATTTATTCGACGTTTTATTTCCACATGAGCAAATACTAACTAATGTCAATAAACTTAAAAGAATATTAATTTTTTTGTTAATCATATTTCACCTCGTTATAAGATATTTTTTAATATAACTAAATAAATAATAAACCTACCAAACTTTATTTGCAATTTTCTTTACTAATAGTAACTTTTGATATTGTTCTTCTTCACTAAGTTTATTACCTATTTCACAACTTGCAAATCCGCATTGAGGTGAAAGGCACAAACGATCTAATGGATGATAGAAACTTGCTTCTTTGATTCTTTTAATTACTTCTTCTTCATCTTCTAATCGAGGTGATTTAGTAGTAATTAAACCTAAGACAACATATTTATCTTTTGGAATAAACTTTAAAGCTTCAAATCCTCCACTTCTTGCATCGTCATATTCTAAATAAAACGCATCGACATTTTCTTTATTAAAAACATATGGGGCCACTTTATCATATGGTCCACTTGAAGCATAAGTCGAATGAAAATTACCACGACAAATATGGGTATTAATAAACATATCATGTGGTTTAGAAGCAATAACCTCATTATTAACATCAACAAATAATTGTTTAATTTTTTCTAAACCTTCTTCATCAGTATTAAATACTCTTAATGCTGATTCATCTAAAAGAAGTCCCCAAGAGCAATCATCAAATTGTAAATTTCTACAACCTGCTTTATAAATATCTTGAATGAATAACTTATAGCATGAAATTAAATCACTAATAACATCTTCTTCGCTTTGATAATATTTAAAAGTATTTTCGCGTGCAAAAGGCATAATTAATTGTTCAAGGAATTGGGCTGGAGAAGGAATTGTAAGTTTAGCAATATGATTTTCATCTTCAAATTGTTTTAAAAAAGTAAAATGACGAATGAAAGGATGATTTCCTTCATAATTTAGTTTAGATACTAAATAAGTGTCATCAATAAGAGCTTGTTCACCATGAAATGGTAAGCCTTTTTCAGTTTTATGATGTTCAATCCCTTTAAAGCCCCACATAAAATCTAAATGCCAAGCTTGTCTTCTAAATTCACCATCAGTTAAGCAATGGAAGCCTAGTTCTTTTTGCTTATTAACTAAACGAATAATCTCTTCGTCTTCAATACGAGTTAGTTCTTCAAAGCTTATCTCGTTACATTCATATTTTCTTCTAGCTTCTTTTATCCTTTGTGGTCTTAAGAAAGAGCCAACATAATCATATCTAAATGGTGTTCTCATCGTTTTTCTCCAATACTTCTAAATATTTTTTTGCATGGTATTTAGCCATATCTAAATTTAAATCTAGATAATTACCACATTCAATAGGACTTTGTCCAGGAATAGTTCCTTCATAAGAAATAATAAATTTCATGCAAGCGATAACTGCTTTCTTAGTTTCAACTAAATCTTCTTTACCTTTTAAAATTAGATAAAAACCCGTTCTACACCCCATTGGGCCAAAATACATCGTTTTATCTTTGTAATTATTTCTAAAAAATGTCGCACCTAAATGTTCAATTGTATGTAGAGGTGCAGTATTTAATACTGGTTCAAAATTTGGTCTAGTAAAACGTAAATCATAAGTAGTAAAAGTAAAACGTTCCATTGTATCAACTCTAGAAACATATAGTCCTGGAAGTAATGTCAAATGATTTACTTCAAAGCTTTTTATTTTTTCCATAAATTATCTCCGTATTCATTAATACCAATTATAATATGATAAATATCGCCTTGAAAAGAAATAATTACTCATTTTGCATAAGTTAATTGCCTTATATCAAGTTTTTTCCGTTCTCCAATCTATTTGTTACGCTTTTCTTAATCCCCTATCTCACGATGCTAACTTGAATTCACTATTTAGTAATAACGATTCAAACTAAAACTTTCTCTTTATAGATATAAGACAAGCCTGTTAAACAAAAAAATACTGTCTAAGTTTTTTAACTAAGACAGTACTTTCCTTAATACCTTTAAAATATAAGCTTATTTTTCTTGCTTTTAATTTTTTATATATTATCTAATTTGCGATAGTTTCGCCATCTTCATTAGCGGACCATACATCATATCCACTTTCAGTTAATATCTCATCAGTTTTTTCTTCTAATTTAAATAACTTTTTCCAAAGAAGGCCAAGTCCCGCGAATAGAAAAGAGCCAACAAATACAACACCATAAGTAATAAGAGTGCCAATTCTAGTACTTGGAATAACCGCTAAAGCTATACCAACGATAATAAGATTAATCATTAATCTTCTGCAGAAACTAAATATATTACTTAATGTTTCAGTTAATCCAAATAAGAAATTATTCTTCCATACTCTTGGTCTATTAAAATAAGCATATTTAATAATTTTATGGTTCTTTTTTACTTTACCAGAATCAGTCACTTCATAAGAGACATCATCATCTACAGTATGTCCAACATAATGCCAACCAAAGCATCTTTTTTCAAATTTGATAATTTGACAACCAAGTGCATATTTAATAGCTTTTACCTTTAAATCCCCTTTCTTCTTTCTCGCTTTTTCTTCCTTTACTTGTTGTCTTCTCTCTTCATTACTAGCCATATAACTTCCTCCTTACTAATAATTATTTGAGTATAAACGCATAATATTAAATGAATGATATTACGCTTTTACATCGAGTAAAATAGTATAAAACATATTATTCTCTTTTACTTGACTATAATTGTTAGCATATCAAAAACTAAAATTACGCTAATAAAGCGCTAAAGAAACGCTAAAAACAATAAAAAATTTATATTTTTTTACTTTTTTAACAAAAATATACTAAAGAAGTCTTAAAAATTCACTTTAAACGCTAAATTTCTCACGTCTTAACAATTTCATTTATTTAACCTGACAATTAATTATTACATAGCTCTTGTCTATGATCAAATATTCTGCTTTTTTTACTTAGATAAATATCTCATAATTTGTTTAAATGAATATTTTCAAGTGATTTATGGTTATCTAATTCTTTCTTTACCATAAAAGAAATAATTAAAAATAAAGGATTTATAACGAAAAAATGAATCACTTCTTCAAGATTATCTTCATAAAAACAATTAGAAGATTAATGTTTTTTTGATTCAAATATAATGGAAATGTGCTTTTTATGCATATTATTTCTTTTAAATATAAATTTAATTAGATAAACTTGATAATCAACTTTTTATGAAATAAAATAAATTACAAAGAAATTAGGTGGTTATTTTGAAAAAATATTTAATGGTCATTGTTTATGCAATAATTATATTTTTTGGAATTTTTAGAGCATATTCTAATGCAAATAATCAAACAGATATTGTAAAGAATGGGATTATTGATGAAAATACAATAACTAATAACATAACTAATGTTTATAATGGCGAATGGGAATTATATTACAATAAACTAATAGTAACCGATAATCTTAATCTACAAGAAACAAACTACGATACATTAATTAATTTACCAAATAGTTGGTATAAACTAAAAACAAATGATGGTAAGATTTTACCTCTACACGGCTATGCTTCTTATCGCATTATTGTAAATAACCTACATGAAGGTGACATTCTTAAATTAGATAATAAGCCGTCAAATGTTAGTATGAATGTATTTGTAAACCGAAAGAAAATTGCAAGTGTAGGCGTTGTCGAAAAAAATTTTACAAGCAATCATATCGCAGCATCATATAATAGCTTATCTGAATATAAGGTTAACTATAATGAACAAATTGAAATAATAATTGAAGTAGGATATAACCATTTTGGTGGTATTGTTTACGCACCTTCTTTTACAACAACTAATTATACTGATTCATCAAAAGAAATAACAAAATATGCTTCTTACATTCTAATTATCATGTACATATTTTTATGTCTTGTGGAAATAATATCATTTTACAAAATTTATGATTCCACCTTATATACCTTCAATTCTGTTTTATGTATTTTATTATTATTTATCTTTTCACCAACAATTAATCAAATATTAAGTGGTATGAATTTATATATTTTGCCATTTTTAAATGATATTTTTAATTTTATTTGTTATTCCTTGTATCTTTTCTTTATTTATCAATTTTTCAGATATACTTATTCTCGTAAAATGCAAAAAAAAGAAATTATATTCTTTCTTTCTATCGCGGCAATTTTCTCTATTAGTTATTCTTTATCAAGTCCATTCAAATTTAAGTTTATTGTTTTTGCGCTTTATACTTTAATCTATATCGTGCTAATACTAAAATTATCATATTTTAATAAGTTAGATAAAAATCTTGATGTTACCTTTTACTTAACAAAAGCAACTGTTTATTCAATTATTGGTGCTGAAATTGTAATAGTCGCATCTACACTTAGCTTTTATAAAATTAATTCAAACATAACAACAATGATTTATTTATTATTTATATATATCCTATATATTTCTATATATATTGCATTTTTAATAAGAACATATAAACTAGCCGCGAAGAGTTATCAATATGAATTACAAAATCAAAATTTAAAATTAATTATTTTAAAAGAACAAATTAAGCCTCATTTTATATTTAATTCTTTAAATATTATAAAAACACTATATCATAACGATTTAAGAAAAGGTGATTATGCTCTATCGCTTCTATCTAAGCATCTAAGATTTAATGTAAATACTATTGATCATAATTTAATTGAATTTTCAAAAGAAATTGACAATATTTATAATTTTGTTGAACTTGAAAACTTAAAAGTGGAAAATAAATTCAATATTATTTTTGATATCGATTATCAAGATTTTCTTGTTCCTATTTTATCGCTACAACCTTTTGTTGAAAACGCAATTAAATATAGTAAAGTAAACCAAAAGGATGATGGATACATTGAAATCTCAGCTTACCATGAAAAAAGATACATTATTATTGAAATAAATGATAATGGGGCTGGATTTAATCCAAATGATATTAAGGAAGAATCATGTGGAATCAAAAATGCTAAAGAAAGGTTTTCAATATTATTAAATGCATATGTAAATGTTAATAGTGAAATAGGAAACGGTACAAATATAAAAATTACAATTCCAGAGGGTGAGAAAAATGGACATAATAATAGTAGATGATGAAATATCATCACTTCAAACATTTCTAACAGAAATCATTAATATTAAAAATATACAATACAAATTTTTCATAGATAATAAGGAAGATATCATATCTTATGTTAAAGAAAAGAAGGTAAAAAATGCCTTTTTAGATATTAATATGCCTAATATAAATGGTATTGATTTAGCAGAACAATTAATTAAAATTGATCCTGATTTTAAAATTGTTTTTGTTACTGGCTTAAGCATGCAAAAAAAAGACATTCCATCGCAACTAATTAATAACGTATTAGGATTCATATATAAACCATATGACTTTAATGATGTTTCTTATTATATTAATTTAATCAATAATAGTTCGATTGTACTCGAAGCTAAAATGTTCAATAGTTTTGATTGCTTTATAAATAATGAAGTTATTATATTTTCTTCTGCAAAATCAAAAGAACTTTTTGCTCTACTTCTAGCATATAATGGTAAAATTTTACAAATGAATGATGCTATATCTCAACTTTGGCCTGATAAAGATATTGAGAAAAGTAAGAAATTATATCGTGATGCAGTTTGGAGATTAAGAAAAACTTTAGAAGAATATAATTTCAATTGTATCTTATTCCAAAGAGGCTCACTTATTCTTAATAAGCGAAACATTAATTGTGATTATTGGAATTATTTAAATGGTAAAAGTAATAGTTTTAATGGTCTTTTTTGTAAAAGTTATGAATGGTCACTTGACTATACTATCGAATTAGATGAAATAAAAGAAAAAAGAAAAAGTTAATCTATAAACTAACTAATTATGCCTCAAAAAATACATATTATCTACCACAAAATTTAAAAAAATTTGGATTATCAATTAAGTCATAAGGTACTCTTCTTTGCACTACTGCTATTTCATTAGTCGCATAAATAACCCCTGAATCATATTCTTTTAAACTTCCATCTTCAAGAAAAACAATTCTTGTTGATACAATTTTATTCATATTTTTTAGAAGTATCCATACTTTATCACCAAGTTCTATATCAGTCCTTTCAGGATTAAAACAGTAAACCTCAGGTACGTTTTAAAAACTGATTTGATTAGTTCTTCACCTGCTGAATAAAAGTGAAAGTATATCAGTTCATATGTTAATAAAAAGTTTTTTATGCAAGTAAAGTTTATTGTACTAAATAACTCCATTTGCCTATTCACAAATTTAGGTCTTAAATCAAATCAACATTGCCTAAAGCTCGGATACGAACTAAAGATTTAAGAAAAAAAGGTTTGAGACAGCATTTTCTACTGTATCAAACCATTACTTCTTATATGTTTGCGTTGTCCGAAATAGCCGTGTTTATCTGCAATTTCGAGTTTTTTATTTTCTGTTTTTTCGTTTTTTGCTCTTCGTTTCCGAACTG
>CAVJWU010000050.1:0-6644 GCA_963653535.1 Azospirillum sp. CAG:239
AGGTATTGAAGAAGGAAACTACCGTGAACTAACTGAAGAAGAAGTTAGTAAACTCAAGGAATACTAATTCAAATCTATTTCCAAGAATAAATAATTGGGAATAGATTTTTTCTCTGATGTTTAAAACCTAAGTTATGTAACTTATATATCAGTATTAACTAAATAGATATTTATTAACTTAGGATAGACACATCGAGATTTTTTTGCTATTATAAAATTGCCGAAGAATTTTTCCAAATCTTGTATACAAGTTTATAAAAATAAAATATGCGTTTTTGCGTGAAAAACACTACTTTTTTTGATATTTTCAAGCAAAAAAATCTAGCATATTTTTTTTATTGTGTTAGAATAAACCCGTAGCATAAATTATTAATAGCGCTTACAATTTATATATTATGTATATTAATAATTAGACTAAGGGAGGATAAATATGCCAACAGAAAAACAATATGTTTTCCATTTCAAAGATGCTCATGGTATGGGTAAAGAAGTTCTAGGCGGTAAAGGTGCTGGCTTAGCTGAAATGACTTATATCGGAGTACCAATTCCACAAGGCTTCACAATTACAACAGAAGCATGTAATTTATATTATGACAGCGGTAAAAAATTACCTGAATTCGTCATTAAACAAATTTATGATGCAATTCACAAAGTAGAAAAAGATTCTGGAAAGAATTTTGGTGGAGACAAGAACCCATTATTAGTATCAGTTAGATCTGGTGCAAGAGTATCTATGCCAGGTATGATGGATACAATCTTAAATTTAGGTTTAAATGACAAGACAGTCGAAGTCTTAGCAAAAGAAACAAATAATGTTAGATTCGCTTATGACTCATATAGACGTTTTATCTTAATGTTCACAAACATCGCAAAAGGACATCCAAGAACAGATATGGATAAAATGCTCGATGATTTAAAGAAATCAAAAGGTTATAAATTAGATACAGAAGTAACTGCAGATGAATTAAAAGAATTAGTTGCAAAATACAAAGATTATTATAAATCAGTATTTGGTGAAGATTTCCCAACTGATCCATATGTACAATTAGTCGAAGCTGTTACAGCAGTCTTTAGATCATGGGACAACCCAAGAGCGAACGTATATAGAATGATGAACTCTATTCCTTATTCATGGGGAACTGCAGTTAACGTTCAATCAATGGCATTCGGTAACAAAGGCGAAACATCTGGAACTGGTGTTGCTTTCTCTCGTGACCCTGCAACAGGTGAAAAAGTTGTCTCTGCAGAATATTTACCAAATGCACAAGGTGAAGACGTTGTCGCAGGTATTCGTACTCCATTACACATCGATGAATTAAAGAGAAGAATGCCAGATGTATATGATCAATTCATGACTACTATTAAGAAAATGGAAGCTCATTATAGAGATATGCAAGATATGGAATTCACTGTTGAAGAAGGTAAATTATATTTCTTACAAACTCGTAATGGTAAGAGAACTCCAGCTGCAGCATTAAAGATGGCTTGCGACATGGTTGATGAAGGTTTAATTTCAACAGATGAAGCAGTCTTAAGAATTGATGCAGTTTCATTCGATAAATTATTATTACCTAACTTTGTTAAATCAGATTTAGATAAACATACTCCAATTGCAAAAGGCTTACCTGCAGGTCCAGGTGCTGGTACAGGTAAACTCGCATTCACTGCTGAAGAAGCAGAAGCAAGACACCAAAATGGTGAAAAAGTTATCCTCGTAAGAGCGGAAACTTCTCCAGAAGACCTTATTGGTATGGTCGCTTCCGAAGCAATCTTAACAATGCGTGGTGGTATGACTTCTCACGCAGCAGTTGTCGCTCGTGGTATGGGTAAATGCTGTGTTACAGGATGTTCAGCAGCTTTAATTGATGAAAGCGCAAAAACATTAACAATAGATGGTCACGTATATGGTGAAAATGATGTATTATCAATCGATGGCTCAACAGGTAACGTATATGTTGGCGATATTGCAAAAGAATTACCAGACTTATCAAAAGGCTACTTCGGTAGATTAATGGGTTGGGTTGATGACGCAAGAAAATTAAGAGTTAGAACTAACGCAGATTCTCCACGTGATGCAAAACAAGCTCTTGCATTCGGTGCAGAAGGTATTGGTCTTTGCCGTACTGAACACATGTTCTTTGCAAAAGATAGAATCTTCTCAATGAGAAAGATGATTCTTGCAGATAATAAAGAAGAAAGAGTCGCAGCTCTTAAAGAAATTGAACCATTACAACAATCCGACTTCGAAGGAATGTATGAAATCATGTTAGGTATGAACGTCAATGTTAGATTACTTGACCCACCTCTACATGAATTCTTACCAACAAGAGTTGAAGACCAAGAAGAACTTGCAAAAGCAACAGGTAAAACTCTTGAACAAGTACAAGCACGTTGTGAAGAATTACACGAATTCAACCCAATGATGGGCTTCCGTGGATGTAGACTTGCTGTTCAATATCCAGAAATCTGTGAAATGCAAACAACTGCAATTATTAAAGCAGCAATCAATGTTCAAAATAGAACAGGTAAAGCAGTAGAACCAGAAATTATGATTCCACTTGTAATCGATGTCAAAGAATTAAAAGTCGTCAAGAACATCATTACAACAACTGCAGATAAATTAATTAAAGAAGCAGGTGTCAATATGACATACCACGTTGGTACAATGATTGAAATCCCAAGAGCAGCATTACTCTCAGATGAAATCGCTCGTGAAGCAGAATATTTCTCATTTGGTACTAACGACTTAACACAAATGACATTTGGTTTCTCTAGAGATGATGCAACTAAGTTCTTACCAGCTTATTATGAAGCTAAGATCTTAGAAGAAGACCCATTCAAGACATTAGATCAACATGGTGTTGGTAAACTCGTTGAAATGTCAGTTAAACTCGGACGTTCAACTAGACCTGACTTACACGTTGGTGTCTGTGGTGAAACTGGTGGCGAACCTAACTCAATTAACTTCTACCACAAAGCAGGACTTGATTATGTTTCATGTTCACCATTCAGAGTTCCAGTTGCACGTTTAGCTGCTGCACAAGCTGCAATTAAAGAAAAATTAGGAAAGTAATTTTAGTTTTTATTCCTCAAGCTCGTAGTGAAGAACTATGAGCTTTTCTTATGCTTAAAAAATAATATCTATTATTTTAATTTTTTACATATTAAATATTTTTTACTTTTTATTTAGTTAATTACTAAATTTTTTGATAATTATTTATCAAATTTAATTAATTTAACTTAAACAATATAATATGGGACATAAATCTAGTAAGATAATATTAGTCAAGTTAGAAATATATACTATATTCTAATTTGTCAATTTCATTATTTTTAAAAAAGGGGGAAAAGTTTTAAAATCATGAAATCTAATAAATTATTTACACTTGCAGTAACTTTATTATTATCTACTGCCACTGTCGTTTCCTGTGGAAACAAGACATCTAGTCCATCTTCTAATGGATCATCTCAAACTGTAGAATCATCTTCTACATCTTCTTCATCTTCTTCAGCAGCATCTTCTTCTGAAAGTTCATCAGCGGTATCTTCTTCTGAAGCTTCTTCATCAGTAACACCTTCTTCATCTTCTGAAGAAGTAATTAATTATGGTACTCAAGACGCTCCATTAACAATTGCTGAAGCTAAGGCATTATGTGACAAATTAGAAGCAAATACTATTTCTACCGCTCCTTTATTTGTTAAAGGTTACGTTAAAGAAATTACATACTCTGATCAATACAAAAACTATGAAATTTGGTTAAGCACAACATCAACTGGTGAAAAAGAATTCGAATTATATGCATGTTCAGTTTCTGATGGTGTTAATACTCCTGTAGTAGGTTCACAAGTTATCGCAACTGGATATTATGAAAAATATGTTAAAAACACATCAACAATATATGAATTAACTCATACTAAAGTCGGTGATACAAGAGTATATCCAACAGTTACTTGGTCAGATGCAGAAGCTCCTGCTCCTGCTCCAATAGTAGAAGTAATCGGTACATTAGACGCACCAAAAACTGTTACTGAAGGTTTAGAAGTAATCGCTGCTCTAGGAGGAACAAGTAGTACTAATAATTATTCTGAAGCTAAATACTATGTAAAAGCTGTTGTTACTGCAACTAGTTCTGATAACAATGTCTATACTATGACAGTCGCAGATACTACTGACTTAAGTAAAACATTAATCATTTATAAAGCAACATTAGGTGAAAATGTAACTGGACCAAGTGTTGGTGATGAAGTAGTTATCTTAGGACATTTAGTGAATTATTATGGTAAAAACCAAATGAGCGGCAATGATACTTATGCATCTCCAGTTATCGCAAAAACAACTGAAAACACATCAACTTATACTATTACAACTTCTATTGTTGATTCCGAAGGCGCAGCTTCAAATAATGCAGCAGTAAATGGTTTACCTACAAGTGGTGTTACAATTGGTACTTCTATAACATTTAATGTAACTGTTTCTCAAGGTTATAAAGTAACATCTGTTAAATTTAATGGTAGTCCAGTAACTGCAGAAGCAGATGGAAGTTACGAAATTTCCGTTTACTTAGTTAATAAACTTGAAGTCGTTGTAGTCGAAGATGTTGCTTATGAAGATACAACTGTTGAATATACAATTAAAACAATTAAGGAAAATAATGGCTGGGTAGATGCTACTACTTACGATACTTTACCTACAGGCAAAGAAGAATTATCAATCACCGCAACAAGCGCTAAATATTATGATAATGGTAATGATTGGCGTTTCTATCAAACAAGTAATTCTACACTAAGTATTAGCACTTCAGGTTCACATGTTATAAAATCAATAACATTAACCTATAAAGTTTCTAATGGTGGTGTAGCAACTTATAATGACACTCAATATAAATCAGGTACAGAAATTGTTATTCCATCTCAATCTTTAGTTACATTTAGTGTCGGAAATACAGGTACAGCAAAAAACGGGCAAGTTAAAATTACAAAAATTAAAGTAATTTACGCTTAATTAAATTATTAAATATTAATAGACCAAAGTTAAACTTTGGTCTTTTTTCATTTAAAAAGCCTAGTTTTATGTTAAATGAAGTGAACCCCAAAAGTTGGACCGAGGAATCGGAAAGACTTGAGGGGTTTTTATTATGAAGTTAACATTGGAAGATAAAATAGAAATAGTAAGATTATATGAAAGTGATCATCAAGGATATGAAAGAATTGCTAAAAAATATTCTGTTAGTTTATCAGTGATTAAAAATATAATTTACAAATATAGGCAGCATGGCATTGAAGCTTTAAAACATCCAGCTAAGAATCATACTTATAGTCCTGATTTTAAGATGATGATAATACAAGAAGTTTATAAAGGAAAATCAAAAACATCTCTTGCAGCTAAATATAATTTACCTGGACCTGGAACAATTGTTTTATGGATGAAAAAATATGATGAATTAGGTTATAATGGACTCAAACAAAAAGCTAAAGGAAGGCTAAAAAGTAATATGAGTCCAAAAGAAACAAAAACAGAAATTAATGCAGGTAATAATTCTACTCCATTAACAGATTCTGAAAGAGTGGAATTCGAAGAACTTAAGAAAAACTATGAGATTCTTAAGAAAGAAAAAGAAACATCTGATATGGAGCTTTATCTCTTAAAAAAATTGAATGCCTTGGTTCAACAAAGGAAACAGCAACAAAAAAAGAGAAAATAAGAGCTGTTTATGAATCAAGGCAACAATATCCTTTAAACAAAATGTTAAAGTTCTTTAACGTAGCTAAATCTTCTTATTTCTATGAAATAAGATCTTATAAGAGAAAAGAAGATTTAGATGCTGAGTTAAAAGAGTCTATTCAAAGTATTTTCAATCAAAATAAAGGCCGTTATGGCTATAGAAGAATAACTCTAGCGTTAAGTAATAATGGTGTTAAAGTTAATCATAAAAGAGTTAAAAGAATTATGTCTAACTTAGGATTATATGGAATTCAACCAAGAGCTAAATATAAGTCTTATAAGGGTGAAGTTGGTAGAACATGTAAAAATTTATTACTTGAAAAAGAAGTTGATGTAATAAAGCATAAAACAACATATAAACGTAATTTCTCTACTACAGCATGTAACCAAAAATGGACAACAGATGTATCAGAATTCCATATAGCATCTGGTAAATTATATTTATCACCAATTCTTGATATGCATAATCGAGAAATAGTTTCTTATAATATTTCTTATCATCCTGATTATAATCAAACTAGAGATATGCTTAATAAAGCATTCTCTAAGTATGATAATCTAGAAGGATTAATATTCCATTCTGATCAAGGCTGGCAATATCAAATGAAGCATTATCAAAAAGTTTTAAAAGATAAAGGCATTATTCAAAGTATGTCTAGAAAAGGAAACTGCTTAGATAATTCGTTAATGGAAAACTTCTTTGGCGTGATGAAGAATGAAATGTTTTATGGCCATGAATATGAATTTAAATCATTAGAAGAATTAAAGAAAGCAATAGAGGATTATATTGAATACTATAATAAAGAAAGAATTACAGTTAAATTAAAAGGATTATCACCTACACAATGTAGACAACAATCCTTTAATAGTTTATGATTTAATAAATTTTAGAACCTCGGTCCAACTTTTGGGGTTCACTTCA
>CAVJWU010000051.1:0-6380 GCA_963653535.1 Azospirillum sp. CAG:239
ATAACGTTCTAAAATAATCATCGATGCTGCCGAATCAATAATAGCTTTTTGTTTCTTTGAATTTTTATTGTTAAGATGAAGCATTTCACTAGCTTCAACAGTAGTATTTCTTTCATCGACTTTTGTAATATCCGCGCGAGGGAATAAAGGTTGAAGACGAGTTATAAATTCTTCCACAATCGGAGTCATTTCACAAGGGTCACCACTTGGATATAAAGGTAAGCCAATAACAATATGTTCAACAATTTCGTATTCAGTTGCTTTTTTTAGCATTTTCAAGCATTCATCATAATCTCCCATATGGAATTTTAAATTTGGTAATGGAGTTACTAGCATTCCAGATCTTGATATAGAAAGGCCTAGTGAACCTTTACCTAAGTCTAATGCGAGAATATTTTTAATCATTTAATCACGTCCTTTGCTTTAATAGTATATTATCTTTATACCATTTTTTCACTTAGAATTATTTTTTTATTACTAAATCTATAAATTAATATATAATATTATGGTATGAAAAGGAGAAAACTATGTTTAATTCATTCCCTGGTTGGGCGTTAATTATCATGTACGTCGTTTTCGCAGTCGCCTTATGTTACTTAAGTAAAAAACTCGCGGATTACGTCGATGCATTAGATAAGAAAACAAATGTTTCTGGTGCTTTTATCGGTGGTGTACTTCTTGCCGCGGTCACTTCTTTACCAGAATTATTCACATCAATTTCAGCGACAATATTATTACCTTCATCTGCTTCATTAGTTGTCGGTAATATCTTAGGTTCAAACTTATTCAATATTGCAATCCTCGGTTTATGCTTTATTCTTTTCTTTAAGAAATTCATTGATGGAACGTTTGAATTTAAATCTCACTTTACCGTTATTATCGGCACTTGCTTCATCTACGCGATTGTTTCTTATGGACTACTTGCAAGTGATAAATTACAACCTATTGTTGGACCTATTAACTTCATCGCATTATTAATCTTAATTATTTATGGAGTTACAATCTTCCTTCAACCTAAAGAAGCCGAAGGAGAAAAAGAAGAAGATACATATGATTTAACAATTAAACAAGTAATTATTAGATTCATCATTTGCGCCATAATTCTAGTCGCAGTATCAGTATTAATCACTTATAATACAGATGCTATCGCAACTAAATTTAATATTAACCAAACTACTGCAGGAGCTATCTTCCTTGCAATTGCTACTTCATTACCAGAACTTGTATCTTCATTAGCTTTATGTAAAAAAGGTAACTGGAATGCCGCGGTTGGTGATATAGTCGGTTCTTGCTTATTCAATTTCTGTATTATCGGATTAGCGGAATTCATGAGTTATAGAGTAAGTATTCTACCTGGATTTACTACACTTGAAGCACTTGACTATCAAGCATTTAAGATGATTTATTTAACCTTAATTGTCTTATTTATTCTCTCACTATGTTTATATTTAAAATCTCGTTTACCTAGTGAAAAACAAAATACTATTGGTTATAAAATTTATTTAGTAGTAACTGGTGTTTTATTAATATCAGGTTACGTAATTTTCTTAGTAATTTAAGACAAACAAAAACTTCACCGTGGTGAAGTTTTTATTTTGTCTATTTAAATAATCCGTTAAAAGAATTTCCACCCATTGGAGGCATTCCTCCTTTACCATAACGGGATTTCATTTCTTTCATCATCTTCTTCATCTTTTCAAATTGGTCGAGAACTCGGTTAACTTCATAATTAGTCATGCCACATCCTTTTGCAATTCTTTGTTTTCTGGAATTCTTAATGATTTCAGGATTTTTTCTTTCTTCCGGAGTCATTGAATAAATAATAGCTTTAGTCTTTTTAAGTTGTTTTTCTGCTTTTTCTTGATCTTCTTCAGAAATCTTAGGCATTCCTGGAATTAACTTTAATAAGCCACCCATCGAGCCTAATTTATTGAATTGTTCTAAATTTTGAAGCATGTCGTTAAGATCATATTTACCAGACATCATCTTATTAACAGATTTTTTTGCTTCTTTTTCATCGACTTGTTCTTGTACTTTTTCAACTAAGGATACGACGTCTCCCATGCCAAGAATTCGATCAGCCATTCTATCAGGATGGAAAATTTCTAAATCATCGAGTTTTTCACCAACGCCGGCATATTTAATTGGAATACCAGTTAAATGCTTAATTGATAAAGCTGAACCGCCACGAGCATCACCATCAAGTTTAGACATGATCATGCCGGTTAAATGTAATTTTTCATTAAATGCTTTTGCCACATTAACCGCATCTTGACCAGACATTGCATCAACTAAGAGAAGGACTTCATCAGGTTTAACATTAGTTTCAATATCTTGAAGTTCTTGCATTAATTTTTCATCGATTTGTAATCGACCAGCAGTATCTATGATAACTACATCATAATTCTCAACTTTAGCCTTTTCTTTAGCTTTTAATGCGATATCAACAGGAGATACTTGATCACCTAAATTTAATACATCAACTTCAATTTGTCGACCAATCGTACATAATTGATCAATCGCGGCAGGTCTATAAATATCACCTGCGACAAGAAGGACTTTCTTATGTAATTTGTTTTTAAATAATTTTGCGAGTTTACCAGAAGTAGTAGTTTTACCAGTACCTTGTAAACCGACCATCATAATAACAGTTGGTTTATGTGATAAATTAACTTCGCATTGATCTGCTCCTAATAATTCTTCAAGTTCGTCATGAACAATTTTAACTAGCATTTGTCCAGGGCTTACTTTAGTTAAGACTTCTTGTCCAATTGCTTTTTCTTTTACTTGATTAACAAATTCTTTAACAACCTTAAAATTAACATCTGCTTCTAGAAGCGCGACACGGATTTCTTTTAACATTTCTTCCATGTTTTGTTCAGTTAATTTAGATTGTCCTCTCATCTTTTTAAAGATTGATTGGAATCTATCAGATAATGATTCAAATGCCATGTTTAATCACCTTTCCTTGAATTAATGAAATTAGTTCAATTTCTTTTTCACTTTTACCTTCTTTTAGTTCATCTAAGAAAGTATTAATATCTTCTTCATTCTTTAATAAATGAAGATTAGTTTCATAATTTTCTAAGGCTTGTTCAGCCTTTTTTAATGTATCATAAACTCCATTACGAGAGATGTTCTTCGATTCAGAAATTTCACCTAATGATAAATTAAGACAATAATATAATTCGATAATATTTCTTTGATTTTCAGTTAGTAATGAACCATATAAATCAAATAATTTATTAATATAAATATTCTTTTCTAAATTTTCCATAAGCTTAAAACCAAAAATAGAACATGATAGTTATGAGTAATAAAACGCAGAAATAAGTTAAGATAGATTGATGAAAACGAGAATCTTTAATCGCATCTTTCTTCATTCCTGGGTAATTAATAAATGCATAAATAATCGCAAGAATAAAATCTATAATTAGTTCAATTGATAAATAAGGAAAACCAAATTGACCTAAGAAGTATTTTAAGAAATATTGTAAACCAATGACTAAAATTATAATTACGATCATTGTTAACATATTATTCTTCCTCCTCCATCGACATACATAATCCATAAAGGTATTGATCTAAATCAAATTCTTCTAAATCATCCATCTTTTCGCCTAGTCCAATAAAGCGAACAGGGATTCCTAGTTCATCACGAATGGCTAGAATTATGCCACCTTTACTCGTTCCATCCATCTTAGTAATAACAAT
The DNA here is from genome assembly GCA_963653535.1 of Azospirillum sp. CAG:239. Lineage (GTDB taxonomy): Bacteria > Bacillota_I > Bacilli_A > RFN20 > CAG-449 > UBA3210. The sequence goes on from CAVJWU010000051.1 coordinate 3,715, forward strand.
ACCAGTTACATCAGTACATTCTTTAAATGCTTTTGCTTGAATAACACCATTTTGACCAGTAGTTGCATCGATAATTAAGAAAGTTTCATGTGGAGCCGAAGGAATTTCTTTTCCTAAAATTCTTTTAATTTTAGAAAGTTCATTCATTAAATTAAGCTTATTTTGTAATCTACCAGCAGTATCACAAATAACTAAATCAACATTCTCTTCTTTTGCTTTTTTAATTCCGTCATAAGCAACAGATGCTGGATCTTGATTTTCTTTACCAACGACAATTGAGCAGCCTAAACGATTAGCCCAAACTGTTAGTTGTTCACTTGCGCCTGCTCTAAAAGTATCTCCTGCGATTAACAAAACTTTTTTACCTTGATCAATGTAACGTTTCGCGAGTTTTGCAATTGTAGTTGTTTTACCAACGCCGTTAACACCGACAACTAATAAAACAGTAGGTCCATCTTTTTGAAATTGAATTTCGTTGACGATATCGCCACCTTGATTGGCATAACTAACAAACATCTTATCAACTAAAACTTCATTGATTTGTTTTGGATCATATATATTTTGTGCGCATGTTTCTTTTTGGGTAGCTTCTACTATTTCTAAGGCAAGATTAACCCCGACATCTGCTTCAATAAGAACTTGTTCTAATTCTTCAAAATATTCATCAGTTGCTTTGGCATATTTCTTAGTTAATGCATTTAATTTACTAGAGAAGTTCTTTCTTGATTTATCAAGTCCTGCGACATATTTTTCACTTTTAGAAGTATCTTTCTTTGTAAGTTTTTCTTTTAAAAATTTAATTAATCCCATTTGTTACCTCACCATCTTAGATAAAGCATCTTTTGCCGCTTCCTGTTCTGCTTTCTTTTTGCTTGTACCTTTACCAGTTCCAAAGACTGTATCATCCCAATAGACTTCACAAACAAATTCCGTATTAGGTGGATTACCAATTTCAGCGATACAACGATATTGTACTGAATTACGTGAATCCGCCTGAACATATTCTTGAAGTTGTGACTTATAATCTTTTAAGACTGATAAAGAAACATGTTGAATATCATCTAAAAATATCTTTTGAATTAATTTATAAACAAAATCAAATCCTTTATCTAAATATACTGCGCCGATAAATGCTTCAAAAACATCTTCTAAAATTTTATCATTAGTCCCTCCGTTAATCTTTTGTCCGTGGCCTAATAAAAGGATGTTATTGAAGTTATATTTTTTCGCGTACTTAGTTAATGCTTCACCATTAACAAAGTAAATACGTAATTTAGATAATTGTCCTTGATCAAGAGAAGGATATTGCTTATAAACAAAATCAGCGATAATTAAATCAAGTACTCCATCACCAATAAATTCTAATCTTTCGTAACAAGGCTTATCACTCTTCTTTTCATTCACATAAGAAGAATGTGTAAAAGCTTGTTCATATAACGGATAATTGTCTGTTTCAATATTAAATTCTTCTAGTAATTTTCTAAGTTCTGTCACTATTATTCACCTCTTTTTTAATTGCTTCAACGATATTTGATTTAGCCATTGAATAAGCGACATCTAATGCGCATTTAAAAGAAAATGCACTTGCGCTACCATGTGCTTTAACTACTACTCCATTAACTCCTAATAGCATCGCTCCTCCATAAGTTTCATAATCCATATTTTTCTTCATTTCTTTAAAACCTTTTTTAGAGAATAGATAGCCAATTTTAGTTAATAAATTTGTATAGAATGCTTTTTTGATCATGCCTGACATCATCTTAGCCATTCCTTCAGACGATTTTAAGAAGATATTACCGGCAAATCCACCTGTAACAACGACATCACAATGACCATCTAACGCATCACGAGCTTCGACATTACCTTTAAAATTAATTGAATTATCTAATTTTAATTTTTGATGTGCTTCTTTAATTTCTGGAGTACCTTTTTCTTCTTCGACCCCATTACTTAATAAATAGACTTTTGGTTCATTAACTTTAAAGATATTGCGAGAATAAATTGAGCCCATCTTCGCGAATTGGACTAATTGATCAGCATTAGTTTCATTTGATGCCCCAATATCAAGAATGATAGTTGGCGTTCCAGTTTTAGTTGGGAAAGGTGAAATTAATGCAGCACGTTGAATGCCTTCAATTAATTTTAGTTTAATAGTCGCCACAGATAAAAATCCTCCCGTAGAACCGGCAGAAATTACTCCGTCTGCATTAAATTCTTTCATGTAGTTAACGGCTTTATATAAAGAAGATTCTCTACTTCTTGCTGCTTCTAAAGGTCCGACATCCATTGGTAAAACATCTCTTGCGTCGATAATATCAACATTAGGTAAATTAACTAATTTATCTAATTCTTCTTTTCTACCGCAGGCGACAATTTTACAATCATCATGTTCTTTTAAGAAATTTATAATACCTTCTTGTAATACTTTAGGTCCATTATCTGAACCCATGCAATCAACCGCTAATGTAATCATAATAAAAACTATCTAGAAACTAGAATCTCCTTAGGGCAAATTATAGCATATAAAACCCTTATAAAATATTAAAAAAATAATATTTTAATTATTAATAATTAAATTTCTTCAATAAGCGATAGTCCACTCGCTTTTTTAATCATTTTTTATTTAATTCGATTAATGTTATTACTGTTTTCTAAATTAGATTCAT
>CAVJWU010000052.1:0-6310 GCA_963653535.1 Azospirillum sp. CAG:239
TAGAATATCACTAATTAATTTATTTTCCATTATTATTTTAAAAAAAAGAAAAATTGAATTTTAAATAAAAATATGGCGTTTTTAACGTAAAAACTCTAAAATTAGAATATATTTAGAAGGAGATTTTAATATATGAAAATAGTTTCTTTTAATGTAAATGGCTTAAGAGCGATATTAAAAAAAGACTTTATAAGAGATTTTACAAATTTAAATGCGGATATCTTTGCCCTTAATGAAACGAAGTTATCTAGCGATGATTTAATATTTATGCCAGAAGGATACGAAATTTATCAAACTAATTCTAAAGTTAAAAAAGGCTATTCAGGCGTAATGGTATTTACTAAAATAAAACCTCTTTCTGTTCATTTTGGATTATTAAATAATAAATATGATGATGAAGGTCGCGTAATAACTTTAGAATTTAATAATTTTTATTTTATTGCAAGTTATGTACCTAATGCAGGAGAAGAATTAGTAAGACTTAATTTTCGTTTAGAATATGAAAAAGATTTATTAGAATATTTTGCTTCTTTAAATAAACCTATTGTCTATGGAGGAGATTTAAATGTCGCCTATCGTGAAATTGATCTTAAAAATCCTAAACCTAATATTGGTAAAGCGGGATTTACTTATGAAGAAAGAGATGCGTTTACTAATTTATTAGATCATGGTTATATAGATACGTTTAGATATCTATATCCAGAAAAAGTAATGTATTCTTGGTGGAGTTATCGTTTTAAAGCACGCGAAAATAACGCTGGGTGGAGAATAGATTATTTTATTGTATCGAAAGAATTAATTACGGAAGTAAAAGATGTTATCATTCACAATGAAATTTATGGAAGTGACCATTGCCCAATTGAAATAGAGATTTTTTAAAAAAAACAAAAAAAATCACTTACACGAATTTTTTCCTTTTGTTAAAATGTCGCTCGTGGCGTTAAATGTCCTTAACTCAATAGCCTGACGAGTTAAGTAATTTACGCCTTTTTTTGAGGAGAAAATTATTTATGAACGATTATTTAATTAAAGAAAAACCTTCGAAATTATTAATAAAATTCGCTCTTCCATGTATATTGTCTTTATTAATTAGCGCTCTATACAACATTGTAGATCAAATTTTTATTGGTAATTCAACTGAAGGAACATTAGGAAATACTGCAACAAGCATTGTTTTCCCTTTAACATGTATTGCATTAGCTTTCGGACTTATGTTAGGAGATGGTGCAGCAAGTTACATATCTTTGTGTTTAGGAAGAAAAGATGATAAAAAGATTAGTAGCATAGTTGGAACTGTTATAAGTGTAGGAATAATTATTAGCGCACTATTCTTACTTATTTGTTTTCCTTTATTAAGCAATATTTTATCTTTTTTTGGGGCTAAAACTCCTGAATCATTAGATAAATCTTATCAATATGGTTTTGTTATTTTAATTGGTGTACCTTTCTATATTTTAATGAATGCAATTAATTCAATTATTCGCGCGGATGGTTCACCTAAAACATCGATGATTTCTATGGTTACCGGCGCGGTTATTAACGTTATCTTAGATGCAATCTTTATTTTAGTTTTAAATATGGGTGTATTTGGTGCCGCTCTAGCGACGATTATTGGTCAATTTGCTTCTTTCTTAATTTCTATTTTCTATTTAGCATTTAAGACTAAGACTTTTAAATTAAAATTGAAAGATTTTAAGATTAGTTTTTCTGCCTTAATCAATGTTTCTAAATTAGGTATATCTAGTTTTTTAACACAAATTGCGATTGTTATTATTTCAATTGTCAGTATGAATATGCTTGCCCTTTATGGAGCTAAGTCAAAATATGGTATTAATGATCCTCAAGCAATTATTGGGGTGGTTATGAAAGTATTTACTATCGTAGTTAATATCGCAGTTGGTATTGCTTCTGGTGCTCAACCTATTGTTGGATATAATTATGGGGCAGGGCAAATTAAAAGAGTTAAAGAATTATTAAAATTAGTCTTAGTATCAACATTCATCGTTGGAGTTATTGCAACACTTTTATTTGAATTAATTCCAGGACAAATTTTATCAATATTTGGTTCAAATTCATCTAATCCGGAAAATTATCTAGAATTTGGTATTCTCGCTATGAGAATTTATTTAGGTGGTATTTTATTTACTTTACTTCAAAAAGTTACAAGTATCTTCTTACAAGCTATTGATAAACCTATAAAATCAACATTATTAAGTTTAATTAGAGATGTTCTTGCTATGGTTACTTTTACTACAACTCTTCCTCTAGGAATGGGAATTATGGGTGTATTATGGGCGGCCCCAATTTCTGATATCTTCGGTATTACTTTTAGCGTTATATTCCTTGTAATTGAAATAAGAAAATTAGATAAAATGAATGAACAAAAAGAAGATCTTTACGGCCAAGATAATGAACTTGAATTAAATAATAATTAATCTAAAATATCTAAACTAAATTAGCGTCGTAGATTCTTTTAACAAATTTTAGAAATAAACACTTATGAGAGATTGTATTATTTTTATTTAGATATAACAGGTATAAAAAAACACTTCTAAAAGAAGTGATTAATATATAATGGCCTGCCTGACTAGATTCGAACTAGCGGCGTTCCGCTTAGGAGGCGGACCCTCTATCCAACTGAGGTACAGGCAGATAAAATTATCATATCACGATTTAGCGACTATAGCAAAAATAATAAAAAGAATTTAAATTAATTAACATAGTAAATTTTAATAAGTAAATAATTAAAACTATTTAATAATTCAATAAATAAAACATAAACATTAAAATTCGTTATAATTCGTGATAAAAAAAGTAAAATAATTGCATTATTTATTAAAATATATATAATATATCAAGAGGTACTAAAGTATGAAGCAATTTCAAGTATTAACAGACTCAACGGCTGATGTTGAAAAGAAATTTCGTGATAAATATGATTTAGATTATATTAAAATGATTTTCACAATTGATGGAAAAGATTATGATGCAGATTTAGATTGGTCTAATATCGCTCCTAATGAATATTATGAAATGATGAGAAGTGGAAAAAGATCAGTTACTGGTCAAATTCAACCAGCTGAAGTAGAAGAAAAATTTAAAAAATATTTAGATGAAGGATTAGATATTTTATATGTTTCTTGTTCAAGTAGATTATCAGGCTCATATAATTATGCCGAAGTTTACGCGAAAGAATTATTAGAAAAATATCCTGGAAGAAGAATCGTTTGCTTCGATTCATTAAGAAGTAATTATGCTGAAGGCTTAATCGCGATGGATGCAGCTAAATATGCTTTAGAAGGTAAATCATTAGATGAAACTGTCGCTCAATTAACAAAAGATCGTTTATCTTATCAAGTTTATGCGACTAGTGGTTCATTAGCTTGGTTAAAGAAAGCTGGTAGAGTTAAAGCTTCTTCTGCATTCTTTGGTAATTTAATTGGTATTAAACCTATCATCGTTAGTGATGCAAAAGGTAATAACTTTGCTTTTAAGAAAGTAAAGGGTAGAAAAGCTTCTTTAGATGAATTTGTTTCTATTGCTTGCGAAAGAATGACAGATCCAAAGAATTCATTATTATGCATTGAACATGCGGATTGTTATGAAGATGCAAAATATATTGCAACTGAAATTTCTAAAATCATGGAAGTTAAAGAAATTAATATTTCTGATTTAGGCCCAATTATTGGAGCGACAACAGGTCCAGATACTGTAACAATTTCTTTCATTGGTGAAAAAGTTACAATTGCAGATGGTCAATAATATAAAATAATTCTAATAATTATTACCACTTTTATGAACAATGGAAGTGGTTTTTTATTTTAATAGGAGGGAAGTATATGTTAAAAAGATTTATAAGTTATTATAAGCCTTATAAAGGGATGTTCTTTTTGGATATGATGGCTAGTTTTTTTATTTCTTTAATAGGTTTATTATATCCTATCATTACTAATAAAGTCGTAAAGACTTATGTTCCTAATAATGATACAAATAAAATATTAATATTAGGATTTATATTGTTAGGCTGTTATGTTATTAGAATGTTTTTAAAATTCTTTGTTCAATACTATGGCCATATGATTGGTACTCATATGCAAGCTGATATGCGTAGAGAAATGTTTATAAAATTACAAAAATTACCATTTTCATATTATGATGAACATGAAACAGGCAAGATAATGTCAAGAATGACTAATGATCTTCAACAAGTTAGTGAACTCGCTCACCACGGTCCAGAAAACTTCTTTATCTGCGGAATTACTATTATTTTATCATTTGCTTATTTATTAACGATAGATTATAGATTTGCTTTATGGGTCTTAGTCGCGGTTCCTTTATTGGTTATTGTTTCTTTATTCTTTAGAAAAAGATTACATAAAGCTCAAATGGAAAATAGAAGAGCTCTAGCTAGTATTAACGCTCGTTTAGAATCATCTATTACAGGTATTAGAGTAACTAAAGCTTTCACTAATGATGAAAAAGAATTAGAAAAGTTTGAGGCTTCTAATTCTGACTTTGTTAAATCAAAAGCAAAAACTTATAAAGCGATGGGACAATTTGGTTCTTCGACCGCTTTCTTAACAGATTTATTTAATTTTATTATTATTGTCGCGGGTGGCTTACTTGTTGCACCTAGTAAAGATACTGCAAGTTACGTAACTTTCGTTGTATCTGTCTCAATGTTTATTACACCATTAACAACTTTAATTAATTTCGTTGAACAATATGAAGAAGGCGTAACAGGCTTTCAAAGATTTGTGGAAATTATTGATGAAGAAGAAGAAAAAGTTGATGATGATGCAACGGATGTCGGTTATTTAGAAGGAAACATTAAATTTGATCATGTTACCTTTAATTATATAAAAAAGCATCATCCTGGTAATGTATTAGATGATGTTTCATTTGAAATAGAAAAAGGTAAAACAGTAGCTTTAGTTGGTGCTTCTGGTGGAGGTAAAACAACTATTTGTCATTTGATTCCTAATTTCTATCATGCTTCTAAAGGGCATGTCTATATTGATGATATTGATGTTAATAAGATGACTTTTGAATCACTAAGAAGAAATATTGGTATTGTTCAACAAGATGTTTTCTTATTTAATGGTACAATCTTAGAAAATATAAAATATGGTAATTATGAAGCTAGTGATGAAGATGTTATTAAAGCTAGTAAAATGGCCAATATTCATAATTATATTATGGGACTTGAAGATGGCTATAATACGATGGTCGGCGAAAGAGGTGTTAAACTTTCCGGCGGACAAAAACAAAGAATATCTATTGCTCGTGTCTTCTTAAAAAATCCTTCCATCCTTATTTTAGATGAAGCAACTTCGGCTTTAGATAATGTTACAGAAGCCTTAATTCAAAAATCTTTAAATGATTTAGCAAAAGGAAGAACTACTTTAGTAGTCGCACATAGATTATCAACTATTAGAAACGCAGATTTAATTTATGTTATCGAAAAAGGTAAAATTGTTGAACAAGGTAATCACGAAGAATTAATCTCTAAAAATGGTGAATATGCAGCACTATATAAAGGTATCGAAGAAAATCAAACATTTAATCAATAATAAAAGTCTATGGAATAAAATCCATAGACTTTTTAAATGCTATTTTGTTTTTCTTATTAAACCATACCACAGGACAACAAGGACTTGTAATGTGGCGGCAACAAACCATATAACCCAATGAAAATCAACGTTAAATATTAATAATAAAGATACGATTAATAAAGCACTTGTCCAAACGATACCAGAAACGATGAAGAATCGATGCCATCTAACTTCATCCCAAATTTTATCGAATATTAAGGCGATAATACAAGAAACTGGGATAGGAGCGATAAATAAGACCCAAGTCCAATTAGACCAATCATTCGAAGTATTTCTTTCAATAATTGTTATTATCGCAAATGAAACAACAAATACTAACCAACAAAGGGCGATACTTAATAAAGTAATAAGGATACGATTTTTAAAAAAAGATGTCTTTTTTATTGTTTTTCTTTCACCGATGAGATCATTTAAGCTAATCTGGTAAAGATCGGCGAGTTGTACGAGAATAAAAATATCTGGTACGCCTTCTCCTCTTTCCCATTTAGAAACTGCTTTATCAGAATAATTTAAAATCTCCGCGAGCTTAATTTGTGTTAATCCAGCTTGTTTTCGATAATATGTTAAGTTTGATGCAATTGTTGATTTTAATTTTTCTTCTTTTTCCATGGTTACATTTTAAAGGTGAATGTTTCATAAGTCAAGTTAAAAAAAGACTAATTCTACTCCCGTTTTCCGAAGCAACACACGATAAT
>CAVJWU010000053.1:0-5522 GCA_963653535.1 Azospirillum sp. CAG:239
GGGAAAATAAAAAATTATGGCAGAAAGTGCAAACTTTATAATTTATAAGTTATAATAAATGTAGTTTTCGGACTACTTTTATTTTGCTTAATTTAAGGAAGATTATTTATATTAATCTTGAGGTGAGACAATGAAAAACAAAATTTTAAAAACATTATTATTAACTAGCGTCTTATTTATTACTTCTTCTTGTAGCTTTATATTTAATTCTAGTAATGGAAATTATTCTTCTACTTCAAGTGAAGTAAATACCAATATTAATCCACAAGGCAATTATTATGATTTTACTACTTCAGAAAAAGAAGCATTAACTACTAAATTTGGTTTTAGTATCCCTTTTATTACTTGTAAAACTTATAATTTAGAATATGATCAAAATGATGATGCTTATTATTACATTGCAAAATTATCTTCTTTATCTAGTTCTTTATTTAGAAATTACTATAACAAATTTAAATCGAATTATACATATGTTCAATCTTTCTTTTCTAACGGAGTAGAATGGTATGAATTTAAGAATAACGGAGTTGTTCTTTTATTAACTAATTATATTAGGAATGCTTCACAATTTGTTCAAGTGAGCATGTATAAAGAAGGTAATGAAGATAAATCAGATCTTATCACTAACCATTCTAAAGGACTTCCAGAAGGAACTAACGGCGTTTATAATGTCGATTTCACTAAAGGACTAGTTAAAAATGTCCATGAACAATATCAATATGAAGATGGTTGTCCAACTATTACTGAAGGTAGTAAAACGTTAAATGTCTTAGTTATTCCAGTAGAATTTAAGGATGTAACTGCTTCTAGCAAAGGTTATACAATTGAAAGCATTAATACGGCTTTAAATGGAAATTCTTCTTCACTCGATTATTATTCTTTAAAAGATTTCTATTATACTTCTTCTTATGGTCAACTAAATATTAATTTTGATATTATGAATTCATGGTTTCAACCAAGCCAAAAAAGTTCATATTATAAAAATTTAAAATTTAATTATGGATCATCAACTTTAGAAGATGGAGAACAAGTAATACTTAATGAATTCTTAAAAGCATATGATTCAAAAATTGATTTCTCGAAATATGATTCTGATAACAATGGAACTATTGATGCAGTCGTGATGATTAATACTTTAAGTATTGATTCAAGTACTAATTTTTGTTGGGCGTTTAGATATTGGAATTATTATCTTGATAGTAATAATGAATATTATACATATGATAACGTAAGAGCGAACGATTATTTATGGGCTTCATATCAATTCTTATATGAAAAAGGTTCAACTGGTTTATATACGAATAAGACTCCAACTAATACCTATACTTTCTTACATGAATTCGGCCATGTTTTAGGCTTAGATGATTATTACGATACAACTGGAAGAACTAATGGTCCTTTAGATTCACTTGATATGATGGATTCAACCGTCGGTGATCATAATCCATATTCAAAATTTAATTTAGGTTGGATTACTTCTTCTCGTTTAGTTACTAGTGAAGTAACTCTTGATCTAACTAGCTACGTAGAAACTGGTGATACTATTATTATCGCGAATGATTTTGATGAAACTTTAGGTGCATATCAAGAATATTATGTCTTAATGTATTATAAGAATGATAAATTAAATACAAAAGGTGGTTATTTTGATAAAGAAGGTATTGTCATGTACCATGTTAATTCATCTTTAATTAAAGAAGAATATTTAGATACGACATATTATGATGTTTATAATAACAATTCTACATATACTAATTCTTCAGGTTATGGCACACAAAATAATTTAGTTGAATATGTTTATACTTCTTCAAATGGTTATGTTCATGAGGTAGGAACTACTTCTTCAAGTAAAGTCGCTAACTCATATGGAGAAAAGATTCCTTTTACATTCCATGTTGATAGTTTAACTAGTGAAAAAGCTACTTTAACATTTTCAAAAAATAATTAGCAAGGATATCATTCCTTGCTTTTTTCTTCTCAAAAATATGAACTTATGCTAGAATACCTAGGAGGCAATAAGTAAGTATGGAAAATGAAAAAATGAGATTACAAAAAGCAATGTCACAATTAGGACTTTGCTCAAGAAGACAAGCAGAAACGTTAATTGATGAACATAAAGTGAAAGTTAATGGAACTATCGTGGTAGAAAAAGGTGTCTTAGTTTCTTTAAAAGATAAAATTGAAATTATCGGTAATGAAAATATCGCAAAAAAAGAAGTGAGTACTAAGAAAGTGACCTTCTTATTTAATAAACCATTAGGTGTTGTTTCTTCTAGTAAAGATGATCGTGGTAGAAAAACAGTTATTGACTTTTTTAAAGATGAACCATATCGACTTTATCCTGTTGGAAGATTAGATTATAATACCTCCGGAGCTTTATTAATTTCTAATGACGGAGAATTAACTAATCTAGTTACTCATCCTTCTACTCACTTAGATAAAACATATATCGCGACAATTGAAGGAAGAGTGAAAGAAGAACATTTAAAAGAACTTGAAAAAGGCGTTATTCTTGAAGATGGACCAACTGAACCAGCCGTAGTAAAAGTTATAAGAATAAATTCTCTTCAATCAATCATCTCAATTACAATTCACGAAGGAAGAAATAGACAAGTAAGAAGAATGTTTGAACATTTTTCTTATCACGTGAAGAATTTACATCGTGAATCAATTGCTTTTTTAAACCTTGATGGCATTGAAAGAGGAAAATATCGTCCTTTAAGCGATATCGAAGTGAAAATGATAAAAAATATTTGTTTAAATAATAAGAAAAATAACGTCATTCCTGCATATAAAAAGAAATAGCATAAGAAAAGACCTCACTAGAGGTCTTTTATATTGTTATTTTTCTAAATCTAATAAGAATTCTTGATAAGAAGTATCACTAGGAAGACGGAAGTCTCCACGAGGTGAAAGTCCTACTTCAGAAATTTTCGCACCGTCAGGGATACAAGAACGTTTAAATTGGTTGTTAAAGAAACGTTTAATAAAAGTGACTAACCATTTCTTAATTGTTTCTTCTTTAAATTCATCTTTAAATGTTTCTTTAGCGATTTTATAAATCTTTCTTACTGACATGTTCTTATAGACAAAGTTATATAAGAAAAAATCATGTAGTTCATAAGGACCGACTAAATCTTCGGTTAGTTGAGAAATTTCTCCTTCTTTTGGTGGAATGAGTTCAGGTGAAATTGGTGTACCTAAAATATCTAATAAGCAATCTTTAATTTCAGGAGTGTTTTCTGCGATAACTCTAGTCATCTCTTGAATAAAGGTCTTTGGGAAAGAGCAGTTAACCGCGTACATGGACATGTGATCGCCATTATAAGTTGACCATCCTAAAGCGATTTCTGATAAGTCACCAGTACCGATAACGATACCTCCGACTTTATTTGAATAATCCATGAGAACCTGTGTTCTTTCACGTGCTTGAGCATTTTCAAATGTGACAGAATGATCATTAATATCATGACCGATATCTTTTAAGTGTTGTGTTACTGATGCACCAATATTAATTTCTTTTAAACTAACTCCATAATAAGAAGCGAGTTTATAAGCGTTATCTTTCGTTCTTTGTGATGTACCAAAACAAGGTAAAGTAATCGCGTGAATTCCTTTTCGATCTAATTTAAGGATATCAAAAGCTTCGACGCAGGCAATTAAAGCAATAGTTGAATCTAGTCCTCCTGATAAACCAAGAACGACATCTTTACAATGAATATGCTTTAATCGACGAGCGAGCGAATAACCTTGCATCTTTAAAGCTTTATAGACAGTCTTTTTACTTTTTTCTTTATCTTCATCAATAAATGGGTATTTAGGATATTTTCTTGTAAGAGTTACTTCTTTTAAATGACATGAGAAAGGAATAATCATAAAATCATCATGATTAACATCTCCTTGGGAATTATTCATAATTTTAGTGATATTAATACGGTCAATATCAATTTCTCCATAGATTGTGTTAGATTCAAATAATTCAGATTCGTTAATAATTCCATCAGGTTCAGCGATAATGTTATGAGAAGAATAAATGACGTCTTGAGTAGATTCAGAATAAGATGAACTTGCATAAATATAACCGATATTATTTTTTCTAGCTTGCATTGAGACTAGTTCACGACGGATATCTTCTTTATGAAGAGTTTCGTTACTACTAGATAAGTTACATTCAATTGTCGCACCAGCTAACGCATGATGAGAAGAAGGAGCTATCCCCATCCATAAGTCTTCACATATTTCAATACCGACTATTTCATCACTAAAATATGAGTTTCTAAAGAGTAATTTGGTTCCAAATGGGTATTCTTTGCCATTTAGAGTGATATAAGAATTACCTTCTAAAGGAACTTCAAAATATCTTTTTTCATAGAATTCTTTATAATTTGGAACGAATAACTTTGGAACTACACCTAAGATTTTACCTTTGTGAATAGCGAGTCCGCAGTTAAAGAGTTTACCATCTTTTTTTAATGGAGCTCCGACAACAACTAGTGCATCGACGTTTTTTAATTCTTTACATAAGGTTTCTAATGATAATTCAACACTTCTTAACAAAGTATCTTGATAGAACATATCGCCACAAGAATATCCAGTTAAAGATAATTCAGGGAAAACGATAATTTTTGCTTCGTTCTTATAAGCTTCTAAAGTATTTTTAATAATTTGTTTAACATTTTCTTGCACATTATTAATGGAAACATCAAAGTTAGAGGCAGCAACCTTAATAAAACCTAAAGGATCATCTTGAGGTAATAAACTTACTTTACCTCTTTTTTCTTTTGTTAATTCTTGCTTAGTTATCTTCTTTTTTTCTAATTTTTCATATGCTTCAATCGACATGACGACTAAATCAGAATAACCATTTTTAGTGACGATAACTGGTTCATCTTCTTTATGACAAAGAGAAGAAATTTCATTAGTTTTTCTAAAATCTGTAATTGGGATAATTTTGTTCATATTCTTAACCTCGATGGCATTATTATAACATAATATAGTTCAATGTAATATGTTTACTAATTTATTTTCTTAATATATAATATTTCCGGGTGAATTTATGAATAACTTTAACTTAAATTTTAACGAACTTAAATCTTATATCGATATTAATAAAGATCAATTAATTATCCTTCCAGAAGGTTATTTTATAATGTCTCAAATTAGTTCTTATTTAAAAGAAAATTATCAAAAATTAGGATATGAAGAAGGGCTTATTATTAATGATGATTATATATTTTCTTCTTCTAACAATGAATTAATGACTGAATGCTTTAACGAACAACAAATTTCAATTAATAATAATTTATTAAATGAACAAGGTATTAATTTATTAACAAATGGGAAATATACTGATGCATTTACTAAAGCTAGATTTAACTTAATTTCTTTAATTGATATTAATGTTAAATTAGGAGAAAAACTGATAAATCTTCCTTTTATTAGTGGTAGAGATTTATCTTCAAAAGATGAATCTTATCTAGTTTTATTTCCTACTAGTAATAATGGTTTTATTAAAATAAGTC
>CAVJWU010000054.1:0-5392 GCA_963653535.1 Azospirillum sp. CAG:239
GATATTGAAAAAGCTCATATTTATCAAAAACAAAATTAATTAAATTAAATAAGTCACTCAGGAAGGAAAATAACTTTCTGAGTTTTTATTTTCTTCTAAGCGATTAAACAAGCGAAGGAAAATTATGAATGTATTTTAATAATCATCCTTTAAACTTATTTATTTAATATAACAAAGTCTTCATATTGTGTTAAAATACAAATTAGAAAGAAGGTAAAAATTATGGATGATTGCTTATTCTGTAAAATTTTAAAAGGTGAAATTCCTTGTTATAAGGTCTATGAAGATCAAGAAGTACTTGCTTTTTTAGATATTTCTCAAACTACTAAAGGACACACTTTAGTTATTCCTAAAAAACATTATGACTCAATTTTATATTGTCCAAAGGATTTATTATCGAAAGTAATGGGAGTAGCCCAAAAAATTGCTCAAGCAGAAGTTCTTACTTTAGGTGCAAAAGGTGTAAATATTTTAACTAACGCAGGTGAAGCGGCTGGACAAAGTGTCAAACACTTCCATGTACACGTTATTCCTAGATATTCAGATGATGATAAAATTAAACTAGAATTCTTATCTAATAAATTAGAAAAAATCAATTTACCAGCTCTAGCAGAAACACTTTCTAACAATGTTAAATAGACTTCAATAAACTTGTTAGATAATAATTTATTAATTCTTAATTTGAATGATGATATAGAATTAATATCAAAATTAATACATTATGTTTTAAAAGCAAACAAAAAACCAGGTTATATGAAGTGAACCCCAAAAGTTGGACTGAGGTTAACTTCAAACACCTGGTTTTTGTTTAAAAGATTAAAATTATTTTAAATGAGGTTTATAGAAAGATCTACCATCCATCGCCTTAATATTCGCGGTAAATTCGCCTTCTAATACATTTTCATAAGCTTTATCTAAAATGTTCATTTTTGCATCTAAGTCATCAACTGTGCTTAAGATTAAAGCTTCTTTTGTCATAGGTAAAACTGGGGAACCAAATTCTTGTTTACCATGATGAGATAACACCATATGTTCAAGTAAAACTGGTACTTCACCTTTAATATTAAGTTCACTTGCTACTCTTCTAATTTCTCCGCAGACAATGGAGATATGACCAAGTAATTTTCCTTCAAAAGTATATTGTGTCGCTACTGGTCCTGATAATTCAATAACTTTACCTAAATCGTGAAGTAATACGCCGCTAATTAAAATATCTTTATTAACATTATCATATCGAGAAGCGATTAATGTCGCAGTTCCAGCCATCGATAAAGTGTGATAAAGTAACCCTGACATAAATTCATGATGATTACTTTTCGCAGCAGGATAAGTAACGTATTGATTGTAATATTTATCAATTAATGTTGTTACAATCTTTTTTGCGTCTTCATTTTTTATTGTATTAATATATTGTTTTAACGCTGCTTCAAGCTTATCTTGTGATACTGGTGAAGGTATACAAAAACGAGAAATATCAACTAAGTTTTGATCGATTTCTTCTATCTTAACTACTTTAATTTGTTTATTACCACGATAATCGATAACATCGCCATAAACCTTAATTACTTTACCAATTTCAGCAGTGATAATATCTTCATCACTCGCATCCCATTTCTTTCCAACAATCGCACCTGTATTATCTTGTAAAGTAAGTGATAGATATGGGCTACCAGTTCCCGATGCTCCTTTAGTAACATTATTAATTAGAAGTTCTACACCATCTAATTTAAATCCTTCAGTATATTCATTAACATTCTTCATTTTTCGTTAATTCCTCCACATAGTTATTTATCATATCATAAGAATAGCCTTTTCTTATAAATGTATTTATTAATTTTTGTCTTTCTTCATAGTTTTTTAAATTAACTTCATGAGTTAATATATACTTAGAAATCCCTTTTAATAAAGATTCAATCTCTCTTTGTTCATCAAAACTATCTTCAATAATTTTAATCGCGGCATTCGCGATTTGACTACTAAAGCCATTTAAACATAAATGAGAATAAGTTGCTTCCATGAGTTTTTTCTTACTCTTAGTATTTATTTTCCCTTTAATAAAGCTTTCTACATCGTTACTTGCTTTTAAATATTCTTCTTCATCATCAAAAGAAAGTTCTTCAATTAGAGACTTGTCAATTCCTGCTTGTAATAACTTAGTAATAATCTTATTCTTACCATAGTTTTTCATCGTATAAACTTCAAACATTTCATTGACGTAATTATTGTCATTGACATAGCCATATTCTTTTAATGAATTAACAATTTCAAAAGCGTTTTTAGGCGAAATATGTTTAACATTAATTAATTTATCATAAACTTGTTTTTCTGTATAAAGATGGTTTGAAACTAAATTAACCACATAATCTCTTCCTAAAGAAATCTCATCAAAATGTTTAATTTGTCTTATTTCATCTTCACTTAAAGTTTTATCCTTATAAAGATAAAAATGTGTATAAGTAGTTGGAGTAACTTCTAAAGATGATTCATCATCAAAACAAATGATGACCTTCTTTTTATTTACTTTAACTTCACAAATTAATTTACCATCTTTTTCTGAGCGCACGATTATATACCTCCATCATTCTTTCATAAAATAATTTCATTGAATATTTTTCGTTATTCTTACTCGCTTGAAGAATAATTTTATTTTTTGTTTCTTCATCTAAATCGATGATATATTTTAATCGATCTCTAAATGAATTATCATCACTAAAATAGAAGCCTGTTTCATTATCTTTAATAACATCCGCGAGATTTTCATCAAATCGACATAAAACTAATGTTTTAGCCGCGATAGCCTCAATAAAAGTTAAGCCTTGTGTTTCAGTCACACTCGCATTTATAAATAAATCTGCGAGAACATAATAAAAAGCCACTTCTTCATGTGGGACTTTACCGATAAATAAGACATTTTCCGCGATTCCTAATTCTAAAGCCATTTTTTCAAGACGTTCTTTATCTGGACCATCACCAACAATTAAAAATTTAGTTTTTTTATTTGGATTAGATTTTAAGTACACATTATATCCTTCTAAAAGAACATCAATTGATTTTTCTGCCGCGATTCTACCGACTGTTAAAATGATAAAGCAATCTAATAAATTATATTGTTTTTTAAAAGCATAAATCTTTTCTTTAGAAAAATTATTTGGATCAAAAGAAGATAAATCTAATCCATTAGGAATAACATTAATGTAACGATCAATTCCAAATGTTCTTAGTTCATCTTTAGTTTTTATTGAAGGAGTCGTAAGTTCATTAGTCGCAGTAGAAACTACTTTAATAAACTTCTTTAAGATGTATTTAGCCGATTGATCTAATACTCCGTGAGTAAAATAATATGTATAATCAGTTAATGCAGTGTGATAAGTCATAACTAAAGCAACATCTAACTTAGGAGCGAGTAAACGACCATACATTCCAAGTCCCCCTTCTGATTGAGTATGAATGATATCTAAGTTCCACGATTTAATAATCATCGTCGCTTTAGGATGAAACATCGTCGCCATACGATAGTTATAAATTTTCTTTAATGTAATACCAGGAATTCTTAAAACATTATCTTCAAAAGTCATTTTATTTGAATAAACATTAGTTGTTACAATATAGACAATATGGCCATGAATTTCTAAAGCTTTTCTTAATGTTTCAGTAGCTGTTGCAACTCCGTTAATCTCTGGCGGATAAGTATCAGTGAATAAAGCAATACGCATCTTAGTCACCTTCCTTATCTTTTGTAGTTTTTTTCTTCTTAGATTTGTCCTTATTTTTACTAAAAAAAGACAATGATATCTTTTTCTTTTCTTCTTTCTCTAATGTTTTTTCATTATTTTCTAGTTGTTTTGATAAATCATTTTTTAAGGAAGCAAAGTGAGCTTCAATATCATCGACAGTTAATAATTGAGGTTCAATATGATGAGAGTTACTAGTTGCAATTTCATTTTTTAAAATGACATTATTATGTTCATCTAAGTTTATAACTTGTAATTCGAGGAGAGTTCTTGAGTCTCCATGTAAGAAAGATTCTTTCTTTGGTGATTCGTGATAAGAAACAAAGACGATGAAGCCAATAATTAAACCTAAGTAGAATGTAATACCTCTCCATAATAAAATTAACGCGGAGATATCTCCAGAAGTTGCATTTGTGAAGAATGTTCCCCCGAACATGAATTGGAAGACAAGTTCTGCTCCGCCGGAAGCACCAGGAATTGGGACCATTGAAGTAATACAACTAGTAAGTAAAGTCATTGATGTGGTATTAATAAAATTAATAAAATTATTAGAATTAGAGAACTCTAAACTCATGCTGCGTGCGATGAAGAAAGGAATACAATTTGAAACAATTAATTCAACGATAAATAAGAAACCGGTAGAAAGTAAAACAGGCCAGTTTTGAAGTAATCTTTTAAATTCAATTCTAAATGTTTCAACTTTAGTATTGAGTCGAAGAATTCTTTCATCTTTATTTTTAACAATATGTAATTTACTAAGTAAGCCAATACCATATTTAATACATATATTGTGTACTCTTTTAGAGAAAGCTAAGAAGAATAAGCCAACGATAACAAAAACGTTAATAATAAAGCCGATAATAGATAAAGTGACGATTGAAAAATTCCAACCAAAAATATTAATTTGTGAAGTTGTCGCGGCTAGTTCATTAAATTTAAAAGCAAAAACAACGCTTGAAAATAAAACTAAAGCAATTTGATAAATAATAAAACGCATAAATAAAATAGAAGCGGCATTAGTCATCTTTACTCCTTGTTTAGAAAAAGTATAAGCTTGAACAAATTGTCCTCCCGATGAACTAGGCGTAATGTCAGAAAAGAAAACTCCAATCATAACATTTAAAAAAGATTTATCAAAACGATAATTTCTTTTATACATTCTAGTAAGAATTAGAAGGATAATTGCTTCAATAGTATAAGTAATAATCATCATTCCTATCGCGACAAAAATAAATTTTAAATCACATCCACCTAACGCAGAAAAGACCGCGGCAGGATCTTGTTTTAAAACAAAATATACTGCAAGCGCGGAGACAATAACTAGAATAGAAATATAAAGGATATACTTTTTTGTCGTTTTTGTCATAATTACCTCTTTTATAAGTATAATACTTATAATAGTTAAAAAATAGTTCTCGTTCAAGAAAAAGCTTGTTTTCCTAAGAAAAAGCCTTTTAATTTATGTATAAATTAATATTTATAGATTATAATTATTAAAAAGGAGAAAATAAAAAATGAAAAATTTTGGCCCACAATCATACTTTTTCCCTTCACCAGTTATGATTATCGCAACTTATAACGAAGAAGGTATCCCTAACGCAATGAATGCTGCTTGGGGAGGACTTCATGATACAAACCAAGTACATATTTGTTTAAGTAGT
>CAVJWU010000055.1:0-5006 GCA_963653535.1 Azospirillum sp. CAG:239
GAAATAATGATTATAAAATTCTTCCAATGTCAAAATCGACAGAAGCAATGTATATAAATAAAACTGATTTAGATAAGTTTAATAAAAATTATCCTGATTATGCGATTAGTTATGAAGATTTAAGTACTTATGAAGGCCTTATTAATGCTTCAAAAAGGTATTACGAACAAACTGGTAAAGCTTTCTTTGGCCGTGATTCACTTGATAATTATTTCGTGATAGGAGCGAAACAATTAGGTATTGATATTTTAAGATATGATGATAATAATAATTTTGGTATTAACTTTGATAAGGAAGTCTTTAAAAAATTATGGGAATGTTATTACGTTCCATTTGTAAAAGGCTATTTTTATGCAGAAAGTGCTTTTAGAAGTAGTGATATACAATCAGGTTCTATATTAGCTTATGTTGGATCAACTTCTTCAGGAGGCTATTTCCCTTCTAAAGTCGTTGTTTCTGATAATGAATCTTATGATATCGAATGTAATGTTATTAAAGCTCCAAAATTTTCTTCTGGTTCTGATGTCGCGGTTAGTCAAGGAGCAGGATTTTGCATTACTAAATCGAATAAAGAACAAGAATCTGCCGCGGCAAGTTTCTTAAAATGGTTATCAGAAAAAGATAATATTCGATCTTTTTCTAACGAAACTGGTTATTTCCCAGCGACTAATGATGGCTTTAGTTATGAATTTATTTCTTCTCAAAAAAATTCTAATTTTAAACAAAGCTTTGTAGTTGCGAAAAATGTTGTAAATAATTCAACGATGTATACAAATATTGTCGGTGAAGGAGGTACTTCTTTACGTAATAAACTAAAGACGAGTTTAGATAATTATTCTAAAGAAGCTCGCGCGAATGTTTTAAAGTCATCTTCTTATGAAGAAGCAATCGAAGAATACACTTCACTTGCAAAATTTGAAAAATGGTTCAACAGTTTAAAAAAATAGGTAAGTATTATGTTTTCACGTTTTAAAAAATATTTTAAAAGTATTAATGCTAGAATAATCATTCCAATTATCCTAGTGACAATAGTTCAAAGTATTGTTGTAACAGGCGTACTTAATTTTAGCGTGATTAAAAATACTATTGATCTTTCCTTAATTTCTTCTTTTGAGAATAGCGTAAGCGTTAGAAAAAATTATTTAGAAACATTAATTACTTCATCTTGGACTAATTTAAATTCATTTAATTCTTCCTTATATTCTAAAACTCATGCTTATTTAGAAGATAAAAATAAATCAGTTGACGATATTATTTCAAATAAAGAAGATGCGAAAGATTATTTATATTACACATGTAGTTTAATACCTGATCTTATTGAAAATAATCATGTTAATGATGCTTATTTTATTTTAAATAATGATTTTGAAGATGATGAAAACAACTTATTAACATATATTAGAACGACTAAACCTGGTCAAGTCATTAGTAATGAAATTGAAGTACTTTACGCTCCATATGATGTATGGAAATATTATTCTTCACAAGGCTATGTTGTTGATAGAAATATTGATTCAAATAAATATAGTTCAATCGGTGATTATGAATTCTTTGATAATGCGATTAAATATATTACTCCTTCAAGTGAAAAAAGCTCAATGCAAGGATATTGGTCATCTTTAACAAGACTTTCTCATAATAAAGTCTTAACTTATTCAGTGCCTTTCTATGTAAAAGGTAAATGCCTAGGAGTATATGGTGTTGGTATTACCGAAACGTATTTAAGAAATTCCTTAAGTAAATTAAATACGAATGAAGATGCGATTAGTTTTGCTTTTGTTAAAAAGATAAATAATAAATATCAAGATAGCTTTAAAGCTTATATTGATTATTCATTACCTAATTTAAATGATGTAGTTTTAGAAGATTCAATATATAAAGAAACTAAAAAATTCTATAATAATGGAAATACAACTTTCCTCTATGAAGAAACATTAGATCTTTATAATGGTGTAAATATCGGTGATGAAACTTGGTATATTGTAGGACTAGTGCAAGCGGATTACCTTTTTAACGTTTCTCATAAGACTAAATTTGAAATTTATTTAATTTTTGGTATTTCATTTATCGTTATTATTTTACTTTATATTTTAATCGCTTATTTAATTTCTCGACCAATTATTCGTGTATCTAATTCATTAAATGATTTAAATATTTTAGATCTTCCTATGACTAATGTATTAGAAGTTGATAACTTATTAACGAAGATTAATGATATATCTAATCGTAATATTTCTTTAAATAATAGACTTAATCGTTTACTTGAAGATTCTAACTATACTATTTCTTTCTTTGAATATTCTATAAAAGAAGATAATATTATAACTTCTAAACAATTCTTTGATATGTTAAATATCCCATATTCAAATGAAAAATTAAGTTCAAGAACTTTTATTGCTAAATTAAGGACTTTAAAAGATGAAATCATTTCTTCTACTTATAATAATTTAGATGAAAGCATCCTAAAATCTTCTGGAGAAATAGTATTCTTTGTTAATAAAAAATATTATGTACAACTAAAAATTGTTTCTCAAGATGAAGGAGTAATCGCGACATTAATTGATTTAACAAGCGAATATCAAGAAAGAGAAAGAATCGCTCATGAAAGAGACTTTGATGTTTTAACAGGTCTATTAAATAGAAGAGGCTTTAGAAATAAAGTTCAACCTCTATTTGAAAAAGAAGGAACTGGCTCATTTTTCTCCATTGATGTTGATAATTTGAAATTCCTTAATGACCAATATGGTCATGATTTAGGTGATACTTATTTAAAAAAGGTAGGTTCTTATCTTTCTACTATTGAATCTAAATTTAATAATGTAGTAACGTGTCACGTTTCTGGTGATGAATTTATCGTTTACCTTTATGATTATACTAGTTTAAACGAAGAAAAATTAATCATTGAAGAACTTGAAAAAATTAAGAGTGAATATATCGATCTATTTAATAAGAGAATATATATTTCTTTAAGTGTTGGTGTTTGTCGTAGGGATAATGGTATATCTTATGAAGAAATTCGAAAAAGAGCTGATTATACATTATATTCTGCAAAAAACGATGGTAAAAATAAGATTAATATCTTTAATGATGATATATTTTCTATGTATAAGAAAGAAAGCGTTATGTATGATGACTTAAATAGACTTATACTTAATGAATTAGTCGACTTCGCTTACCAACCAATTGTTGATATTAATAATGGAGATGTATTGGGTTACGAAGCTTTAATGAGACCTATGATCGAAGGACTTAATCCAACTAATGTATTAAATGCAGCAAAGAAGTATTATCGATTATATGACATTGAAAAAATCACTTTATTTAATGCAACACAAAAATTTATTGACAGTAACTGTGATAAAATTTTATTTGTCAATTCAATTTCTTCTCAAGTTCTTTCTGAAAAAGATTTTGAAGAATATAAGAATAGATTTAATACTCACTTTGATCATATTATCATCGAATTAATTGAAGAAGATTTTGGACAAAGTAATGTTGTTAAAAAGAAGATTGGTTACATTAACGATAACAACTTAAGATACGCGATTGATGATTATGGAACAGGATATAATAATATCGGTATGATCTTATCATTCAATCCTACTTTAGTAAAAATTGAAGGTTCGTTGATTAGAAATATCGATAAAGATCAAAATAAACAACGTTTAGCTAAATCGATTATCTCTTATTGTCGCGTCAATAATATTAAGATTGTGGCTGAATCTGTTGAAACGCTAGAAGAACTTAAATTAGTTAAAGCTTTAGGTGTTGATTACGTTCAAGGATATTTCTTAGGTCGACCTAATTTAGAAATTAAAGATATTCCTTTAGAAAAGAAAGAAATCTTAAAAAAATTATAATTACTAACTGTCTGAAAAGGGCAGTTTTTTAATTGATAAAAAAATATTAAAAACATGTATACAAGCTCTTGAAAGCGGTTACAAATTGTTGTAACATAATACGTATGAAAGGAAAAACAAAAAACGTATGAAAAATAATTTAAAAGTTTTATGTGGTTTAGCTTTACTTGGAAGTGTAGTAGGTACTGCAGTTTCTTGTGGACCTCACAATAATTCATCTTCGTCTTCAAGCGAACCTACATCATCACAAGATAGTTCTTCTACTTCTTCTAGCTCTTCTAGTTCATCTAGTTCTTCTGAAGTTAAGAAAATGTTAGAAAAATTAATTGTTGATGCAAGTTATGCAAAAACCAAATTTAATAAAGGAGAAGATTTCTCTACTGAAGGATTAGAGTTAAGAGTCGGCTATTCTGAAGAATCAGATGGCTATGTCTATTATCAAAAACTACCTCTTACTTCTGAAGGAGTAAGCATTGATTCATCAGCTTATAATAAAGATGCTGTTGGTTCATATACCATTTCAATTTCTTATACTTATGATAAAGCGATTAGATATGGTGAATATGTAGTCGAAGTTGTCGATGAATATGACGGTCAATTAGGTATCGATGTATCAATCGCTAGTGAGGAACAAACTCTCGCTTTAAATAGCGCAAATAAGACAGCGGATTTAACATCTTTAGCTTCAAAATTAACTGTTAAAGAAGTTCTCGCAGATGGAACTTTATCTAGTGCGATGGAAGCAAGTAAATACGAAGTTTCTTACTTTGCTGGAAACGAAAAATTAGATGATGCAACGGCAGTTAGTAAAGCAGGTGTCTATCAAATCTGGGTTAAAACAACTTTAACTAGAGATACAAAGACATTCGACGTCTCTAATTTCGTATTTGTCTATGTTACAAATGATTTACAAAGTATTACTTTAAAAACAGGAGTAGGTACATTTACTCAAGAAGCAGGAAAAGATGCAATTTCTTCTACATGGGAATTTGTCGCTCATTACGCGAATGAAGAATCTAAAGCATTAACTTCTGAAGATGTAACAATTGATATTGATACTGCAACTGCTGGAAATGATAAGAAAGCAACAGTTACTTATGAAGAAACTAATCCATTAGGAACTAAGGTTTCTAAGAGCGTTGAAGT
>CAVJWU010000056.1:0-4945 GCA_963653535.1 Azospirillum sp. CAG:239
GCCAAAATATAATTTAAGTCTAATTTAAGGTTTATATATAATATATATAATAAATATCGATTTTATAATATTTTTCTTGAAAGGTATAGCCGTTTTGAGTATTATAAATACGTTATGTTGAAAAACAAGGAGGAATAACAATGAAAAAACGTTTATTAATGTTGTCTCTTGTATCATTATTAACTTTCGGAGTTACTTCATGCGGAGTTACTGCAAAAAGTGTCGATGGTGAAGAAGTTATTGTCACTATCGGAGATAAAAATTATACAGCAAGCCAATTATTAGAAGCATATGGAAAAACTTCTAATGGCGTTAGTTCTTATTATGATGCTATTTATAACGCTTTAATTTATAGCCATTATGACGAATTAATCAATGACAATTTAAAAACAAACATTGAATCAGATGTTGATTCATTTACAAAACAAGTAAAAACAGACGCTGCTTCTAATGGAGTTACATACAATTCTCAATTAACAACATCACTTGAAAATGAAGGTTGTGAAACATTAGATGAATACAGACAAAAATGTACTCTTAAGAGATTAAAAACAGCTTATGAAGATCAATATTATACCAAAAACGATAATAAGAATTTCAATTCATTACGTTCAAGTTATATTGAAGAAAAGAATCCATACCACATTAAACATATCTTAGTTAAATCTGATACTGCAGGCACATCTTTATACAAAGGTTGCATCTCTGAATCAGAAGCTAGAAAATTATCTACAACTATTCAAAGACTCGCTAAAGGAAATGAAAACTTTGGTCAAATTGCACAAGAAGTTTCTGAAGATAATTCAGGTACAGATTCATCTGCTTCATTATACGGTTCTTTAGGTATCATGGATATGAGTACAAGTTTCGTTAATGAATTCAAATTAGGTATTTATTCTTATGATACTTTATTAGATACTCATACAGGTGTCTCTAATAGCGATAGACAAAAAAGATTAAGCATTCCTGAAAAAATTAATTCTGATGAATCATTATTAACTTATGATGTCGATGATGTTGTTACTGGTGCAATGGCAACAGTACCATTCAGCGCTGTATTAAATTTAGAAAAATATGCAGATAAGACATTAACAATTAATAACGTCACTACTGTTCCTACTACTGATTACGGAACAACTTGGGCTGGTGCTACAATTGACGAAACATTCTATCCAAGAAATGTTTTATTCAATAATTACTTCAATAACCATGGCATTTATTTTGTTGAAATTACTGATACTACAACTTACCCACGTTACACTGCATTAAAAATTAATGGAGTAACAAAGAACGTCTTATGTGATGAAAATAGTAATCCAATTATCTTCACTCGTGCTGGTTCTGGAGATTCATATCAAGGTGTTCATATGATGGTTATCGAACAATCTCCATTCTGGTACGCAAGTAGCAAATTAAAGACTTCAAAAGAAACTTCATGGCAAGATGGTACAAAAACACCAACTGTTGATGAATACTTAGAATATTATTATTCAACAGACAATATTCCTAATACTAACGATGATGTTTCTAAAGATCAAAGATTCATCACATTCATCTCTTCTACATATTCAACATATGATAAGAGAGCAACTAAAATTAAAGATGCAGTAAAAGGCTATGATTCAAATATTCAATATAAGATTTACAAAGATTTATTAGAAAATAGTACTTATGCAACTATTGATTCTACAATCAAAGCTAACATTGACAACTGGATCAAAGTAAAAGAAGAACAAGCAGAAGTCACTAATGCTGATTCCATTACCGATTCATGGACTTCTTATTGTGAATTATTAACTTTACAAAAAGAAGAAAAAGCAGCAAAACAATTAACAACTAACTTCATCAAATTATATGATGCAAGTTATAACGATTAATAAGGAGGTTTAATGATTATGAAAAAACAATTAAAAGTAGCATTATTATCTCTCGCTTTATTATTCGGTGTTGTTGGTTGTGATGACATTGAAGCAAAGCCATCTAAGACATCAGATAACTTAGTCACTATTAATGGCGATAAACAAAATTATTTCCAAAATAATTATCAAAGAGTTTATGATGATTTAGTAAGCGCAGGCACATTAAATACAAAAGCATTAAATTATATCATTGATCAAATCATTTCAGACAAAGTTAACAATTCTTCATACTTTGTTGATTCTATTTCATCAAACAAGAACAATGTTTACAAATTAAAGAAAGATTTAATTGATGAAAAAATGTTATCAACTCTTAACTCTTCTTCATACTTAAAGAATGGTAAATTCTATGAATCTAAATTCTTAAATTCAATTGCTTCTTCTTTATATGGTATTGAAGTAAGTAAAGATAAATTACATGAAGGCATCGTTATCACTCCTGATACAGATGTAACTTCATTATTAGGTGAAGATTATTTCAATATTGATGATAATGGTAATATCACTGGAACATATGCAAAATATGTTGAAGAAGAATTATTAACAGACATCAATAAAAATTTATTAACTGCAAGATATATTTGTGAAAATGCTTTCTCAGCATTAGGTAGAGCTTATACAAGAAAAGTTTCTTATATTAAACTTGAAAATATGTCCGAATATCCAGGTGCAGCTTATAACTTATTAAAAGCTTATTTAAAAGATTTCATTAATGACAAAGAAGGTAATACTAATACTATTACAGTTGATGGCAAGAAAACTTTAGATTTAGATAAGCTAGCAAAGATTTATAAAGGTACTTATGATCAACCAACAAGTTATGATTCTAAAGGATATGAAACTAATTCAGGTGAATTCCATACTTTAACTGATCAAATCACTTATGCAGTAAGTAAAATTGCTGATCCAGTTAAAGGAGCAGATGGTAAAATTACCGATTTCACCATGAAACCAGATAGAGAAATTGATACATCTGTTGAAGATACATATACAAATTCAGGTGCTTATTCCATTAGAGTAGGTTATTATAACAAATTAAATGAATTAGAAACAAAGAAGATTTCAGATTCTGATTTATTCACTAAATCATCAGGTATTTCAAATTTACCATCTACTGCAACAGATCGTTTATTCTCTTCATCTGTTACATCATATACAACAACAGTTAATGGAATTACATTCTTAACTCCAGCAACATATGAAACAAGTTCAGAATATGGTCAATATTATTTCTATGATTCATCAACAAGTGCATATTATATTGTTATTGTTGAAGATTCAGAATTCTCATCATCTAATTTAAGAGAATTATCAAAAATGGATGATACAAATAATAATAAAGCTTTAAAGGTTTCTGAAAAAGTTTCAAAAGTCGCACTTGAACTAGCTTCATCAAGTACATATTCTTCTCAAGCAGTTCTTGAAGCTCTTGAAGATGCAGGTATTGCAACTCATATCCATGATCAAACATTCTATGATTACATGGTCAGCAATTACCCAGATATCTTTGATAACTAATAACTACTATAGACCACTTTTCTAAAGTGGTCTTTTTTATTGCTAGAATTAATATATTTTGTTTGAATTAAATATTGTATTTTACTATAATACATAAGTCAAAGGGGAGAAAAAAATGTATAGATTATCAAAAGAAATTATGTTAGTTGATACACCACCTAATGCACAAGAAATGGCACTAAATATTTTTGGGATAATTTCATGGATAATGTTCGTCTTATTTACCCTAATTTATCTAATGCAAAACATCCATTTATTAGTATGTATTTTTAAAAAGCATAAAACATTCAATAAAGCCAAAAAATTACATAAATATGGATATATTATATGCGCAAGAAACGAAGATGTAGTAATTGGAAACTTAATCGATAGTATTTATAATCAAGATTATCCAAAAGAACTTATGCAAGTATTTGTTGTCGCAGATAATTGTAACGATAACACAGCTAAGATATCTCAAGATCATGGTGCAGTAGTATTTGAAAGATTTGATAATATAAACAAAGGTAAGAGTTACGCATTAGATTTCGTATTTAAAAAATTATTAAATGATAGATCTTATGATGATATTGAAGCTTTCTTTATCTTTGATGCTGATAACTTATTATCAAAAGATTACACTTTAAAAATGAATGATACTTTTGATGAAGGATATGCCGTTAGTACCTCTTTTAGAGATAGCAAAAACTTTAATTCCTCCTTAACTAGCGCATGCTCAAGCTTATTATTTCTAAGAGAATGTTTAATTGTCCATCATTCTCGTCAAATTCTTGAGTTATCTACATTTGTTTCTGGTACAGGCTATTATGTTGATCGTAAAATATTAGAAAAATTAGGCGGATGGAATTTTAATACATTTGTTGAAGATATTGAATTTTCTTGTTGGTGTAGTAAAAACGGAATTCAAGTTTCTTATAATGAAGAAGCAATATTTTATGATGAGCAACCAATTGATTTAAAAACTAGTAATAAACAACATTTTAGATGGTGTAAAGGTAATCACCAATGCGCAAAAATATATACACCATCGTTATTAAAAATGATTTTTGATTGTAAAATAAAAAGAACATTTAAAGAAAGATTATCATCTTTTGAAATGTTTGTTCATATTTTTCCATTCCCAATTATCGCGATAATTTGGTTTGTCGTTTCATTAATCACTCACACAATATTCTTCTTATTCGGAATTGAGTCTTTATCGATATATTTAACTGCAAGTATAAAGACGATCATATTACAAATGTTAGCCTTATTTGGAATTGCGATGATTCATGTAATTGTCGTAATGATAAAATATCGTAAAAATATGAATATTTCTTTCATTAAAAAATTACAAATTATCTTTGTATTCCCAATATTCGCGGCTAAATTTATTCCATTATCAATGAAAGCATTATTCGCGAAAAATGTTACATGGGAAAAAATAAGTCATCTTGAAAATAAATCAATTAATGATATTGAAAAAGCTCATATTTATCAAAAACAAAATTAATTAAATTAAATAAGTC
>CAVJWU010000057.1:0-3740 GCA_963653535.1 Azospirillum sp. CAG:239
GATTAGTAATATGCGCAGCTGGTAATGACTATATTGATATTGATAAAAAATATATTGAAAATAGGTATCCTAGTTTATATACAAACGATAATATAATAAGCGTTGGTGCAACGGATTGTAATGACAATAGACCCGACTACTCGAATTATGGAGGCAAATCTGTTGATTTATTTGCTCCAGGGCATAATATATTTACAACAAATTCTACAACATTATATAATGAAAAAGAATATACCTTTGCTAGTGGCACATCATTTGCCGCACCAATGGTTACAGGCGTTGCAGCACTCATATCAACAATATATCCCCAACTAACACCTTTAGAAATAAAAGAAGCCATTTTAAAAAGCGTTGATCCACTTGATAATTTAAAAGATATGTGTGTAACTCAAGGAAGGCTTAATGCATATAATGCGTTATCTATTTATCACGCTCATAATTATTCATTGAGTTATGATGGTAATATACATACTTATGTTTGTTCATGTGGAGATATTAAATCATCAACATCACACTCATTAAAAACAACATATAATTCTATAACACATACTTATTCATGTGATTGTGGTTATATACAAACTGCAAACCATGATTTAAAATTCTCATATATTGATAATAAATGTCACGGTGATATTTGTATATGTGGTTATCATGAAAATGAAAAATATCATATAGTCAAGCAAAGCTCCATAAATAATAACAAGGCGACTTGTTTAGAATGTAATAGAATATTAAATTTAAAAACAGATTTCGCGTCAACTGATGGTTGCTTAGATATAGTTTATATTACACTTAATGGTAGTTATAAATTACCTAATGGAATTATTGTCTTACAAGAAATAGATTATCAAAAATATGTTAACAGCTCGTTATCTTTAAAAGATAATGATAGTTTAATTAATTAAGGAGAGATTTATATGAAATATAACATGCGTAAATTATTAATCGTACCTTTAATTTTATGTAACTTATTTAGTTGCAGTTCTTCTAATCGTGATAAAAATTTAATAATAGTCGATAAAAATACTAACTTAAATTATTACATTTACAACGATTTGTATAAGTTTTATGATTATGAAATTAAAGAAATTTATCATATTAACGATAATTGTGAAGTAGCAAAAATAAATTCTCATAAATTAAGAAATTGTTCTAAAGAAATAATAAATGGAATAGAAATTTATCGTGATGATTATTATGTATTTGTAGTAAATAAAAATAATATAATATATTCATTAACTGATGCTTATACAAATCTTATAATCTCTAACGATGATCTTATTAATTTAAATAAGGTATTAAACTATAATGACTTCTATGATAAAGAAAAATTTAAAAACGCCACCACCATAAGTAATATTATTTTAGAAGAAAAAAACTATGATGTTAGATATTATCCTGGAACTTATACTTATGTATTAGAAATTGACATAGATATTAATTTTTGTAAGCACATATTTACTGAAGAAGACTTCAATTTTATATCATTTGACAATATTTATTATAGAAACGCGTGGGCACATGAAAAATTTCTAGATGGAACGTATATTTATGAATCATCTCTAACACATCCAAGATATGAAATGAAATTTTCAGATTTAGAATCGAGAACAAAAGCAATTGATTATCTTATCGATAATAAACCTTATTTTATTAAGAATGTAACTGATAGTAATCCATCTGCTGTTTAGAAAGGATATTTTTATGAAATCTATGAAAAGAATATTTACTATAATTTGTATTTTTATTACATCAATTTCATTATGTTCTTCTTGTTCTAACGTATCATCCTCTAGTGAAATAAATTACGAAGAGAAGCAAAAAATAGTTGATTATATCTCATTAAAATGTGCGAATGAGGAATCGTTTATTTTAGATGAAATAAAATCACTAGTAACATCTAGATTAGGTTATGTAAAAGATAAATTTGTTCTTTCAATAAATTATGTTGATGATAAAAGAAATTGTTTAACTAGAGTAACCTTTGATTATATGGATAAGCAATTAAATTGTAATAATTTTATATACGAAAATAATAATGAAATTCTTTTCATAACATGTAAAATTAATACTTACAAACATCAATATTATGGTTATGATAAATCCACAATAAAAGTAATGGATTCTTCTTATATTAGAGAAAATGAAACTCTACAAAATATCCTCGATGCGATGGATTGTTGGTTAATTTACACTTTTCTTGCTTTTGAAAACATGCTTAAAGCCGCTTCTTTGCCATATTGTTATTAAAAAACTCTGATATTAGGACATAAATCTAATATCAGAGTTTTTATTTTCTATTGTAAGAGTTATACCTAATTTAACATTACGCTCAAACACTCACTATAAGGAGTAATATAACAATTTAGTAAGAGTTATACCTAATTTAACATTACGCTCAAACGAGAATGGTCTTTAGTGGCTAATTCTCGTGTAAGAGTTATACCTAATTTAACATTACGCTCAAACCCAAAGAAGAACAATACGCATATGGTATAGTAAGAGTTATACCTAATTTAACATTACGCTCAAACAATTCAATATTATTTAATTGTAATGTTTTTGTAAGAGTTATACCTAATTTAACATTACGCTCAAACACTTGATAATACTTCTATAGAGCCTAATATGTAAGAGTTATACCTAATTTAACATTACGCTCAAACCTTTATGACCGATGTGATATTTAGTTTTATGTAAGAGTTATACCTAATTTAACATTACGCTCAAACTTGTTGGGAAATCAATTACTCTAATTTCTTGTAAGAGTTATACCTAATTTAACATTACGCTCAAACATCTTGATAAAGAATTAAGTAAACAAGTTGGTAAGAGTTATACCTAATTTAACATTACGCTCAAACAAAGAGTTTTAAGTGAATATATTTATATTCGTAAGAGTTATACCTAATTTAACATTACGCTCAAACATATCTTTATCATGAAGTATGCCATAATAGGTAAGAGTTATACCTAATTTAACATTACGCTCAAACTGGCAATTATACATATAATACTAGTTATTGTAAGAGTTATACCTAATTTAACATTACGCTCAAACTACTATATACATTAAATCATCTTTATCATAGTAAGAGTTATACCTAATTTAACATTACGCTCAAACATTGGTGACCGTTATATCACAAGCCTTGTTGTAAGAGTTATACCTAATTTAACATTACGCTCAAACGAAAAACTTACCACTTTACAAAATTAATTAGTAAGAGTTATACCTAATTTAACATTACGCTCAAACTTGATAAAATACATTCATAAGCCGTTTCTGGTAAGAGTTATACCTAATTTAACATTACGCTCAAACATTAGGCGGTCTTTGCTTATATGTTCTAGAGTAAGAGTTATACCTAATTTAACATTACGCTCAAACTATCTTTTTGGCTATCATTGTATGTAACACGTAAGAGTTATACCTAATTTAACATTACGCTCAAACAAGAAAATGTATCTAATCGTGAAAAATCTTGTAAGAGTTATACCTAATTTAACATTACGCTCAAACCCTAGAATAATAAGGGTTAAAAAGGGAAAAGTAAGAGTTATACCTAATTTAACATTACGCTCAAACTATTTGATATTCATTATAATTTTTATCTTGGTAAGAGTTATACCTAATTTAACATTACGCTCAAACATATTAAATATGTGAGGTGATAAATATGTAGTAAGAGTTATACCTAATTTAACATTACGCTCAAACCTCAAATATAATCGCGGTT
>CAVJWU010000058.1:0-3593 GCA_963653535.1 Azospirillum sp. CAG:239
TTTCTCATTTATTCGATTCAGAATTTCTTTTTTTAATTCGCTCATATAATCACCTTTGTCGCAAATATTATATAATTTTTGCGACAATAAAGCAACCATATTATCATAACACTAAAGAAACTTATAAGTTATCTCTATATTTCTTTATTATTAAAGTTACAATGTTAATATCAAGAAAGCTTCTTGGAAATTTATTATATGAAACAAATGATAAAGTTTTAAATGAAGACTTAATCTCTAGATATGATGAACTTTTATACGAGAGATCATATAACATTATTTATAATGAGTTAACAAAGAAAGAAAAAGAAATATTAAAAGTATCAGTTACTGATAGTTCTAATGAGTATATAATGACGAATACATCCATCTCTAAAGAACAATTATCTGCCTATAAAAAGAATTTGGTTTTAAAAGGTATACTTGTTAAAAACAAAGATTCAATAGAGTTTGCATTGCCTCGCTTTAAAGAATTCTTAAAATTTATTATTACATATGAAAATATAGAAATATAAGCCCTCCAGTATTTAAATTGGAAGGCATATTTTATTTATCTTTAATATGTTTAGGTAAATCTATATTTGAACAAAAATCATCTATTAGATAAATATTATCAATAAGTTTAAATAAGTCAAAACTTTTTAAAAAAATGATATATTTAACTGGTTTACCTCAGTCTAAGATTCTCTATTTTCTTTAATTACAATTTTTATTACTAAATTTTATAACGTTTATCTTTTGTTTACATATGTAATCAATTGATGACAAAACATTGACAAAGTCAATGCATATTAATCTAATATAATTAGAAGGAGATAAATGAATATGTCAAACAATATAGTACAATTTAGATTAGATGAATCTTCAAAAATACAAGCAGCACTGATTTGTAATAAAATTGGAATTGATCTTCAAACATATATGCGTATGTGCATAGCTAGATTAATTTCTAACAATGGAATTCCTTTTGATATGGTGCTAAGTGACAAGCCTTCCAATCCAATTCAAGCACTTTTTGAAATGGGTAAGATTTCAGAAGAAAATGGAAACTCTGAAATGAGTCTAGATGAAATCAATGAAGAAATCAAACTTGGTAGAGAAGCTATTGATGCTCGAGAAAATCAAAACAAATGATCTTTTATGTAGTTATTGACACAAATGATTTACTGAGTGCTGTTCTTAAGCCTACTTCTTATCCTGGAATTATTATACAGCTTGTTGATAATGGAACAATCATACCACTTATTTACGATAAAATCTTAGAAGAATACAAAGAGGTCTTGTCTCGTGAAAAATTCAAATTTACAGATTATCAAGTAGGCAAAATAGTTGGCATTATATTAATGAGGGGAGTTTATGTTGATGAAGACCATATTGACATTAAATTACTAGATGAAAAGGATAGGGTCTTCTATGAAGTTACAATGAAATCAAAAGAAGAAAGAGATACAATACTTGTTACAGGAAACATGAAGC
Organism: Azospirillum sp. CAG:239; assembly: GCA_963653535.1. Lineage (GTDB taxonomy): Bacteria > Bacillota_I > Bacilli_A > RFN20 > CAG-449 > UBA3210. Next base: position 1,477 of record CAVJWU010000058.1, read on the forward strand.
ATTTTCCGCTTAAGCCATTTATCGTAACTCCAAAAGAACTCTGCGATATTATCATTAAAACAATCAGCGAAGCTTAAATTCTTTAAGAAGGCATATTGCCTTCTTTTTATTTTAACCCTATTTCTCCAATCACCTTAAGTTCATCATAGATCCAGGATGTTATTCTTAGATTGTTATTTTTAATATATTCTTTATCATGTTTAAATAGCAATAAATGTAAATGATAAACTTGACAAAACTGATAAAATCAAAATCGATGATTTTTATCTAAATTATTCGATTTCTATAGTATTATCTTTCTTTTTCTTAATCATTTTAATTAATAAATCGATTAGAATTGAAAGAACAAATAAGATTAGAAATATGAAAACCCATCCATAGCCTAAAGAATACAAAAGTAAATAAGAATTTAAGAAATTAGAAAGGAAGGTTAATTTAAAATTCACTTGGTCTAATGCATAAATAACACTAATTATTCCGACTCCTGTAATAGTAGTCGGATAAATGATTTTATTATTTTTCCAAAGATTATCGGTTAAACCGAATATAATTAAGACAATTGATACAGGATATATCGCATTTAAAATAGGAATCGAAATATTTAAGATTGTATTTAATCCTAAATTACAAATTATAAATGATACAAACGTTATAATCAAAACCCATTTCGTGTAATTAACTTTAGGAAACAATTTAGAAAAATATTGAGAAATTGAATTAATCAATCCGATACATGTCGTTAAACAAGCAAGGGTAAAGATCGCTGCAATTAAGATTGCACCCCAAGAGCCATACAATTGATAAACAATCAGTCTTAATGTTTGAGCGCCATTTTCGCTACTATAAATACCACTAGATTTCATTCCCATATACGCAAGCATTAAGTAGATTAGAGCTAATATAACACCTGCGAATATTCCGGCTTTCAATGTATAACTTAATTCTTTCTTTTTATCTGTAATTCCATAATTATTTAAAGTAATTGCAATGACAAGTCCGAAGTTCAACGCCGCAATGGCATCCATCGTATTGTAGCCTTCATTGAAGCCAACTAAAAATGCATTATTTTGATAAGTCTCACTTGGTGCGCTGACATTCTTATCACCATTGATTAAAAAACTAACAAATAGGAATATAAGCAAAAATAATAATGTCGGAGTTAAATATCTTCCTACTCTTTCAACAAGTTTAGAAGGTTTTAAACAAAACCAAATTGCAACCACAAAAAAGATAAAAGAATAAAGTAGCATCCACCATGTATTATGTGAACTATCATTCAGATAAGGAGCTACTGCCATTTCAAAAGGAACACTTGCAGCACGAGGAATTCCAAGTCCTGGGCCAATAGCTAAATAAATTAAAACTGCAAACGCAATCCCAAAATATTTATTGACTCTTGCACCTAAAATATCAAGTCCTCCAAATTTAGAAACTACAATGACTCCCAATACTGGAAGAATAACGGCTGTAATTAAAAATCCAAGCATAGAAATCCAAGTATTGCTTCCTGCATTTTGACCTAAAAATGTCGGAAAAATAAGGTTTCCAGCTCCAAAAAATAAAGAGAATAACATAAATGTTATCAATATCATCTTTTTTGTTCCTAGTTTCATATTACACCTCTAATTAAAAAAGCACGCATCCCAAACTCTATTTTAAGACGAACACCTATTATAACCGCGATATCTCTTCAGATTCCAATTAATTATACACTTACCAAACAAGCGCATCATTTCTTACGATTCATTTTAGAAATACTTCTTAAAAAAAATAACATTTTTCATTTTCATTTATGAGGTTTCCACCAACCTTCATTTTTTATAAAACGACAAATAGAATTAAGTTTCTTCAAAGTTATAAAATATAGTAACATAAGTTAAAATTTTAACAATTAAATTTATAATATTTTGCAATAAAGATTAAAGTAATTTATAGAAAATTCCGTTGTACTGCGTATTTTAAGAACTTACTTAAGACATCGCTTTCCAACTTTACATCATCTAAAATTCTACAATCAAAAGCCTATTTGCCTATTTCAAGGTTCACCCAATTATAAAGGATGAATTTAATTTTTGAAAAATTATATCTATGACCTTTAACGATGCAATCAAGTCTTT
>CAVJWU010000059.1:0-3010 GCA_963653535.1 Azospirillum sp. CAG:239
TATTGAACGTCAAATTATTTGCGTCGATTTAAATAACTTTATTTGCTTCTAATTTTATATAAAATAAGATACAAATAAAATGATAATCAAATTATATGCAATTTTGAAGCATTTTATTTGCATCTTATGGATTAAGAAACAATCAATTATAGATTAATTTCATTAATAGCTTCCATCATTATTTCACCATTTATCAAGTCAATTTTACGATTACAAAGAATTAATAAAGCTTTATCCATTGCTAGATTGATAATGCGTGGTGTTCCATTTGAATAATTAATAATTTGTTCAAAAGCATCATCAGAAAGTAAAGGAACATTAAGTCCTGCGTATTTTAGTAATTCTTCGATATATCTTTTAGTCTCTAATTTGTCTAAAGGTTCAAAGTCATAAAATAGACTAATTCTTTGTCTTAAAGCTTCATGAGACTTATAATTTAAACAGGATTTAATAGAGGATTGTCCTATAAGAAGAAGGATAGCTCGATCTTTAGAATCCATATCAAAATTAAATAAAATTTTAATATCATTTAAAACTGAATTAGCTAAGTAGTTAGCTTCATCTAAGATAATTACAGGGGTCATTCTTTTTTCGATATATAATCGGTTAATTTCCGAACGGATATTGTTGAAGTTAATTCTTTTAGTATGAGCTGGTTCAATTCCCATACTCATGGATAATTCTCTATAAAACTCTTGTAATGTAAGAGTTGAATTTTGAACGTAGTAAACTGAGAAAGCACTTTTATTTAAAGAAGTTATCCAATTTCTTATACAAGTTGTTTTTCCAAGGCCAGGAGCACCTGTAATAAGGCCAATTCCTTTTGTTTCTTCTAAATGTTTTAATCTAAACATTAGTTGTTTATAATCATTTGATTCAAATATTGTTTGTTTACTATTTTTTATAAATGGATTAAATTTCATTCCAAATTTAGCTAAATAATTCATCATAGTTTATTTTCTCCTATATCAAATATAATTTTTTGTCTTTTAATGGTCGAATTAGCGACTTTATCAAGCAGTTTAATAGGTGTTAAAGTATCATTATCTTCAACTACATAAACTGTTTTATAATCTGGGGAATATCGGATTTTAATTTTGTGGTTGGAATATTTATAAGGCACTTCAAATTCTTTAGTATCTAAAGAGATAACATTATCGATTGAGACTTTTCTATCAACTTCAAGTAAGAAAGAAGTATCAATAGTTTCTTGGTTAAGATGTCTTGTTTGGTCGTCACCATTAAAATATCTTTGGTTAGGAGTAGTACCTTTTAAAGATGAATGAGGAGTGTTGTTATAATTTTCTACATATTCTAATAGATCTTTTCTATAGGTATCAATAGTTGTTTTAGCTAAAATAGTATATCCAGCCATAAAATGATCCTTCATAGTGCGAAACCAACGTTCAATTTTGCTTTTAGCCTCAGGAGTGTAGGGAGCGCAGTGATGAACTCTTATGCCGAGTCTAGCCGCGAGGAGTTCAATTTGACCGTTTTTATAAGGGGAACCATTATCTAGATTTAAAGTTCTAGGCACACCATAGCGTTCAATGGCTTTTTTTAGCACAGTCATATAATTTACATAATTATCATTAAAGAATACATCACAGCCAACAATTAATCTACTAGCATCATCAATAATAGCAATGATGAAAGTTCTTTTTTTTACACCATTATCATTTAATTTAAATGAATAGCTAGTATCGCAACACCAAACATCATTAACATGTTTACATTCATATCGTTTCATTTCAGTTTTAGTAGTAACATTTTTACCTTTTTTGTAAGATTGAACAAAACGAGTAATAGTGGATAAACTAACTTCATCACTTGTAATAAGACCATTAGCAATTAAATAAGTACGAATTGAAGTAGCTGGTAGTCTAGGATGATTGTCAATATAGAAGCAGATAGCTTGAATTAAATCATCACTTAGTTTTCTAGTAGTATTTTGATCTATACGTGACTTTACTTTTAAGCCATTAAATCCATTTTTTTGATAACTATAATACCATCTTTCGATAGAACCTGGGCTAACAAAGACGAGGGAACCATCAACATAGCGATACTGTTTGTTACCATAAGTAGTAAAAAAATCTTGTTTAGATTTACAATTATCAGTTCCAGTTACTAAAGGAGAGATAATTCCGTATCTAAATAGTGCAATTTGTTCATTTTTAATATTATCCATAGGCAAAAGCCTCCTTTCGCTAATAGTATACCAAAAATAAAATTGATAGTAAATTATAGCAAAGGACAAGTTATGTGGTCGCCTAAATAAAGAAAAAAGTCCCGCAATGATTTTGAAAGAAAGCCAGTTTAAAGAGTTTAACACATTCGAGACAAAGGGCATGAAAATCCTTTAAAATATCTAATAAATTATTTGAAATAGTTAGTAAACGATTTTTCCAAGAACGATTCCAAACATTAGCAATGCGTTTATGAATAATGCAAGAATCATTATTAATAATTTCATTAGTGATAATTCTTATTACTTCAGGAGAAGTACATTGAATGTAGGGAACGATAAAATCGGGAAGAACAGCATGAGTCCTTCCAGTAGTTTTATTTCGTATTCTTAAAACACTAATGATCTTTTTTTCACCATTATATATGATAGTTCTATTATAATAACCATGAATAACATAATCAGATCCAAAATAACGTTCAATATTATCGATAATTATATATAAAATTTTTGAATAGAAATTAGCTAATAAAGATACAGTAATTTTCTTCATAATTTTTTTAATAAATATATTATCATTTGAGTTGAAATTAGTTGAATTTAATGATATCATAATTCTGAGTGGGAAAATTCATTTCGGGGGTCTGATATCGAAAGTGGATTTTCCGCTTCCTTTTTTTTATACTTTAATAATATTTTATCACTAAAGATAATAAGCTTCAAGAGATATGACTATATTTAAGTCAAATTATTTAAGATAACTCCTTTAATTAATATGATTTAATTTGATTATATTTCCTGCAAATAGATTAATTATCTATA
>CAVJWU010000060.1:0-2916 GCA_963653535.1 Azospirillum sp. CAG:239
AACTATAATACCCAATTAGAAATAAAATAGTTAGATGGAAAAAGCCCGTCATTATTGACGAGCTTTTTTACTTCTAATGAATTTTATTAAAACGATTATTTCGTGGACTACTAATGGGATAATAGAGCAACTAGAAATGATTAACCAATCGATAAAATCAATTTGTGTCGTTTTAAAAAGAGAGTTTAAGAAAGGAATTTCTGTAACTAAGATTTGTAATACTAAGCCAAGAGCAAAAGCACTTAACATAATGAAATTCTTTGATTTGATAATAGATACAAATGATTTATTTTCATTACTCATACTAATCATTAAGAATAATTCACTTAATCCTAAGATTGAGAAAGCACATGTTTGAGCTTCTCTTAATTTATCACTATGACCGCCGAAATAAGAAATTATACCTTGAACGTCAAAGAGAGATACACCATTTTGTACACAAGGGAAATAAATAAAACCAAATAGAGTAATGATAGTAATAATAATTGAATAAGTTATAAGTTCAGTGACTGATTTTTTATTAAAGAAAGATCCTTTATTTGTTTCTAGTTGTTTAGTCATTAAATTATCATTTGATTTATCAACACCTAAAGCAATTGCAGGTAGTGAATCAGTAATTAAATTAATCCATAATAAGTGAATCGCGATTAATGGAGTTGGAAAACCTAAGATAGTGCAGATGAATAAGACTAAGACTTCAGCCATATTACTTGAAAGTAAGAAAATAATGGTTTTCTTTAAATTCGCGTAGATGTTTCTTCCTTCAACAACTGCTTTTTCAATCGTTGCAAAGTTATCATCACTTAAAATCATATCTGATGCATCTTTAGCGACGTCAGTACCTGTTATACCCATCGCGATACCTATATCCGCGGCTTTTAATGAAGGAGCATCATTGACCCCATCACCAGTCATAGCAACTAATAAACCATTAGCCTTTAATGCTTTTACAATTTGAACTTTGTTATTAGGTGAAACTCGACCAAAGACATTGATATGTTTAACTACTTCTTGAATTTCTTCATCAGTCATATTATCTAATTTAGAACCTAATAAACATTGGTCTTCTTTTTCAACAATGCCTAATTCTTTACCGATTGAGAAAGCAGTATCAATATGATCGCCAGTAATCATAATTGTTCTTATACCAGCATTCTTTAAAGAGATAATTGCAGGTATACATTCTTCTCTAATTGGATCTTTCATACCAACCAACCCAACAAAGATTAAATTATCTTCTTTTAAAGTTCCTTCTTCTTGATAAGCTAACGCAAGAACTCTTAATGCTTTAGAAGACATTTCTTTACTAGCTTTATATATTTTTTCAATATCTTCTTCTTTAATAGGTCTAATTTCATCATTAATCTTAATTCTTGTTGTATGAAGAAGAATTGAATCTAATGCGCCTTTAGTGAAAGTTATAGTCTTATTTTCACGTTTATGCATTGTAGTCATCATTTTTCTAACGGAATCGAATGGATATTCTTCGACTCGAGGTAATGAAGCTTCTTTTTCTGATTTTGTAAAACCTAAATAAGATAAATAATCAACTAAAGCAATTTCTGTTGGATCACCGCTTCGACCATTTTCAATTGTTGCATTAGAACATAAAGCAAAACCAGTCGAGAGAAATTCAACTTCATTAAGAACAAAGTTAGTTTTTAAATCTAATTTTTCATTACAATAAACTTCTGTAACAGTCATTTTATTTTGTGTTAAAGTACCAGTTTTATCAGAACAAATAACATCAATTGAACCTAAAGTTTCTACCGATGGTAATTTTCTAATAATGGCATTATTTTTAGCCATTCGTTCAACTCCTAAACTTAAGACGATAGTAACAACTGCCACTAGACCTTCAGGAATTGCCGCGACTGCAAGAGAAATAGCAAGTAAGAAATGAGATAAAATATTATCGAATTTAAATCCATCATAAGCAAGGGAGATAATTAGCATTACTACTATAATACCTAAAGTAATAATTCCTAATAATTTAGATAAAGAAGCAAGTTTCTTTTGCAATGGTGTTAAGTTATCTTCATCATTATCTAACATTTTAGCGATTTTACCGATTTCGGTATTCATGCCTGTACTAATAACTACTCCTTTGCCTCTTCCATAAGTTACGATAGTTGATGAGAAAGCTAAGTTAGATAAATCACCTAAGGAAGTATCTTTTTTAGTAATCACATCGATATTTTTATTAACTGGAACTGATTCACCAGTTAAGGAAGATTCATCAATCTTTAAATTGATTGCTTCAATTAATCTTAAATCAGCTGGAACAATATTTCCTTCTTCTAAATAGACGATATCGCCAATAACTAATTCTTTTGAAGGTAATGAAACAATTTGTCCATCACGAAGAACTTGTGTTAATGGTGAAGACATATTTTTGAGTGCTTCCATTGCGTTAGAAGCTTTCTTTTCTTGAATAACGCCGATAATAGCATTAAACATAATGACAGCGAAAATGATAATTGAATCAACCCAGTCAGTAGATTTTTCAATGATCGCGACAACTAAAGAAATTATTGCCGCGGCAAATAAAATATAAATCATTGGATCATTTAGTTGACCTAAAAACATCATCAAAAGAGATTTCTTTTTTCCTTCTTTTAATGCATTAGGTCCATTCTTTTCTAATAGCTTTTTTGCTTTAGAACTAGTTAAACCAGCATTTGATGAATCTAATTCTTCAAATACTTCTTTTATTTCTTTATTATGATACATATATTAGACCTCCTATCTCAATAAAGACATTTGGTCTTGCCGCGTAAAACGCTTATGAACGCGGATATTTCTATCGTCTTGACGCATTCATAATTAGGCTACTCCCCAACTTTCATTAAAATAACATATATAAGAAAAAAATAAAATATTTTCTTGTAAATTTTTTACTTGGTTAATCGTTTA
>CAVJWU010000061.1:0-2556 GCA_963653535.1 Azospirillum sp. CAG:239
GAATACTTACCTTCTCCACTTGATGTACCTTCTATTAAGGGTGTTACATTAGATGGCGAAGAAGAAGCAAGACATCCAAGTGATAGCGAACCATTCGCTGCACTAGCATTTAAAGTTATGACTGACCCATTTGTAGGTAGACTTACTTATTTCAGAGTTTACTCTGGTAAGGCTACTGCTGGTAGTTATGTATTAAATGCTACTAAGGATAAGAAAGAAAGATTTGGTAGACTTGTACAAATGCATGCTAACCACCGTGCTGAAATTGAAGAAGTTTTCGCTGGTGATATCGCTGCTGCTGTAGGTTTAAAGGATACTACTACTGGTGATACATTGTGTGATGAAAAACATCCAATTATCCTAGAATCAATGGTGTTCCCAGAACCAGTTATCCAAATGTCTGTTGAACCAAAGACTAAGGCTGACTCTGATAAGATGGATGCTGCTTTAGCTAAGTTAGCTGAAGAAGACCCAACATTTAGAACATATACTGATGAAGAAACTGGTCAAACTATTATCGCTGGTATGGGTGAACTTCACCTAGATATCATCGTTGATAGAATGAAGAGAGAATTCAAGGTTGAATGTAATATTGGTGCTCCACAAGTTGCCTTTAGAGAAACAATTAGAAAAGCTGCTGATTGTGAAGGTAAGTTCGTTAGACAATCTGGTGGTAGAGGTCAATATGGCCACGTTTGGATCAAGTTTGAACCAAATGAAGAAGGAAAAGGATTTGAATTCATTGACGCTGTTGTTGGTGGATCAGTTCCAAGAGAATACATTAAACCTACTCAAGATGGCTTAATTGCTGCCTTAAATAATGGTCTTGTTGCTGGTTATCCAGTTGTAGATATTAAAGCTACTCTATTCGATGGTTCTTACCACGAAGTCGATTCAAGTGAAATGGCATTTAAGACTGCTGCTTCTCTAGCTTTAAAAGAAGCTGCTAAGAAATGTGATCCAGTATTACTTGAACCAATCATGGACGTTGAAATAACTGCTCCAAGTGAGTACTTAGGTGCTGTAATGGGTGATGTTACTAAGCGTCGTGGACAAATCAGAGAACAAGAAGAAAGAGGAAACGCAATCGTTATTAGAGCTTACGTACCTCTATCAGAAATGTTTGGTTACGCAACTGACCTAAGATCATTTACTCAAGGTCGTGGTAACTATATGATGCAAATGGATCACTATGCAGAAGTTCCAAAGAGCATCGCTGAATCAATCGCAAAGAAAAACGCTAAAGACTAATTGAATATTAGTGCGATTTATCTTAAAATTAATTTGCTAAACAGGAGGAAAACAAATGGCAAAAGAAAAATTTGACCGTTCATTAGAACATGTCAATATTGGTACTATCGGTCACGTTGACCATGGTAAAACTACTTTAACTGCTGCAATCACTAAGAGATTAGCAGAAAAAGGCCAAGCTGAATTTAAAGCTTATGATCAAATTGATGGTGCTCCAGAAGAAAAAGCTAGAGGTATCACTATCAATACTGCACACGTTGAATATAAGACTGCAAAGAGACACTATGCCCATGTAGACTGCCCAGGACATGCCGACTATGTAAAGAACATGATTACTGGTGCTGCTCAAATGGATGGCGCTATCCTAGTTGTTGCTGCAACTGATGGACCAATGCCTCAAACAAGAGAACACATCCTACTTGCTAGACAAGTTGGTGTTCCTTACATCGTAGTATTCCTAAACAAGTGCGATATGGTTGATGATCCAGAATTAATCGACTTAGTTGAAATGGAAGTAAGAGAACTATTAACTGAATATGGTTTCGATGGCGATAACGCTCCAATCATCAGAGGTTCTGCTCTTAAGGCTCTTGAAGGCGATGCAGCTTATGAAGAAAAGATTGATGAATTAATGGATGCTGTTGATGCTTATATCCCTTCTCCACAAAGAGAAACTGATAAGCCATTCTTAATGTCTGTAGAAGATGTATTCACAATCACTGGTCGTGGTACTGTTGCTACAGGTAGAGTAGAACGTGGTGTTGCTCATCTAAATGATGAAGTTGAAATCGTAGGTATCAAGCCAACAAGAAAGACAGTTATTACTGGTCTTGAAATGTTCAGAAAGCAACTTGATGAAGCTGAAGCTGGCGATAACATCGGTGCATTACTTCGTGGTGTTAACCGTGATGAAATCGAAAGAGGACAAGTACTTGCTAAACCTGGTTCAGTTACTCCTCATACAAACTTCAAAGCTCAAGTTTACGTATTAACTAAAGAAGAAGGTGGTCGTCATACTCCATTCGTAGTAAACTACCGTCCTCAATTCTATTTCCGTACAACAGATGTTACTGGTGTTGTTGAAGAAATCAAAGATAACAACGGTGGTGCTATGGAAATGGTTATGCCTGGTGATAACGTATTAATGACTGTTGAACTAATCGCTCCTATCGCTCTTGAAAATGGTACTAAATTCTCTATCAGAGAAGGCGGTAGAACTGTAGGTTCTGGTAACGTTACTGAAATCATTAAGTAATTACTAATTGATTAAATAATTATATAAAGACTATCGCAAGATAGTCTTTT
>CAVJWU010000062.1:0-2199 GCA_963653535.1 Azospirillum sp. CAG:239
CTTATATTCTTCAATTAAATCACATTTTTCAACAACTTAATGTTAATATTTATTTGAGGTTTATATGACAAATATTAGATTTAAAATTGATGATAACGATTTAAAAGAATTTAACAAATTATGTAAAAATCAAGGCTTTAAAACAAGTTATATTTTAAGTGAGTTTATTAAACAATCAATTAAAGAGAACAGACTATTATTAAATTTAGAAAACGATTCTTTTTACACGGATTCTAATATTTCATATTTAGAAAATAAGTATAATGAATTTAAAGATGGAAATTTAAAACTAATAGAGCATTCCATAACAGATTTAAAATAAAAAACCTCTTAATTATAAATTAGGTTCTCCAGCCAAACTTATAATAAAAGAGGTTCCACGTGGACAATAATTAGTTTACCACTTTTAAAAATGCGAACCATTTTCGATTCGCATTTTATTTTAGATTTTAGTTAAAAATTTCACTCAAATCATATGATGTTCCAATATAACCATTGTCGCCATCACTTTCAGTTCCAGCACCACCAGTTACATAACCTGTCATTATTTCATCATAATAAGGATTATCTTTAGAAATTGAACCAGTAGTTACAAGTTCTATCTTACCTTTAGCGATTTCAATAGTATCATCATATAAGTCTACATAATAAGTACCATTTGAATGAAGGTTACCATCGCCTGCTAAGAAGTAGTTATCAATTGTATAACCATCTTCAAATGTTTGAGCTAAGGCAAATAATGTTTGTTTTTCTTCTGCAGAGAAATTATTTTCACAAAGATAATCAAACATCCAACTCATGCCAACCATGTTTAAGATATATGGATGGTTCGCAATCTTAGAAATCAAAGAATCAAGAATTAATGCTTGGTTTCTAATTCTGCCTTGGTCATTGTTTACAATGCCATCATATTTTCTGTTTCTTGCTAGGGCTAGAGCTGTTTCGCCATATAGATTGTGAACGCCCTTTGTATAAGTTTGTGGATCACTTACATCTCTATTAGAATCCATGTCTAAGTGTCCATTCATTGGCACATCAACCTTAACACCACCAAGTTCATTGATTCCGTATACAAACCAAGTAAATGAAGTCATACAGTAATAAGGAATATCTACATCAAGTAAAGCTCCTAATGAATTAGCTGGATTATCAGGTCCATTTTGACAGAAATGAGTGAACTTATCATAGTAACCAGTAACTTGATTTAGAATAAATGAGTCTCTTGGAACAGATATAATTAGAATATGTTTCTTTTCAGGATTCACTACTAACAAATGGTTAACATCGTTACGATATAAATTCCATTCATGTTGAGAATTCTCACCATAACCATCTAAACCATTAAGCATTACCATAAATGGTTCATTATATAAACTACTTACTAAACCACTTGTATCAACGGTTTTTTCTTCATAATAAGGAATGTTATAGGTAGCGATTGTCTTATAATCACTTGGTTTATAATCGCTACGATAATCTGAAATTGAATCTTCTCTATTACCTACAACTACCCAAGCATCAATAGTTCCTTCATCAATATTTGGTTTAATTTCAGCATATGTTGAAAACCAAAATAGATTTTCATCTTTTAGTTCTACACCTTCATTTTTTAATTGTTCAATGACATAATCTGAATATTCTTTATCAAAAGAATCTTGAACAGCCAATACTTTATTAGCTAACTCAGATACATCATCCAAATCCTTAGTAACTATTCTAATATCTTCAGAATAATATAATGGTTCTTCTTTTGCGGTGTCATCTTCACTATTATTACTTTCACTCTTTGAACAAGCGGTACATAGTAATAATGTAATACATAACAATACTTTAATTATTTTTTTCATTTGTCTCCCCTTTTACATTCTCAATTATATAAAAAATCTTATAAATTAAATTATTTAATATAAATTAAAACGATTTAAAACTCATAATATTTGACTTTATATTTTTATTCGAATGAAATCGAATCGAAAGGAATCGAATAAAAATGGAGTATGTTGGAATAGAAAAAATTGGAAAAAGCGAATTAATTAAATGCTGTCTTGAAACTAAAGATGCACTAGGTGTTTATTATGAATCAAAATAAACCACTAAATAATCAAACAATATATAAAGAAATAGAACAAGTTAAAAACACTGGGTTAAATTGTCACAAATATGCTTTCTTTAGTAAAAATGGTTTTAATGAGGATATAG
>CAVJWU010000063.1:0-2173 GCA_963653535.1 Azospirillum sp. CAG:239
AAAAATCTTATTAAAATTTCTTCTTAAATAATATAATATATGTGTATAGTTCTTGGAGGTAAATTATGAGATTTAACGTTAGTATATATAATATTAAGTTCGGTGCACCTACTTTAGAAAGTGTTGAATATTATTGTTCTACTTGTGGGGCTAATTTATCTGAACAAGTTGGCTTTTCTCTTAAAGAAGATTCTTGGGATTGTTTAGAATGTGGAACTCATTATGAAATAAGTTCATTAACTGGAAAAAAAGATGTTAAACTTCCTACTAAATTAATTACTGATTTATATTGTGATAGAGGAGATTTAGTTACACGTATTAGAGAATATATCGAAACTGAATGTCCTAATGAAGTAGAATCTTTTGAATATGATGTTCTTTCTACTGGTGAAGAAGACGGCGTTAATGAAGATGAAGAAGAGGAAGAATCTCTTTCTAACGAAGATGATGAAGATAATGAAGACTAGAGGCGAGAGCACTTTTTATTTTCTCATTGATAAGAAGTAAACATTTATTTATAATTTTTGTAGTTAGGAGAAAATAATATGAAGATTGTATTAATAAATGAAAATTCACAAGCTAGTAAAAATGAATTAGTATTTAAGACATTAAAGAAGGTTTGTGAACCTAAAGGACACGAAGTATATAACATTGGTATGTTTAATAGTGAAGATAAATCACTTACTTATGTTCAAAATGGTATTTTAACTGCTTTATTACTTAATAGCGGTGCATGTGATTTTGTTATCACTGGATGTGGAACAGGAAGTGGAGCAATGCTTGCTTGTAATGCTTTCCCTCACGTCAACTGTGGACTTATTGTTGATCCATCAGACGCATATATGTTCGCTCAAATAAATGATGGTAATGCAGCGAGTTTTCCTTTTGCAAAAGGCTTTGGTTGGGGCGCTGAATTAAACCTTGAATATTGTTTTCAACAATTATTTAAAGGTGAAAAAGGTCAAGGCTATCCTAGTGAAAGAAGAGAACCAGAACAAAGAAATAAAAAGATTCTTGATACAGTTAAAGAAGCTACTTTTAAACCTCTAAAAGAATCATTATTAGAACTTGATAGAGATTTAGTTTTAGGTGCACTTGATCGACCATCCTTTAAAGATTATTTCTTTAAGAATGCAAAAGAACCTGAACTTATTGAAGTAGTTAAGGAATTATTAAAATAACTAGGAGGCACTTGCCTCCTTTTTAATAATTAAGAAAGGAAGATTTTATGATTAATATACTTATTTTTGCTATCTTACAATTATTTAACGTTATTTTATCAACTATTAAGACTGTTATTCAAATTAAGGGTAATAAGATATCCGCGACTATTGCAAATTCAGTTTATTATGCTTTTTATACTGTAGTCGTTATCTTTATGACTTCGAATTTTGGCTATGGTAGTACCTGGGATTTAGTTATTAAAGTAGTTGTTACATTTATTAGTAACTTAATTGGTACTTATGTTGGTATGACGATCATGGATCATTTAAGAAAAGATAAATTATGGAAGATTGAAGCAAGCGTATTAAGTGAATATACAAATGCAATTCATAATGAATTAAATGATAAACAAGTAAAACATAGTTATATTGAAAATATAGGTAAATATTCAATCTTTAATATCTATTGCGAAACTAAAGAAGATAGTTCTATTGCTAAACAAGTTCTAAAAGAATTAACTAATGGTTCAGTTAAGTACTTTATTAGTGAATCTAAGAATGTAGAATAATTATTGATATTCATTTAACGTATTAAATTTCTTCATATATCTTACTTATTTCATTTAAAAATCAAACTTGGATGCTAGTAACAGGCTATAGCGACACCAGCTTAACAGAAGCAACTGAATTCTCTGGTTCCTTTGGCTACTTAAGTAGCGTAACCACTTCATCATTAATCTATGCATTAGTTTTGCTTTCTTTAACTTTTTTATTAGTAGTTAGGTATCCACTAGTACCATTTTCTCGTAAGGCTAATGATCATCTAGCTTAAACATGTAATCCCATAACTCCTCCTGCTTTTTGCATAAAAAAAGCACTCACCGATTGGTAAATGCTTTCTCTCAATATTTTGTTGTTTCTCGTAATTTTGATATGTTTTTACGAGAATAGTCGATAGGTTACGAGAATAAAATCGTTAAATCTTGCAAAAAAGTCTTATATAAACAAAA
>CAVJWU010000064.1:0-2173 GCA_963653535.1 Azospirillum sp. CAG:239
CTCAACTTTCGCAGTTTGAACAATAAAGAAAAAGGAAAAAGTTTCCAAAAAGATACAAAAAGCCGTAAAATCAAAAGAATTAATGATAAAAACGGCTTTTTTTCAAACAAAAATGACTACGAAAAATGTAGCCAATTTTTAATAGTTAAATTATTTTCTTAAAGTTTTTTTGATTTCTTTGTTAACAATCGCAGGAGTCATAATTTCTCTAGAAAGAAAGATATTAAATAAATTTTCTAAGTCTAATATTTCAGGAGAAAGTTTAAAAGCAGGAACATAATAATCTTTTTTAATTATAGTGAGATTATAATTTCTAATTATTGAAATAAGTTTTTCATCTGAAATATATTTTAAAGAATCAAAATTAGAATCATGACACATTTTTTGAATGTATCGATAAATCAATAAGGTAAGAAAACACAAAGTAAAATGAGAAGTGATTCTATTATCTTTAGAATGATTAACAGGATGAAAATTAAATTCTTGCTTCATAATTCTAAAAGAATCTTCAATAAACCAACGATATTTCATGGCATCAATAATAGTTTGATTGTCATCATCAGTAAGATTTGTAGAAACACAATAGAAACCATCAAGAGCTTCCTGAGAAGCAATTAAATCATTGCTAATTTCATAAACCGAATCAGTAATAATTTCACCATCATCTTTTTTAAATTCAGTTTTAATAATATATTGTTTAGGATCATTAATACCATGAGATTTTAATCTGGAAGGCTTTTCTAATAATTTTTTAGCTTTTTCAATAAGTTTATCTCTTTGCTTTTTTTGTCTTAAAGCATATTTTAAAGAATAAGAAATTAAATAATCTTCTTCAATATAACATTTATCTGGATTGTTTTTATCTTTTTTATTATCAAGATATTTAATAGGCTTTTTATCAACTTTAACAGGATATCTACGATAAATAATAAGATTAAGAATGCTTTGAATTTCAATATTAATTTTATTAATTAAATCAGTGTTATTATCATTAACAGCAATGGTAAGTTGGTCTTTTAAATAATCATAAGCATCATTAATAGCTTTAGGAGAATTTAATTTATCATTAGGAGATTCCCATTCTTTTTTATTATCAAAAATAAATTGATTTAATTTATCTTTAGACATTTTTCTAACAGGCAAAGTAGTAATGAATTTTCTATTAGCAATACCATTAAAACAACGATTTTCTCTAGAAGATAACCCAGCATCAGTAATCATAACAAATTTAGAAGATCTAAATTCGTCAATAATTTCGTTTTCAAGAGGAATTAAAGTTTTTTGTTCGTTTTTATTACCTTCAAAGACAGAATAAGAAAGAGGAATACCAGAGCCATCCATAACTAAACCAACAGAAACTAGAGGTTCAGTCTCATTTCTTTTACCTTTACCTCTGGCACGTAAACCATCTTCAACCTCAGATTCAAAATAAGTATTAGTACAATCGTAATAAAGAATTCTACGATTTCTTTTTAGTTTATAAGGAACATTATCATAACAAGCTTTAAGAACTTTACTTTTGTTTTCAAGAAGAATATCCATAGCACGATAAATACTATCTTTACTAAAATCAACATTAAGTAAAGAATGTTCTTTAGCATGGTTAAACATGGCAATTTTAGAATCTGGATGAATAATACGATTAGCAATATGAAAAAGAATAGTATCGCTTAAAGAATATTGAAATTGATAATTCTTGGCGATTTTATCAAAAGTATCATTAAGTTTAATATCATCAAAGATTCTTTTGATAAATAAAGAACCAGCTTCAATAGAACCAGTAGTATCTTTTAAAATTTGTTTATTAGGATTTAAAGTTAAAGTAATAGTATCATTAATATTTTTATTATATTCATCAAGAATAGATTGAAGATACTGTTTAACATCAGAATGACCTTGAGCAATTAAAGAATCGTGAGTACCTAAAGAAAGAATATTCTTTTTAGAAACTCTAGAACCATTTCTAACAGCAGTAGCTAAATAATAAGTGATAGTACCTTTTTTAGATGTGACTTTGTTAATGTGATATTTCATAATGCAATTATAACACAATTGTAAGAAATTGGCAACATAAAAATAGTAAAAATTTGACAAATAAAAAAATAACCTTATATCTTTGATATAAAGTTTCCTAATTTATTTTATTTCTATTGTTAAAACTGCGAAAGTCCCG
>CAVJWU010000065.1:0-2122 GCA_963653535.1 Azospirillum sp. CAG:239
GTTTATGATTTAATAAATTTTAGAACCTCGGTCCAACTTTTGGGGTTCACTTCATTTTTATAGTCTTATTTTTTATTTTAAAACACAATCAATTATCTTTATTACTCAAGTATTATAAATTAAAGAACATAATGATTCTTACCATTTTGTTTTGCAATATATAATTTTTTATCCGCATCAATTTTAGCTTCATTAAATTCATCTATTGAAGTCATAATACTCGCGCCGATAGAAATTGTAACATTTTGGTCGTGAACTTTAATATTTCTAATCTTATTCATTAAAGAATCAAGAATAAAAGTTATCGAAGAATTAGAAGCATCGACTAATCCAATAAATTCTTCGCCTCCAATTCGAGATACATTCCCTTTACCTAAACAAAATGAAAGAGTATCTGCGACAGCTTTTAAGACCTTATCACCTTCATCATGACCATAAGCATCATTAATTTTCTTAAAATTATCAATATCAATCATTAATAAATATAAAGATGAACTCTTTTTAAAATTTTCTTGAAGAATATAACTTAAGCCATAACGATTATATAAAGTTGTTAATTGGTCATGAGAATAATTATTTAAAGCTTGTTTATAACGTTCAATTTGTAATAAAACTGGGGTTAAAACTTCTTTAATTAACGAAATCATATAATCATTTTCTTTTTTCTCAAGCGTTCCCATAATAGGTAAACCTATGACGATATATAAATATGCAGTTTCATTTACATCATGAATTTTAATACATGTAAGATAAGTACAAACTTTCTTTAATTCAAGTGGTAAATCATCATTTTCATAAATTTTAAAACCTTCAATAGAAGAAAAATCTAAACCTTTATATACAAAGTCATTATCTTCGATATGTACTTCAACAAATTTTGCTTTTAGAATATCTTTTAAGGATAAAACGATAAGTTCATTTACTTTATCAATATAATTTACATCATTAATATTATTTAATTCTTTAATAAAAGATGTTAATTTCTTCATCTTTTGATATAAGAATTTATAACGAAAATCCGCGAATGCATCATATATCTTTTTATCTTGGTTAGATACAACAATTAAAGTTCTATTTATTTCTTCTAGATGTTTTTCTTTATCGACTAACGCTTTAACATAAAGATCATTATCTTGATCTTTAAATACATCAAGTGCTTCATTTAACGCATTCAATTTACATCCTAAAAGATTCTTGTAACGTAGATAAACTTCTTTATACCATTTAAAAGCATTTTCTTTATCACCTTTAGCTTTATAATAACGGGCTAAAGCAAGATATGCTTCATTAATATCAATCTTGTCTGTAATTGAAGTATTTTCACTAAGATCTTTTAAAATAAGATCGACATAACTATTCGCACGAGGATCATTTATTTTAATTAATCCTTCGAGAATATAAGAATGAATAATATATTCTTCTAAAATACCATGCTCATCGTTATATTCTTTTAACTCAAAAGCAATTCTTACACATTCATCATATTTACCTAAATTATAATTTACTTTCACAAGTAATGTTTTCATAATCGCGACATTTGAAGGAGTAAATGTTACATCATTAGATTCTAATTTATTTAAAATTTCATATGCTTTATCAAATAAACAAATATCAACTAATAAATAGAAGCAATTAACTGAGAAAGCAAAATAATAATTGATACTCTTATTAAGTTCTGCGACAGTCATACCTTCATTGACTAATTCATATGATTTATGAAAAATACCGCAGTAATTGTTATAAATAATCTCATTATTTAATGCCGATAAATAACCTGTTTTATTTTGATAATCGTCAATTTTACGATATAAGTCCAATGCTTTTTTATTATAATCATGGGCTAATTCAATATTATTACTATGATACACCCAAAAATACATCGCATTAGCTAAAGCAATACCAACATCATCTTGAATCTCATTCGCGGTTTTTTCAAATAATTCAATATAGGAAATAATATCATTTTCAACATAAAGATGATTCAAAATATAAATTCTAATAGAATTATTTAACGTTATATCTTTTTTATAATTATCAATTAAATCAAAATATTCACGATTCATAATTCTCACCTCGGTAAAAACATAAGTTGTTAAAAAGCTTATAATTAAAAAAATTATAT
>CAVJWU010000066.1:0-2005 GCA_963653535.1 Azospirillum sp. CAG:239
ATAACATTGTTGCTAGATGTGGAGATACTTTAGCTGATGACTGGCCATATTTTGATGAGGGCGATAAGGAAAACACTTATGAAGCGTTATATGTTGATGCTGTAGTTTCAAATCCTCCGTATTCTCAAAAATGGGAACCACATGAGGATGCAAGATTCTCTAATTATGGTATTGCTCCTAAATCGAAAGCTGATTACGCATTCTTATTACATGACCTTTACCACTTAAAAGACGATGGTATTATGACCATTGTTCTTCCACATGGTGTTCTTTTCCGTGGCGGTGAAGAGGGTGAAATACGTAAGAACTTAATTGAAAACGATAATATCGACGCTATTATAGGCTTACCAGCTAATATTTTCTTTGGAACAGGTATTCCAACTATCATTATGGTTCTTAAGAAGAAAAGAAATAACAGCGATGTTTTAATTATTGATGCTTCTAAAGGCTTTGTAAAAGAAGGTAAAAATAATAAGTTAAGAGCATGTGATATCAAGAAAATAGTTGATACATATATCAATAGAATTTCTATTGATAAATATTCTCGTGTTGCTTCAAAAGATGAAATTAGAAATAACGACTATAACCTAAACATTCCTAGATATGTTGATTCTAGTGAAAAGGCTGAATCATATGATATTTGTTCAACAATGCTAGGTGGGATTCCAAATTCTGAAATCAACGAACTTAATGATTATTGGAATGCATTCCCATCTTTAAAAGGCGAATTATTTACACCAATCAAAGATAACTACTCTAAATTAGCTGTCGGAGATATAAAAGAAACAATTGCTAAGAACAAAGATGTAGAAACATTTGAAGACTCATATAAAGATAAATTCTCTGATTTTGGTTCATATCTTGAAGGTTTATTAATCGATCAATGCTGTGCTTTAAATATACCTCAGGTAGAAGAAATCATATCTGATGAGATTTTCAATAGATTGAAGGATACTGCTTTAGTAGATAAATATACTGCTTATGAATTATTAGCTGAAGCCTGGAAAACTATTTCTACTGACCTTGAAATTATTCAAACTGAAGGTCTTTCTTCTCTAAATAAAGTTGATCCTGTTATGGTTACAAAGAAAAAAGATAACAAAGAATACGAAGTTCAAGATGGTTGGAAAGGACATGTTATTCCATTTGAGCTAGTGCAAAGTCAATTGTTGAGTGATGATGTCAAAGATTTAGGTGTAGATGAAAACAGAATGAGCGAAATAACATCAGAATATGAAGAACTGATGGATGCTCTTACAGAAGATGATAAACAAAATCTATTAGATGATGAGAATACTTTTTTTGTGGCTAAAGAAGTCGCGAATGCTAATAAAGAGGTATTTGCTGATATTTCAACTCCTGAAACAGAGGTTTTAGAACAGTATCTTGCATTATCTAAAGCAAAAGATAAGTTGTCTTTCGCCAATGAGCATACTGAAATATCATGGGAGAGCATGTCTACAAATAAAAATGGAATTTATGGGAAAACTGAAATAAACAAGTACATTGCTACACTTAAGTCTCAAGTAAGTTTTGCTGAAGGTACATATGAATACATAGTTAATCGAGCTAATGCTCTTATTGCTGAAGAAAAAGAACTAAAAAAGATCGTTAAGGAAAAAGAGGCTAAACTACATTTTAAAACCAAAGAAACAATTGAAACAATGTCGAAAGAACAATCATTAGCATTATTATCTAAGAAATGGATCTCACCATTACTAGATAAGATTAGTGATTTACCTAAATCTATCATTGATTCATTAACTAAGGCTGTAAATAACTTAGCTAAAAAGTATGAGACTACATTGATTGATATTGATAATGATATTAAAAACACTGAAAAAGACTTAATTTCAATGTTAGATGACTTAGATGCAAACCAAGATGATACTTTAGGCTTAAAAGAACTTATGAAACTTCTTGGAGGCGAATAATATGGGCGAAAACGTATTAAAACCTCAAATTAGATTCAAAGGATTCACTGAAGCTTGGGAACAGCGTAAAT